>JACQYB010000062.1 GCA_016208415.1 Betaproteobacteria bacterium | reverse complement strand
GGCCTGGCCATCGTCGAGCGCATCGCCCGCACCCATGGCGGGCGGCTCGACCTGCTGCCGCGGGACGGCGGGGGCCTTGTGGCACGCGTAAGCATCCCCATGGTCCTTCCCACCCGAGAAAGCAGCGAAACGCCGCAGCCGGCGAAATGAATCAGACCCCCTGCGAACTCATCGGTGGCGAAGCGGCCTTTCGAATCCTGGTACGCCGCTTCCACGAACTCCCGGAAGCGCGGGCGCTGCGTTGAAACCACCCCCTGCGGGACACGCCGGTGACGAGCATGGCGCTGCGGTCCCGTTCTTCCATGTTGCTGGCAAGGGGGCAAGGGGAATAAGCTAGAGGCGCACACCCCAAGAAGAGAACGCCCGAAGGAGATCACTTCATGGCATCTACAACCTGGATACTCGTTGCCAACGCGAGTCTTGCCAAGCTCTACGCGAATCACGGCCCGAAGAAGGGCCTGGCGCTGGTCAAGGAGTATGAGCACCCCGAAAGCCGCCAGAAGAATGCCGAGCTGGTGACGGACCGCGCCGGATACATGCAGAGTTCCGGCAACGGCCACGGCGCCCGCCAGCCGCAAACCGAACCCAAGCAAAACGAGATGCGCAATTTCGCCCACGAACTCGCGTCCGAACTGAACAGCGGACGCACCACCAACAGGATGCAGCGCATCATCCTGGTGGCGCCACCAGCCTTCATGGGTCTGATGAACACGGTCATGGACGACCAGACCAGTCAGCTCGTCACAGACCGCCTCGAAAAGGACTACACGAAAGCCCCCCCGAAGGATCTGGCTTCCCATCTGGAGGCTTGCATCTACCTGTAGGAGGACTTGCCGAGGGCACCGCGCCTAGGGGGTGTGCGGCGCGGTGACGAGGACGCCCGACTCGGCGGCCCCGGATCACTGGTCCGGGGCCGTCGTCTTTTCCAGGCGCCAGATCGCCAGCGGCTCGTAGCGCGCTCCGTGCGCGCCGAGCCGGGAGCGCACCAGGACGAATTCGCCCATCGGCCACCTCACCGCGTCCATTTGCGGCACCTCGCCCCGGCATGAGGCATTGCGCAGCAGCGTCATGTGCGCCGTGAAGGGTCGCGTCTCGAGAACGAAGCCGGCCGCGCGCAGGCGGCGGGAAAGCGCGTCGGCGAGGGTGCCCAGTTCGGGGGCAGGCTCCGAGCAGCCCGCCCAGACGATGCCCTTGCGTTTCCAGAAACCCAGGCGGTCGAACGTCAGGGAAAAGCCCGGAACTTCGACGCCATCGGCCGCGCTGCGCAGATCCGCCAAGCGTTCCGGCAATACCGGGCCGATGAAAGCCAGGGTGAGATGAAGCGATTCCGCGCCCATGGCCCGCCCGCCGCAAGCGCGCTGCGCCGCTTTCGCCGCCCGCGCCAGCGCATCGGCCACCGCAGCGGGGGGCCAGAGGGCGAAGAACACCCGCGGCATTTCTCCCTGCTCGGCCGGGGGCGGGGCGCTCGCATCGTTCATGGCTGCGACGCGTCGAGCCTCCCCAGCAGCACCGCGGCCTGGGCGGCAATGCCCTCGCCGCGGCCGGTGAACCCCAACCGTTCCGTGGTCTTGGCCTTGACGTTCACCGATTGCGGCCCGATGCCCAGATCCGCAGCCATGCGCTTCGCCATCTCCGCGCAATGGGGCGCCAGCCGCGGTGCGCGGGCGATCACCGTGGCATCGACGTTGATCACCCCGTAGCCGGCCTCGGTCGCCAGCCGCGCCGCGTGGCGCAACAGTTCCCGGCTGTCGGCGCCGCAGTAACGAGCATCCGAATCCGGGAAGTGGCGCCCGATGTCCCCCAGCCCGGCAGCACCCAGAACGGCGTCGGTCACCGCGTGCAGCAGCACGTCGGCATCGGAGTGGCCGAGCAGCCCGAGATGGAAGGGAATCTCGACTCCACCGATGATGAGCCGCCGGCCCGGCACCAGCGCATGGACGTCGAATCCCTGCCCGACGCGAAAACCGGGGTCCGCCGCCCTTCGAATCATGCTTCCTCCCTCATGCGCAGGATCAGTTCCGCCAGCCCCATATCCACCGGATAGGTCACCTTGAGGTTGGTGGCGTCGGCGGCCACCAGCCGCGGCCGCAGTCCGGCGCGCTCGATGGCGCCCGCCTCGTCGGTCACCTCGCCCGCGTGTTCCAGCGCCCGCCGCAACAGCGCGTAGCGAAACATCTGGGGCGTCTGCGCCTGCCAGATGCCGTCGCGCGGTGCGGTCGCGGCGATGCGCCCGTGACCGTCGTCGCGCTTGAGCGTATCGGCCACCGGCACGGCGAGGATGCCGCCCACCGGATCACTGCCCACCTCGCGAATCAGCTTGTCCACGTGCCAGGTGGCAAGGCAGGGCCGGGCGGCGTCGTGCACCAGCACCCAATCGCCATCGTCGGCCGCGCGCGCCATGGCGCGCAGGCCGTTGAGCACGCTCGCCGCACGGCTGCTGCCGCCGCAGTACAGCGGATGCAGCCGCAGCGCCAGCGCGCTCCAGTCGTGGCGCGCCCACTCGAGATCGCCGGGCGAAAGCACCACGTACACGCCCGCGATCCCCGGCGCTGCGCACAGGGCGTCGAGGGCGTGACGGATGAGGGGGCGTCCGGCGAGGGTGCGGTACTGCTTCTGCAGGCCCTCGCCCATGCGGCTACCGCTGCCGGCGGCGGGCACCAGGGCGAAATAGCGTGTCATGGCCGGATTGTAACCAATCGCCCCGACGCCCCGGTTTAGAATTCCCGTGTCAGCCCCGCGGGAGCCACCCCTTGGACGGCGATTTCGACTTCGGCACGCTGCAGCGCGTCCTCACCAGCCTGGCCATCGGCCTGTTGATGGGACTGGAGCGGCAACGGCGGCGCTCCTCCCGCGCCGGCCTGCGCACCTTCGCTTTGGTCGCGCTGCTGGGCACTCTGACGGCGATGCTCGATGAGCGCCACGGCAACCACTGGCTGCTGGTCGCGGGCTTCCTCGCCGCGGCGGCCATGATCATCGGCGCCTACCTGCGCCAGCCGGACCGCAGCGACCCCGGCACCACCTCCATGGCCGCGGTGCTGGTGTGCTACCTGCTGGGCGCGCTGGTGTGGTATGGCGAGGCCCGGCTGGCTGTCATGCTCGCCATCGCCACCACCATCCTGCTGTATTTCAAGGCCCAGCTTCACGGCATCACGCGCCAGCTCACCCCGCGGGACCTGACTTCCGTCCTGCAGTTTGCGGTGCTGAGCCTGGTCATCCTCCCCATCCTGCCAGACCGGGGTTTCGGCCCCAACGAGGCACTGAACCCGCACCAGATCTGGCTGATGGTGGTGCTGGTGTCGGGCATGAGCCTGGCCGGCTACGCCGCGCTGCGCATCTTCGGGGCGCGGGCGGGGGCGCCGCTGCTGGGTTTCTTCGGCGGCGTGGTATCCAGCACGGCCACCACCCTGGTATTTTCGCGCCACGCCAGAGGCCGTGGCGAGCTGGCCGACACCGCCGCGCTGGTGGTGCTGGTGGCCAACCTGGTCATGATGCTGCGCCTGGCCGCGATGGTGGGCATGCTCGCGCCGGGCCTGATCTGGCCGGTGGCGCGCATGCTGGCATTGCCGCTGCTGGCGGGCGCGCTCGCTCTGGCGCTGATCCGCCACCGTCTCGGAAAATCCGGCGTTCTGCCCATGCCGGAGGTGGCCAACCCCACCGAGATCCGCGTCGCGCTCGGGTTCGGAGCCCTTTACGCGTTGGTGCTGACGTGTGCCGCGTGGCTGTCCGACTACGCCGGCAGCGGAGGCCTGTACGCCGTCGCCCTGGTGTCCGGGCTCACCGACGTGGACGCAATCACCCTGTCGAGCCTGCACCTGTTCGGCCTCGGACGGCTGGACGGAAACCAGGCGATTGTCGCGCTGGCGATTGCCGCGCTGGCCAACCTGGGGTTCAAGATCGCGACCATCCTCGTCGTCGCCGGCGTTACGGCAGCCCGACGCATGGTTCCCCCGCTGCTGGCTGTGGCTGGTGCGCTGGTCGCCGCGCTTGCCGCGAATGCGTGACGTGCATGCCTCCCGCCAGCAGCCGCTGCCCGTCGTTCCTCCGCCGCATCCCCTGCTGCGCGACCGCACTTGAACCGGAGCCCTCGTGACCCCATATTTCAAATGGATTCAATGAGATTCAGCCATGTCCCCGACCCGATCCCCGGCAGTAGCCGGCCTGTTCTATCCCGCCTCGGCCGCCGAACTCGCGGCCACGGTGCGGGAACTGCTCGACCAGGCCGCCTCAAGCGACGTTGACGCTCGTCCGCCCAAGGCGCTGATCGTTCCCCACGCCGGTTACATCTATTCCGGCGCGGTGGCGGCAAGCGCCTATCGCCTCGTTGCCCCCCGGCGCAGCGCGATCCGGCGGGTGGTGCTGTTGGGCCCCGCCCACCGGGTGGCGCTACGCGGGATGGCCGTCCCTCAGCACGATCGGTTCCAGACGCCCCTGGGCGACGTGAAAGTGGATACCGCAGCGCTGGCCGGCCTGGGGGACCTGTCCCAGGTTGTTCAAAGCGATGCCGCCCACACCCAGGAACATTCCCTGGAGGTGCACCTGCCTTTCCTCCAGGCGCTGCTCGACGACTTCACCCTGGTGCCGCTGGTGGTCGGATCGGCCACCGAGGACGAGGTGGCGCAGGTGCTGGAGCGCCTCTGGGGCGGCGAGGAGACGCTGGTGGTGATCAGCTCCGACCTGTCCCACTACCATCGCTACACCGAGGCCCGCAGGATCGACGGCGCCACGGCGCAGACCATCCTGCGCCGGCAGCCTGTCGCCAGCCATGAGCAGGCCTGCGGCGCCACACCCATCAACGGCCTGCTGGCGGTGGCACGGCGCCGCGGAATGAGCATCCGGCAACTGGACCTGTGCAACTCCGGCGACACGGCGGGCGACAGGTCACGCGTGGTGGGCTACGGCGCCTTCGCGCTGTGGGAGGGGCAGGACGCGGCAACCGGCGAGCACGAAGAACTGGGCGGCGCGCTGCTCCGCCTGGCGCGCAGCGCCATTGCCGACAGGCTCGGCCTGGGCAGCAGCCACACGAGCACGCTGGCCGCGCTGGAGCGCCCCGGTGCCACCTTCGTCACCCTCACCCGCCACGGTGAGTTGCGCGGCTGCATCGGCAGCCTGGAAGCCCGTCGCCCGCTGGCGCGCGACGTCACGGACAACGCCGTGTCGGCCGCCTTCCGGGATCCGCGCTTTCCGCGCCTGAAGGCGCCGGAATTCATGCAGATCCGTGTCGAGGTTTCCCTGCTCAACGAGCCGGAGTTCCTGGAGTTCGGCGACGAAGCCCAGGCGCTGGCCCAGTTGCGCCCGGGGATCGATGGGGCCATCCTGATCCACGGCTGCCGGCGTGCCACCTTTCTGCCGCAGGTCTGGGAGCAGCTTCCGCAACCGCAGCAGTTCGTGGCCATGCTCAAGCGCAAGGCCGGCCTGCCGGCAGACTTCTGGCAGCCCGACGTGCAGATCGCCCGCTACCAGGTGGTCAAGTGGCGGGAACCGGAGCCGGCACGATGAATTCGCACGCTTCCAGTGAATCCGCCTCGCCGCCCGAGGGCAATTACCCGGCACGCTACTGGCATGTCGAGGACGATGGGCGCATCCGCTGCGACCTCTGCCCGCGGGACTGCCGCCTGCATGACGGCCAGCGCGGCGCCTGCTTCGTGCGCCAGCGCGTGGGCGATGGCATGGTGCTCACCACCTACGGGCGCAGTTCGGGCTTCTGCATCGACCCCATCGAGAAGAAGCCGCTCAACCACTTCTTGCCCGGTTCCAGCGTGTTCTCCTTCGGCACCGCCGGCTGCAACCTGGCGTGCAAGTTCTGCCAGAACTGGGACATCTCCAAGTCCCGGGACATGGACCGGCTGATGGACCAGGCCTCGCCCGAAGCCATCGCCCGTACCGCGGCCAGCCACGGCTGCCGCAGCGTGGCCTTCACCTACAACGACCCGGTAATCTTCGCCGAGTACGCCATGGATGCCGCCGACGCCTGCCACGAACTGGGCCTGCAGACCGTGGCGGTGACCGCCGGCTACATGCACGACCAGGCCCGCCGCGAGTTCTTCGCCAAGATGGACGCCGCCAACGTGGATCTGAAGGCCTTCACCGACGACTTCTACTTCCGCCTCACCGGCGCACATCTCCAGCCGGTGCTGGACACCCTGGTCTACCTGTGCCGCGAAACCCGCGTGTGGGTGGAGATCACCACGCTGCTGATCCCCGGCCACAACGACTCGGACGAGGAAATCACCGCCATGTCGCGCTGGATCGGGCGGGAACTCGGTCCCGACGTGCCGCTGCACTTCACCGCCTTCCACCCCGACTACAAGATGGAGCGGATTGCCCCCACGCCGGCCACCACATTGACCCGGGCACGGCAGATCGCCCGCGACGAGGGCTTGCGCTACGTCTATACCGGCAACGTACACGACCCGGATGGCGGCACCACGTTCTGCCCGGGATGCGCTAGCGCAGTGATCGTGCGCGACTGGCACCGGATCCTCGACTATCGCCTCACCCCCGACGGCCACTGCACCGCCTGCGGCACTCAAATCGCCGGGCGCTTCGAAGCCTTCAACGGCGCCTTCGGCCCGCGCCGCATCCCCGTGCGCGTGCGCGCCGTCTGAGCGTCGTCTGCGGCGCCCGCCCGCTATTCGGGCGCGGTGCGCACCTCGACCCGGGTACCCGACTCCACCGCATTGCCGGGATAGAGGATCACGCGCTCCGCCGGCTCAAGGCCCTTGTCCACCACCGCATCGCGTCCATTGCGCGACCTGCTCTCCACAGCGCGCTTCTCGGCACGGCCCGCCCTGGCCACGAACACCGCCCAGCCCGCACCGTCGCGAAACAGCGCGCCCACGGGCACCAGAACCGCATCATCCACCTGCAGCACCACCACCCGTACATCGACGCGATAGCCGTCGCCCAGGGCCGCGCGCTGCTGCGGCGGGGATTCGATGTCGATCACGACGTTGACGCGCTGCTCCTCCACCCCCAGGGCCGACACCTTGGTGAAGGCCGCCGGCTCCACCCGCCGCACCCGCCCGGCGAGCACCTGGGGCCCTCCCCAACCCTCGATGCGCACCACCGCCCCCGGCTGCACCTGCACGGCGTCCGTGGTGAGAAGATCGGCCACCACCTCCAGTTCCCCCGGATTGCCGATCTCCAGCAGCGCCGCACCCGAGGCCACCACCGCCTCGCTCTCCTGCACCAGCTTCAGAACCCGTCCGTCCACCGGCGAGCGCACCTCCCACACGGCGCCGGGATCCTGCCCCCCCGCGCCGCGGACCCGCAGCAACGCCGCGCGGACCGTGGCCAGTTCGTGGGCCGCCACCTGCCGGCCGAAGCGCGCCGCCTCCAGTTCCTTCGCAGCCACCGCCGCCGACGCCGCCGCCCGTTCGCGCTCGTTGGCCGAAACGTAGCCGCGATGGGCCAGATCGCCCGCGCGCCGGGCCTCGGCCAGGGCCTGTTCCGCCGCCGCCGCCGCCCGCCCCACCTCCGCCTCGACCCGTTGCACCCCGGCGTGGGCCGCCGCCAACCGCGCCAGCAGCTCACGTTCGGTGCGCTCGTCCAGCAGCGGCGGCACCACCGGCAGCAGGCGCGCCAACACCTGCCCCCGGGTCACGGCGTCTCCGGCCTTGAAGCGCAACCGCGCCAGCCGACCCGCCAGGGGCGCGGACACCACGTAGCGATCCCGCACGCGGGTCATGCCGTCCTCTTCCACGGACAGTTCGAACGCGCCGCGGCGCACCTCCGCCACGTCCACGGGCACCGGCGGCGGGCGGAAAGCCCATGCCATGGCCACGATCAACCCAATTGCCAACGCCAACCAGAGGATGCACCTGCGCAGAGACAATTCCATGCCTCCTCACTCCCGAGTCTTCAAGACCGCCACCAGATCCAGCCCATCCACCTTGCGCCGCACGATCAGGGCGCTGGCCACCCCGGCCGCCGCCACCGCCAGGGCGGCGTAGGCATAGGTGCGCGGCCACACCACCGCCGGAATGCGGAACAGGTCGGTATCCACCAGCCCCGTGGAGCCCACCGCCAGGCCGTAGCCGATGAGCCAGCCCAACGGAATCGCCACGACCATTTCCAGCGCCAGCTCGCCCAGCAGGATGCCCGAAACCTCGCGACGCGTGAAACCCATCACCCGCAGGCTGGCCAGTTCCCAGGCGCGCTCCGCCAGGGCGATACGCGCCGCGTTATACACCACGCCGATGGCGATCACCACGGCAAATGCGGTGAGGATGCCGGTGAACACCAGCAGGTAGCGCGCATTGGTTTCCTCGAAGTTGCGCAGGGCCGTCCTCTTCACCGCCACCGAGGCCACTTTCGGCATAGCCTTGAGGCGTGCGTGCAGCGCCGCGTCGTCGGCCCGCGCCAGCCGCAGGGAAGCCGCGGAATACGACTCGCCCTCGCCCATGAGCCGATTCAGCGCCGCCAGCTCCATGTACCCCGCGGCGCCCATGGGGTCGGCCACGAGCGCCGCCACACGCACCGCGCGGTGTGCGCGCGCGCCTTCCAGCACCTCCATTTCCACGCGATCGCCGGGCCGCACGCGCAGCTCCCGGCCGATGTGATCCGTCAGCAGCAACCCCTCCTGCGGCGGCGCGATCTCCCGCGACTCGCCATCCAGCAGCCGCCGCAGTTCCCCGCCGGACGGCAGGCCAAGAACCCCCGTCCTGTAGCTGCGATGGCCCGAGCGCAGCCGTACCGGCACGGCGCGGCTGCCATCCACCTGTTCCACGCCCGGCAGCCGTGCCAGAGCGTGAAGTGCCCGCGGCCCCACGGGATCGGTGAAACCCACCTCCACATCGCCCCGCTGCACCAGCGCGAACTCACGCCCAGCACCGTCATGGCGGCGCGCAGCGGCTGGCGCACGACGTTGCGCCCGATCATGCGGGTGCGCGGCGACAACCGCCGCAACACCCCCGCCGCACTGCCGCGAAGCGCCCGGTAGGCGGGAGGTGCCGCCGGGCGCATGCCTTCTGCAGGCGGCAGTCGCATCATGCGGCGCACCGTGGCGCCGGCCCCAAGAACTCCGGCGACCAGGGCCACCCCCGCCGCCACGGCCACCAGCCACGGCGCAACCCGGAATTCCAGTTGCGGAAAGCGGAAGAAATCGGCGTACAGATCCGCCATGGCCTGCCCCATCCAGGCGCCCAGCGCCACCCCGAGCAGCCCGCCCGCCACCACGATGAGCGCGGCAAGCTTGAGGTAGTGCAGGCCCACCGCCAGGTCGCCGTAGCCCACCGCCTTGAGCACCGCGATCTGGCTGCGCTGCGCCGCCACCAGCCGCCCCAGCACCACATTCAGCAGGAAGGCCGCCACGCCAAGGAAGATGGCCGGCATCACCGTCGCCGTCACCCTCTGCTGACGGATTTCCTGGCTCAGGAAGCGGTGGGAGAGCTGCTCGTCACGTCCATGGGCGCCACGCCCGCCCCACGGCGCCAGGAGGCGGTCCATCCGGTGGATCACTTCGGCCTCGACGGCATCGCGCGACAGGGTCAGCACCACGTCGTTGAAGGCGCCCTCCATGTCGAGGGCCGCCTCCAGCGTGCGGCGTGCCATCCAGATCACCCCGAAGCGCCGGTCGTCCACCATGGCCTCCCCCGCCGGCATGGCGAAGATGAACTCCGGCGACAGCGCCACGCCGACGACCTGCAGCGTCTCGCGCCGGCCGTTGACCAGGGCCTGGAGGCGATCCCCGGGCTCGAGGCGATTGGCGCGGGCAAAGCCCTCGCTCACCAGCACCTCGTGCCCGCTGGCCGGGTCGATCCAGCGTCCGCGCCGCAACTGCAGCCGGTTGATGGTCGCCTGCTGCGCACGCTCCAGGCCGATGAGCTGCGCACGCACGGGCTCGGGCACCTGCGGCATGTCCAGCAGCGCGGCGCCCGCCAGCCGCGCATCGGCATCGGCCACGCCCGGCAGGGCCAGGATGCGATCGCGCAACGCCAGCGGCGCGCGCTTCAGCGAGGCGAACACGTGGCCAAAGCGCGCCTCGACGTAGTAGCGCTGCTGTGCCCGTACCAGGGAGTCGTGGGTGCTCATGGCGGCGATGAAGGCCGCCACACCTCCGGCCACCACGAGCGCGATGGTGAGCGCCTGGCCGCGCATGCGGGCCAGGTCGCGCCACAGCTTGAGGTCGAGCATCCTCACCAGCGCAGTTCCCCGGGAGCGCAACGCCGGGCGTTGCGCTCCTCGCTCTGGATGCGCCCGTCAGCCAGATGCAGCACCCGGTCGGCCATGCCGGCGATGGCCACGTTGTGCGTAATCACCACCGTGGTGGTGCCCAGTTCGCGGTTGATGCGCTCGATTGCCTCCAGCACCACGACGCCAGTCTCGTAGTCCAGCGAGCCGGTGGGTTCGTCGCACAGCAGCACGTCGGGGCGCTTGACGATGGCGCGGGCGATGGCCACCCGCTGCTGCTCGCCGCCGGAGATCTGACCGGGGAAATGGTCCAGGCGATGGGCCAGCCCCACCCGCGCCAGCGCCTCCTCGGCGGGCATGGGGTCGGTGGCGATCTCGGTCACCAGCACCACGTTCTCCCGCACCGTGAGGCTGGGAATGAGGTTGAAGAACTGGAACACGAAGCCCACGTGCTCGCGCCGGTAGGCCGTCAAGGCCGCTTCGTCGGCGCGGGCGAGATCGTGGTCGCGCCACCAGGCTTCCCCGCTGGAGGGCAGGTCGAGCCCGCCAAGGATGTTGAGCAGGGTGGACTTGCCGCTACCCGAAGGGCCGAGCAGGACGACGAACTCGCCCTCATGGATCTCCAGGTCCACCCCCCGCAGGGCATGCACCTCCACTTCGCCCACGCGGTAGGACTTGCCGATCCGCCGTGCGACGAAAACCGGTCTCTCCGCCATGCTGCTCCCCAGTCCTGCGGTGGTGCGGATGTCAGGCTCGCGTCACCGCGACGCCCCGCGGAAGTCATTCTATGCGCCCACCTCGCCGGCGCGGTTTGCCGCAGATCAATCACCGCCGCGCCCGCCACTGCATGGCATTGTGAGACGGGCCTGGCGCTGCCGTCGCTTCCCGACCCGGCTGAGGGCCCGCTGCTATATTGGATTGAGGCCCCGCGACTTCGGCGCGGGTCGCCAACGGAGCCGGAGCACATGGGCATGACCAGTGGCCAACAGCAGGTGATGATTCCCGCCGGAGCGGTCTCGCTCCCGGGAACGCTGCGGCTGCCCCCGTTCGCGGGCGGCTTGGTGATCCTGGCCGACGGCGGCGACGGCAAGTGGCGCAGGCCATGCGTGAATCTCGCGGCCGAGTTTCTGTCCGGACACGGCATCGCTGCGCTGATCTTCGATTTCGTCCGCAGCGAAAACCCGATCCGCTACGAGACGCTGCGAGACGTCCGACCGCTGGGCGAGCGGCTGATGGCGGCGGCCCATTGGGCGCGGCATGCGCCTCGGCTGCGTGCGCTGCACATCGGTCTGTTCGGCGACGGCGCCGGGGCGGCCGCGGTCCTGTATGCCGCCGCGCAGCTCGACGGCCTCATAGCGGCCATCGTCAGCCGCGCCGGGCGGGTCGATCTTGCCGGGGGACGTGCGCTGCGCCGCATCGCCTGCCCAGCGCTGTTCATCGTCGGAGCGCGCGACGAACTGCTGCTGGAACTGAATCGGGCGGCCTTCGAACTGCTCCCGGGAGACAAGGCGCTGCATGTCGTTGCGCACGCCGGGGGTCTGCTGGAAGAGGTCGGCACGCTCCTGGCGGCCGCACAAATCGCCCACGGGTGGTTTGCGCGCCACTTCTCCACCGCAGGCTACGACCAGCGTTACGGCAACAGCGTGGAGGCTGCACCGCCGGGGGGACGCTGAGCGGCAAGGTCCGCGTTTCCACCTGCCGGCGAGGTCCGTGCCTCCATGGGCCGATATGGCCCTCGATGGCTCAGCCCGCTGCCTCACCCTCGCGCAGCAGCCGCACCACCTCGTCGTCCTCCACCTGTCCGAAGTCGGCGTAGAACTGCCCGACGCCACGAAAATCCTCTGGCGCATGGAGGCAGACCATCTCGTCGCACAACCGCCTCACGTGTTCCACCGTTTCCGGCGGCGCCACCGGCACCGCGCACACCAGCCGCGCCGGTTCCCGCGCACGCAGGGAATGCAGCGCGGCGATCATGGTGGCGCCCGTGGCCAGCCCGTCATCGACGACGATGACCACCCGCCCGCGCGGATCCCGGGCCGCACGAAGCGGGGAATACTGCGCCCGGCGCAGGCGGATGACTTCAAGCTGCTGCCGCCGGGCGCGCTCGATGTATTCCTCGCCGGCTCCCACCCAGGCGGCGTCCGGAGAGACGTAGGTCCAGCCGCTCTCGTCCACCGCGCCGATGGCGAACTCGGGATTGCCCGGCGCCCCCAGCTTGCGCACCAGCACCACGTCAAAATCCCCCTCCAAGTCCTCGGCGATGGCCCTGGCCATCGGCACCCCCCCGCGCGGCACCGCCAGCACCAGCGGCTTGCGCCCGCGATAGCCGGACAGTGCCTTGGCGAGCAGGCCGGCTGCGTGCATGCGATCTCTGAAGATCATCTTTTCCTCCCCGGCAATCCGGACCGGACCATCCCGGTACAGGGCCGGGCCGGAGCCACGGGTACCTGCACCCATCCACTATAATGCGCCTTTTCCCCTGCGGTACGTGGCCGCGCCCGCGGCGCATCGGATGTCCTGCCCCTTGAGTTCCTTGCCCCTGCCTACGGCACTGCCGCGCCCCGGATCGCGCCTGGATGTCGCCGCCGGCGCCGGTTCCTCCGACGCGCTGATGCTGGCCCGCTGGGCCGGCCGGGGACAGATGCTGGCCGTGGTGACCGCCAATCCCCTGGACGCCCAACGCCTCGCCGACGAGCTTTCCTGGTTCGCTCCGGGCCTGCGGGTGCTGCTTCTCCCGGACTGGGAAACGCTGCCCTACGACAGCTTCTCGCCGCACCACGACCTGGTGTCCGAGCGTCTGGCGACCCTGCACGGCATCAGCCACGGCGCATGCGACATCGCCCTGTTGCCGGCCAGCACGGCGCTCTACCGCCTGGCTCCGGTGGAATACCTGGCGGCCTACACCTTTTTCCTGCGCCAGGGAGCGCGACTCGATGTCGAGGCGCTGCGCACCCAACTCACGGTGGCCGGCTACCAGCACGTCACCCAGGTGGTCTCGCCGGGCGAGTACAGCGTACGTGGCGGACTGATCGACCTCTTCCCCATGGGCACCGCCCTGCCGTTGCGCATCGAGCTGTTCGACGACGAGGTGGACACCATCCGCACCTTCGATGTGGACACGCAGCGCACCGTCTATCCGGTGCCCGAAATCCGCCTGCTGCCGGCGCGGGAGTTCCCCATCGACGAACAGGGGAGCACGCGCTTCCGCCGCCGCTTCCGCGAAACCTTCGAGGGCGACCCGTCGCGCAGCCCGATCTACAAGGACATCACCCAGGGCACGCTGCCGCCCGGGGTGGAATACTACCTGCCGCTGTTCTTCGACCACACCGCACGCATCTTCGACTACCTGCCCGCGACGGCGGTGGTGGCGCTGCACCACGACGTGCCCACCGCCATCCAGGAATTCTGGCGCGACGCCCGCAGCCGTCACCAGATGCTCGGCGGCGACCGCACCCGGCCGCTGCTGCCCCCCGCGGAGCTGTTCCTGGACGAGGAGGAGTTCCACGCCGCGCTCAAGCCCTTTCCCCAGGTGCGGCTCCACGCCCAGGGTGAGGCACAGGCGCTGCCCCTGCCCGAGGTGGCCGTCGAACGGCGTGCCGACGACCCCCTGGCGCGGCTTCGCGCCTACCTCGCCGCCGGACCGTCGCGCCTGCTGCTGCTCGCCGAATCCCCGGGTCGGCGCGAGACCATTCTGGAGTACCTGCAGGAATACGGCCTGCAGCCCGTGCCCTGCGCCGACTTCCCGGCCTTCCTGGCAGCCGGGCCGGGCTTCATGCTCGGTGTGGGACCGCTGGCCGCCGGATTCGCGCTGCCGGCGGCAGATCTGGCCATCGTCACCGAGAACGAACTCTATGCGGCCACCGCGCGCCCCCGCGGGCGGCGCGCCGAAGCCCGCCAGCAGACGGTCGAAGGCTGGCTGCGGGACCTCACCGAGCTCAAGGTGGGCGACCCGGTGGTACACATCCAGCACGGCATCGGCCGCTACCTCGGGCTGGTGCATCTGGACCTGGGCGAAGGCGAGACGGAGTTCATCCACCTCGAATACGATGGCGCCGACAAGCTGTACGTCCCGGTGTCGCAGCTTCACCTCATCAACCGCTACAGCGGCGGACCGCCGGACGCGGTGGCGCTGCACAAGCTCGGCAGCGGCCAGTGGGACAAGGCGAAGCGCCGCGCCGCGCAGCAGGTCCGTGACACCGCCGTCGAACTGCTGGCGCTCTACGCCCGGCGGGCCGCCCGTCCGGGACATGCCTTCAGCGTTCGCCAGCACGACGCCGAAGCTTTCGCCGACGGCTTCGGCTTCGAGGAGACCCGCGACCAGCTCGCCACCATCACGGCGGTGGTGGCCGACATGCAGTCCGGCCGCCCCATGGACCGGCTGGTGTGCGGCGACGTAGGCTTCGGCAAGACCGAAGTTGCGCTGCGGGCAGCCTTCGTCGCGGTGGCGGACGGACGCCAGGTGGCCGTGCTCACCCCCACCACCCTGCTGGCGGAGCAGCACTTCCAGACCTTTTCCGACCGCTTCGCCGACTGGCCGGTGCGTCTGGCCGAGTTGTCCCGCTTCCGCAGCGCCAGGGAGCAGACCCAGGCACTGAAGGAACTGGCGGACGGTCGCATCGACATCGTCATCGGCACCCACCGGCTCCTCCAGAAAGACGTGAAGTTCGCGCGCCTTGGCCTTGTAATAATTGATGAAGAACATCGCTTCGGCGTGCGTCAGAAAGAGGCGCTGAAGACGCTGCGGGCGGAAGTCGACGTGCTCACCCTGACCGCCACCCCCATTCCCCGCACCCTCGGCCTGGCCCTGGAAGGTCTGCGCGACTTCTCCGTCATCGCCACCGCCCCGCAACGCCGCCTGGCCATCAAGACCTTCGTCACACGCCAGGCCGAGAGCGTGGTGCGCGAGGCCGTGCTGCGGGAGTTCAAGCGCGGCGGGCAGGTGTACTACCTTCACAATGAAGTGGAAACGATTGACAACATGCGGGAAAAGCTCGCCCGCCTGTTACCCGAGGCACGCATCGTCGTGGGCCACGGCCAGATGCCGGAACGCGAACTGGAGCGGGTGATGCGCGAGTTCACCCAGCAGCGCGCCAACCTGCTGCTGTGCACCACCATCATCGAGACCGGCATCGACAACCCGCACGCCAACACCATCATCATCAGCCGCGCCGACAAGTTCGGACTGGCCCAGCTCCACCAGTTGCGCGGTCGGGTGGGACGCTCCCACCACCAGGCCTACGCCTACCTGCTCACCCACGACGAAGCCCAGCCCACCGCATCGGCGAAGAAGCGCCTGGAAGCCATCCAGATGATGGAGGAGCTGGGGTCCGGCTTCTACCTCGCCATGCACGACCTGGAGATCCGCGGCGCCGGCGAGGTGCTGGGCGAATCCCAGAGTGGCGAAATCCAGGAGGTGGGCTTCAGCCTGTACACCGAAATGCTCAAAAGCGCCGTCGACGCGCTGCGCGACGGCAAGGAGCCGGACCTCTCCCAGCCCCTGGGCGTGACATCCGAGATCAACCTTCACCTTCCCGCGCTGCTGCCCTCCGACTACTGCGCCGACGTGCACGAGCGCCTGACGCTCTACAAGCGCCTCGCCAACTGCGAGACCGAAGACGCCCTGCGGCTGATGCAGGAAGAGCTGGTGGATCGCTTCGGGCCGCTGCCCGACCAGGCCCAGGTGCTGCTGGAAACCCACCGCCTGCGGCTGGCCGCCCGTACGCTCGGCATCGTCAAGATCGACGCCACCGACGCCGCCATCCAGCTCCATTTCCTTCCCGACCCACCGGTGGACCCGCTGCGCATCATCGAACTGGTGCAGCAGGATCGGGATCTGCGCCTGGCCGGCGCCGACCGGCTCATGCTCAAGCGCTCCAGCGATGACCTGCGCGCACGCGTGGGTGCGGTGCGCGAGTTGCTGGCGCGACTGCGCGAACCGGCCGGAAAACCAAAGCCGGAGGCGGGCAAACAGCGCCGGCTGGCTTAGAATTCATACTTTGCTGCACTGCGATACCAACATGATTCCGGCCACCATCGAGAACGCCAACATCGAGTCCTTCGATCTCATGCCCTCGCCCGACGAGATCAAGTACCGGGTCCCCCTCACCGAGCGAGCGGCGGACACGGTGCTCGCCGGGCGCGAGACTCTGCGCGACATTCTCGATCGCCGCGACCCCAGGCTGTTCGTCGTGCTGGGGCCCTGCTCCATCCACGATCCGCAGGCCGGGCTGGACTACGCCCGTCGCCTCAAGGCGCTGTCCGACGAGGTCGCGGACACGCTGGTACTGGTGATGCGGGTGTATTTCGAGAAGCCGCGCACCTCGGTGGGCTGGAAGGGCTTCATCAACGACCCGCGCATGGATGACTCCTTCCACATCGAGGAAGGCATGGAGCGGGCGCGCCGTTTCCTGCTCGATGTGGCCCACATCGGGCTGCCGGCCGCCACCGAGGCCCTGGACCCCATCGCCCCGCAGTACCTGGGCGATCTCATCGCGTGGACGGCCATCGGCGCGCGCACCGCGGAATCCCAGACCCACCGCGAAATCTCCAGCGGCCTGTCCACCCCGGTGGGTTTCAAGAATGGCACCGAAGGCGGGCTCGATGTGGCCATCAACGCCATACTCTCGGCCTCCCACCCGCACAGCTTCCTGGGCATCAACAGCCAGGGCCGCTCGGCCATCATCCGCACCCGCGGCAATGCCTACGGCCACCTGGTGCTGCGCGGCGGCGGCGGACGGCCCAACTATGACACGGTGAGCATCTCCCTGGCCGAAGAGGCGCTGGCCGTCGCCGGGCTGACGCTGAACATCGTCGTCGATTGCTCCCACGCCAATTCCTACAAGAAGCCCGAGCTCCAGTCCCTGGTGATGGCCGACTGTGTGCATCAGATCCGCGAGGGCAACCAGTCCATCGTCGGGCTCATGGTGGAGAGCAATCTGGTGGCCGGCAACCAGCCCATTCCGGACGATCTGTCGAAGCTGACGTATGGCTGCTCGGTGACCGACCCCTGCGTGGGTTGGCCGACCACGGAGACGATGGTCCGCCGCGCCTGCGCCATCCTGCGCGGGGTGCTGCCACAACGCCACACGGCCGGCGACGGCGGCCGCGGTCAATGATCCGCGGTGTGGGCGTTTCCACTAAGCCGCGGGGTTGGCGTATTCATTGACATCGCCCCCGCGCCGAACAACGAGAAGAACCATGACGCTGATTCGCCCCTTCGCCGGACTGCGACCCGTGGCCGGCCGCGCTGCGGAAGTCATCGCCCCGCCCTACGACGTGCTGACCACTGACGAGGCGCGCAACCGCGCCCGGGGCCGGCCCTGGAGCTTCCTGCATATCTCCAAGCCCGAGATCGACCTGCCGCCCGGCACGGATCCGCATGCACCGCAGGTCTACGCCAGGGGCGCCGACAATCTGCGGCACATGCGCGAGGCCGGTGTGCTCGAGCGCGATGCACAGCCCTGCTACTACATCTATCGCCTCACCATGGGCAGCCACGTGCAGACCGGCGTTGTGGCCGCCGCCTCGGTGCCGGCCTACGACGCCAACCGCATCCGCCGCCACGAATTGACACGTCCGGACAAAGAGGACGACCGGGTGCGCCAGATCGAGGCGCTCAACGCCCAGACCGGCCCGGTGCTGCTGGCCTACCGCTCGGACGAAGCGGTGGATGCACTGCTCGAGGGCGTGACCGCCGCGGCCCCCGACGCCGACGCCACCGCCGACGACGGCATCCGCCACACCCTGTGGGTGGTGCGCGATGCCGCCACCAGGGCCCGCATCACCTCCGCCTTCGACGCCATGCCTGCGCTCTACATCGCCGACGGCCACCACCGCTCCGCCGCGGCCTCCCGGGTGGCGGCCAGCCGCCGTGTCGCCAGCCCGGCCCACACCGGAACCGTGGGGTACAACCACTTCCTGGCCGTGATCTTTCCCCACCGCCAGATGCAGATCCTCGATTACAACCGCGTCGTGGCGGACCTGAACGGGATGGACGCGGCCGGCTTCCTCAGGCGCGTCGCCGAGCGCTTCGACGTGGCGCCGGCCGAGGCGGCGGCGCGTCCGACGCGGCGCGGCGAATTCGGCCTTTATCTGGCCGGCCGGTGGTGGCACCTGGCCATCCGGCCGCAGTTCGTCCCGGCGCAGGACCCGGTGGCGCGGCTGGACGTGAGCCTGCTGTCGGACCACCTGCTGGCTCCGGTGCTCGGCATCACGGATCTTCGCCGCGACCGGCGCATCGATTTCGTCGGCGGCATTCGTGGCGTGGGGGAACTGCAGCGGCGGGTGGACGCAGGCGAGATGGCCGCAGCCTTCGCGCTGTTTCCCACCAGCATGGAAGAGCTCATGGCCGTGGCCGACTCCGGCCAGGTCATGCCCCCGAAATCCACCTGGTTCGAACCCAAGCTGGCCGACGGCATGGTGTCTCACGTGCTGGACTGAGCCGCGAGTCCGCGTTTTGCCAAGCGGCGCTGTGCGCGCCGCACCAGGTGCCCCCCGTGCGCCTACCGCAACGAGGCCTACTCGGGCCTCACGCGGCGAGGCCCGGCAAGACCGCCCGGGCGTTGGCGGAAGTGGCCAGCGCCAGGTCCTCCGGCCCCATCCCGCGAAGCGCTGCAAGCTCCCCGCCAATGCGCGGCAGATACTCGGGACTGTTGCGCCCCCCGATGGAAAAGGCCGGGGGGATGTCCGGCGCGTCGGTCTCCAGCACCAGCGATTCCAGTGGGAGTTCGGCGGCATGGGCGCGCAGTCGTGTGGCGCGAGGAAAGGTCATGGCGCCGCCGAGACCCAGCTTGAAGCCCAGATCGAGAAACATCTGCGCCTGCTGGCGGCTGCCGTTGAAGGCGTGGGCAATGCCGCCGGGCACGGCGATACGCCGAAGCTGCGCCAGCACCGCATCCTGGGCCCGCCGGATGTGCAACAGCACCGGCAAGCCGAATTCCCGGGCGATCCGCAACTGCTCCGCAAAGAAGAACTGCTGCCGCGACATGTCGGCGTGGGGCACGAAGAAGTCGAGGCCGATCTCGCCCACGGCCACCGGAGGTTCGTGGCGGATCTGCTCGCGCAGACGTTCCAAATCCTCCTCGCGCGCGCGCGCCACGTACAAGGGATGGATGCCCCAGGCCGGCACGCAGCCGGAGTAGCGCCGGCAACACGCCGACACGGCAGAGAAATTGTCCACCTCCACCGCCGGCACCACGATCATGCCGACCCCCGCTGCCCGGGCGCGGGCGGCCACGGCGTCGCGGTCGGCATCGAATTCCGCCGCGTCCAGGTGGCAATGGGTATCAACCCACATGCAGGCTGCCTGGATCGCCTCCAGGATGCGCTCGCCGCAGTGCTTGGGGTCATCGTGGAAGCCCTCGAGTGCCAGCACCCAGGCCATCAGATCGACGAAATTGACCCGCTGCGGGTCGGCGTCTGGATGCGCATCGGCCAGTGCCATGGCGATTTCCTGGCTGTCGGTCCATTTCATCCGTGCCGCTCCGATACCATGTTGATCGTGTATTTCGGAATCTCCACCACCAGCGGCGTGTCACCAACAAGGGCCTGACAGGACAGCCGCGAGGTCGGCTCCAGCCCCCACGCCTTGTCCAGCAGATCCTCCTCCTTCTCCTGCGCAGCCTCCAGCGACTCGAAGCCCTCCCGCAGCACCACGTGGCAGGTGGTGCAGGCGCAGGACTTCTCGCAGGCGTGCTCGATCTCGATACCGTGGGCCAGCAGGTTGTCACACAACGTTGCACCGGGCGTGGCTTCGAACACGGCGCCCTCGGGGCACAGTTCTTCGTGGGGCAGGACGATTACGCGTGTCATCTCGGCTCAAATCCCCACCGTGTCCACCCGGCGCCCCGACAGCGCCTGGCGAATGCTCTGGTCCATGCGCCGCGCCGCCAGCTCCATGGTGGCGGCGTTGAGGCTATCCACCGCCTGGCGCAGGGCACGGTGGTCCTCCCCGGCCATGCGGCTGCGAAGTTGCACCAGGGCGGCATCCACCGCCACCCGTTCCTGCGTCGACAGCAGTTGCCCGTCCTCACGCAACGCCACGTCGGTGGCGTCGAGGAGGCGCTGGGCCTCGACCCGATGCTCGCGCAGCACCCGGGCGTGCATGTCGTCGCTGGCGTGGGCAAAGGAATCCTGCAGCATGCGCGCGATTTCCTCGTCGCCCAGGCCGTAGGAAGGCTTCACGGCAATGGAGGCCTCCACGCCGGTGGCCAGTTCCCGCGCCGACACCGAAAGCAGGCCGTCCGCATCCACCTGGAACGTGACGCGAATGCGTGCGGCACCGGCGGTCATGGGTGGAATGCCGCGCAGATCGAAGCGCGCCAGCGAGCGGCACTCGGAAACCAGTTCCCGCTCCCCCTGCACGACGTGGAAACTCATGGCCGTCTGGCCGTCCTTGTAGGTGGTGAATTCCTGCGCCCGCGCCACGGGGATGGTGGAGTTGCGGGGGATGACCTTCTCCGCCAGCCCGCCCATGGTTTCCAGCCCCAGGGACAGCGGGATGACATCCAGCAGCAGCCAGTCCTCGTCGGCGGCGCGATTGCCGGCCAGGGCGTTGGCCTGGATGGCCGCACCCAATGCCACGACCTTGTCCGGGTCGAGGTTGGTCAGGGGTTCCTGGTGGAAGTACTCGGCCACGGCCCGCTGCACCTGGGGCATGCGGGTGGCACCACCCACCATCACCACGCCCTTCACGTCCTCGGGCCTCAGGCCCGCATCCCGCAGCGCCTTGCGCACCGGCACCAGGGTCTTGGCCACCAGTGGGTGGGTGAGGTGGGTGAAGGTCTCCGCCGCCAGCACCAGATCCACTTCCTCGCCGCTGGCCAGCCGGGCACCGATGTGGGCCTCGGGTTCGCCGCTGAGATACTCCTTGGCCTGGCGTGCCTTGAGTAGCAGCAGCCGGGCGTCTTCCGCGCTGGGAGGACTGACGTGGGCGTTGTCGAGAATCCAGCAGAAGATGCGCTGGTCAAAGTCGTCACCGCCCAGCACCGCATCGCCGCTCGTGGCCATGACTTCGAACACGCCACGGGTGAGCTTGAGCACGGAGAAATCGAACGTGCCGCCGCCCAGGTCATAAACCGCATACACGCCCTCTGCGGCGTTGTCGAGGCCATAGGCGATGGCCGCCGCGGTGGGCTCGTTGAGCAGGCGCAGCACGTTGATCCCCGCCAGGCGCGCCGCGTCTTTCGTGGCCTGGCGCTGGGCATCGTCGAAGTAGGCGGGGACGGTGATCACCGACCCGGTGAGTTCGCCGCCGAGACTGGCCCGCGCCCGCTCGCCCAGCACGCGCAGGATTTCCGCCGAAATCTCCACCGGGCTTTTCACCCCCGCGACCGTGCGAAGCCGCACCATGCCACCGTCGTCGACGAAGTCGTAGGGCATGGATTCGACGTGGGCCACATCCTTGAGCCCGCGGCCCATGAAGCGCTTGACGGACACCACGGTGTTGCGCGCATCCCTTGCCTGGGCTGCCTGCGCCGCAAATCCCACCTCCACACGGGCATCACCACGGTAACGCACCACAGAAGGCAACAGGGGGTGGCCCTGCTCGTCGCTGAGCACCACGGCAATCCCGTTGCGTACCGTGGCCACAAGCGAATTGGTCGTTCCCAGGTCGATGCCCACCGCGAGCCGCTGCTTGTGGGGCTCGGGAGACAGACCGGGTTCGGAAATCTGCAGCAGTGCCATCAGGACTCCAGACCAAGCAGCGCGTCGTCGATGTCGTGCTGCAGCTTTTCTATGAACATGAGCCGCCTCACGCTTTCAGCGGCGCCGTGATAGTCGTGGTGCGCGTCAATCTGCCCGCGCAGTGTCTCCACCATCTCGCCCGCGAGCTGTCGCAGGCGATGATGCAGCCGCTCCAGCTCCGCGGCGTCCTCCGCGGTGCGCGCCTCTTCAACCGCCTCGCGCCATTCCATCTGCTCCATGAGGAAATCGGGTGACATGGCGGTATTGCTCTCGCTGTCCACTTCCACACCGTTGAGGGAGAGAAGATAGCGCCCGCGGGCCAGTGGCTTGCGCAATGTGCGATAGCCTTCATTCACATGGGTCGCCCACTGCATGGACAGGCGGCGCTCGGTTTCCGGCAGATGGGCGTAGCGATCCGGATGAACCAGGGATTGCAGGTCGCGATAGGCGAGTTCCAGCGCTTCGGTGTCAATGGCAAACACGCGCGGCAGCCCGAAGAGCGAAAAGAAGTCACGCCGCAGATCCACGTCCATCCGACGAAAATCCCTTGCCTGGTGAAACGATGTGACGCCCCGGACCGATTCCTGCGACCCACGCCACCCGCCCCGCAGGTGGCGACCCAGACCGATCCGCCCTCCGCGGCTCAGACGTTGAAGCTCTCGCCGCAGCCGCACTGATCCTTGACGTTGGGGTTGTTGAAACGAAACCCCTCGTTGAGCCCCTGGCGGGCGAAATCGAGTTCCGTGCCGTCGAGATAGGGAAGGCTCTTCGGGTCCACGAGTACCTTCACGCCGTGGCTTTCGAAGACGATGTCGTCGGACTGCATGTCGTCCGCGTACTCAAGCTTGTAGGCCATGCCCGAGCACCCGGATGTCCGCACCCCGAGCCGAATACCGACGCCCTTGCCGCGCTTGGCAAGAAAACTGGACACGTGCCTGGCAGCACTTTCCGTGAGCGTAATCGCCATTTGTCCCTGCTCCCCTATGCGTTGGCCGGTTGTACCGCCGGCTCGGCGGTCGTGGCGGCGGCCGTCGTGCCCCCACCGTGCTTCTTGCGGTAGTCGGCGATGGCCGCCTTGATCGCGTCCTCGGCCAGGATGGAGCAGTGGATCTTCACCGGCGGCAGGGCAAGTTCCTCCGCAATCTCGGTGTTCTTGATCTGCCCCGCCTGATCCAGGCTCTTGCCCTTCACCCATTCCGTCACCAGCGAGGACGAGGCGATGGCCGAACCGCAGCCATAGGTCTTGAAGCGGGCATCCTCGATGATGCCCTCCTTGCTGACCTTGATCTGCAGCTTCATCACGTCGCCGCAGGCCGGCGCGCCCACCATGCCGGTGCCCACGCCCTCTTCCCCTGTGGCGAATCCGCCAACGTTACGGGGGTTTTCATAGTGATCCAGAACCTTGTCGCTGTATGCCATCACACCTCTCCTCGGCAAACCTTGAATGCTGTTGTCAGTGCGCCGCCCACTGGACGGTGCTGAGATCAACGCCTTCCTTCACCATTTCCCACAGCGGCGACATCTCGCGCAGCTTGTTGATCTTGCGATGCAGCAGGTCGATGGTGTAGGCGATCTCCTCTTCGGTGGTAAAGCGGCCGATGGTGAACCGGATGGAGCTGTGTGCCAATTCGTCGTCCCGACCCAGGGCGCGCAGGACGTAGGAAGGCTCCAGGCTCGCCGAGGTACACGCGGAGCCACTGGACACCGCCACGTCCCGGATCGCCATGATAAGGGACTCGCCCTCCACGTAGGCGAAGCTGATGTTCAGGTTGTGGGGCACACGCTGCTCCAGGTCACCATTGACGAATGTCGACTCGATGTCCGTCAGGCCATTCATCAACCTGTCCCTCAGGTAGCGCACGCGTTCATTCTCCGTAGCCATCTCCTCCGCGGCAATACGGAAGGCCTCGCCCATGCCGACGATCTGGTGGGTGGCCAGCGTACCCGAGCGCAGCCCGCGCTCATGGCCGCCACCGTGCATCTGCGCCTCGAGCCGGACCCGCGGCTTGCGGCGCACGTACAGCGCACCGATGCCCTTGGGGCCGTAGGTCTTATGCGCAGAGAAGGACATGAGGTCCACCTTCAGGCGCTCCAGATCCACGGGAACCTTGCCCGTGGCCTGGGCGGCGTCCACGTGGAACAGCACGCCGCGGCTGCGGCAGATTTCTCCGAACTGCTCGATGGGCTGCACCACCCCGATCTCGTTATTGACGAACATCACCGAGGCCAGGATCGTGTCCTTGCGCAGCGCCGCGGCGAACTTCTCCGCATCCACCAGGCCGCTGGGCTCCGGATCGAGGTAGGTCACCTCGCAGCCCTGGCGCTCCAGTTCGCGGCAGGTGTCCAGCACCGCCTTGTGCTCGGTGGACACCGTGACGATGTGCTTGCCCCGGCTCTGGTAGAAGTGGGCCGCACCCTTGATCGCCAGGTTGTTGGATTCCGTCGCACCGGACGTCCAGATGATCTCCTTCGGATCGGCATTGACCAGCGCCGCCACCTGCTCGCGCGCCGTCTCCACCGCCTGCTCCGCCTCCCAGCCAAACGCATGGGAGCGGCTGGCCGGGTTGCCGAAATGCTCCGTCAGGTAGGGAATCATCTTCTCCGCAACCCGCGGATCCACCGGCGTGGTGGCGGAATAGTCCAGATAGATTGGAAGCTTGAGCATGTATTCGTTCTCCGATCCGTACGCGCGATCAAACCGCAACCGATGACAGCTGCCGCAATCGCGCCAGCGTTTCCTCAAGTGCCCCGATGAACTGCTCCACCTGGGCGATGCTGTTTCCTCGTCCGAGACTCACCCGCACCGCCGCGCGGGCCGCATCCGGCGCCACACCCATGGCGATCAGGGTGTGCGAAGGCTCGGGGGACGCGCTGGAGCACGCAGAACCGCTGGCCACGGCATAGCCCGCGCGGTCCAGTTGCGCCACCAGCGTTTCGCCGTCGATGCCCGGCGCCGAGAAAAAAACCGTGTTCGGCAGGCGCGGCGCCCCGGCGCTGAACAGACGCATGCCCATCCGAACCAGGCCTGCCTCCAGTCGTTCCCGCAACGCACCGACGCGCACCGACTCGTCGGTCACTCGCGCCGCAGCAAGTTCGCAGGCGACGCCGAATCCAACGATCGCCGCCACGTTCTCCGTACCGGAGCGCAGATCCCGTTCCTGGCCTCCGCCGGACACGAGGGGGCGCAATTCGACCCGCTTGTCCACCACCAGCGCTCCGGCCCCCAGGGGCCCGTACACCTTGTGGGCGGAAGCGGTCAGGGCATGCACGCCGAGAGCGCGGAAATCCACCCGGATCTTGCCCAGCGCCTGCACCGCGTCGGTGTGAAACCAGGCACGGACCTCGCGCGCCCGTGCCGCCAGGTCGGCGATATCCTGCAGCACGCCGGTCTCGTTGTTGGCCAGCATCACCGAAACCAGCTTCGGGCGCTGGGCCAGCGTCTGAACGTAGTCATCCGCGTCAACGCGCCCCTCCGTATCCACGGCAATGCGCCGTACTGTCCAGCCCTGCCGCGTCAGATCCTGCGCCGGCCGGGCCACGCAGGGATGCTCGATGGCGCTCACCGCCACCACGCCCGGCTTGATGCATGCCGCCGCACCCTTCAGGAACAGGTTGTTGGCCTCGCTGCCCCCACTGGTGAAGATCACCTCCGTGGGGTGGGCACCTACGGCCACAGCCACCCGCTGTCGCGCATCGTCGATGGCCTTGCGCGCCGCGCGCCCGTACTCGTGCCGGCTCGATGCGTTGCCGAAGCGCTGCGTGAGCCATGGCAACATCGCCTCCAGCACCGCCGGATCCGGCGGCGTGGTGGAGTTGTGATCGAGATAGGCCGGCGCGAACATCGGAATTTCTGCCCCTCGGTCCGTACAAGGACTCTGCTGCTCAGGCCGACACCATGTCGGGCTGCCGTTCCCGGGAGGTCTCGCGCCCGTCTTGCAGCACCGCCACGCCGCCCGCCAGGCGGAGCTTCTGCTTGTTCACCAGTTCGACAAGCACCACCGAGTTCAGGTAATCGAACATGCGCGAATTGAGCGCCGCCCACAGATCGTGGGTCATGCAGCGATGTTCGTCCTGGCAGTTCTCCTTGCCCCCGCACTGGGTAGCATCCAGCGGCTCGTCGACCGCGCTGATGATCTCGGCGACCGTCATCTCCTCCATGCACTTGGCCAGGCGGTAGCCGCCCCCGGGGCCACGCACGCTGGAGACCAGACGATGGCGCCGAAGCTTGCCGAAGAGCTGCTCCAGATAAGACAGTGAAATCTTCTGGCGCTCGCTGATGCCCGCCAGGGTGACCGGCCCATCGTCCTGCCGCATGGCCAGGTCAATCATTGCCGTCACGGCAAACCTTCCTTTGGTTGTCAGGCGCATGTCTGTCCCCGATGTTGAGCAAAACCCCTACGAATCCGCTGAACTATACGATTGTCCGACCGTTTTAGTCAACTATTTTGCTGAGGTAGCCAGGATCGAAGTCGTCGGCCGTCGCGGCCTCGTCGCCAAGGCTGATTCCCGCGCTCTCCAGCCGTTTCATCACGAGGCCGAGGCGACGGTCGGTTTCCACGGCGTGATCGAGCAGCGCGTGCAGCGCCCTGGTCAGGGGATCGTCCACGTCACGGGTCACGCCATAGGCCGTAAACCCGATCTGCTCCGCCTTCTGCGCCCGCATGCTCTCCCTGTCGGTGCCCACGATGCGTGCCGGATTGCCGACGGCGGTCGCCCCCGCCGGCACCTGCTTCACGACGACCGCATTGGAGCCGATACGCGCACCGTCGCCCACGCTGAAGCCGCCCAGCACCTTGGCGCCGGCGCCCACCACCACCCCCCGCCCCAGGGTTGGATGCCGCTTGCCCTTGTGCAGCGAGGTACCGCCGAGCGTCACGCCCTGATAGAGCGTGCAGTCGTCCCCGACTTCCGCCGTCTCGCCGACCACGACACCCATGCCGTGATCGATGAAAACGCGCCGGCCAACGACCGCGCCGGGATGGATTTCGATGCCGGTGAGCCAGCGCCCGAACTGGGATATGAAACGTGCCAGCCAAAGGAACCCGGCGCCCCACAGGGCATGTGCAGCACGGTGTACGAACAGGGCATGGATACCCGGATAACAGGTCAACACCTCCCAAGCGCTCTTGGCGGCCGGATCGCGCTCCAGCACGCTGGCGATATCTTCACGTAGGTGGCCGAACATCCCGAATATCCATTAGCACTTGCTGATGCATCCTAAAAATCCCTAGCGCTTTAGTCAACTTTTTTGAAGGCGTTGAGCATGCCCCGCAGGATATTTACTTCCTCCCGCTCCAGACGGACGCGCCCGAACATGCGACGCAGTCGCGGCATCAGACGCTTGGGATTGGCCGGATCGAGAAAACCGCTGGCGCCGAGACTGCGCTCCAGGTGCGCAAACATTGCCTCCGTTTCGTCCACCGTGGCGGGTTCTCCGCAATCCACCCGTGGAGGTTGCCACTCCACGGCCACCTGGCGCAGCTCGTAGCACAACACCTGCACCGCCGCCGCCAGGTTGAGCGAGGAATATTCCGGGTTGGCGGGAATGAAAACCGGCAAGTGGCAAAGCCGCATGTCGTCATTGCTCAGGCCGGAGGTCTCGGTCCCGAACACCAGTGCGACCTCGCCCCCACCCCCGGCGGCCGCCACCAGCTCGCGCGCAGCTTCCCGGGCACTGCGCTGCGCCAGCCACAGCTCGCGCCGGCGGGCCGATAGCCCGGCCGCCAGAACCACTCCTTCCAGCGCCTCGGGCAGGCTTTTCCATACCGACGCACCTTCCAGCACATCCGTAGCGCCGGAGGCACGGGCATGGGCCTCGGCATGGGGGAAAGCGCGAGGTTGCACGAGTGCCAGGCGGGACACGCCCATGGTCTTCATGGCACGGGCGGCTGCACCGACATTCCCGGGATGACTGGGACGCACGAGTACGACGCGGATGCGGTCGAGCGTGGCGCTGCCGTTCATATTAGAATTCGCGGTTTCCCTCAGCGGCACCACGGGTCATGTCCGCCCGAGCCCGCGACCTGTACGCCATGCATCCAGCACTCAACATTGCCGTCAAGGCGGCGCGGCGCGCCGGCAACATCATCAGCCGGTCGAGCCTGGACGTCGATTTGCTGAAAGTCTCCACCAAACAGCCGAAGGATTTCGTCACGGAAGTCGACCGTGCTGCCGAGAGCGCGATCATCGAGGTGCTGCGCGAGGCCTATCCGAGCCACGCGATTTTAGCAGAAGAGACAGGGGCTTCCGGTGAGTCGGAGTTCCAATGGATCATCGATCCTCTTGATGGAACGACAAATTTCATCCACGGCTTTCCCCAGTACGCCGTGTCCATCGCGCTGGCCCAGCGCGGGGTGGTCACGCAAGCGGTGGTGTATGACCCTTCGCGCAATGAGTTGTACACCGCCTCGCGCGGGGCCGGTGCCTTCCTCAACGACCGGCGCCTTCGCGTCGCCCGTCGCGACCGCCTGGGCGACGCATTGATCGGCACCGGTTTTCCCTTCCGGGCGATGGACCATGCCGACTGCTACCTGGCCATCTTCCGCGAACTCATGGCGCGTACCGCCGGCCTGCGCCGCCCCGGGGCCGCTTCGCTGGACCTGGCTTATGTCGCCGCCGGGCGCTTCGACGCCTTCTACGAATTCGGCCTCAGTCCCTGGGACATGGCCGCCGGCAGCCTGCTCATCACCGAAGCCGGGGGTCTGGTCTCCGATCTCAGCGGCGAAGCGGATTATTTGCGCACCGGCAATATCGTCGCCGGCAGCCCAAAGATCTTTGCCCAGTTGATGCAGGTGATCAGGCCGCGGCTGGGCGAGCGGCTGCGAGCCTGAATTCCCCGGGGATCTCCCGGGGATTACGGGAAAATCGCGGCGCAGGAAGCGAATGCGCGCCGCTTGCATGTTGAGCGCGGACGGAGCCGCTCAGGCCTCCAGCTTCTGCCCATGCTCCCGGGTGTTGTGGAAGTGGACCTTCGGCCAGCGCTCCCGTGCGAACTGCAGGTTCACCCGCGACTCCGCCAGATACACCACGTTGCCGTCCACGTCCCGTGCCAGCCGGGCCTGGTTGGCGCGCACGAATTCAGCCAGGTGGGCGGAGTCCTCGGTGGTCACCCAACGGGCGGTGGTGATGCCCGCCCGTTCGAACACTGCATCCACGCCGTACTCGGTGCGCAGGCGATGCTCCACCACCTCGAACTGCAACTGACCCACCGCACCCAGCAGGATCGTGCCGTCCACCATCGGCTCGAACACCTGGATGGCGCCCTCCTCGCCCAGCTCCCGCAGCCCCTTGTTGAGCTGCTTGGCGCGTAGCGGATCGCGCAACCGGGCACGCGAAAACAGCTCCGGGGCGAAGTAGGGAATGCCCTTGAAAGTCAGACTCTCGCCTTCGGACAGGGTGTCGCCGATCTGCAGCTGGCCGTGGTTGTGGATGCCGATGATGTCGCCCGCCACCGCCTCTTCCATGATGGAGCGCTCGTTGGCCATGAAGGTCACGGCATTGGCGATCTTCATCTGCCGCCCGGCGCGGCGGTGGAAGACCTTGATGCCCGGTTCGTAGCGCCCGGAACACACCCGCATGAACGCGATGCGGTCGCGGTGGTTGGGGTCCATGTTGGCCTGGATCTTGAAGACGAAGCCGGTGAAGGACTTTTCCGTCGGCACCACGGCGCGCTCCACCGCCGCCCGCGGCTGGGGCGGCGGCGCCCACTCGACCAGCGCGCGCAGCACTTCGCGCACGCCGAAGTTGTTGATGGCCGAGCCGAAGAACACCGGCGTCTGCATCCCGGCGAGGAAGGCGTCGATGTGGAATTCCGCCCCGGCGCCGCGCACCAGTTCCACCTCCGAACGCAAGGTCTGCACCTCCATGGGAAACTCGCGGTCGAGGCGTTCGTCGTCCAGCCCGCGCATGGTCTCCACCACCTGCCCCGCGCGCTCCTCGCCGGCGGTGAAGCGCAGGATTTCGTCGCGCAGCAGGTGATAGACGCCGCGGAAGCTCTTGCCCATGCCCACCGGCCAGGTCACCGGCGCGCAGGCGATCTTGAGCACCGACTCGATCTCGTCCAGCAACTCCAGCGGCTCGCGCACTTCCCGGTCGAGCTTGTTGATGAAGGTGATGATGGGCGTGTCGCGCAGGCGGCAGACCTCCAGCAGCTTGATGGTCTGCTCCTCCACGCCCTTGGCCGCATCCACCACCATCACCGCCGCGTCCACGGCGGTGAGCACGCGGTAGGTGTCCTCGGAGAAATCCTGGTGGCCCGGGGTGTCCAGCAGGTTGAAGACGCAGCCGTCGTACTCGAACTGCATCACAGAACTGGCCACGGAGATGCCGCGCTGCTTCTCCACCTCCATCCAGTCGGAGGTGGCGTGGCGCCCGCTCTTGCGCGCCTTGACCGTGCCGGCCATCAGGATGGCGCCGCCGAACAGCAGCAGCTTTTCCGTCAGCGTGGTCTTGCCGGCGTCGGGGTGGGAGATGATGGCGAAGGTGCGCCGGCGTCCCACTTCACGGGACAGATCGCACAGGGCCGTGCCCTCGGCAAGCCCACACAGGTCTTCAGTTGCGGACGGGGTCGTTTCCATTGAATCTTCGGTCGTGTTGATCGGATGTCGGATCAGGCGCGCGCGAGTGCTTCCAGTTCTTCCCAGCGCAGCAGCAGCCGTTCCAGTTCTTCGTCGATGGCCTGCAGGCGCTGGCGCAGTGCCACCACCTCCCCGGGCCGTTCGCGGTACAGGGCGGCGTCCGCAAGCTGTGCCTGCAACTGCTCCTGTTCGGCCTCCAGTTGCGTGATGCGGCCGGGCATTTCCTCCAGCTCGCGCTTGTCGCGGAATCCCAGCCTGGCCACCCGGGTCTTCGCCGGCCGCGCCACGGCAACCGTCGGTTGCGGCGAGCGTGCCGGTGCGGGTGCCTCGACAACCGACCGCTGGCGCACCCAGTCGCTGTAGCCACCCACGCATTCCCGCCAGCGGCCCTCGCCCTCGGCGACGATGACCTGGGTCACCACGTTGTCCAGGAAGGCGCGGTCGTGGCTCACCAGGAACAGCGTGCCGTCGTAGTCCTGAAGCAGGCTCTCCAACAGTTCCAGGGTCTCGATGTCGAGATCGTTGGTGGGCTCGTCCAGCACCAGCACGTTGGCCGGCCGGGCGAACAGCCGTGCCAGCAGCAGCCGGTTGCGCTCGCCGCCGGACAGCGACTTCACCGGCGAGCGGGCCCGCGACGGCGCGAACAGGAACTCCCCCAGGTAGCCGATGACATGCTTGCGCGCGCCGCCGATCTCCACGTAATCCGAACCGGGGCTGATCACCTCGGTGAGCGTCGCCTCGGGATCGAGCTGGGCGCGGAACTGGTCGAAGTAGGCCACCTGCTGGCGCGTACCGCGCCGCACCGTCCCGGCGTCCGGCTCCAGTTCGCCGAGGATGAGCTTGAGCAGCGTCGTCTTGCCGGCACCGTTGGGCCCGACGATGCCGACGCGGTCGCCGCGCAGGATGCGGGTGGAGAAATCGCGGATCACCGTGCGCTCGCCAAATCGCTTGCCCACACCCTCCAGTTCCGCCACCATGCGCCCGGACTCGCCGCCCCCCCCCACCGCCAGACCCACCTGACCCAAGCGTTCGCGCCGCGCGGCGCGCCGGCGGCGCAAATCCTCCAGGCGCCGTACCCGCCCCATGTTGCGGGTGCGCCGCGCTTCGACACCCTTGCGGATCCACACCTCCTCCTGGGCGAGGAACTTGTCGAACTGTGCCTCGGCAGTGGCCTCGGCCTCCAGCATTTCGGCCTTGCGCCGCTGGTATTCCGCGAACGAGCCGGGAAAGCTCGCCAACCGCCCGCGGTCCAGTTCCAGCACGCGGGTGGCCACGGCATCCAGCAACGCCCGGTCATGGGTAACGACGATCACACCACCGCGGAAATCGCGGATCAGACCCTCAAGCCAGGCGATGGCGTCGATGTCCAGGTGGTTGGTGGGCTCGTCCAGCAGCAGCAGGTCCGGCTCGCCCACCAGCGCGCGAGCCAGGGCCACACGCTTGATGCCGCCGCCGGAGAGCGTGTCCACCCGCGCCTGGGCTTCCAGGCCGAGGCGCCCGATGACCTGTTCGACGCGGTGATCGAGGCTCCATCCACCGGCCGCCTCCAGTTCATGCTGGAGCTCGTCCAGCCGGGACAAGGCTTGCGACGAAGGCCGCGCCGCGACCGCGACGGTAGCGTCGTGGTAGCCGGAAAGCAGGCGCGCCGCATCCCCCAGTCCGTCGCACACCGTATCGAACACGTCGCGGTCCCTGCCGAAGTCCGGTTCCTGGGGCACATAGGCCACGCGCAGCGCCGGGGCACGCCATACCGTGCCATCGTCCAGCCCGCCCTCGCCCGCCAGCACGCGCAACAGGCTGGACTTGCCCGCCCCGTTGCGTCCGATGAGGGCAATGCGCTCCCCCGGTTCCATGACGAATCCGGCATGGTCGAGCAGGGCCGCATCGCCAAAGGCGAGGCAGGCGTTTTCCAGGGAAAGCAGGGGCATCTGGGAACCGGGCGACTGGCCGCGGCGGCGGAAATGGTTGGCCAAGCAGAAAACAGTGCGCATTTTACGGCACCCGCCCCCCTTGTGCGGAGCATTCGCCCCCGGACGGGGGTGCGACGGTGGCGTCGCCGCACGCCGCGTTCAAGCGCACAGGCCGGCGTACCGATATCATTGCCCATGCGCATCGTCGGTCGAACCGCCTGCCCGACTGGTGCCCCCACATCGCCACAAGTTCAAACGCCATGCCGACGGGCTCGTCATCCAGCCGCGTACCTGTGCTCAAGGCACTGGGGAGGCTGCTGCGCCGCCCGCGCGCCGCGCTGGGCGTTGCGTCCGTCGTGGTTGCGGGCTGCGTCGCCCTGTCCACCTCCATCTCCCCGCCCTTCGATCCGCTGCCGCCGCCGCGCGCCGCCGCCTACCACGCCTGGTGGATGGGTGGGCAGTGGCACGCCACGCCATGGCGGCGCATGGACCGGCTGTTCTTTTTTGCCGTGGAAGCGGACGGCCGGGGTTCAATCGTCAACGCCCGCGGCTGGCCGGAGCGCTGGCGCGATCTAAGCGAAAGCACGCGCGCTGCCGGAATACCGCTGGACGTGACCCTCACCGTGCTGGGAGATCAGGACGTCAGCGCCCTGTTCTCCGACCCGCAGCGGGTGCTCCGACTGACCGAGGAAACGGCCCTCCTGCTGGAGGCCGCACCGGGGGTCGGGTTGCACCTGGATGTGGAAGCCTTCGGCACGCTTGCGCCCGCGGCCATCGCCGGCTACCGGCGCTTCGTCCGTGACCTGCGCCGGCGCATTCTTGCCCTGCCCCGGCGCGTCGCGTTCAGCGGCTTCATCGTTGCGGGGACCGCAGGCGCGGCGCTTCATGATCGCCAGACCCTGGAGTTGTTCGATTTCTGCGTGGTGCAGGGCTACGACAGCTACGAAGCCGGCAGCGAGCGCTCCGGCCCGGTGGCCGCCTTGCGCGGGCCACATCCGGCCACATGGGAGTCGGCGCTGAAGCACCTCACCGACCTCGGCCTTTCGCCGCAGCGCATGCTCTTCTCGGTGCCGCTCTACGCCTACGAATGGCCCACCCGCGGACCGGAGCCCGGCTCGGCCACCCGCGGCAAGGGACGCATGATTCCCTATGGGCCGGTGCCGGTGGAATTGCTGAAGCACGACGGCGCCTCGGTCGTCAGCCGCACGGACCGCCACGGATCGCGCCGCGATGAGCTGTCCGGTTCGCCCTACTATGTGTTCGAGGACAAGACCGGGTGGCACCAGGGCTGGTACGAGGACGAGCCCAGCCTGCGCCAGAAGCTGGAATTCGCCCGCTCGGCGGGCGTCAGCGGCGCCGCGTTGTTCGTACTGGGATACGACGACAACCGCCTCGCGGACATCGTCATCGACATGGTGCAACCGCCGCGCTGACCTCGCTGCCGCCGAGGGCGCCCGCGCGCCGTTCTAAGGCGTGACGAGGTAGCGATAGCGCCCGGCTTTCAGGGGCTCGAATTCCAGCGCCGTGCGATGGGCGTCGAGCACGCGCAGGCTGACCCCCGGCTGCCCCGGCGCGGCAGGCGCCACACTCACCCCTCCCGCGGCGCCGGTGACGGCGAGCACGAAACTCACGCCCCTCCCGGTGCCCGGCGCCTGCACCTCCAGTTCCAGGACGAAGCGGCCCTGCCCGGCCGCCACGAGCTTCCCGCTCACCCGCTCGCGCTCGCGCCACCATTGCGCGATGTCCCCGCCGGCGGCCAGCCAGACGGTGTCACGGCGACGCGCGACTTCCTCCAGCAAGGCAGGCAGGGTTGCGGTCATCGGCCCGCCGGGGCCGAAGTTCTGGCTGTGCAGGCTCAGCAGCCCCAGGGCGCCCGACTCCGCCACGGCCCTGAAGTCGCTCAGCAGCGACTCCCTTGTGGCCGCATCGCCATACCCCAGGCGCCGGAACGTGTAGTCGTCGGCAATCATGCGTGGCAGCACGACCAGGGCGTCCTCGGCGCCGGATTGCGCTTCAGCGCCGGAGAACAGCGGCAGGCGCGCGTCGCCGCTCTCGGGATCGGCCGCGTGATGGCGCAGGCCCTTGCGGCGCAGCAGGATCTCGGTGTTGCGGTCGTATTGCTCCGTCGGCGCCCGGAAGCCGGTCACGGCCGCGACGTCGCCCAGCACGGTGCGCATCTGGGCCGCCATCCGATCCATCCTGGCTTCCTGTTCCGCTGGGGCCACGTCCTTGAATCCGGCGTGAACATCGGCGTGGTAGCCAATCTCGTGGCGGGCCGCCAACTGGCGCAGCGCCCGGGGGAACTTCACCGCCTCGCTGGTGAGGCAGTAGAAGGTCGTGCGCGCCTTGATGCCGTCCATCATGGCGGCGAACCGCAGGGCGTTATCGAACCGCCACTCGGTGTCCATCGCGATCAGGTAGGCGGAGCGGTACGGTGCCGGCCAGGCCGCCTTGGCCAGCCGCGGCTCCCGCGCCAGCCAGCGCAGGGTATTGCGCACCAGGAGGTGGATGTCCGCCTGCGCGTAGGTCCACGCCGTTTCGGGCAGCGACAGGTAGGCCACGCGCCCGCCTCCGCGTTCGTCCCAGGCGGCGGCACCGTTGGCGACGCCGTCGGGCGGTGCGCGGTAGGAGAAGTCGACGTAGCGCGCAGCCAGGTGCGCAGCGTCGATGCGCAGGGGCGATTCCGTCACCTTGCCCAGCCACATGCGCTTGCCGGAGGGGATCTCCATGGTCAGCGGTGTTTCGCCGAAGGGTGAGAAGAACCAGAAGTCGTCGTCCTGCTTCAGCTCCCCCTGCACCTGCACGCCGAAGGTCTCTTCCAGGAAGCCCCAGCCACGTCGCTCGCCGGCGCCGTCCCATGCGCCCGTGGCCCAGGTCGCCAGCACGCCGCCGCCGCGGGCCAGGAAGCGGCGAATGGCCTCGCGCTCCTGGTCGTCCAGGGCGACCGTGGAGGGCAGCACCAGCACCGCCGGCGCCAGCCGGCCCGTGAGTTCGGCGCGCGTCAGATCCCGTGCGCGCAGGCCATGGTGTCGGAAGAAGGCGCGCCAGACACCCAACACCCGGTCCTGGTCACCGCCGCTGCGGTGCAGGTGGTTGCGTGTGGCGGCGTTGGCATAGACCAGGATCTCGCGCGCTGGGGCACTGCCGTTCGCCGCACGCGCACCGTCGCCGAGCCATGGTTGTCCCAGCGCCAACACCGCCACCACGGCATAACGCAAGAGCCGCACCGCGATCCAGCAGGAGGCGCCAGGCCCGCGCATCGAGTCAGGCGCCGCGTGGGCGGGATTCGCTGCGCTCGCTGTCGACCGGCTCATGGCCGTTCCCCGTCGATTTCCTGCGCCGGCGCCGCGACGAGCGCCCGTTCTTGTCCGCGTCGCGCCCCGACCGGCCGTTCGGCTCGGGCGGCAACTCGAAGGGCACGAGGAACACCGGTTCCGGCCCGTGCCCCGATCCCGGTCGCCTCACATGCCGGCGCGGCGCGCGCCGCTCGCGCAGCTTGTAGGCCATATAGGCGGCGATCGCCACGGCGATGGTCCCCAGGGTGGTGTAGAGGATGAGGTTTGCAAACACCGATACCAGGTCGCTCATAGCTTGCCTTCCCTTTCCAGCTTCCCCCAGGTCATCGAAAGCCCGGCCCACTGCTCGAGGGTGGCGAAAAGCTTGGCGACATCCACCACCAGAATGAAGAAGATCCGGAAAAGCGGCGCCATCAGGATCAGGGAGAACTCCTCGCGCTCCAGGATCACACAGTAGGCGGCCGCCACCACGTCCAGCAGCACCAGTTGCAGCCACCAGTAGAAAAGGAAATGGGTGGCTCCGTACTGCAGCCCCACATAGGCGAAGAAGGCGTTGCCCAGGACGTTGCTCACCGGCCACAACACCGCCTCGAACAGCATGTACCAGAGAATGAAGAAGTTCACCCCGCTGCTGCTGAAGCGGAACAGGCTGGTGCGGTGCTTGAAGATGGCCTGAAGGATGCCCCGCGTCCAGCGGTAACGTTGCTTGAGCAGGTCCAGCAGTCGGCTGGGCGACTCCGCCAGCGCCACTGCGCGCGGTTCGTAGACGATGTGCCAGCCATGCATCAGCAGCTTGAGGGTCAGGTCGCAGTCCTCGGCGAAAGTGTCGCTGTCGTAGCCGCCCGCCTGCACCAGCGCCGTGCGGCGGAACATGCCCAGCGGACCCGGCACGATATTCACCAGGCGCATGTAGCTCTGGGCCTTGCGGGCCATGGCCAGGCCCTCCACGTACTCCAGGGCCTGCATGCGCGTAAGCAGGTTTTCGCGGTTGAGCACCTTGACGTTGCCGGCCACGGCGCCCACCCGGGTGTCGGAGAAGTGACGCTGGCACAGCCGCAGCACGTCCCGCCCCAGTTTCGTGTCGCCATCCATGGTGACCACGAACTCCCCCCGCGCGGCGCCGATCCCGACGTTGAGCGCGTCGGCCTTGCCGCCGTTGGGCTTGGTCAGCACGCGGATGTCGCAGTGCTGGGTCTGCTGCACCATTTCGCAGGCCCGCTCATAGGTGTCGTCGGTGGAGCCGTCATCCACCACCAGGACTTCGAAGCGCGGGTAGTCCAGTTCCAGCAGCGAGGCGATGGCGCCCTGGATCACCTTGCCCTCGTTGTACGCCGGCACGATCACCGAGATCAGCGGCGCGCTGAGCGGGTCCAGTTCCTGTTCATCCTCGTCGTGCGCCGTGCCGCTCAGATCCTCCCAATGGTCGAGGAACGAGAACAGCAGCAGCACCAGGTAGCGCAGCGTGATGATGGCCAGAAATACCAGGAAGTACAGGCTCAGGGCGAGGATCAGGGGGTTCTCGTCGAACAGACGCAGCAGCGTCGGCGCCGCCAACAGCAGTTCCTGGTGGTTGAAGGCGAGAAAGATGAGCGCCAGCGACGCCGCGACGAAGGCGGCGGCATAGCGGGCGAGGCTGCTCACCATGTCGATTCGAGCCGGACCCCGAGCGTGCGCGAGCGATAGGAGGAATCGTCGCGCCGGCTGCTGTTGGCGGAACCCTCCACACCCAGGGACAGATCGCGCGTCACTTGCGCCCGAGCCCCCAGGCCCCCGCTCCAGATGCTGCCGCCCTTCGATTCGCCCCACAGGCCCACGGAGGGCTGAAGATAAGCATAGACCGAGTTGGCGTCGTTTCCGGCGGTCAGCGTCAGCCCCACGTAGGCCACGCCATAGCCGTCCACCGGGCTCCAGTAGCGCGCATCGGAGCGGTCCGCCTTGCGCGTGGCGGTGCCCACATACCACTGCGCGGCCTTGCCCAGCGGCTGCCAGACGGGCGCAAGGCGCAGGCTGGTCTCGACGATTTCGTTGTCGTCCGAGACGCGGTAGGCATCCACGGCATATTCGAGTTGACCCACGGCAAGTTCCGGTGTGCCGGTTATGCCCAGGCGTCCCGCAACAAGCTGGTCGCGCAGGGCCTTGGGCGAGATGGAATGACGTCCCCAGTTCACCCGTCCGGCGCGCACGCTCAGCCAATCCTCCACCAGTTCGACCTGCCCCTGAAGGAAGACGCTGCCATAGGGCTCGGTCTGGTAAGACACGTCCAGCCTGGGCGCAAGCGGCGCCCGTGCCCACCACACGCCGAAGCCGAAGTCGTTGTTGGGCAGCGACAACTCGTCCTGGCTGATGCGCTCGACGTTGCCGCCCAGCTCATAGCGCTGACTCGCCTCCTCGTTCCACCAGGCGTGGGCGAATGCCGAACCGCGCCGGCGGATGCGCTCCGAATCATTGAAGGCGCCCAGGCCCAGGGTGGAGCGCGGAGCCAGTTGACGGCGCACGTTGCCGAGACCTTCCTGCGCCTCCTTGTTGTCGGGGTTCTCCTTGAGCACCTGCTCGAACATGGGCTTGGAGAGATGAGGCCGGCCGCGCCAGCTCTGGATGCTGGCGATGCCCACCCGCGCCTCCTGGTCCAGGCGCGTGCCCAGGAGCCGCTCGTACTGCTCGATGGCCGGCTTCAGCTTGCCGGTCCAGGCCAGGCTGTTGGCCACCGCCAGTCGGAAGTCCAGGTTCTCGGGTATTCGGTCAAGCGCAGCCAGGCCATCGCTGGCCACGCCGTCGTAGTCGCCGTTGTCGTAGCGCTGCATCAGGCGCTCCACCAGGCGCGCGGCCACGTCGCCGCCGGCCGTTGCCTCGGCCGTGCTGGTCTGCGGCGCCACACCGACGGGAGGCGGCGGGAGTTCCTCCGCCCCCGCTGCCGCAGCCGTGCCCACACCGAGCGCCAGGACCACCCATCTGCATACGCCCGCCGTGTCCGTCTGCAACTGTTGGCGCAGGCGGGAATTGGGGCAGTCTTCGTTTCCGCTCATGTTCTTTCCTTCGCTTGCTGACGAGATTGCTTCATGCCTGCGCTGGCCAATCGATGCACGGACTCCGCCGCTCAGGCACGCAGGGGTTGCTTGCGGACGAGATCGCCCGCTGCGGGCATTCCCCCGCGTCCTGCCGTTTCACGATCCGTCGCCATGGCGGACGGATCGTCGCCGTACCCCGCCTGCTTGCCGGGGATGAACGGGCCGTGGCGCGAACGGCGTGCCATTCGCATGTAGGCGCTCAGATCGGGAAGGTCCAGGCGCTCGGCCCGCTCCTCCAGTTCCGCGACGGCGGCGCGGATGAGGCTGGGGTCAGAGGTCACGGTGCGGGCGTTGAATATCTCGTCCAACCCTGCACCGAAGAGTTGCGTGAGCGCCGTCTGCACTTCCTCCTCCGGGCACGCCGAGAGGAACACGAAGCAGCACTCCGCATCCACGGTGACCACGTCGCCCTGACGCCGGGTGCGGCACGCCTTGATGGCGTCCGTCAGCGCATAGCCAGGGGCCAGGGACAGCACCGCCAGCAGCGCACTCACCGCCATGAGCTCGCTGCGGTCGAGACTCTGGCGAACCGCGTCGCAGAACGTCACCGCCGGGAGATAGCCCTCGACCTCGGTGACGGTCACGCTGCGAAGCGCCGTATCGAAGTCCAGATCCACCGCCCGGCCGAACACCTGGCCGCGCAGGGATTCGAGGCAAAGGTGCAGGCCCCGCAGGCTCGCCTGCTCGTTGACGATGAGGTTGGCGCCGAGCTTGATGAGCAGCATGTCGCTGGGGTAGCGCAGGCGCCGCCCCCGCTCGCGCACGATGATTCGTGCAAACTCGCCGCCTTCGCGGCGCAGCGTATAGACCGTGCGCGCAAGTTCGCGCAGGCTCGTCTCCGGAGCGAAATGGACCACGCTGCACGGCGCCTCGGCGTCCCGGGCGGCACGCAGGACTTCCGGGAATCCGTCCACCACGACCCATTCCGGTCGTGGCTGTTCGCCCGCGGCCAGGCTCTGGGACGACACGATGATGCGTTCGGTGCGCGGCGCCGATCCGGGCATCGCCTGGGGCAGGCGCACCCGTTCGGCCGCCGAACGCATGCGCGACTCCAGTCGGTCGCGGCTGACCGCCTCCAGGCGTCCGCGGGGGCTCATGAGCAGCGGGATGGTGCGCCCGGCCACGGTGCCCTCGCTGGAAAACCAGTGGTCGATCTCCAGGTGGTAGAAGCCCTTGCTGGGAAAAATGCGCGCGAAGCCGGCGAAAGTCTCGCCGGCGGCACGCAGTAGCCCCAGCTTGACCGGATCGGTGACGGCCCGGGAAAAAACCGCCAGCGCCACCTGCTCCCGCTGCGAGCACCACTCCTGGATGGCACGGCTTTGCTGCTGGCACACGGACGGATCGCCCAGGGTGAGAAGATCGTCCGCCTTGTCGAAGATCACCAGGGCGTCGCGGGGCGTCCCGAAGTCTTCCAGCTCTGCGAGCAGCCGCGTCACGCCCTGTTGCAGGATCTTGCGCGACCAGTCGTTCTGCTTGGTGAAGATGCGCAGGCGCTTGCGGCGAATGGCGGTGGTCAGGTCGGCTCCGGACAGTTCTGCCCAGCGCAGGAAATCGGCCGGCGCGCAATCCAGCACCAGCACGCACTCGCGACTCGCCAGATTGTCCGCAAGGGTGCGCACCACGACGTTGGTGCGCACGCCGAAGTCGTCGGCGACGATTCCATAGACCGAGCCCCGGGCCAGCCTCGCGATATGCGATGGCAAGTGCCCGATGCCGAGGCTCACTGCTGAGGTGTCTGCGCTATCGTCCATTCGGTCGGTACGTGTGCCTGTCGGGTCCGGCGCGGGCCGTGCAGATGCGCGGCCGACGTCGGCCTGCGGGATACCCGCGCCATAACGGCAACGGCACCGCGCCACTTGAACTGCCCGTTCCGGATGCGGCTCTCAATGACATGGCACCACTGCCTTCTTCCCGGTTTTCGGCAGTGGGCCACCAAAGTTGAGGCGCAGCACCCGCCGCTGGAGGCGTACGAGCTGTCCGCAGGGTGGTCGGGGTACGCATGCCGGTGCGGCCGGGCCGCAGGAACGCTGGCAGAATGGAAGCCACCGCGCCGAGGGGGCCGGCTACCGTCCGGGAACCGTCAGGCAGGGAAAGGACCGCCGATGAAGCAGCAGAAATCACGCCTCGCCGTGCTGCAGGAAGACATCACCACACTGGCGGTGGACGCCATCGTCAATGCCGCCAATTCCTCTCTGCTGGGCGGTGGCGGCGTGGACGGCGCCATTCACCGCGCCGCCGGTCCGGAACTTCTGGCCTTCTGCCGCGGCCTGGGAGGCTGCCCCACCGGCGAGGCGCGGATCACGCCCGGCTTCCGCCTGCCGGCCCGGTACGTCATCCACACCGTGGGGCCCGTCTGGCATGGCGGCGGACGCGGCGAGGCGAGGCTATTGGCGTCCTGCTACCGCAGCGTCTTTGCGCTGGCGGCGCAGCACGAACTGGCCTCGCTGGCGTTTCCCGCCGTCAGTTGCGGGGTGTACGGCTACCCTCGGGACGCCGCTGCCTGCATCGCCGTGGCCGAATGCCTCGCAGGACTCACCGCCAATCCGCGTCTGGAAGTGGTCTATCTGGTCGCCTTCGACGCCGCCATGGCGCAGACCTATCGCCGTTTCGCCTGCCCGCCCGATGCGTGACGCGCAGGCATGCCAGGTGACCCGATGGCCGGTTCGCAGCTCACCGGCCCACCCGCGCTGGGCTAGAATCGGCAAAGCCACGTCGCGGAATCCGTCTCCATGAGTGACATCTTCGTTCGCCGCGCCCACGCCATGTCTCCCAAGCGCGCCAGGACGGCCGCGGAGCGGGTGGCGGTGGAACTGGGCGAGGAATTCGCCCTCCAGCATCGGTGGGAAGACGCGGTGCTGAAATTCTGGCGCAGCGGCGTGAACGGCGAACTCAAGCTCGACGGGCATGAGGTGGAGATCCGGGTTCGCCTGGGCTTCCTCCTGGCCGTCATGCGACCGCGCATCGAGGAAGAGATCCACCGCTATCTGGATGAGAACTTCGGGCGCCCGGGCAAGGCGCGGGCGTGACACACCACCCGCCCGCGAAAACCCGCCGGGCGCAGACCCTAGCCCCCCAGCCCGCGCACCAGATCTACGTACTGCCGCATGGCATCTTCGTGCGCGGTACCCTTGAGCGCTGACCAGGCATCGAATTTCGCCCGCCCCACCATGTCGGTGAAGCCGGGTCGACGGCCTTCGACATCCCCAACCGTGCCCTGTTTGTAGAGCGCGTACAAGCGCAGCAGGGTGCTGTTGTCCGGTCGCTCGGCCAGCGTCTTGGAAGCGGCAGCAGCGGCATCGAATTGCGCTTTGAGATCACTCATGCGGAGCCTCCTTTCGGGCTTCTGGGGGTGGCACGATGCGGGAAAAATAGCCTGTACCACGGCGTTGCACGGCGATTCCATTATAGCGGCGGCACGCGCCGGGCAAGCGGGAGGTATCATTGCGTCATCGCCCGGAGACGGCCGGCTGAAGGGGATCCCGATGCCCAGACGCGAACGTATTTCCAGTGTGGACACGGCCTGGCTGCGCATGGACAGCCCGGGCAACCTGATGATGATCGTCGGCGTCATGGTGTTCGACGGCCCGCTGGACGTGCAGCGCCTGCGCGATGCCATTTCCGCCCGCATGCTCAAGTTTCCGCGCTTCCGGCAGAGGGCGGTGGAAGAGATCACCGGCGCCTTCTGGGAAGACGACGCCGATTTTGACCTGGATTCCCATCTCTCGCGCATCGCCCTGCCCGGCCAGGCGGACAAGGCCGAGCTGGAGCGCATGGTGGGTGAGCTGGCGAGCACGCCGCTGGACTCCGCCCGCCCGCGCTGGCATTTCCACGTGGTGGAGAACTATGACGGCGGCGCCGCCCTCATCGTGCGCATCCACCACTGCATCGCCGACGGCATTGCGCTCATCGGGGTGCTGCTCTCCCTGACCGACGAAAGCGCCGACGCGCCGTCCCCGGATGGCACGGCCGCTCCCCTGGCGACCCGCGAGCCGCAGGACGACGGGCTCGCCTTCCTGCGCCAGGTCGTCGAGCCGCTGGGCGAGGCCACCGCGGCGGCGTGGCGTCTGGGCGGCACCGTCTGGACCCAGTTCTGGCGTGCCATGCAGGATCCGCAGCAGATCACCGACGTCGCCCGCCTGAGCGCCGACGTGGCCGCCGAGGCCGCGTTGCTGGCGGCCATGCCCAACGACACCCCCACCTGTTTCAAGGGCCGGCCCGGCGCGCTCAAGCGCGTAGCCTGGAGCGAGCCGCTGCCGCTGGCGGAGGTGAAGGCGCTGGGCAAGGCGCTGGGCTGCTCGGTCAACGACGTGCTGCTGTCCTGCGTCGCGGGGGCGCTGCGGCATTACCTGGCCAGCCGCGGCGAAAGCATCGACGGCGTGGAGGTTCGCGCCCTGGTGCCGGTGAACCTGCGGGCGGACGCGCTGGAACCCAGCCTCGGCAACCACTTTGGCCTGGTGGCACTGCTGCTTCCGGTGGGTCTGGAGCACCCCCTGGAGCGTCTCTACGAAGTGCGCCGGCGCATGAACCAACTCAAGGGGTCTCACCAGGCGTTGCTGACCTTCGGGCTGCTGGGCATGCTGGGGCTTTGCCCGCGGCCGCTGCAGACCATGGTGCTGGACATCCTGGCGCGCAAGGCCACGGCGGTGATGACCAATGTTCCCGGCCCGCAGCAGGCGCTCTACCTGGCCGGCGCGCGGCTGGCCCAGACCATGTTCTGGGTGCCGCAGTCGGGCGACATCTGCATGGGCGTGAGCATCCTCTCCTACGCCGGCTCGGTGCAGTTCGGCGTCATCACGGATCGCAAGCTGGTGCCCGATCCCCAGGGGATCGTGGACCGCTTCCAGCCGGAGTTCGAGAAGGCGTTGCTGCTGACGCTGATGGAGGCATGGGAGGAACCCCCCGCCTGCGTCGCCCACCACCCCGCCGAGGCGCCCCCGTCAGCCGCGAAACGCGCCCCGCGCAGGCGCGCCCCGGCCCGCGCGGCGCATTCCCCGCGGGGCTCCGCGCCAAGGGAGACGGCACATGCCGCGGAACCGCCCGCCGCCGCGACGGACCCTCCCGCGCCAGGACCCGCGCGGGTACCCAAGCGGTTTCGCTGAATCGGCAAGCGCGGTGAAGTGTCGCGGCTCGCGACCCGCGCCCGCCAGCGCCGCTCACTCCTCCAGCTCGGAGATCGCCGATTCCACATCGAGCCGTTCCATGGCATCGGCCGGCCTGCATCGCGCCGCCTCCTCGTAGAGATGGGAGGCTTCCGGCAGCTTCGACTTGCCGTACATCATCACCAGACCGTTGGCGCATTCGATGCGCGCGATGGCCGAGTCGGGGTTGAGTTCGAGCGCCTTGCGGAAATGCGCGACTCCGGCGTCCTTGCTGGCGCCGTAGGTGAGCCCGCCCACCATGGCACCCACCTTGTCGATCACTTCGGCGTGATAGGTCCCGAGGGCGATGTGGGCGTCGGCATGGTCGGGCTGCAGCTTCAGCGTGCGCGTGAGGGCGTCCCTGATCCTGCCGCCCAGGCCCTGGGCGAGCGCCTTCACCACCGAGATGCCCTGGCTGTAGCGGCCGAGGGCGTAGGCGTGCAAATAGAAGGCATTGGCCCAGGCCGGCGCCGCGGCCATCAGCGCCTCGGACCGCCGGACCACCTCCCGGAACAGCTCCAGCTTTCGCGCCACGGACGTTTCCAGGTAGTTGGCGTGGATCGCCGTCGCCTTGTTGGCCACCACGTAGCCCAGCAGGCCCATCTCCAGGCCGCGGCGCGCCGCTTCCTCGAACGCGCCGGCATGAAAGCACCGCCACGCTTCCTGCAGCGCCGCGGCGGCCTTGACCGGATCGCCTGCCGAATCCTCCAGCCCGGCGTTGGCTGCAACCAGGGCATCCAGCCCCGCCGCGTCGGGAAACGGCTCCCGATCGCCGCGATGCAGCCGCTGCCAGTTCTTCTTCAGCGCCGCCCCGCCATACTCATAGGTCTTGTCCGCATGGGGAAAGAGCTTCCACGCCTTGCTCATGTCGTCCTCCGTTGCGCCGGGGTTTGCGGCCGGCTCTCCGTCAAGACGCGGCGTCGCCGGCACTCAACGCCCGCCCACGTATCGCCCGGCCAGTTGCTCGAACAGCTCCCTCGCCCGCCCCAGCAGGAATGGCGCCGCCATCGCCATGACATGGAAGGCACCGCGCGCCAGCGACTGCCCCTCGCTCACGTGACGGGGATCACGCACGAACTCATACGACAGCCACCACGTCGCCACCACCACCATGTTGGTGGCCAGGGTCTCGATCTCGGCGCGCCCGGCGCGCATCTGGCCCGCCGCAACCAGGCCCTCACAGATGAGCGCGGCGGTACGCGTCTTGTGTTCCAGGATCTTCTTGAAATGGGTTTCCAGCAGCCGGTTGCGGCTGAGCAGATCGTTGATGTCGCGGTACAGGAAGCGGTACTTCCAGATGCCCTCGAACACCAGATGCAGGAACAGCCAGATGTCCTCGACGTCGGGCATGCGCCGCGCCGGTGCGGCCAGGGTGTTTTCAATCTCCCGCTCGAAGCTGCTGAACAGCTCGTTGATGATTTCGTCCTTGCTGCGGAAGTGGTAGTACAGGTTGCCGGGACTGATGTTCAGTTCGTCGGCGATGAGGGTGGTGGAGACGTTGGGCTCGCCGAAGTCGTTGAACAGCCGCAGGCTGGTTTCGAGGATGCGCTCGCGCGTGCGACGCTTGGGTTTGCGCTCCATGGTGTGCGGCGCCCCGTATTTTCATGACATGACAGGATTCAGCTTAGCATCGAAGGCGCGACGGGCAAACCCGCCCGGCGCCCACATTGCACTCACGCCCCGCCTTGTGTGCCCGCCACGCCGACCGGACAACCCCCTGTCCGGCCCCGCTCAGGCCGCTTCGCGCCGCCTGCTGCCACGGCGTTGCAGTCCCGATTCCAGGGAATCCAGGTTGCCACTCAGACGTGCCAGCACATCCAGCGCCGGGGCCGGATGCCGTGCCGCGCGTCCGCCGGCACGCCGCGCGCCGCCATCCACCAGCCGGCGCGTCGCATCGCGCAGCACGTCCATGCGGATGCGGATGCCGTGGCGCGCGAGTATGGGGGCCAGCTCGTCATGGCGCCGCAGCAGTTCCGCACGCGTCTTTTGGTAGGCGTGTTCAGACAGCCGCCTGCGGCTGGCATAGCTGAAGACGTTGGTGAAGAACATCTCGGCGTCGCCCCGGTTGGGCTCGAAGAGCACCACATCCGCCCCTGGATGCTGCTTCGCGTACTGTCCCATTCCCACTTGCATGCGCGAGTGGATGATGGCGCGCAAGGTCTGCGCCAGCACCACGGGAAGGCCCCCTTCCACCAGACGGCGTGGAGTGCGGCCGCCGCGGGCCGCCATTTCCGAATCGAAGGGCACCAGGGGATTGATGCACAGCACCAGCCTGGCGCCCTCACGCAGCGCCACCGAGGCATGAAGCGTTTTCTTCAGCGCCCCGTCCACGTAGAAGCGCCCGCCGATCTCCACCGGCGGGAACAACCCCGGCAGCGCGGCGCTGGCCTGCACGGCGGTGGAAATGGGCACGTCATCGCGGCCCGGGATGCCGAACTGCACTGCCTCGCCCGAATCCAGATCGGTGGCCACGAGCACCAGCCGGTGGCGCAGCTTGCGGAAGTCGTTGGTGCGGCCGGGTTGCGAAAACAGCCGGGCGAGGAAACGGTCAATGGCCGCGCCGTCGAAAATCCCGGCCGGCAGTGCCCAGGACAGCCGCTGGAAGGACTCGATGAGGCGCTCACCGAACGGGTCCTTGAGGTAGTGCCACAGGCCGTTCAGCAATAGCGACGGCAGCGATGCCGCCCGCCGCGCATACTCGCGCAGCGCCGGACGCAATAGCATCTGCGGCTGGAAGGCCATCTCCGCCGGATCGCTCTCGATGAACATGCGGCACATCGAAAGCGGGCTAAGTCCGTTGGCCAACCCCGCCACGATGATGCCGCCGGAGCTTACCCCGACATAGACGTCCAGGTCGTTGAGATCGACCCCCTCCAGGGCTTCGTCGAGGGCCACCAGCGCACCGAGTTCGTAGGTCGCGCCCAGCGGCCCGCCACCCGCCAGAGCCAGGCCGATCTTTCGTTCAGCCGGCGCGCTGTCCCCTGCACCCGCGTTGCCGCCGTGCGCACGAGGCCGCCGCCCGGGGGCGGGCGGCACGCCAAGCTTTTCGATCATGGCAATCTTCCCCCCTTGGCGGCGCACGCCTGCTTCATGGGCCGCCATTGTGGAACCCGCGGGGAACTCCCGATTACTCGTCCGCCGGCGTGGCGGGCTTCGGCGCCGAACGACGACGCGCAGCGGGCTTCTCCTCCTCTGCCGCGACTTCGCCATTGAGTTTGTCCACCGCCTCGGTCAGTGCCTCGACCCGGGCCGACAGCGTCCGGATGTCCTGGCGCGTGGGAACGCCCAGGCTGTGCAGCGCGCGGGCGACCCGATCCTCGAATACCTGTTCCAGCTTGTCCCAGGTGCCCGTGGCGCGGCTGGTCAGTTCGGTAACCTTCTCTTCCGCCGCTGCGCGGGTCTTGGATTGCAGCGCCTCGCCTTCCTTGACCAGCGCATCGAAGACCTTGCCGCCTTCCGCCTGCGCCTTGGCGAAGGCACCCAATCCTGCCAGCCAGATCTGGTGCGCAGATTCGCGCACGGTGGCCGCGAGCTGGTTTTCCGTCATGCCGCCGGCCATCTGCTTGAGCTTCTTGACCATGATTCCACTCCTTCGGAGAACTACTGTTCAGTTGCGTCCGGTACATCCGCCGATCCCGGCGGCTGCGTGGACCCTGCGACGCCGCCCGCGGCGGTCCATCGATGAACGAAGTCTAAGCAAACTCGTTAGAGGACACACACTAATACCCTAGGTGCCACACTCTAGTCACGATGGCCGCGTGGCAGGGGGGCACTGGCGAGGGGCCCGCCGGCGGGCGTATGATCGGCACATCTTTCCTCCCGGCCAGCCCGCAGCCCGCCGGCTGGCAGTTCGTGAACTCGCGGCCGCCGTCGGCCGCTCCTTCCTGGGACGCCGCCATGACAAGGAAGAAAGCCGAGGAAATCGGAGCAAGCTACCTCGTCACCGGGGCCACCGGCTTCATCGGCCGGCGTCTGGTAAGACGCATCCTCGAACGCAGCGGCAGCACGGTGTATTTCCTCGCCCGCGCACACAGCCTGGACAGACTTCCGGCGCTGCGCGAGTACTGGGGCGTGGACGAGCGCCGCACCGTCGCCCTGGTGGGGGATCTCACGGCGCCGCGGCTCGGGCTTGCCGAGGCCGACCTGCGGCGCGTCAAGGGCAGGATCGACCACTTCTTCCACCTCGCCGCCGTGTACGATCTGGCCGCGGGGGCGGAGGAACAGGTGGCGGCCAACATCGAGGGCACCCGGCACGCCGTGGACCTGGCCGTCGCCATCGGCGCGCGCCACTTCCACCACATGAGTTCCATCGCCGCCGCAGGCCTGTTCGAAGGCATCTTCCGCGAGGACATGTTCGAGGAGGCGGAAAACCTCGACCACCCCTACTTCGCCACCAAGCACGAATCCGAAGCCATCGTGCGCCGGCAATGCACCGTGCCGTGGCGCATCTTCCGCCCCGGCGTGGTGGTGGGCGACTCGCGCAGCGGCGAGATGGACAAGATCGACGGGCCCTACTACTTCTTCAAGCTCATCCAGAAGATGCGCCAGTTGCTCCCGCCGTGGATGCCCACCATCGGCCTGGAGGGCGGGCGCATCAACATCGTGCCGGTGGATTTCGTCGTCGCCGCCACCGACCACATCGCCCATCTGGACGGCCATGACGGGGAATGTTTCCACCTCACCGACCCGCACCCCATGCGCGTGGGAGATTTGCTCAACGTCCTCGCCCGCGCCGCCCACGCACCGGAAATGGCGATGCGGGTCAACGCTGCGCTGTTCGGCTTCATCCCGCCGGTGGTGCGCAAGAGCCTGATGGCGCTCACGCCGGTGCGCCGCATCCGCAACGCCGTGATGCTTGAACTCGGCCTGCCCGAGGACTTGATGGACTTCATCAATTACCCCACCCGCTTCGACTGCCGCGAGACGCAGAAGCTGCTCCAGGGCACCGGCATCGAGGTGCCGCGCCTGGACAGCTACGCCTGGAAGCTCTGGGACTACTGGGAACGCCACCTGGACCCGGACCTGTTCATCGACCGCAGTCTGCGCGGGCAGGTGGAGGGCCGCGTGGTGCTCATCACCGGCGGCTCCTCGGGCATCGGACGCGCCACGGCGCTGAAGGTGGCCGAAGCGGGGGCAAGAACCCTCATCGTCGCCCGCGATCCGGAGAAGCTGGAGGAAACCCGCGGCGAATTCGCGGCCCACGGACTGGAGCTGACCACCTACTCGGCGGACATTGCCAACTACGAGCAGTGCGACGCCCTGGTGGCGAAGATCCTGGAGGAGCATGGCGGCGTCGACGTGCTGGTCAACAACGCCGGGCGCTCCATCCGCCGTGCCGTGGAGAATTCCTACGACCGCTTCCACGACTTCGAGCGCACCATGCAGCTCAACTACTTCGGCGCGCTGCGCCTGACCCTGGGCCTGCTGCCAACGATGGCGGCGCAGCGCCGTGGGCACGTCATCAACATTTCCTCCATCGGTGTGCTCACCAACGCCCCGCGCTTTTCCGCCTACGTGGCCTCCAAGGCCGCCATGGACGCCTTCTCGCGCTGCGCCGCCTCGGAGTTCGCCGACCGGGGCGTGGACTTCACCACCGTGAACATGCCGCTGGTACGCACGCCCATGATCGCCCCGACCAGGATGTACGAGCACGTCCCCACACTGTCGCCGGAGGAAGCCGCCGACCTGGTGGTGCAGGCCGTCGTGCACCGGCCCGAGCGCATCGCAACCCGCCTCGGAATTTTCGGTCAGATGCTGCATGCGGTGGCGCCCAAGGTTGCCCAGATCATCATGAACACTACCTTCCGCATGTTCCCGGACTCGGCGGCGGCCGCGGGCAAGACCGAGGGAGCCGCGCCCAAGCCCACCGCCGACCAGATCGCCTTCCAGCAGATGCTGCGGGGCATCCACTTCTAGCCACCCCGGCCGGCGCAGGCGGCAGGAATGTGGCGCCAGTGACAACGGCGGCGCCGATGTTGTCCGCGCTGCGAGGGGGAACGCAATGGCCCTACAACCCGGAGACCCCGCGCCGGACTTCACCGGCCCCACCACCGATGGCCGCAGCGTCAGCCTGGCGGACTTCCGCGGGCGCAAGCTGGTGCTGTATTTCTACCCCATGGACGACACCCCGGGCTGCACCCGGCAGGCCTGCAGCCTGCGCGACCACAACGCGGAGATCGCCGCAAAGGGCGCGGCGATCCTCGGCGTCTCCGCCCAGGGGCAGGACTCGCACGAGCGTTTCACGCGCAGGTACGCCCTGAATTTCCCGCTGCTCGCCGACACCGACCAGAAGATCGCCCGCGCCTATGGCGCCGCGGGTTCAGGCCTGTCCGGCCTGGCTCGGGGGCTGCTGGGGCTCAACGAGCGCATCACCTTCGTCATCGACGAAATGGGACGCATCGCCCAGGTGATCGACGATCCGGACTGCCCGAACCACGGCGAGCAGGTGTTGAAACACTTGTAGTCAGGATTTCTCCCGCCGCGCCTGGTCGAAAGGCCGCCTTCGCGGCCCGGCTCAGCCCGCCGTGCTGCCGCGCTTGATTTGCACAGGGGGCTCGGCGCGATCCGCCGACAGGGACCCATCCAGCGCCGCGATCACCGCGCGCGCGACCGCCTCGTCCCGCAGCAACTCCAGATGGCCCACGCCGGCGACGGCGACATTCCTTGCCCCCTCCAGCCGCGCGCTGTCCTGGGGAGCCACGTACTCATCGTGGACGCCGTAGACGCTGAAGAACGGCACACGCAGCGGCGCCCTTTCCAGCCGGCACAGCCAGTCGTTGCCGCGCTCCATCTGGCGGGCGTTGCGACCAGGACCCCACGTCGCCTGCCAGCTTCCGCGGTGCGGCGAACCCAGCGTGATCACCCGCTCCACGCGCGTCGCGACGCGCTCACCCTCGGCCGCGCCGAGCCACGCCCGCACCACCAGCCCCCCCATGCTGTGGGCCACCACGGCAACCGGGGCACCCCCGACTGCGGCGGAAACCCGCGCCACGTGGTGGTCCAGTTGCGGGACGTAGCCGTCGATGTCGCCGAACACCGGTTCCAGGTTCAGCGTGGACACGCGCCAGCCGGCGCGCTCAAGCCGCAATCGAAGCCACCACCACACCCCACGGTTGCAGAGGTAGCCATGTACCAGCACTACCGCCTTGTCGCCGCGGGCGAGCCTTTCCTGGGGCATGAACCACGCCGCGAGGGGTTGCAGGACGGTGAAGACCCAGAACATGGCCATCCCTTCCCGCCACAGCATGCGCAGCGCCGCGAGCGCGCCGATCCGCTGCCCGGCGGCCCGCGGTGTGCGATGCAGCCACGCCAGCAGAAAGGTGACCAGCACAATCCCCCAGCGCACGGAAAAGGCCACGAGCAGGCACAGCATTACCGCCCACGCGGCCCGCCACTGCGCATGACGTACCAGGACGCCGCCCGCGAGTCCGTACAGGAGCAGTTCCAGCCCGAGGACAAGCAGCGACAGGCGCGCGAGCATGCTCAGCCGCCCGCTGTTTCCGCGGCCGGCGCCTCCTGCGTGCCGCCGAGTTCCCGCGCCAGCAACGTGACATTGCGCGCCACCATGGCGTAGATGGAAAGCTGCGGATTGGCACCCAGGCTGGTGGGAAAGACCGAGCCGTCGAACACCGAGAGGTTGCCGATGCCGTGGTGCCGCCCGCGCCCATCCACGACACTGCGCCGCGGATCGTCGCCCATGGCGCATCCGCCCATGACATGCGCGCTCACCACCCGCAGCAGGTGGGGTTCCAGCGGCAGCGCGGCGATGCCGTCCCGCGCCTGGCGCCATCCCGCCCAGCCGGGGCAGCGCTCGTGCACCGCCGTCACCCGCTGCGCCCCGGCGGCAAACTGGATCTCCGCCATGGCCAGCAGCGCGCGCCGGGCGGCGTCGAAAAAGAACCGGTTGAGCGGGTAATCCAGCACCGGCGTGCCGTCGTCGCGCAACTGCACCCGCCCCCCCGCGCTCTCGGGATGGAAGCCATCGCGCAGCAGCGCAAGCAGCACCTGAGTGCGCGGAAACTCGCTCATCAACGCCGTGTGGTTCGTGCCAAAGCCATGCAAGGTGGTGGCAAACAGCACCGGATGCAGCGGCGGCGCCTCCAGCTTGAACCCCATGGGGCCGTCGACGGGATCACGTTCCAGGAAGTGGTCGGAATACAGGCTCTGGGGTGCCCCGGAAAACCCCGCCACCCGCTCCGGCATGACCGCCGCGCTGATCACCACTGGATGGAGAAAGGTCCGTGCCCCCACCACGCCTTGGGGATCAGGCGCCGCGGAGCGCAACAGCAAGGCCGGGCTGCCCAGCGCCCCTGCCGCCAGCACATAGTGGCGGGCATGCACCCGCAGGCGCAGATCCCGCGGGTGGATGCCATCGGGCCCCAGCGCCACGCATTCCAGCGCCTCCACCCCGTCGCCGCGCAGCAGCAGGCGCTGCGCCCGCAGGCGGGTGAGCAGCACGGCGCCCCGCGACAGCGCGGCGGGAAGGGTGGTCACCAGCATGGATTGCTTGGCGTTGGTGGGACAGCCCAGGCCGCAGTAACCCAGGTTCCAGCAGCCGCGCACGTTGCGCCGGATGCCCTCCACGGCGATGCCGAGTCGCTCCCCGCCCCGACAGAGCGTCCCGTTGTTGGCATTGGGCGCAACGGTCCAGTCGTGCACACCCAGCCGCTCCTCCATGCTCCGGAACCAGGGCGCGAGGGCCTCCTCCGTGTAGTCCGCCAAGCCGAACCGCGCCCGCCAGAACGCCAGTGTGGCCGGCGGCGTGCGGAAGCTGCTGGTCCAGTTCACCGTGGTGGAACCGCCCACGCAGCGGCCCTGGAGGATGTTGATGGCCTTGTCCAGCGTCTTGCGGGCGGCCGATTCCTGGTACAGCTCGGGGTAGGCCTCGGCCTCGCGCATGCGGAAATCGCTGGAACTGCGCAGCGGACCTTCCTCGACCAGGACCACCCGCAGCCCCGCAGCGGCGAGGATTTCCGCCGACACCCCGCCGCCCGCCCCGGTTCCAACGATCACCACGTCGGCCTCGAAATCCTGCGCACGCTCCAGCGTCGAGGCGTCGATCACCCGCCAACCGGCGGCCAGGCCTTCGCGGACGGGATCGCGGATCATCACGCCACCTCCGGCGGTCCGGGGTAGCCGATGGCCGGCCAGGACTCCTCCCGCGCGTACCAGGCACCTAGGACAAGATCATGGAGCGCCGCATAGGCGGCGCGCAGCAGGCCGAGGGAACTGAAGCGCCAGCGTTCGAGGATGCGGGCGATATCCTGCTCTCCGGCCTGCGGCCACGGCGACCACAAGCCGCACAGCAGCACCCGCGCTGGCGCCAGATCCAGCAGAGCGAAAAGCTGGCGCAGTTCCTCCTGCGCCGCCGCTCCCAGGCCCGCTACGGCCTCGCCGACGCCATCCACCACGCGGGCCACCGTCACCCGGCGCGAAGGCTCCGCGGGCAGCGCCCCGGCGAGCATCACGGGCACCAGCGCCCCCACGATCTGCCGCGCCCTCTCGTCCAGCGGCCCCTGCGCGAAGCCAGCCGCTGCCACGCGCCGCTCCCGAATGCCCTGATACATCCCCGCCGCCGTCAGCAAGACCGCCGCTCCGGCGCCCACCATCAGGAACTGGCGCCGCGTCACCATGGCAGGCCCCGCAGCAGCAGGCGCACCAGTGCGTCGAAACGGCGGCCGAAGGGCGGGTTGAACAGTCCGATGGTGTTGATGCGCGACTGGTGGAACACCGGCTTCATGTGCGAGAAGGTCTCGAATCCCGCCCGGCCGTGGTAACGCCCCATACCGCTGGGGCCCACGCCGCCGAAGGGCAGTTCCTCCTGGGCGATGTGCAGGATGGTGTCGTTGATCGTCACCCCGCCGCTGGCCGTGCGGGCGAGTACCCGGTCCATGTCGCGCCGGTCGCGTCCAAAGTAGTAGAGCGCCAGCGGTCGCGGCCGGGCGTTGATGTAGGCAACGGCCTCGTCCAGGCTGCGGTAGGGCACGAACGGCAGCAGCGGACCGAAGATCTCCTCCTGCATCACGCGCATGTCGTTGCGCACGTCCAGCAGGGCCAGGGGAGGAAGACGGCGTGTGGCGGGATCGGCCTCCACGCCCGGAGACAGTTCTTCCACCCGCGCACCCCGTGTGCGCGCGTCTTCCACATAGGCCTGCAGGCGCGCGAAGTGCCGCTCATTGACGATGCTGGAATAGTCCGCAGCCGTGGCAAGCCGGGGATAGCACCGCGCCACCACCGCCCGCGCCGCCGCCAGGAACTCCTCCTGGCGCTGCGCGGGATGCAGCACGTAGTCCGGCGCAATGCAGGTCTGGCCGGCGTTGAGGCATTTGCCCAGGACGATGCGCTGCGCGGCATGTTCGAGGGGCGCATCGGGCCCGACGATAGCGGGCGATTTTCCCCCAAGCTCCAGTGTCACCGGGGTCAGGTTCTCGGCTGCGGCACCCATGATGCTGTGCCCCACCGCCGTGGAGCCGGTAAAGAGG
>JACQYB010000061.1:40874-203045 GCA_016208415.1 Betaproteobacteria bacterium | reverse complement strand
GATTACTGGGCCGTCGACTTCGACTACCAGAGCCGCAAGGAGATAATCCGCGTCGTCCGCGACATGGGTGTTGAGTCCGCCATTCCGGCGGAAGCCGGAATCCAGAGCACCGACAAACCTCTGGACCCCGGCATTCGCCGGGGTGACGACCAGCAGTTCGAGGAACGCTGGACCGGCGGCTACATCTTCGAAAACGAGTGGCAGAGCTTCCGCACCCGGCAGGACCGCAAACTGGAACTCGTCTCCGCCCCGCACACCTACACTCGCCCTGGCCGCTACACGGCAGCGGTGAAGGTGATCGATATTTTCGGCAACGACACCATGACGCTCGTCCCGGTGAGCGTCGGCTGATCCACTCCAACAGGAGTCCTGCGTGAGACTTACCCTCGACCTGCCGCAGGCCGGCCGCAAGCTCACCGCCGCCTGCGCCGCCGTCGCCGGCGGACACGAGCGGCTTGTCCGCGGTTCGACTGAGCGTTGATCCCGCGCGACCTCCACCCCGGCGCCGCCCGCAACCTCTTCCTGGTGCTGGCGCCGGCGTTGCTGGCCTTCCGCCTGTGGCTGGCGGCGGTGCTGCCCGTCACCGGCGACGAGGCCTACTTCATCTGGTGGGGCAAGGTTCCCGACTGGGGTTTCTACGACCATCCGCCCATGGTGGGCTGGTGGGTGGCGCTGCTGTTGCAGATCTCCGACGCGCCCTGGGTGCTGCGCCTGCCGGTGGTGCTGCAGCCGCTGGTGCTGGCGCTGGCGCTGGCGAGCTTCGTGCGCCGCCGCGATCCGCGGGTGGCATGGCTGGCGGCGTTGCTGGTGCTGCTGGCGCCGGCCAGCGTGTGGAACGTGCTCATCACCACCGACACGCCGCTGGTCTATTTCTCGCTGTTTTCCGGGCTGGCGTTCGTGCGGGCGGTTCGCGACGACGCCCCGCGCTGGTATCTGCTGGCCGGTGTGCTGCTGGGCGGCGCGCTGTTGTCCAAGTACTTCGCCGGGCTGCTGGCGCTGGCCTGCGCCGCCTTCCTGGTGTGGCGCCCGACCCGCCCGCGCATCATGGGCCTGGCGTTGCTGCTGCAGGGCGCGGCGCCGTTCGTGGCGCTGAACCTGTGGTGGAACTGGGGGCACTGCTGGGCCAACCTCATGTTCAACCTCTACAACCGCCACGAGGATGCCGGCCTGTCGTGGCGCACGCCGCTGCTCTACGCGGCGATGATGCTGTACCTGCTCACGCCGGCCGGGGTGTGGCGGCTGTGGCGCGACCGCAGGGGGCGCGCGGCACTCGGCGCGGACGATTCCGGGCGGGCGCTGCTGGTCGTCGGCCTGGTGCCGCTGGCGCTGTTTGCCGTGCTCTCCCCGTTCAAGACCATCGGCATGCACTGGGTGCTGTCGTTCCTGCCGTTCGTGCTGGCGGCCGTGGCGCTGGCGGCGCCGGCCCGGACCCACCGCGGGCTGGTGCGCACGTTCGCCGGCCTGGCGGCGGTGCATGTGATCGCCATCGGCATCGTCGCCGCCCTGCCCATGGAGACCTGGAAGCGCCTGCGCATCTACGACGGCATCGTGCTCACGGCCGCCGCGCCACAGTTGCTGGAGCGCCTCGAACCCTGGCTTGCCGACTACGTCCCCGCCACCGACGGCTATTCACCTTCCGTGACCATGTCCTACAATGCCGGACGTTACTTTGCCGTGTTCGGCCCGGGGTCGAGCCACGCCCGCCATGACGACATTCTCACCGACTGGCGCCGCCACGACGGCGCGAACATCCTCGTGCTGCGCAGGAGCCCGCCGCGGGAATCGGACTACGCGCCGTATTTCCGCGAGGTGGAGTACCGGGAGTTCGAACTGCGCGGCGCCCGTTTCCATGTGGTGCTGGGCCGCGGCTTCTACTACGCGGCCTATCGCGAGGGCGTGCTCGAACCGGTGCGCAGCCGCTGGTACGCCATTCCCGCCTGGCTGCCCGCCGGCCCGTGCTACTTCTGCCAGCGATATTTTCCCGACCGGAGCTGCCGCGCCGCGACGCGCTGACGGCAAATGACGCCGACCCTGAAGGACGCCCTGCGGCTGCTGCGGCCGCTGCAATGGAGCAAGAACGGCTTCGTGCTGCTGGGCGTGATTTTCGGCCATGCCTGGGCCGATCCGCCCACCCTGGCCGCCGCCGGCTGGGCCTTCGTCGCCTTCTGCCTGCTGGCCAGCGGCGTCTATGTCATGAACGACATCTTCGACCGGGCGCGCGACCGCGAGCATCCGGTCAAGCGCCACCGGCCCATCGCCAGCGGGCGGGTGCGGGTGGGGGCGGCCGGGGCGCTGTCCGCGGCCTGTCTTGCCGGCGGCCTGGGCATCGCCCTGGTCACCACCGAGGTGCCGGCGGTCTTCGTCGGCTACGTGTTGCTCAACGTCGCCTACAGCCTGGGGCTCAAGCACGTGGTCATCCTCGACGTGTTCTGCATCGCCGGGGGGTTCATGCTGCGCATCCTCGCCGGCACGCTGGGCATCGGCATCGCGCCGTCGCACTGGCTGATGCTGTGCGGGCTGCTGGTGACGCTGTTCCTGGGCTTTGCCAAGCGCCGCGCGGAACTGAACCTGCTGGCCGGCGACAGCCGCAACCATCGGCAGGTGCTGGAGCAGTATTCCAAGACGCTGCTCGACCAGATGATCACCGTGGCCGCCACCGGCACCGTGGTGGCGTACTGCCTGTACACCGTCAGCCCGGACACGGTGGCCATGCACGGCACGCCGCACCTGATCTACACGGTACCGTTTGTTCTTTACGGGCTGTTCCGGTATCTTTTTGTGCTGCATCGTCGCGGCGGCGGTGGCGATCCGGCGGCCGACCTGCTGCGGGACGGCCACCTGGTGGGAGCGATGCTCGGCTGGGGTGCCAGCGTCATGCTGCTGCTGATGTGGCCCTGAAGGCGGCGCGGCCGGCGCCTCGACGAGCGGCACGGTGCGCGGTCTGTCAGAACACACAACATGAATCCGGCGCCCGCGAACAGCGGGTTCCGCCCCAAACTGCCCTTTCGCATTCATTGCATAAAGTGACCGACGCCCAGGACCGATCTTCCGCCCCCACCCTCAAGGCGCTCACCTTCCTCGGCGATGCCGGCCATTACGCCGATCGCATCCTCGACATCCTCGAACACATCGCCCTGTTCGAGGATTTCGACCAGGAGGAGGTGATGCGCCTGGCGCCCTACCTGCGCATGTATCGCGCCCTTCAGGGCGCGCCCATCATCCGCGAGGGCGACGCCGGCGACTTCATGCTGCTGGTGGTGAGCGGGCGGGTGGAGATCGTCAAGGCCGGGCCCGACGGGCTGCCCACGATCCTGGGCGCCGTGGGACCGGGCGGCGTGCTGGGGGAGATGTCGCTGGTGGACGGCGAGCCGCGCTCCGCCAGTTGCTACGCGCTGGTGGACAGCGTCATCGCGGTGCTGGACCGGGCCGGCCTGTCCTCCATCGTCACCGACGATCCACGCCTCGGCGTCAAGCTCATGATCGAACTGGTGCAGATCCTCACCCGCCGGCTGCGCGAACTCGCCAGTCGGCTGGCCGGCACGGCAGATGTCTGAGGGGCGGCGCGGTGCGCCCCCCGGATGTAGCGCACCGCGCCGACAGGAGCGGTTTCCCCACCTTCCGGCTACAGCAGGAGGTCATCATGCAATTGCAGCTGCAAATCGTGTTTCGCGACCTGGCGCGCTCCGATGCGGTCGAAGCCGCCATCCGCGACAAGGCCGAGAAGCTCAACCAGTTCCATCACCGCATCATGAGCTGCCGCGTCACCGCGGGCGTCATCCAGAAGCACAAGCATCAGGGCAAGCTGTTCAACATCCGGGTGGACCTCACCTTGCCGGGCAGTGAAATCGTGGTGAACCGCGACAAGGCGGAAGACATCTACGTGGCCATCCGCGACGCCTTCGACAGCGCCCGCCGCCAGGTGGAGGACTACGCGCGTCGCCAGCGGGGCGAGGTGAAGGCCCACGAGCCCGAGGTGCGCGGGCGCATCGTCGAGCTGTTTCCCGAAGAGGGCTACGGCTTCATCGAGAAGAACGACGGCACGCACGTTTATTTCCACCGCTACAACGTCGTGAATGCCGACTTCGAGCAGTTGAGCGAGGGCGTCGACGTGGAGTTTCTGGAAGAAATGGCGGGCGACGGCCTGCAGGCCAATCGGGTCAGCGTGAGGGGTCGCTGAGGGGGCCCTGGCCTTGGGGGTTGATGGCCTGAAGTCAGCCGGCTGCCGCCGCGTATGGATTCAGGAGCGCCACCCCGAAAGGCGCAAAGTCGCCGACATTGCGCGTCACCACGGTCAGACGGTGAACCAGGGCGGTGGCCGCGATCATCGCGTCCTCGTAGAGCGTATCGGATCTTCGGTGCATCAGCCGCGCCCACACGCGGAAGGTGTCCCCGTCCATCGGCAACACCGTGTGCGAAGCGGCCAGGAGATTCGCCCAGTCATCCAGTTCCTCGGCCTTCGCCGCATCCTGTTCGCGCGTCAGTTCAATGCCGGCCTGGATCTCGCCCAGCGTCACGGCAGACAAGTACAGGTCGCCATCGGGGATCGATCGTACCCAGGCCACGACCGCACCGTGGGGCCGCGGCCTGCGCAGTTCGGAAACCACGTTCGTATCGAGCAGGTACATGCTGCCCTACCCGATGGCCGCAGCCTTGCGCCTGCGCGCAGCACCCCGTTCCGGGATGGGAAGATCGACCCGCGCCGCATCGGAAAGGAGCAATTCCTTGAGCGACGGGCGCGCCGCCTGGCTAAGCCGGCGCCATTCGGAGACGCGCACAAGGACCGCGGCTTCCTGTCCACGTCTGGTTACCATCTGCGGCCCATCGGCAAGACATGCCTCAAGGAACTCGCTGAAACGCGCTTTTGCATCTTGAACCGGCCAGGATTTCATTTGGGTCTCTAAAAGGACTAGTTACCTGACTAGTGTAGCACCGTGTTTAGGGAGCAAAGCAGGCAACCACGAGCCTTACTGTGACCCCGATATCGCGGGAAACCACGAGCCTTACTGTGGTCTGACCCCGATATCGCGTACTCGATATCGCGTGACCCCGATATCGCGTGACCCCGATATCGCGATATCGCGCGTGACCCGATATCGCGCGCACTTGCGCGAGGGCGTCGACGTGGAGTTCCTGGAAGAAATGGCGGGCGACGGCCTGCAGGCCAATCGGGTCAGCGTGAGGGGTCGCTGAGGGGGGCGTGACCTCGCCCGGCGGCGGGAAAATCCACCTCCACCCGCAGTCCCTGGCCATGGGTGCCCATTCCCAGACGCAGGTGGGCGTCGTGCAGTTCCACGATGCGCTGGACGATGGACAGCCCCAGTCCGGAGCCCTCGGTGTCCTGCCCGGACAGGCGATGGAAGCGCTGGAGGGCGAAGTCGCGCTGCGCCTCGGGGATGCCCGGGCCGGTGTCCACCACCTCCAGCCGCACCGTTGTGCCGGGTTCCACCCGGACGGTGACGCTGCCGCCCTCCGGCGTGTAGCGGATGGCGTTGTCCATCAGGTTGCGCAACAGGATGTGCAGCAGTTCCGCCCGTCCCGATACCCACGCCGGCGCCTCCGCGTCCAGTTCCAGGTTCTGGTGCCGGGCCAGTGCCGCGGCGCCCTGCTCGGCGCAGACTTCCTGGGCCAGGGCCGACAGGTCCAGCGGCCCCGACCCGGCGGTCGATGCATGCCCGCTGGCGGGCTCGGCGCCCGCCGCGCCGGGCGGCCTTGCCGGGTCCAGCCGTGCCAGGGTCAGGAGCTGATCCACGAGGCGCGCGCCCCGGTCCACGCCGGCGCGCAACTGCTCCAGGGCGGCGCGGCGCTGGGCTTCGTCGGTGGCCCGCAGCGCCACATGCACCTGGGCCTTGAGGGTAGCCAGCGGGGTGCGCAGCTCGTGGGCGGCGTCGGCGGTGAAGCGGCGCTCGTGTTCGAGCGCCTGGCTCACCCGCCCCAGCAGATGGTTCAGCGCCTCCACCAGGGGACGGATTTCCGTCGGCGTGCCGCAATCCTCGATCGGCTGGAGGTCCTCCGGGTCCAGCCGGCCCAAGTGGCCGGTGACCACCTCCAGGGGGCGCAAGGCGCGCCCGATCGCGATCCACAGGCCCGCCGCCAGCACCGGCAGCATGACCAGGATGGGCGACATCAGCCGCCATACGATGTTGGAGGTGAGCTCGTCGCGGATCTTGTGGCTCTCGCCCACCTGCACGCGGAACTTGTGATCGGGGTCCCACACGCTCAGGTAGTGCCACCGCTCCCCTCCCTGCGGCGCATCGGAAAACCCTTCGTGCGCCGCCATGGGGGTGGAGGGGGCATTGGCCGAGCGCAGCAGCAGCCGTCCGCTGCGGTCCCAGAGCTGGAAGCGCAGGTTGCGCTGGTATTCGTGGGCGCTGCCGGCCACCTCGCCGGCCATGTCGTCGTCCATGTCTTCCTCGACGGTGGCCACGGCCAGCAGCGTCTGGGCGGCCTGGGCGAGCTGGGCGTCGAACAGTTCGTCGATCTCGTGGTGTGCCTCTTCGTAACTGAACAGGGCGACCGCGACCCAGCAAAACAGGGTGCCGCCCAGTGCCAGCACCAGCAGGCGGCGGCGCAGCGAGCCGCTGTTTCCCAGGCTCATGGGGTCTGCGTCGAAACGCTCGCCTCGGGCTGCTCGGCGGGGCGCTCCACCACGTAGCCCACGCCGCGCAGGGTGCGGATGAAGCCGTTGCCCAGCTTGCGCCGCAGGTGGTGGATGTGCACCTCGACGGCGTTGCTCTCCACCCCCTCGCCCCAGCCGTAAAGGCTCTGCTCGATCTGGGGGCGGGTGAGCACGCGTCCGGCGTTTTCGAGCAGCGTCTGGAGGATGGCGAACTCCCGCGCCGAAAGTTCCACCGGCTGCCCGCCCACGGTGACGCGCCGCGCCAGGGGTTCGAGACACAGCTCGCCGTGGCAGATCGCCGGCTGGGCACGGCCGCTGGCGCGGCGCAGCAGGGCACGGGCGCGCGCCGCCAGTTCGTCGAGGTCCACCGGCTTGACGAGGAAATCGTCGGCGCCGGCGTCCAGTCCCGTCACCTTGTCGAGGATGGTGTCGCGCGCCGTGAGGATGAGCACCGGCAGCGCGCGGCCGCGGGCGCGCAGGCGCCGCAGCAGCGTCATGCCGTCCAGCCGGGGCAGGCCGAGGTCGAGGATCAGCAGCGAGAACTCGTCGGTGGCCAGGGCGCCGTCGGCCTCCTGGCCGTCCCTCACCCAGTCCACCGTGAAGCCCTCCTGCAACAGCCCCTGCCGCACGGCCTCGCCCAGCAGCGGATCGTCCTCAACCAGAAGAATGCGCATGACGTCTCCCCCATCTGCCTGCAACTGCCCGCGGCGGCCTTGCGCGGCTCGGCCGCGCGCCTCCCTCAAAGGCTATGAACAAACGAAAAAATACATTTCGAGACTACGGAAGAAGCCTTAAGACTACCTTAATCTGCCCTGCGACCGGGGGGAAGGACGCGGCACGGCTTCGCTGAGGCCAAGTCAGTGGCGGACACGACCGCGGAACGATCGTGGCCCTGGCTGCGGGGGTCGGACGGTGAATGATCACGGGCGTCCAGGTCGTGTCCGGGCCGGATGGATATAGTAATATAAGGGTTTTCTAATGGAATGGGCGCCCATGGCCACGATCAACCTCACCTTCGGGAACTTCTCCCAGGTCATCGCCGACAACACGATCGTCATCATCGACTTCTGGGCCAAGTGGTGCGGGCCGTGCCGCGGCTTTGCGCCGGTGTTCGAGGCCGCCTCGGAGCAGCACGCCGACATCGTCTTCGCCAAGGTGGATACGGACGCGGAGCAGCAACTGGCGGCGCAGTTCGGAATCCGCTCCATTCCGACCCTGACCGTCTTCCGCGAAGAGATCATCCTCTTCCAGCAGCCGGGCGCGCTGCCCGGCCACGCGCTGGACGACATCATCGGCAAGGTGCGCGGCCTGGACATGGACCAGGTGCGCGCCGACATCTCCCGCGAGCAGAACCGGCAGTAGCCACGACGGCGGCGCGCGACGCATGCACGCCGCCGCGCGGCGAGATCGGCGTTCCATCCGGGCGGGGAAATCCGCGCCTCGACCAGGCGGCCGGGGCCGCGCCTCGACCAGGCGGTGAACTGCGCGTTTCAACCCGCAGGTTCTCCTGGCCGTTCGTGGTTGGGAAAATCTCCGGCAAGTAGTTGACTATTTTGCTCGGGATCGTATATTAGACAGCGCTAATGCGTCGCACCCTCAACCACAACAGAGAGACCATCATGAGCGCACTGATCCCCGATTTTTCCGACGATGGCGTGGTGACCGTCAACCGTGTGCTGCTGCGGCCGCAATACGCCGTGGATGACCTGCAGGAGCGGGTCGCCGTGCTGTGCGAGAACGTCAAGACCTACCATTCGGAGACCGGCTTCGTGGGCGGCTTCGTGGTGCTGAACTCGGGCGCCATCTCCAACGAGGGCTCGACCGTGGGCCAGGCGGTGGAGAGCCCGCTGAAGGGCCGCGAGGCGCTGATCATCACCTTCTGGCGCAGTTTCGAAGAGCACGAGGCGTCGCATCGCAGCGCCACCTTCCAGCCGCTGTTCCGCGAGGTGCTGGAGCTGTGCGAGAACGGCAACGAGGAAATCGCCTACGAGATGCTGTGGTCCGGAAAGGCCTACAATGCCGCGGAAGCGGCGGCGGCGCGGGCGGCCAAGGAGAAGTACGCCAGGGCTGCGTAACGACTGCGTGCCGGCGCGCGACGGGACCGCAGTCCCGTCGCCGAGGACCACCCCGACATCCTCCGACCCGCCATGCCATTCGACCCCGACCGCAATCAGGACGCGCCGCATGCGGATCGGGATGCGCCCGAACCCGAGCTTTCGGACGAGGACATCCTCGATGCCATGGGGCGCATTCACGGCTATCTGGACATCACCACTGCGGATTTCCGCGTCATCTATCATCTTGCCTATCGCCATGCGATGGAACGCATTGCGGGTGGCATTCATGCCGCCGCCCTGATGCGTGCCGCAGTCGAGCCCGTGTGCGTCGGCACCCTGCTGGACGAGGCGGCACGGTCGCTGGCGCGTCAAGGCGTGAAGGGTCTGCCCGTGGTGGACGGGGAGATGCGCGTGGTGGGCATGCTTACGGAAACCGACTTCCTGCGCCGACTCGGGGCCGACTCCTTCCTCGCGCTGTTGCCGCGGCTGCTGGAGGAGCCCGGCACATTCCGGCACCGCTGCCACGAGACGCCCGTGTCTGCCGCCATGACGGCTCCGGCCGTCACGGTGCGCGGCGAGGCGGCATTCGACGACATCGTGGCCGCGTTTCAGCGGCACCCCGGCCGCAGCATGCCCGTGGTGGACGACGCAGGCCGCCTGCTCGGTCTGCTGCTGCGCAAGGATTTCGTTGCCGCCTGCCGGCAACGGATTGAATGAACGGGCGGCGCGGTTCCCGGCACGGGCGGTCCCCACGGCGCCCGAGTGGCCGCTGCGCATGAGCGTGCGCGAATACCTGCGCAAGATGCGCGGCACCACCCGGGGTAGTCCCCCCAGGGTGAGCAACCGCGAGATCTTCTGGTCCTGGATCGGGGGTTTCGCGGGCATCGCCGCGGTAGCCTGGGTGCACCGCCTGTTCTTCGAGCAATCCGACCTGACCCTCATGATCGGTTCGTTCGGCGCCTCGGCGGTGCTCGTCTACGGTGCGGTGCGCAGCCCGCTGGCGCAGCCGCGCAATCTGGTGGGGGGGCACGTCATCTCGGCGCTGGTGGGCGTGGTGGCGTGGAAGCTGCTGCATTCGGAGCCGTGGCTGGCCCAGGCCGTGGCGGTGGCCACGGCCATTGCGCTGATGCACGCCACGCGCACGCTGCACCCGCCCGGTGGCGCTACCGCCCTGATCGCGGTGATCGGGTCGCCGCGGATCCACGAGATGGGCTTTGTCTATGTGCTGGTACCGGCCACCCTGGGCCCGTTGATCCTGCTGGCCGTGGCACTGGTGGTCAACAACCTGCCCGCTTCGCGGCGCTATCCGGAAGTCTGGTTCTGAACCGGATGCGCGGCAACCCCGGACGAACCGGCGATGCGCCCCGGCGTCCCTGCAGTGGGGTCGGTGACGGGAAGGCGCGGGCGTCCGGCGCCGTCGTCCGGCTTATCGATTGAGCCCTTTCTTCCACAGCACGTCGCCGCGGCCGCCGGATCGGTTGAGCGTCCGGCCGAGCACGAACAGCAGGTCGGAAAGGCGGTTGAGGTACTGGCGGCAGTGCTCCGACACCGTTTCGTGCTGGCCCAGCGCCACCACCGCCCGCTCGGCGCGGCGGCAGACGGTGCGCCCCATGTGGGCCAGGGCCGCGGGGCGGGTGCCGCCGGGGAGGATGAATTCCTTGAGCGGCGGCAGACCGGCGTTGAAGGCCCCGATGGCACGCTCCAGGCGCTGCACCTGCGCGGCCGTGAGGAAGCTGGCGCCGGGCACGGCCAGTTCGCCGCCGAGATCGAACAGGTCATGCTGGATGCCCGTGAGCAGATCGCCCACGTCCTGCGGCGGTTCTTCGGCCAGCAGCAGGCCGATCACGGAATTGAGTTCGTCGGCCTCGCCCAGGGCGGCGATGCGCAGGCTGTCCTTGCCGGTGCGGCTGCCGTCGCCCAGCCCGGTGGTGCCGGCGTCGCCGGTGCGGGTGACGATCTTTGACAGGCGGTGTCCCACGGCGCTGCTCCTGTGTTCCGGTCAGGAAGGGATTATCGCGGATGGCGGGCGCGGTGGAAATCGCCGTGGCGGCGCGGGAGCGCCTGCTCCCGGCATCACGGTTCGTCGCGCATCGACCGCAGTCCCAGACGCTGCCGCGGCGCCGTCCCGGTGTCATAAAGGGCCGCACCGTGACCCAGTTCCTCCCCCGCTGCGAGTTGCCGATACGGCCGCCGCCGCGGCGTATTAGTATCCGGATATCGCGCGCCGGCCCTGGGCGGGTCGTGCGGACACACCGCTGCGGAATCCGTCTGTTATGGCACTGACCTTCTCCATCATCACCTGTACCTGGAACAGCGAGCCCTACATCAAGGACTCCATCGAGTCCGTGCTGGCCCAGGACTATCCCCACATCGAGTACATCTTCGTGGACGGGGGCTCCACCGATGGCACGGTGGAGCGCATCCAGGCCATCCCGCGCCCGTACAAGTTCGTCACTGGTGTGCGCGGCGGCATCACCCGCGCCATGAACCAGGGACTGTCCATGGCCACCGGCGACGTGGTGGCGCACCTGCACTCCGACGACTTCTATCTCCATCACCGGGTGCTGAGCGAGGTGGCCGACCTGTTCGGGCGCACCGGCTGCGGCTGGGCCTTCGGGCGCAACATGTTCATGCATCACGGCAAGCTCCAGGAGGAAGGCTGGGCGGTGCCCAAGTACAGCTACCGGGCGCTGCTCAAGAACAACTTCATTCCCCACGAGGCCACCTTCGTGCGCAAGGAGCTGTTCGACCGCATGGGCGGCTTCTCGCCGGACTACAAGTACGCCATGGACTACGAGATGTGGCTGCGCCTGGGCCGCATCGCCGAGCCGCAGCAGATCGACAGCCACCTGGCCGCCTTCCGCGTGCATGAAAAGAGCCTGTCCAGCGCGGTGGACCGGTACACCAGCCTCAACGAGAACTTCCGCATCCGCATGAAGTACCTCGGCGGCAACCCCCTGGACCTGGGCTACTTCGGTGCCCGCTACGCCTATCACCTGTGGCAGGAATGGCGCAAGGGGGCGAAGAACCTGGTGGAGCAGGGGGGGTGAGGCAGGCGTGCCCCGGAGCGGCGATGCCGACCCCGGCCGCCGACACCAGGGCGAGGCGCTGGCTGTACTTCCCGAAATCGCGCCCGCGGTGGAGCGAACCGGACGTCTGACGCTAGGCGTCGTCCCACACCGCATCGGCGAAGTGCTTCCTGATGAGCACGTCGCGGCTGACCAGCCGCGCTCCGGCAGCCGATGCCTGGGCAACGATGATCCGGTCGAAGACATCGCGGGTCCAGTGGAGGGACTGGGCACGTTCGACCACGGCGCTGAAGGCCTGGCGACATTCCCGCAGATCCAGCGGGGTAGCCAGTTCCGCGAGCAACGCAGCCGGGGGGACGTTCAGGCGCCCGATCTCACGCAGGTACTGCAGTTCCAGCCGCGCCATGGGGGAATAGCGCAGCGCTGCGGTTTCCAGGAGGCGGCGTACTTCCGCGGGCCAGGCGCGCAGGGGATCGGCGTAAAGCCAGACAAGGATGTGGGTGTCCAGATGGACTTCCGCAGCCGCCGCACGGCTGGCGCCGTTGGCCGCGGATTCCGCGCTCACGGCTGCGCCTGTTCCCACGCGGCGGCGTCCCAGGTGGGTGCCTCGGCCAGATCTTCCAGCGAGCCGGTGACGGCTTCCGGGTGGGGACTCAGCGCATCGAGGCGCCGGGGCGTGGGTTGGCTGGGGCTGATGATGAAGCGCTTGCCCTTGAGTTCGACCTCCACGGGTTGTCCGGTCGCGGCAATGCCGTGGAGCACCTCGTAGAGGTGGCTGCGCAGTTGGGTGGCAGTGAGGGCCATCGCGTACGTTGATTGAAATTGGCGTACGTTGAGTATACGCCGTCGGCCGAGGCACGCAATCGACTTCGACGCTCAACAATACCGCCCCCATCGGCGCGCAGGAATGCGGACCCACGGCCGGGCCGCAGCCCGCAGGGCGCCCATTGCCCGTTTGGGTTGCCTGTCAGGGTGCGGCACGTTCATGAATGGCCGTGCAAATCCGCGTTGGTCCGCGGTTCACCGGATTTTTTGACGATAATCCCTGAAACCGCAGTTGAACCGCTTTCAACGCAGAGATCGCAGAGACACCGAGGCCGCAGAGCAGGAACGGACATTCACCCGTCGGGTACATGGGACTTGCCACGTAACGCTCTGCGTTCTCATCGTTCTCCTCTGCGTTCTCTGCGTCAAGAGAGGTTTCCTGGATAATTCCGCCTCGCCCACCGATCGCGCTTTCCCATGTCCCACTCCGCCGCCATCTACTTCCACCCCGAGGCCTACACCACCACCGGGCCCAAGCTCATGGGCCGCAATGCCGCGGGGGAGTCCTTCCTGCGGGGGTATCTCGCCCACAGCCGTGGCACGCGGTTCTGGGTGCAGGCGGCAGCCGCGGAGCACGCACTGGCGTTCGAGGAGGCGGTGCGCGCCGCCGGCCGCACCGAGCCGGTGGAGCGGGTGGGGGCGAAGAACCTGGCGCGGCTTGCGGAGGCGGGCACGGCCTATCATCCCGGCCCGCGCCTCGGCGAGCACGCCTGGCAGCGCAGCTTCCACGGCCACGGGGCGTGGAGCCTGTGCGGCGTGACCCACACCACCGCCTCGGCGCGGGCCATGGACGGCATCGCCGAGTGGCTGACGGCGCCGGTGCAGCCCTGGGACGCGGTGATCTGCACCTCGTCCGCGGTCAGGGACAACGTGCAGCGCATCCTCCACACCCAGGGCGAGTACCTGCAGGCGCGGCTCGGCGCCACGAAGCGGGTGCTGCCGCAGCTGCCGGTGATTCCGCTGGGCATCCACGCCGCCGACTTCGCCTTCGGCGCGCAGCAGCGGCAGGGGGCGCGCCGGCAACTGGAGGTGGGCGAGGATGACCTCGTGGTGCTGTTCGCCGGGCGCCTGTCGTTTCATGCCAAGGCCCATCCGCTGGCCATGTACCAGGCGCTGGAGCAGGCGGCGCGCAAGCTGCCGGCGACGCAGAAGGTGGTGCTCGTGGAGTGCGGCTGGCATGCCGGCGAGTCCATCCGCGAGGCCTTTGCGGACGCGGCAAGGCAGGCCTGTCCGTCGGTGCGCTGCGTGACCCTGGACGGGCGCGAGGCCGCGGCGCGCGCCACCGCCTGGGCCGGCGCGGACGTGTTCTGCTCGCTGTCGGACAACATCCAGGAGACCTTCGGCCTGGTGCCCGTCGAGGCCATGGCGGCCGGCCTGCCGGTGGTGGTGTCGGACTGGGATGGCTACCGCGACACGGTGCGCGAGGGCGTCGACGGTTTTCGCGTGCCCACCCTCATGCCTGCGGCGGGGCTGGGCCGCGACCTGGCGCTGCGCCACGCGCTGGAGATCGACAGCTACGACCAGTACTGCGGCTACACCTGCTCCCTGGTGGCGGTGGACGTGGAGGCCACCGCCCGGGCCTTCGAGCGGCTCTTCTCGTCGCCCGAACTGCGCCGGCAGATGGGCGAGGCGGGACGCCAGCGGGCGCGGGAAAACTACGACTGGGCGGCGATCATTCCCCGCTATGAAGCCCTGTGGGCGGAACTGGCGGAGATTCGCGCGGCGCAGGGGGCGCAACTGAAACACGCGGCGCAGCCGTGGCCGGCGCGCATGGACCCGTTCGCCGCTTTCGCCGCCTACCCCACCGCCGTGCTGAAACCGGACACCCGCCTGCGCCTGGCGCGCACTGACGCCCTGGAGGCACTCGCCCGCTGGCGCGGCCTGATGATGGTGGATTTCGCCCGCAGCGTGCTGCCCTCGCCGCAGGAGTGCGAAATCGTCATCCAGCAGCTAGCGAAGGGTCCGCGGCCCGCTGCCGAACTCGTCAAGCCGCTGCCGGCGGCGCGGCAGCCGGCCGTGTTTCGCGGGCTGGCGTGGATGGTGAAGCTGGGGGTCGTGGCGCAGGGGTGAGCGCGGACAGGCCCGGCGCGCGCCGGTCGCCCTTCAGCGCGACACGGCCGCCAGGATGCCCTGCAGCAGCGCCACCGGCGTGGGCGGGCAGCCGGGCACTTCCACATCCACGGGGATGACGTTGGCCACGCGCCCGCAACTGGCGTAGGACTCGCCGAAGAGGCCGCCGTTACAGCCGCACTCGCCCACGGCCACCACCCATTTGGGCTCCGGCGTGGCCTCATAGGTGCGCTTCAGCGCCACTTCCAGGTTGCGCGACACGGGGCCGGTGACCAGCAGCACGTCCGCGTGGCGCGGACTGGCGGCGAACTTCACGCCGATGCCCTCGATGTTGTAATGCGCGCCCTGCAGGGCGTGGATCTCCAGTTCGCAGCCGTTGCAGGAACCGGCATCCACGTGGCGGACGGTCAGCGCCTGGCCGAACACCTTGAGGATCTCCTCCTGCAGGTCCTGCTCCCGTGTGCGCAGGGCGGGATCGGCGGCGGGGGGCGGCTCCGAGACGAAGCCGGTGTCGAGGATCTTGCGCAGGATCAGATGGGTTGCCATGGCGCCGGCCTTATGTCTTGGATCGCGGACGGGGCCGCTCAGAGGTCCTGACCCGAGTAGCTCAGGTTGAAGGATTTGTTGATGAGCGGGAAATCGGGAACGATGTTGCCGAGCACGCCCGGCTCCATCACGGGCCAGTTCTGCCACGAAGGGTCGTGGGCATGCACCCGCTCCAGGCGCCCGTCCGCCCCCATGCGCAGGGCCACCAGCACTTCGCCGCGCCAGCCTTCCACCCGGCCCAGGCCCTCGGCGCCGGCCGCGGCCGTGGGCAGTTCGGCCAGCAGGGGACCGGCCGGCATGCGCCGCACCAGCTCCTGGATCAGGCGCAGGGATTCGAACACCTCGCCGAAGCGCACCTCGGCCCGCGCCGCCACGTCGCCGTGGTCGTGGGTGACGATGGCGACTTTCACCTGGTCGTAGGGGGGGCAGGGTGCATCCACCCGCGCGTCCACCGCCTGGCCCGAGGCGCGTCCGGCCAGACCGGTAAGGCCGAGGCGGGCGGCCAGTTCTGGCTTGACGATGCCGGTGGCGACGAAGCGGTCCTGGATGCCGGCGTGCTCGTCGTAGATCTCCTTGAGCTGGCGCACGTGCATCGCCACCACGTCGCATTGATCGGTGAGCGCGGCCTGGGCACCGGCGGGCAGGTCGCAGGCCACGCCACCGGGTACCACGCGGTCGAACAGGTAGCGGTGCCCGAACAACCGGGCGTTGAGCCGCAGCCATTCCTCCTTCAGGCGCCAGAACTGCATGAAGCCGATGCCGAAGGCGACGTCGTTGCCGAGGTAGCCCAGATCGCCGAGATGGTTGGCGACGCGCTCGCGCTCCAGGAACAGGGCGCGCAGCCACTGGGCGCGGGCGGGCGGCGGGCTGCCGGCGGCCGACTCCAGCGCCATGCAGCAGGCCCAGGCGAAGGCCACGTGGCTGTCGCCGGACACGCGGCCGGCGAGCCGGGCGCCCTCTTCCGCAGTCATGCCTTCGAAGCGCTTTTCGATGCCCTTGTGGGTGTATCCCAGGCGCTCTTCCAGCTTCAGGATGCGGTCGCCGATGACGGAGAAGCGGAAGTGGCCGGGCTCGATGGTGCCGGCGTGGATGGGCCCCACCGGGATCTCATGCACGCCGTCGCCTTCCACCTGGATGAACGGGTAGGCGTCCAGGGTGGGCTCGAAGCGTGTCGCGGCGTCGAAGTCGCGGCGCAGGGGCCAGGCGTCTTCCGGCCAGGCGCCGTGGCGCAGCCATCTGCGGGCGTCCACCGCGCCGGAGGCCACGATGCCCAGCAGGTCGAAGGCGGCCCGCTGCATGCGGTCGGCCTGGGGGAAGACGGCGGACAGGTCGGGATAGGCGGGTGCTTCCGCGCCCAGGTCGCTGCTCACCCAAGCCGTGCCCTGGGGAATGCCGAAGGCGACGTGGATGGCAAAGCCGCCGCCAAGATGGCGGTCGTCGCTGCCCCACAGGGCGGTGAGCTGGCCCCCGCAGCCGCGGACGTCGTGGGCCAGCGCCGGCAGGCGCTCGGCGGGCACGCGCCCGCGCCACACGGGAGTGCAGCCGGGACGCTGTTCCAGGGGCCACTCGTTGTCGCCGATGCGCATCTCAGGCCTCCTGCCGGGCCGCCCCCAAGGAGGCCTGCGCCCCCTTGGGGGGGTTGTGGCGGGAATTCGCAAAGCACTGCTTTGCGCCGCCGAAACGGGCGAGCCGTGCAAGGCGAGCCCTTCGTGAACCGTGTGAGCGTGGGGCTCGTTTCACCTCAGCCTCCCAACAGTTGCGCCGCCTGGCGGTACCAGTCGGCCAGGTAGGGCGGGATGAACAGGCCCAGCATCAGCACCAGGACGAGGTGGATGAACACCGGCGCCAGGGCGGGCTGGTAGGGCAGGCGTTTGAGTTCCGTCTCGCCGAAGACCATGGGCTGCACGCGCCCGAAAATGGCGGCAAAGGCCACGCCCAGGGCGGTGAGCAGGAAGGGCGTGGCCCAGGGGTGCTCGTGCATGGCGGTGGTGATGATGAGGAACTCGCTGGCAAACACGCCGAAGGGCGGCATGCCCAGGATGGCCAGCGTGCCCAGCATGAGTCCCCAGCCGATGGTGGGGTTGGTCTTGATCAGTCCGCGGATGCCGTCCATGACCTGGGTGCCCGCGCTCTGGGTGGCATGGCCCACGGCGAAGAAGATGGCGGACTTGGTGAGCGAGTGCATGGTCATGTGCAGCAGCCCGGCGAAGCTCGCCACCGCGCCGCCCATGCCGAAGGCGAAGGTCACCAGCCCCATGTGCTCGATGGAGGAATAGGCGAACATGCGCTTGACGTCGGTCTGGCGCTTGATCAGGAAGGCGGCGACCACCACCGAGAGCAGGCCGAAGCCCATCATCAGGTTGCCGGCCAGCTCGGTGCCCAGCGCCCCGTCCACCAGCACCTTGCAGCGCATCACCGCGTACAGGGCGACGTTGAGCAGCAGGCCGGAGAGCACAGCGGACACCGGCGTCGGGCCCTCGGCGTGGGCGTCGGGCAGCCAGTTGTGCAGCGGCGCCAGGCCGACCTTGGTGCCGTAGCCCACCAGCAGGAAGACGAAGGCCAGTTGCAGCACCACCGGGTCCAGGTCGGTCTTGACCTCGTTCAGGTGCACCCAGGACAGGGCCATGCCGCCCTCGCCCAGCAGCTTCTCCGCCGCGAAGTAGAGCAGGATGGTGCCGAACAGCGCCTGGGCGATGCCCACGCCGCACAGGATGAAGTACTTCCACGCCGCCTCCAGGCTGGCCGGCGTGCGGTAGAGCGACACCAGCAGCACCGTGGCCAGCGTGGCGCCTTCCATGGCCACCCACAGGATGCCCATGTTGTTGGTGGTGAGCGCCAGCAGCATGGCGAAGATGAAAAGCTGGTAGCTGGCGTGGAACATGCGCAGGCGCTGCGGTGTGAGCTTGCCGTGCTCCTGTTCGATGCGCATGTAGGGGCGCGAGAACAGCGCGGTGGTGAAGGCGACGAAGGCGGTGAGCGCAACGAGAAAGACGTTGAAGGAGTCGATGAAGAACCACGCCGCGCCCACCACGCGCGGTCCCTCGGCGACGATGCGGGCCGTGAGCCAGGCCGCGGCCAGGAAGGTGGCGAAGCTGAAGGCGGCATTCACCTCCGGGGCGCGCCGATGGGAGCCCATGGCCGCCAGCATGAGGCTGCCAACCAGGGGGATGCCGAGGAGCCAATAAAATTCCACGATCTAGCGTTCCTTGAGGCTTTCCATGTGCTTGAGGTCCAGGGAGTCGAAGGTCTCCCGGATGTGGAAGAAGAAGATGCCCAGGATGAGCACGCCCACCAGCACGTCCAGGGCCACACCCAGTTCCACCACCAGCGGCATGCCGTAGGTGGCGCTGGTAGCGGCCAGGAACAGGCCGTTTTCCATCGCCAGGAAGCCGATCACCTGGGGGATGGCCTTGGTGCGGGTGATCATCATCAGGAACGACAGCAGCACGCTGGCCATGGCGATCCCCAGGATCGAGCGCGTGACGGTGCCGGACATCTGCGAGATGGGCTGGGCCAGGTTGAAGGCGAACACCACCAGCACGATGCCGACCAGCATGGTGGTGGGCACGTTGAACAGGGTCTCCACCTCGCGGTGGGCGTCCAGTTGCCGGATCAGCCGGAAGAAGAACCACGGCATGGCGATCACCTTCAGCCCGACGGTGAGCGCGGCCGAATAGTAGAGATGGTGCTGCCCGGTGCTGTAGGCGACGATGGTGGTGGACAAGGCCAGCGCCAGGCCCTGCCAGGCGAACAGGGTGATCAGCCCCACCACCCGGCGCTGGGAGAGCATGGCGAAGGCGATCAGCAGCAACAGGGCGGACAGCAGGTTGACCACCTGCAGATAAAGCGACTGGGACATGGCTCAGACCTCCAGCAGCAGGTGCACCAGCATGGCCAGCACGCCGAGCAGGAAGGCCGTGCCGAGGAATTCGGGCACGCGGAACAGGCGCCACTTGGCCAGAAAGGTCTCGATGGTCGCCAGGGCGAAGCCGCCGGCGGCGAGTTTCACCAGCAGCGCGAGCACCGCTAGGGGCATGGCGGCGAAGTTGCCGGTCTCGGCGATGCCCCACGGCATGAACAGCGCCAGGCCCAGCGCCGAGTAGGTGAACAGCTTCAGCGCCACCGCCCACTCGATGAGCGCCAGATGTCGGCCGGAGTACTCCAGGATCATGGCCTCGTGGATCATGGTCAGTTCCAGGTGGGTGGTCGGGTTATCCACCGGGATGCGCGCGTTCTCGGCCATGGCCACCATCCAGAAGGCCACGCCGGCGAAGGCCAGGCTCGGGTAGATGGCAAAGGCGCGGTGGGCCAGGGCCTCGACGATGGTGGTGAGCTGGGTGGAATTGGCGACGAAGGAGGCGGTGAACACCACCATGAGCAGCGCCGGCTCCGCCAGGAAGGCCACCAGCATCTCGCGGCGCGCCCCCAGGGTGCCGAAGGAAGTGCCGATGTCCATGGCCGCCAGCGCCATGAACACCCGCGCCAGGGCGAATACGCCCACCAGCGCGATGACGTCGGCGGCCGGCGAGAACGGCAGGTCGTTGGCCACCATCGGCACGATGCCGGCCGCCAGCGCCATGCAGCCGAAGAACACGTAGGGCGCGAAGCGCAACAGCGGCGTGGCGCCGTGGGCCACGATCGCGTCCTTGTGGAACAGCTTGATGAGCGTCCGGTAGGGCTGCAGGATGGGGGGCGCGCTGCGGCCCTGGAGCCAGGCGCGGCACTGGTTGACCCAGCCCATGAGCAGCGGTGCCAGCAGCACCGCCAGCAGGGTCTGGGCGATCTGGATGAGGATGCCGATGGTCACGTCGCCTCCGCCGGGCCGCCCCAAGGAGGCGACAAGTCAGTGCCCGGAAGCCGCGCCAGCGGCTGAACCGTAATCACCCCCTTCCTCGGGAAGGGGGGCGGGGGGAAGGTCGTCGTCATCGGGCGAAGGCCAGCAGGAAGATGAGGGTCACGAAACTGTAGATCAGGTACCAGTGGATGCGCCCGTGCTGCAGCCGCCCGGCCTGGTCGGAGAGCCAGCCGGCGAGTCGGGCGATGGGCTCGTAGATGCCGAACCACAGCTTGTCGAGGCTCGCCCCGCTGTAGTGGGGATGGCGATCAAAGGGGTCGGGGGTATCCCGTTCCACCCGCATGAAGGACACGAAGATCTGGCGGATGGGCTGTCCGAAACCCTCGGCCGTGTCCTGCATGCGCGGCGTCTGCTCCGGAAAGCCGCAATCCCAGGGGTCGGCGTGGCGCACCCGGCCGTGGTACAGGCGGCGCACCAGAACGAAGGCCAGCAGGGTCACGGCGGTGACCACCAGCAGGAACACCAGCGGCGAGTAGCTCGCCCGATCCGCATTCACGGGCGCCAGGTACAGCCAACTGCCGGCGTTGGGCAGCGACTGGCCGATGAGCAGCTCGGTCACCGGCGCCAGCAGTTCGATCACCTGCACCGGCATCAGGCCCAGCGCCACGCAGCCTGCGGCCAGCCACAGCATGCCCAGGCGCTCGGCGCCGCTGGCGTCGTGGGCCTGGGCGAGCTTGGGGTCGCGGTGCTGGCCGAGGAAGATGACGCCGTAGAACTTCACCATCACGTAGGCGGCCAGGGCCCCCGCCAGGGCGATGGTGCCCGCCGCCACGGGGATGAGCATGTTCACGAAGGACTGGCTCAGCGCCGGGGTCATGAGGAAGGCCTGCAGCAGCAGCCATTCCGACACGAAGCCGTTGAGCGGCGGCAGGCCGGCGATGGCCAGCACGCCCACCAGCGTGAGCCAGGCCACCCAGGGCATGGAACGCATCACCCCCCCAAGACGGCCGAGGTTGCGTTGGCCGGTGGCGTGCAGCACCGCCCCCGTGCCCACGAACAGCAGGCCCTTGAAGAAGGCGTGGTTGATGGCGTGGTAGAGCGTGGCGGTGAGCGCGATGGCCGCCAGCGCACCCTTGCCGTCGGCGTGGAAGATGAGCGTCAGGCCGAAACCGGCCACCAGGATGCCGATGTTCTCGATGGACGACCACGCCAGCAGCCGCTTCATGTCGGATTGCACGGCGGCGAACACCACGCCGTAGAGGGCGGTCACCAGGCCCAGGCCCAGGGCGAGCACGCCCCACCACGCCAGTTGCATGTTCAGCAGGTCGAAGCTCACCCGCAGCAGGCCGTAGATGGCCGTCTTGAGCATGATCCCGGACATCACCGCCGACACCGGAGAGGGCGCCGCCGGGTGGGCCTCCGGCAGCCACACATGCAGCGGCACCAACCCCGCCTTGGCGCCGAAGCCGAACAGCGCCAGCAGGAAGGCCACCGAGGCCCAGAACGGTGTCAGTTCGGCGCCGCGCATGTAATCGAAGGTGTACGCGCCATGCCCGCCCTGCAGCACGCCGAAGCACAGCAGCAGCGCCACGGCGCCCACGTGGGCGATGAGCAGGTAGAGGAAGCCGGCGCGGCGCACCCCGGGAATGACGTGGTTGGTGGTGACCAGGAAGTAGGACGACAGGGCCATCATCTCCCACGCCACCATGAAGGCGTAGGCGTCGTTGGCCAGCAGCACCAGGGCCATGCCGGCGAGGAACAGGTGGTACCACAGGCAGTACAGGGCCAGCGTGGTGTCGTCCAGGTTGCGCATGTAGCCGTTGGCGAACACGCCCACCCCGAACGCCGCCCCGCCCAGCAGCACCAGGAAGAAGCCCGACAGCGCGTCCAGGCGCAGGCGGAAGGGCAGGTCGGGCAGGCCCAGCGGCAGCGCGAGGGCCGAGGTCTCGCCGGTGAGGCCGGCAAAGCCCGCACCGGCCAGGGCCAGCGCCGCCAGCGCGCCGGCGGGCATGAGCGCGCGCAGCAACACCCGGCGCCGCAGCCGCAGAAACGGCGAGAGCGCCGCAATGGCCACGAGAAACAGGGCGATGCCCCACGCCACATTGACGGGGTGGGGCGACGACAGATTCATTCCATCCACTTGAGACTTACCCGAGTCACGCCATCTGATGCAAATCCGCAGGCCGGCAACTCAGGCACTGCATGTCGTCCCTGGCCGCGTCGCCGAGACGTTGGTAGATCTTGTCCAGCGCCACGTCCTCCGTGGAGAACATGTTGTCGGCACCGATGACGTCCAGCAGACCCGTGGCGTGCATGACGTCGCGCACCTGCTTCTTCAGGCCGCTGAAGCCGACGGTCACGCCGGCTTCCCGCAGGCGCTGCACCAGGTGGTGGATGACTTCTTCTCCGGAAGCGTCCAGTTCGTTGATGCCGTCTCCCACTACCAGCAGGTACTTCGCGCCGGGGTGCTCGGCCATGGCCTCCAGCACCGCATCCTCGAAATAGGGGACGTTGGCGAAGTACAACCGGCCGTCGAAGCGCAGGGCAACGATGTACTTGCTTCGCGGCAGTTGCGGGTGGATTCTAACATCCCGCAGGGTGCCGTCCGGATGGCGCGCCAGCACCGCCACCCGCGGACGCATGGTGCGGAACAGGTAGAGCACCAGCGCCAGGCCCGCGCCCACCATGATGCCGTTGTCCAGGTGGGGGGCGAAGGCCAGCGTGGCCACGAAGGTGACGATGGCGGCGATGCCGTCGTCGCGGCTGGCGTGCCAGGCATGCTTCACCGCCTCGAAGTTCACCAGCCCGATCACCGCCATGATGATGATGGCCGCCAGCACCGCCTGCGGCAGGTGGTAGAGCAGCGGCGTGAGGAAGAGCAGGGTGAGCAGCACGATGACGGCGGTGAACACCGAACTCATGCCCGTCTTCGCCCCGGCGTTGATGTTGACGGCCGAGCGCGAGAACGAGCCGGACACCGGAAATGCCTGGGTCAGGCTGCCGACGATGTTGGCCAGGCCCTGGCCGACCAGTTCCTGGTTGGGGTCGATGCGCTGCTTCGTCCTGGCGGCGATGGCCTTGGCGATGGAGATGGCCTCCATGAAACCCACCAGCGAGATCACCAGCGCCGCGGACAGCAGCGAGCCCAGCACGTCCAGGTTGAAGGTGGGCGCCTTCAGGCTGGGCAGGCCCGGCGGGATGCTGCCCACCACCTCGCCGCCGCCCACGAGCTGCAGTTCGCCCCTGGCGATCTTCTTGATGCGCCACTGGTGGCCGTCGGAGCGCTGGCCGGCGGGCACCTGGCCGGCGACGTACAGGCGGTCCGGGGCGCCGGCCTCGCCGGGGACGCGTTCGAACACGAACTTGCGCAGCGCCCGGGTGCGCTTGCGGTTTTCCGCCTCCGCGTCCTTCATCTCGATGCCGAGCAGCTCGGCCTCGTAGTGCAGCGCCGCGATGTGCTGCGGCTGCGCCGATCCGGTCTTCTCTTGCGCCGTAGCCTCGGCCGACTTCGCGGCCACGGCCCGGTTCATTTCGTCAGCACGTGTGTCGGTGCGCATCACGTCCTCGGCCAGGCGGCGCACCTCGGGCTCGGTGATGGACTCCACGCGCGCGACGCCGTTGCGCTCGAAGCCGATGCCCCAGCTCACCACCGTGGTCAGCGCCACGGCGATGAGCACGCCGGGCATTTTCGGCGCGTACTTCCTCAGCCCCCACATCAGGGCGATGGCCGCGCCGCCCATGGCCAGGGTGGGCAGGTGACTGTCGCCGATGAGCCGGAACACGCCGACGATGTCGACGATGAAATGTTCGCTGCGCCCCATAGGCACGCCGAACAGCTTGCTCACCTGGGACAGGGCAATGATCAGCGCCGCGGCGTTGGTGAAGCCGACAATCACCGGGTGGGAGAGGAAATTGACGATCACCCCGAGCTTGAGCACGCCCAGGGTGAGCTGCACCAGCCCCACCATCAGCGCCAGCATGATGGCCAGGGCGATGAACCCCTCCGATCCGGGCGCGGCCAGGGTGGCCAGCGTGGAGGCCGTCAGCAGCGACACCACCGCCACCGGCCCGGTGCCCAACTGGTTGGACGAACCCCAAAGCGCCGCCACCGCCACCGGCAGAAAGGCGGCGTACAGCCCGTAGTAGGCGGGCATGCCGGCGAGCTGGGCGTAGGCCATGGATTGCGGGATGAGCACCAGGGCCACCGTCAGGCCGGCGAGGAAGTCGGCCTTGAGGGTGTCGCGCTGCAGGGGAAACCAGCGCAGGAAGGGCAGCAGGGTCTTGAGCGACAGGTTCATGGTCATGGGTCGGTGGAGTTCGTGGATTTGGGTGGCGCCGTGGTCACCAGCGGACAGGCGAGCTTGCGCCAGGGGTCCGAGGCCCGGTCCTCGGCGACGCTCTCCCAGCCTTCCAGCGAATCGATCACCACGGTGGCGATGCATTCGTGGGTGTTGGCGTACTGGACGATGTCGCGCCGGCGCAGCAGCGGCCTGCGGGTCAGGGTGTAGGCCACGCCCTCGTCGCGCAGCGTCTTGACGAAGACCTCCACCTCGGGGGGCAGCCGCTCTCCGGAGCACAGCACCAGGATGTTCAGATCCGCATCCATGCGCTGGCACAGGCCGCGGGCCGAGGCCAGCAGTCGCTGGTCGACGTGCCCTTCGCGCACCGCGAGCAGGACCTTGCGTTCGGACCTGCGGCGGGATGTCGTGGGGGTCGGGTCGGTCACGAAGCGGTGGCGCGCACGCTGCCGCCCGTGCCACAGCCGGCGCGGGCGACAAACTGGTTGCGTACTTGCGTGGAGGTGGACAAGGCGACAATCACAGGATCAGACCTGCTGTGAAGCAGAGACCGTGCCAGATCCATGGGCAGGCCCCAAGTGACTGTAAACCGTGTGGATTCCTCCCCTGGTGCGAGGGCGCAGGTGCTGACGTCGTGTTGCGTTCTGCAACCGGGGCGGCTGCGGTGGAGCGGAAACCCCTGCAACCGGGAGGACTTCGAGAGCGTTGCGTCGAGCGGAGGGCATGTTGCATAATGCAACTCGCCCATGAACTCCCTGCGCCAGAAGATCACTTTCGGCTATGCCGCCATCGGCGCCATCGTCGTTGCCCTGTCCGTGCTTTCCTTTCTGGAACTGCGCCTGCTGGGAGAGAAGATCGTGGCCGGAGAGCGTATCGGCGAGTTCTTCGGCCTGACGCTGGAAGTGCGCCGCTTCGAGAAGAACTACTTCCTCTACCACCAGGCCACCGACCTGGCGGAGAACCGCGCCTACCTGGCCGAGGCTGCGACCCTGCTGCGCGATCGACTGGCCCCGTTCGAGGCGCTGGAGGATCCGTCCCGCATCGCCCGTCTGCGGGAGGAACTGACCCGGTACGCGGCCCTGATGGAGGAATACAGCCGCGATGCCGACGATCCCGCGCTGGAGGGGCGCATCCGCCAGTCGGGCAAGGAAATCGTCACCGTCGCCGAGCGTCTGTCGCGCACCGAGCGGGTGATGCTCCAGGCCATGCTGGATCGGCATCGCCAGTTGCTGATCGCCTCCGTCGTCATGGTGGCGGTGCTGGTGGTGGTCATCGGCCAGTTGCTGTCGCGCCGCGTGTCCCGTCCCCTGAAGGAACTGGAAGACAGCATGGAGGCGGTGGCGGCGGGACGGCTGGCCAAGCTGGAGATGGCGGCCCACGACCGGGAGATCGTCTCCCTCACCCAGGCCTTCAACCGCGTGCTGCAGGATCTGGAGGTGCGCCAGGGGCAACTGCTGCGCTCGGAGAAGCTGGCTGCCCTGGGAACGCTGCTCTCCGGGGTGGCCCACGAACTGAACAACCCGCTGTCCAACATTTCCTCGTCCTGCGAGATCCTGGCCGATGAGATCGATGGCCACGACATTGCCTTCAAGAAGGAACTCCTCGGCCAGATCCTCGACGAGACCTGGCGCGCACGGCGCATCGTGCGCTCGCTGCTCGACTACGCCCGGGATCGCGAATTCCGCCGCGAAGACGTGGCGCTGGCCCGCCTGGTGGACGACACGCTGCGCCTGGTGAAGGGCCAGATTCCGGCCCAGGTGAGCGTCGAGCGGCGCGTGCCGGACGACCTGGTGGTCTCCGGCGACAGGCCGCGCCTGCAGCAGGTGCTGTTCAACCTCCTCGCCAATGCCGTCGAGGCCGTCGAGGGCGCGGGGGAGATCGTCATTTCCGCGCGCCGCACGCGCGAGCCGTGCGACTGCCGGGCGCTGGTCTTCGGCCAATGCACGGGCCAGGGCGAGGCGGTGGAAATCGCGGTGCGCGACAACGGCCACGGCATCGCCCCGGACATCCTGCCACGCATCTTCGATCCCTTCTTCACCACCCGGGATGTCGGCAAAGGTCTGGGTCTGGGGCTGTTCATCGTCTTCGAGATCGTCGAGGAGCACGGCGGCTGCATTGCCGTGGACAGCGAACCGGGGCGGGGGACGAGCTTCCTCATCCGCATTCCCGCAAAGGACAGCAATGGCTAACGGCAGGCTGCTGATCGTGGACGACGAAAAGGTCGCCCTCAAGAACCTGGAACACGTGATGAAGAAGGAGGGCTACGAGGTGGTGGCCACCCAGAGCGGCGCCAACGCGCTGGCCCACCTCGACCGGCAGCCGTTCGACGTCGTGCTCACGGATCTGCGCATGGAGAAGGTTGACGGCATGCAGGTGCTGAAAAAGTGCCAGGAAATGGGCGCCGACGCCGAGGTGATCCTGATTACCGGCTACGCGACGCTGAGGTCGGCGGTGGACGCCATGAAGCACGGCGCCTTCTACTACATCGCCAAGCCCTTTCGTCTCGACGAGGTGCGCAAGGTGGTGGCCGAGGCCATGGCCAAGATCCGCCTTCGCCGCGAAAACGCGGCCCTGCGCGCGCAGGTGGAGAGCTACCAGGGCAAGGTGCGCATCATCACCCAGGATGGGGAGATGCAGCGCCTGCTGGACATGGCCCGCCAGATCGCTCCCACCGACTGCAACGTGCTCATCACCGGCGAATCGGGCACCGGCAAGGAACTGTTCGCCCACTACCTGCACCACCACAGCCGGCGTGCCGACGGTCCCTTCGTGGCCATCAATTGCGGCGCCTTCAACGAGGATCTCCTGGGCAACGAACTCTTCGGCCATGTCAGGGGTGCCTTCACCGGCGCCGTGGGCGAGAAGAAGGGTCTGCTGGTGGTGGCCGACCGCGGCACCCTGTTCCTCGACGAGATCACCGAGATGTCGCCGGCGATGCAGGTGAAGCTGCTGCGCTCGCTCCAGGAGAAGGAGGTGCTGCCGCTGGGGGCCACTGCGCCGGTGAAGGTGGACGTGCGCTTCGTTGCCGCCACCAACCGCGATGTGCTCGACATGGTGCGGAACGGCGAATTCCGCCAGGACCTGTATTTCCGCCTCAACGTGGTGAATCTCCAGATCCCGTCGCTGGCGCGGCGCAAGGACGACGTTCCACTGCTGGCCTACCACTTCCTGCGCAAGTGTGCTGCCCGAATGGGCAAGGACGTGACGGAAATCTCCCGGGAAGCCATGGACCTGCTCAAGGCCTACGATTTTCCCGGCAATGTGCGCGAACTGGAGAACATCGTCGAGCGCGGCGTGGCCATCGCCACCGGCAACCGCATCGAGGTGGCGAGCCTGCCCGACGACCTGCGCGACCTGGCCATCCGCACCTTCCGCAAGAAGGAAGGGCGGCTGCCTTCCCTGGAGGAGCAGGAGCGCGACTACATCCGCTGGGTGCTCCAGGAAGCCGGTGGCAACCAGACCCTGGCGGCGCAGATCCTCGGCATCGACCGGGTGTCGCTGTGGCGCAAGCTCAAGCGCTACGAACTGGAGAAGGACTGAGCGGGCGCCTGCTGCAAGTTGCAACAACAGCGATTTCAGCGGCTCTTCGTGAATGGTTTGAAAACAAGGCGTTACGGATGTGGCGTGATTGGCACGGGAAGTGCTTCATCGTCTTCATGGTCCCGTTCTCAAGTCCATCCGCCCAAGCTGGCCCGCACTCGCTCCCGTTCATGCCGCGGGCAGGGCAGTCGTGTGGAACCGCACGTGTCGCGCTCTATGCCGATGCCCTGGTTGCGGCCGGTGTCGCGGAACAGGTGCTTTCCCTGTGTCGGCGCAAGGGTGCTTCGCTCGTGGTCCTTGCTCCCGCGGGACAGGCGCTTGCCACCTCCATCCTTGAAGCGCTTCTACCGGCACTGGAACGGGCCGACATTGAATGGGACATCGCCCCGCTTTCGGGCGAACCCGTCAATGCCGCGCGGGCCTATCTGACAACCCACGCCGGGATTGAACTCATCGTCTGCGATGGTCGTTCAGGCCTGGCCCAATCCGTCTTCGACGAAAGCGATACCCGGCACATGCTGCCCGTGACCATCCTCATCAACCTGATTGTCGAACCCGGCGCCGGCACGCCCCGGCCCGGCTCATTCCCCGAAATCGACTGGCTGCGCCCCGACCTGAATCGGGGGTTCTGAACCCTCTCGGGTAGCCCTCCGAATGCCCGGGCAGATCCTCTGCCGGGCGCCCTGTCGCGCCCGGCAGCGCCGCGCGGGCATCGCCGCGCCGGCGGCAGTGATTCGCATAGACCCCCGTGATGCCGCCATAAGGCATGTCTAGCCACCGCAATTCCCCGTACGCTAAAATCTATCGTTTCATTTTGCAATGCGTCTGATGTAGTCTGCATCACTTTGGCGCGCCGTTGCAGAAGACGCCGAAAAACCCAGTCGAGACCATCCCATGTTGACCCACCCCTGGCTGCTTCGCCTCTTCCCGTTCCTCGCCTGGTTCCCCGTCAATTCCGTCATTCTCCGCGGCGACATGATCGCCGGCATCACCGGGGGACTGGTGCTGGTGCCCAAAGCCATGGCCTATGCGCAGCTCTCGGGCCTGCCGGTGTATTTCGGCCTGTACACTGCCTTCGTGCCGGCCATCCTGGGCGCGCTGTGGGGCTCCAGCCGGCAGCTTGCCACCGGCCCGGTGGCCATCGTCTCGCTGATGACCGCCGCTGCCGTCACGCCGCTGGCGGTGCCCTTCACCGATTCCTACATCGGCCTGGCCCTGCTCCTGACCCTGATGGTCGGCGTCATCCAGTTCGCCCTCGGTGCGATCAAGCTCGGCACCATCGTGAACTTCGTCTCCCACCCGGTCATCCTCGGCTTCATGAACGCCGCGGCCATCATCATCGCCGCCTCGCAGCTGGACATGCTCCTGGGCATCCCCAAGGGCCGCAGTGATTCCTTCCTGGCCGACATGTGGGAGATGTTCGGCTACCTGCCGCAGACCCACCTGCCCACTCTCGCCATGTCGGCCTTCGCCCTGGCGCTGATGCTGGTGCTGAAGAAGATCGCCGTCCTTTCCAAGCCCAGTGTGCTGGTGGCCGTGGTGATCACCACCGCCGTCAGCGTCGCCGTGGGCTTCGAGCACAAGAGCAAGGCCAGGCCCGAGCAGATCGCCGATCCGGCGGCGCGGGAACTGGTGGTGGGCTTTGCCCGGGCCGACGAGCAGTTCAAGTCCCTGTCCACCGAGATCACCGACAGGTCGAGCCGGCTGCGCGCCGCCGAGAAGGCCGGCAATGCCCGTGCCGCCGCCGATCTGCGCCACGAGATCGACCTTGCCCGCCTGACGCTGGCCTCCCTGGAGAGCCAGAACAAGGTGCGCAGCCGCCAGATCAACCGCATGCATTTCGAGCGGGCCAAGGCACCGGATAACGAGGCGGCTCCGCTCTACGTGAAGGGCTCGGTGCCCGCCGGCGTCGAGACCGACGGCCGCGTCTGGCACATCAAGAAGATCGAGAAGGGAGAAATGCGCCTGATGGGCGGCGGCGACGTGGTCGGCAACATTCCCGCCGGGCTGCCTTCCTTCCGCATGCCCACCCTGACGCTGGACGCCATCCTCTCCCTGCTGTCGGCGGCCATCATCATCGCGCTGGTGGCCTTCATGGAGTCGATTTCCATGGCCAAGGCCATGGCGACGAAATCGAAGCAGAAGGTCGACCCCAACCAGGAACTGATCGGCCAAGGCCTCTCCAATCTGGGCGGTGCCTTCTTCCAGGCCTACCCCGCCTGCGGTTCCTTCACCGGTTCGGCGATCAACCTGCAGGCAGGGGCGAAGACCGGTTTTGCCATGGTGTTCAACGGCATCTTCGTCGCCGTCGTGCTGCTGTTCCTGACGCCCTACCTCTACCACCTGCCCAAGGCCGTGCTGGCGGTGATCATCCTGCTGGCCGTCACCGGCCTGGTGACGCCCGCTGCGCTCAAGCACACCTGGCAGGCCAGCCGCGTCGACGGCATGGTCGCCGTCGTCACCTTCGTCGTCACCCTGCTGGCGGCGCCGCACCTCGACCGCGGCATCATGGTGGGCGCCGGCCTGGCGCTCGTGCTCTTCCTCTACAACACCATGAAACCGCGCGTCGCGGTGCTCGGCCGCTACACGGACGGCACGTTGCGCGACGCCAAGGTGAACAACCTGCCGGCCTCGGACGTGGTGACGGCCATCCGTTTCGACGGCCGCCTCTACTTCGCCAACGTCTCCTATTTCGAGGATGCCGTGCTCGAGGCGGTGGCCAACAACCCCGAGGCGCCCTACGTTCTGATCGTCGGCGACGGCATCAACGACATCGATGCGTCTGGCGAGGAGGTGATCCATCACCTGGTGGAGCGCCTCAACGAGAACGGCATCGTCATGCTCTTCGCCGGCCTCAAGAAGCAGGTCCACGACGTCATGCGCGCCACCGGGCTGCGCGAGGTCATCGGCGAGCGCCGCTTCTTCTCCACCGCCGAGCTGGCATTGCGGGCCATCTATTCGCGCGCCGAATACGCCGGCGAGGACGATCCGCTGCGCCCGCCACCGCGCTCGAACACCATAAGCCCTGCCATGTTGCACGATTGAGACACCACAACCGTAAGGAGACCGGCATGTCCGTGAGCGGAACCGTCAGGGAGCATTACACTCCCCTCGCCGATTATCCCCATGTGCGCGGCAACGCCACCTTGCGGGACGTCTTTGCCGCCATCGCCGGCAACCGCGATGCCGCCGACCCGTTCCGCAACGTCCTGGTGCTCGACGACGCGGACCGGCTGGTCGGCGTGCTCGGCCTGCACGACATGCTCCACGCCCTGCTGCCGGACTACCTCAAGCACCAGCCGACCCACTTCGAAGGCGCGGCCGACGACGTCGAATCGCTGGCCCCGCTGTGGCAGGAAGACTGCGCCGAGCAGTGCCGCCTGGCCGCCCAGGCGCCGGTCGGCGACGACGTCACCCGCATCAGCGCCTCGGTCGGACCAGACGAGCCCCTGACCAAGGCGATTTATCTTTTCGCCACCCACCCGGTCAATGTCCTGCCCGTGATCGAGGGCGGGCGGGTCGTCGGCGTGCTGCGGCTGGTGGACGTGGTGGCCGAAGTCGGCAAGGCGGTGCGCCATGAGTGACGCTGCCCAATTGAGCGCCTCCGTGTCACAACCCTTCGACTGGAAGAAATGGGCCGCCCTGCTCGGCGGGTTCGCCGTCTTCCTGTTTTACTACCTCTCCCCCGCCTGGCCCGACGCGATCGATCCGTCTGGCCGGGCCTTCACGCTCTCGCCCGAGGGCAAGGCCGCCATCGGCCTTTTCCTGATGGCCGGCATCTGGTGGGTGTTCGAGGTGATCCCGATCGGCATCACCGCCATCGCCATCGGCGTCTTCCAGGCGCTGTTCATGATCCGTCCGGCGAAAGAAGCCTTCCGCGATTTCATGGACCCCTCGGTGATGTTCATCTTCGGCTCCATGATCATCGGCATGGCCTTCACCAAGACCGGCCTGACCAAGCGCCTGGCCTACAAGATGCTGACCATCGTCGGCGAGAACACGCGCAGCATCCTGCTCGGCAGCCTGGTGGTCACCGCCGGCCTCGCCCACCTGATGGCGCACACGGCGGTCGCCGCGACCATGTTCCCAATCCTGCTGGCCATCCTCGCGCTCTACAAGGAGGGCGAGGGGCCGTCGCGCTTCGGCAAGGGGCTGTTCATCGGTATGGCCTGGGCGGCGGGCGCCGGCAGCGTCATCACCTTCCTCGGTTCGGCGCGCGCCCCGGCGGCGGCCAGCATGTTCAAGGAATTCTCCGGCCGCGACATCGGCTTCTTCGAACTGCCGCTTTTCCTCGGCATCATCGGCTGGGGCATGGTGTTCCTGATCTGGCTCTACCTGTCGATCGTCTTCAAGCCCTCCAAGGCGACCATTCCCGGCCTGCGCCAGAAGGTGGCCAGGCTGTCCGACGCGCTCGGGCCGATGAGCCGCAACGAGGTCTTCGTGCTCGCCTGCGTCGCCCTGGTCGTCACGCTGATGGCCCTGCAGGCGGCGATCCCGGCCTTGCGCGCGATCGACCGCGCCGCGCTGATGCTGGTGTCGACGCTGCTGTTCTTCATCTTCGGCGTGCTCAAGGTGCAGGATCTCGAGGAGCTGCCCTGGAACATCATCCTGCTGTTCTCGGGCGCGATGAGCATCGGCTTCTGCCTGTGGAAGACCGGCGCCGCCGAGTGGATGGCCGTGATCTGGCTGGGTGCGCTCCAGGACGCCCACTGGTGGGTGTTCGTGATGGGCATCGCCGCCTTCGTGCTGGTGATGACCAACTTCATCATGAACGTCGCCGCCATCGCGATTTCGCTGCCGGTGTCGCTGGTGATCGCCAGGTACCTCGGCGTCGCGCCGGACGTGATTTTCTACGCCTCGCTGGTCACCGCCGGCATGCCCTTCGTGCTGCTGATCGGCGCCGCGCCCAACGCCATCGCCTACGAGTCCAAGCAGTTCACGCCCGGCGAGTTCTTCTGGCACGGCCTGGCGATGAGCGCGATCCTGCTCGTGGTGCTGGGTCTGGCCATAGTCACCTTCTGGCCCTGGTTCGGCATGCCGGTGCTGGCGCGCTGAGGCAACGCGGAAATGACGACGGGGACGCAGCACGAAACTGAGTCCCCGCCGGCTGTCTTGGCTTACAAGGCTTCAGCGGCCCCGGCTCTGTCTGCGGACATTCAAGCGGTTCTGTTGCTCGAATGACTGGTGGTATTGGCTGCCCGACCGCGCATGCCGGCGAGGTCAGATCGTTTCCAAACGCGGAATCGAACCCGTGTCCGTCCACACGTTACGCCTCTGCTGCAGGCTCGGTCAGCCGCCGGATCGTCAGCGCGGCGCGTTGCTCAATCAGGGTGACGATCTGTTCGATCAGGGCATTTCCGGCAAATTCTCTTTCCGGTGCCGACTGAAGCGTGCGTGCAACCAACGGCAACCGCCGCGCCAGTTCCAGGATGCGTTTGCGGGTCTGTGCTCTGGAGAGGCCAGCGCCTTCCGCAAACTGATCCCAATGCCGCGCCTGCACTTCACTGAACCTGTAGTTGCTGCCGAGTTCCATCGCCATTTTGGGCGTCAGGCCCGGATACACCGCCGTCGATAGCGCGTCATAGAGCGGGGCCAGCACCGGCACCTTGCCCGCGTAGAGCAAGGCGAAGTTCTTGGCGTGGGCTTCATGATTGCCGATCAGCGCGTTGAAGATCACGTAGTCGAGCAGGCGCAACACCTGTGGCGCGCTGGGTCGGGGGGCACGTCGAACCAGGTCGAAGCACTGTGCAAGATCGGGACCGCCCTCGTTCTGGTATTTCATCTCGGGCACCACGCCCAGCGCCTGGCAGAAATCTTCCTGGTGCAGCCGCTGAATGCGCCCCCAGGCATCGGTCGTCCTGTCGTAGCGTTCGACCAGCAGAAACCGGCGATCACCGATGGTGTGAATCCGGGAGCGCGCAGGCTTGAGCTGCATGGCATCGGCCAGTTCCAGGCAGAAGCCTTCATTCACCACGCTGTCTTCTACCGCATGAATCGGCGGCTTCAGAATGTGCGTGCTGGGCGAAGTCAGTCGCAACGCAATTCGTTCTTGCCGATCGGGAAATTGTTCGGCTGTAGAGTCGCCATCGGCGAAATGTTCCCGATCGGTAGATCAAGGGGACGAACTACTGGGGGCAACAGAGGAAAACAGGATCGACTGGAGATGCGGCAAGCGAGGGGGACGGGGCCGAAATGACGACGGAGGCACAGCAAGCTGCGCCTCCGCCGATAGCCCTTCTGTTTATCGGACGGCTACGTCCTCAGCAGGCCGTTTTAGGCGGCCAGTGCGAAACGCTCATCGTTGGCGTTTGTGGTTTTGCGCGGATTACGTCCGTCGCCTCTCGGGTCGCCTGCTCGCCTTCTGTCGCCCCGTCGAAGCCAGGGCACCCCCCCAGTGGTGGAGGTGGCGGGAATCGAACCCGCGTCCGGAACGCTTCCGGTCTGCCGGAATTACGACCATGCATCAATTATGGGGGCGGCCGGGGCAGGATTCAAGGTGCTTTGCACGGATCAAAACTCGTTCTGCAGCTTCTTGTAGCCCCTCACCAGCTCGTGGTTGGCGAGCGCCACGGATTCGGAGAAGTCCGCCACCTGCGGCGTCACCTGCTCGATGCCGGCGAGATCCGCGTCCGAATGGATGTTGCAGGTCGAGGGAATGTAGAAGCCGGGCGGGACGTGGCAGCCCTCCACCACCGAGTTGTGGCGCACCACCGAGCGGTCGCCGACGGTGCAGTTGAACAGCACCGAGTTGAAGCCGATGAAGACGTGACTCCCCACCTCGCAAGGGCCATGCACGATCGAGCGGTGGGCGATGGACGTGTATTCGCCGATCGTCACCCGCCCGCCAGCCTTGGAGTGGATGACCACGCCGTCCTGGATGTTGGAGTGGGCGCCGATGATGATGGGCTCCATCCCGCCCAGAACATCGACTTCGTCGGCGCGAATCACCGCATAGGGGCCGACGAAGACGTTCTCGCCGACGACGATCTTGCCGCAGAGGATGGCCGTCTTGTCGACATAGGCGGACTCGTGGATGACCGGCAGGTCGCCGCTGGGGTTCTTGCGAATCATGAGTTTCTCTCCCGGAGCAGGGGCGCGCCTGCGCTCAGTGTCGTCGCCCGCCCCGCTCCCCGCGGCCGGCGGGCGCCTCGGCCATGAACGTCAGGATACGCTGCGTCACCTCTTCCGGCGCGGCGGCGTGGGCGAATTTCGCCAGGAAGCCGCCATCCGGGCCGAGCAGGTACATGCCGGCGGTGTGGTCCATGGTGTAGTGCTCCGGCGGTGCGCCCGGCTCAAAAACCTTCTCGTAATGCACCTTGAAACGCATGGCGGCGGCGCGCACCAGGTCGGGCGAGCCGCTGAGGCCGAGGATGCGCGGATGGAAGGCGGCGGTGTATTCGCGCAGCACCGCGGGGGTGTCGCGCTCCGGGTCCACGGTGATGAAGATGGGCTGCAACCGCCGGGCCTGTGCGCCCAGTCCCTCCAGGACGGCCTTCACCTGCAGCAGCGTCGTGGGGCAAATGTCGGGGCAGGCGGTGAAGCCGAAGGCGATGAGCTGGAATCGGCCGGCGAAGTCCTCCTGCGTCACGGCGCGCCCGTTGGGGTCCATCAGCAGGTAGCGAGGGGTGATGCCGACCGGAGGGGGCTCGTCGTCCGCCGCCCGGGCCGGGGATGTGGCGATGCAGGCGAGGAGGGCGAGCAGCGGGAGCAGGAATCGCATGCCGGCGCTTCTCGTAGCGACGCTGACCATGCCGCTCAGCGCGCCTCGGCGGCGGGCTGGCCCGGGAACTCGGCGCGCAGGCGCGCGCTGATCCCGTCTAGCCGGGATGTGAATTCCCGCGCGTCGGGGCAGGTGGCCCCATCCCTGGACTGGGCGAGGAACGCTGCATTCGTGGCCTGTTCGTACGCTTCGCCGAAGCGCGGCGTTTTCGGCACGTGGCTGAGCACCAGCACCCGGAGCCACGCCGCGGTGTCCTTCTGTCCACAGGCCAGCGCCTGTCCGTTGAGACGGCCCAGCTCGCTCACCGCCGCGATTCCGGCCTCCTCAGCCGCAGCAGACGGCGCGGCCAGGCACAGCCAGCCCGCCAGCACGATGGATGGTTTCATGGCGATCTTCTCCTCCGCACTCCAAGTGAAACAGCCGGCATTGTGCATCGCAGCCCGGCGGCTGCCTTGATCATTGGCAAACCGCTTCGCAGCTTTTCGCAATTCGTGCCCGCGGCCTCCGACGCGAGTCGAGTAATACTTCCGACACAGTGTGGGCCGCGGGTTTCGCGCTATCCTCACGGCAACGGGCGGCCAGCCCGGACGGGCGAACAGGCGGCGCCGTCAAAGCCGCAGCGGGAACACACGGACATGGACGCGACGACGACAGGCGAAGGCAACTTCACGGCGGTGGACGGGCCGCGGCTGGTGGCGGCCCTGCGCGGCGTGCTGCTAGCCGATGCGCTGCTGCACGCCCGCGAGGATCTCGTCCCCTACGAATGCGACGGCCTTTCCGCCTACCGCCAGGTGCCGCTGGCGGTGGCCTTGCCCCACGACGAGGCGCAACTTGTCGCGGCGCTCAAGGTGTGCCGCGAACATGGCGCGCCGGTGGTGGCCCGCGGCGCCGGCACCGGGCTTTCCGGCGGCGCCATGCCCCATGCCCGGGGCGTGGTGGTGTCGCTGGCGCGCTTCAACCGCATCCTGCGGGTGGACCCGCTCGGGCGCACCGCGGTGGTCCAGCCGGGGGTGCGCAACCTGGCGATTTCCGAGGCCGCCGCGCCCCACGGGCTGTATTACGCCCCCGACCCCAGCTCCCAGATCGCCTGCACCATCGGCGGCAACGTGGCCGAGAACTCCGGCGGCGTGCATTGCCTGAAATACGGGTTGACGGTGCATAACGTGCTGCGGGTGCGTGCCGTCACCCTCGACGGCGAGGCGCTGGAGCTGGGCTCCGCGGCCCTGGACGCCCCCGGCTTCGACCTGCTGGCGCTGATCCACGGCTCCGAGGGCCTGCTGGCGGTGATCACCGAGATCACCGTGCGCCTCACCCCCAGGCCCGAGACGGCGCAGGTGGTGATGGCGGCCTTCGACGACGCGGGCCGCGCCGCTGGATCCGTGGCGCACATCATCGCCGCCGGCATCATTCCCGCCGGGCTGGAGATGATGGACCGCAAGGCGGTGGAGGCGGTGGAGCCCTTCGTGCATGCCGGCTATCCGCTGGATGCCGAGGCCATCCTGCTGTGCGAGGCCGACGGCACGCCCGAGGAGGTGGCCGACGAGATCGCCGGCGTGCAGGAAGTCATGGCCACCAGCGGCGCCCAGGACATGTGGGTGTCCCGGTCGGAGGCCGAGCGGCTGCGCTTCTGGGCCGGGCGCAAGGCCGCCTTTCCGGCGGCGGGGCGGGTGTCGCCGGATTACTACTGCATGGACGGCACCATCCCGCGCCGCCGCCTGGCGGAAATGCTGGGTGCCATCGCGCAGATGGAGAAGAAGCACGCCCTGCGCTGCATGAACGTCTTCCACGCCGGCGACGGCAACCTGCATCCGCTCATCCTCTACGATGCCAACCTGCCCGGCGAACTGGAGCGCGCCGAGGCCTTCGGCGCCGAGATCCTCGAACTGTCCGTGGCGCTGGGTGGCACCATCACCGGCGAGCATGGCGTGGGCATCGAGAAGATCGACCAGATGTGCGTGCAGTTCGCCGGGCCGGAGCTGGAGGCGTTCCACCGCATCAAGGCCGCCTTCGATCCCGCCGGCCTGCTCAACCCCGGCAAGGCCGTGCCCACGCTGCACCGCTGCGCCGAGTTCGGACGCATGCACGTGCATCGAGGCGAGCTGAAGTTTCCGGACCTGGAGCGGTTCTGAATCCTGTGATGAACGTCCCGTTATCACCGCCTGCGCTGCGGCAGACTCGGGCGCCACGACACCCGGAGTCCCCGCGCCATGGATGAACACGTGGAGCGCGAGCTGACCGAGCGCATCCAGGCGGCGGCCGGCAGCCGCACGCCGCTGCGCATCCGCGGCGGCGGCACCAAGGATTTCTACGGCCTGGCGCTGGAGGGCGACATCCTCGACACCCGCGGCTGCCGCGGCATCGTCGCCTACGAGCCGACGGAGCTGTTCGTCACCGCCCGCGCCGGCACGCGGCTCGAAGACATCGAGCGTGCGCTGGCCGAACACGGCCAGATGCTGGCCTTCGAGCCGCCCCATTTCGGCGCCGCCGCCACCGTCGGCGGCTGCGTGGCCAGCGGGCTGTCGGGGCCGCGGCGTGCCAGCGCCGGCGCGGTGCGCGATTTCGTCCTCGGCGTGAAGCTGGTGGATGGCCATGGCCAGATCCTGCGCTTCGGCGGCCAGGTGATGAAGAACGTGGCCGGCTACGACGTTTCCCGGCTCATGGCGGGGGCGCTGGGCACCCTCGGCCTGCTGCTGGAGGTGACGCTCAAGGTGCTGCCGCGCCCCGCCGCGGAGCGGACCCTGCGCCTGGAAATGCCCGAAGACCAGGCGCTGGCGGCGCTCAACCGCTGGGCCGGGCAGCCGCTGCCCATCAGCGGCTCGTGCGTGTTCGGCCAGGAAGTGATGATTCGCCTGTCGGGTGCGGCCGCCGCGGTGGCGAAGGCCCGGGAGAGCCTCGGCGGCGAGCTTGTGTCCGACGGCCCCGCCTTCTGGGAAGAGCTGCGCGAGCAGCGCCTGGGCTTCTTCGGCGACGGCGTGCCGCTGTGGCGCCTGTCGCTGCCTTCCACGACGCCGCCGCTGGGTTTTCCCGGCGAACAGCTCATCGAATGGGGAGGCGCGCTGCGCTGGCTGCACACCTGGGACCGCGCCGACCGCATCCGCGACGCCGCCGTGCGGGCCGGCGGCCACGCCACGCTGTTTCGTGGTGGCGGCGAGGAGGAGCGGCGCGTCATCGGCGTGTTCCAGCCGCTGCCCACGGCCCTGGCCGACCTGCACCGGCGGCTCAAGCAGACCTTCGACCCCGCGGGCATCCTCAACCGCCACCGCATGTACGAAGCCTGGTAGCCCGCGGCCGCCGCCCCACAACCACACGATGCAGACCCATCTCGCCGAATTCATCCGCGACACCCCGGAGGGCCGCGAGGCCGAGGCCATCCTGCGCAAGTGCGTGCATTGCGGCTTCTGCACCGCCACCTGCCCCACCTACCAGTTGCTGGGCGATGAGCTGGACGGCCCGCGCGGGCGCATCTACCTCATCAAGCAGGTGCTGGAAGGCGCCACGCCCACGGCGCGCACGCAACTGCACCTGGACCGCTGCCTCACCTGCCGTGCCTGCGAGACCACCTGCCCGTCGGGCGTGCAGTACGGCCGGCTGGTGGACATCGGCCGCGAGGTGGTGAGCCGGCAGGTGCGCCGCGGCATGGCCGATGCGCTGCAGCGCCGGTTGCTGCGCGGGGTGCTGTCACGCCCGGGGCTGGCCGGGCCGGCCATGCGGGCGGGGCGGATGCTGCGCCCCTTGCTGCCGTCCGCCCTGGCGGACAAGCTCCCGCCGGCGGCCCACCGCGGCCACTGGCCGGGCCGCGGCCACGACCGGCGCATGCTCGCCCTGGCCGGCTGCGTGCAGCCGGCGCTGGCGCCCGACATCAACGCCGCCACGGCGCGCGTGCTCGACGCCATCGGCATCGCCCTGGAAGAGGTGCCCGAAGCCGGCTGCTGCGGCGCGCTGCGCTTCCACCTCGACGACCACGACGGCGGGCGCGCCGCTGCGCGGCGCAACATCGACGCCTGGTGGCCCCACGTGGAGCAGGGTATCGAGGCCATCGTCATGACCGCCTCGGGCTGCGGCGCCTTCGTGCGCGAATACGGCCACCTGCTCAAGGACGACCCGGAATACGCCGACCGCGCCGCCCTCGTGGCCGAACTGACCCGCGACATCGCCGAGATCCTGGCCGAGGAGCGCAAGCGCCTGTCGCCGCTGCTGGAGGCGGTGCGCCCACCCGAGCCGGAGCCTCTGGCCTTCCACCTGCCGTGCAGCCTGCAGCATGCGCAGGGCATCCGCGGCGTGGTGGAGGGTCTGCTGACCGAGGCGGGCTACGAGCTTACCCCGGTGGCCGATGGCCACCTGTGCTGCGGCTCCGCCGGCACCTATTCCGTCACCCAGCCGGAACTGGCGACGCGCCTGCGCGACAACAAGCTGGCGGCGCTACGGGCGGGCGGCGCGCCGATGATCGCAACCGCGAACATCGGCTGCCTGACGCATCTGCAGAGCGGGACGAAGACGCCGGTGCGGCACTGGATCGAACTGGTGGCGGGGAGGCTGGTGTAGGGGCGGGCCAGCACACGGGGCGTTACCGCGATTCCGGGGACCAACCGGAAAACGCGCCAAACAAGAATTGAGCAATCCGTTCCCGCATGTTTCGCAGCACGGTTGGCGCGGGTCGGTTCCAACCCCGTACGATGCCGTCCAGCCTTGCGCCGCACCCGTGCGCGCGGGGATACTTGCGGCTGGACAAGCGTTCGAGGAATGCAATGCCATGGGACTGGCCCTGCGCGACACCCGCCACCACACCTACGGCGAGTACCTCACCTGGCCGGAGGACGTGCGCTACGAACTTATCGACGGCGTGGCCTACGCCATGGGGCCGGCGCCGCTGCGGCTGCACCAGCGGCTGGTGGCGGAGATCTTCGCCCAGATCCACGCCGCCCTGGGGGAGCACCCCTGCGAAGCCAACATCGCCCCCTTCGACGTGCGCCTGCCCAAGGCCCACGAGGCGGACAACGCCATCGATACCGTCGTTCAGCCCGACATCGTGGTGGTGTGCGACGCGGCCAAGCTGGACGAGCGCGGCTGCCGCGGCGCCCCGGACTGGGTCATCGAGGTGCTCTGGCCCTCATCGGCCGGGCACGACCAGGTGCGCAAGCTCGGCCTCTACGAGCGCCACGGCGTGCGCGAATACTGGCTGGTGCACCCCACCGACCGCGTGGTGATGGCCTACCGGCTGGAAGGCGGCGCCTACGGCCGCGCCCACGTCCAGGAACTCACCGGCCGGCTCGCTTCCAGCGCCTGCCCGCAGGTGGAAATCGACTGGGAGGTGGTGGTGCGCGGTCTGCCGTGAGCAGCCGCAAGGGGTGCGCTACATCCCGGGGGTTCCTGGCTCGATCAGCGCGCCGGCTGCCCGTCACGCGGCTCGGGGAGCCGGCCTACCCGTGCTCGGTCAGGTTATCGCGTCCAATCTCGACGAACCGCCCTGCTTCCATGGCTGAGACGATGGAAGGCAGATTGCCGCGGATGAGCCGCTCGAGTTCCGTATTGCCAATGTTGCCCGTGGCCACGAGCAGTAATCGGTGAGGTCGCCCGGTGACCAGATGCGACTGAACGAAATCGTCGTCCCTGGTGATGACGATGCGGTCTTCGCGCTCGGCGACCGCCAGTATTTCGACGTCCGGCGTGGTATTGCCCAGAGGAAGATCCAGTGTGTGCAAGGCGTCGAAGCCGGCTTCGGTCAGCCATCGGCAGAACCGCCTGGGCAGTTGCGCGTCGACCAGGAACTTCACGCCGCGATGCGTTCCATGCGTTTGACGTGTGTCAGTCGGGCGGCGTAGGAAAGCGCTGCGAGGATATCCTCCCTTTCGAGATCTTCGTAGTCGGCGAGGATTTCCTCGATGGTCATTCCCCCGGCCAGCAGTTCGAGCAGGGTTTCCACCGGGTAGCGCAATCCGCGAATGCACGGCTTGCCGTGGCAGATCCCGGGGTCCAGCGTGATGCGTTCCGGTAGTCCTTCCATGTGATGCTCCTTTGCTCCGACGATGCGGCCGCGTTCATTGTACGTGTTTGAAGGGAGGCACTGGCGTGGTGCCGAGTGGACGCAACCTTGCGCCGCACCCGTGCGCGCGGGGATACTTGCGGCTGGACAAGCGTTCGAGGAGTGCGATGCCATGGGACTGGCGCAACGCGACACCCGCCACCACACCTACGGCGAGTACCTCACCTGGCCGGAGGAGGTGCGCTACGAGCTGATCGACGGCGTGGCCTACGCCATGGGGCCGGCGCCGGTGCGGCTGCACCAGCGGCTGGTTTTCGAAGTGGCACGGCAGATCGCCGATGCCCTCGAAGGCGGCTCCTGCGAAGTCAACGTCGCTCCCTTCGATGTGCGCCTGCCCAAGGCCAACGAGGCCGACAACGCCATCGACACCGTGGTCCAGCCCGACATTGTGGTGGTGTGCGACGCCGCCAAGCTGGACGAGCGCGGCTGCCGCGGCGCCCCGGACTGGGTGATCGAGGTGCTCTCGCCCGGCACCGCGGGCCACGACCAGATTCTCAAGCTCGGCCTCTACGAGCGCCACGGAGTGCGCGAATACTGGCTGGTGCACCCCACCGACCGCGTGGTGATGGCCTACTGGCTGGAAGGCGGCGCCTACGGCCGCGCCCACGTCCAGGAACTCACCGGCCGGCTCGCCTCCAGCGCCTGCCCGCAGGTGGAGATCGACTGGGAGGTGGTGGCGCGCGGGCTGCCGTGAGGTGTACCCGGGGCGTCTGGCGGTGGCTGCCCTGCCGGAGATGGAAGTGGATCTGTCCTGGCGGTCCGGGGGCTGAAGCGGGGTGGCGTTCCTCGCCCGGCGAGACCACATCCTGCGGCGCGGGCAAGGTGGGCGTGCGGCGGAATTCCGAGGCGTGGCGGCATTGCGGGCGGCCTTCGAGGAGGCTGTGGACGATTACCTGGAAACCTGCCAACGCCTCGGAATCGCCCCCGGGAAACCGTATTCCGGCAAACTGATGTTGCGCCTTCCGCCCGAAGTGCATGCGCACGCCTCGATGATGGCGCAGGCCCACGGCAAGAGCCTCAATCAGTGGGCCGCGGAAGTGCTGGCCAACGCGCTATAGTCTCGCCCCCTCACACCTCATACCCCTCCTGCCGCATCTGCAGCCGCAACGCGCTGCGGCATATTGCGACTCCATTTCCTGCGGGTTGCCGCCGATGCTGGCGCAAAGGTTCTGCACCCCCTCATGGCTGTGGGCCGCCAGCGCCCAGTACAGCCCGGCCATGAACTTGCCCCGGCTGGGCAGCGCCTGCCATGCGCCGTCGGGCAGCATCTGCGGATCGGGCTCGGTCTCCAGCAGCATGTGGAATTCGGCCTGCGCGTGCAGGTTGTGCATCTGCCGCTGCAGCGCGTTGCCGCCGGTACCAGGCGATATGGCGGGTACATCCGGAGGCAGGTGTCGGGAAGGGGGCGGCACCCTCGGGTGCTTCCGCGAGGAAGGCAAGTCGCCTGCCGATGCGCTGGCGGCCGCGGATTTGATCGGTAGAGGCGATTCGCTGAACTGAAGATATGCGCCTGCGGGGGGCCTTTGCTTCAGTTGAGGGACGTCGCAAGTTGCGACATCAAGGCACGAAGGCTTCGAGCATCAGGCCGTTTACGGCACCGAAGTGCTTGACGTTGGCGGAGATGAGCGTGACGCCGTGCTCGATGGCGGTGGCGCCGATCAAGGCATCAGCCAGGCGCATGCCGTGGGACAAGGCCAGCGCGTCGATCATGTCGGCCGCGCGCTGCGAAATGGCCGGCGTGATCGGTAGCACTTCAGCCTGGTGCATGGCCAGCCCTTGCTTCAGGCGCGCCAATTCGGTCTTGTCGCGGCAGCCCTGTGCCAGCTCGATGTAGGTCACCACCGAGATGCGCCAGGGGTTGACCTCGTTCAGCCGCTGCGCGGCGCCCAAGTGGCCGCGCGTGAGCCACACCAGCACATCCGAATCGATCAGCATCGACAAGGGTGGCCTGTCTCAGTTGCCGGCAGAGGTGCCGGGCTCCGCATCGCCGCCCCGCGTCGCTTCATCACCGGCGGAACTGAAACGCGGCGCGCGAATGCGCCTGATGTACGCGGCCACGTCGGCCATGTCCTCGCGGTCGCGCCACATGCCGAACAGCGGATCATCGGCGAGCGCCGCCGCGGCTTGTGCTTCGGCGACTTCGCTCTCGGTCTCGATGCGCACCGTCACTCGCGCGTCGCCGGATTGAGCGAGCTTCGCACGCCAGGCCGGCGGCAACTCGGCCACCGGCACGTGCTCGATCACGATTGCATCCATCTCGATTCCTTCATGGCTTGGCGGTATCAGGCCGCCGCTGCGAAAGCGCGCCACCGCCCTTCCGACCCCGTGCAGCAGCTTCTCGCGCTCGTAGCATCCCATGATAGCGCCGGACGCGCCGCTTGGTGAGGCCCCTGAGCGCCAATCTGTGGGGGCGGTAAGGTGACGGTCAATCGACTGCCTCGGGGTTCTTGAGAATCGCGAAGAAAAGCTTGCGGACCTTGTTCACGGGAGTTCCTATACTGCCGGTAGCATAAGCCTGACACGAAGACGAAGCCCACGCCGATATTCGGGAGGCTCTCGTGCTCACACCTGGTACCCCTCCCGCCGCATCTGCACGCGCAGCGCCTTGCGGGCGCGCAGCAGCAGCTTGAGGCGCGTTTCATACTGTCGCGCCATGTCCGGGAGCCCGCTTTCGCGGCCGAACTGCCAGGCGTTATGCACCGCCAGGGCGAGCTGGTGCAGGTCGCCCAGTTCATCGGCGCGCTTGACGCTGTGGAAGGCGCGGCGCATGGCGGTCGGCACGTGCATGCTACGATGATCTTCGGGCGGTCGCGGACCTTCGACAATGGAGTATCTAACATGGCATTGATTACCGTCTCCAGGAAAGGGCAGGTGGTGATTCCTGCTGAATTGCGGGTGGCGCTTGGCATCGAACCGGGCAGCCGGGTTGAAATCGGGCGGGAGGATGAGCATCGGCTGTACATCGCGGTTCCCGGCAAGCAATCCAAACCCTTTGGTGTGGACGATCTGCTCGGATGCACCGGTTACCGTGGGCCCGTGATTCCAGTCGAAGAAATGGACCCGATCAAGGCGTTCGACATGGCTGACGATGAATGAAAGCCGTCGACACCAATATTCTTGCCCGCGTTCTGCTCAACGACGACGCACAACAAGCGGCAGCTGCAGCGAGGCTGTTGCGGACCGGGCCGCTGTTTGTACCCCTGACGGTGATGCTCGAACTGGAGTGGGTTCTGCGCGGCGTTGCCCGCTTGCCCACGGAAGTCGTTCAAGACGCGTTGAACAAGGTCGTCGGGCTGGGCGCGCTGGTTGTCGAACGCGAAGACCTGGTGCGGCAGGCTCTGGATTTGCGCCGTTCGGGGCTGGACTTCGCCGACGCCCTGCACGTCCTGGCGAGTCGGCATTGCGTGGAGTTCCTGACCTTCGATGATCGAGGGTTCGCCAGGAAAGCGGCGCGCATGGGGTTGAAGCCACCGGTCACGGTGCCGAAGGGCGGGTCGTGACTGAAGGCTAGCCAGGCTTTCTGCTCGATGCTGCGTGCTTTGGTGCCGGTGGGCCGGGCGTCGTGATCGTTGGAGAGGGATGAATCTTGATGGACTGGGCAGGTGTGAATGTACGTGGGCACTCGTGAAGCATCGTTGGCGGCGCCGGAGCGCTGCAACGCGGAAGACTGTGGCCGCGAGTTGTTGGGGCCGGTGCGGTACTGCCCGTTTTGCGGGCACTTACAAAGTGCCGGGGATGTTTCGGGGGCGCCCGAAAAGGCGGTGTCGAGCCCGACGGTAGCGGCGACGGTCGCGCAGTCAGCAAGCGTTGGCGAGCCGGCCGACGCCGTACCGTCGCGGGAAACGGAAGCCGCGGCCCGGGTTGGCGAATCGGTCGAGGCGTCGGCGGCGACGCGCCCTGCGCCTGTCCAGGAATCGACGCGACCGATTTCCACGCCTTCCGACATCCGCCCAGACGGCCGTCGCAGAGGGTTCTGGCTGGGACTGTCGGCCATCCTGGTGGTCGTGCCCGCTGCCGCGTATTACGGCTATCTTTCACTGTCGCAGGTGGGGGCCGAAGCGCAGGAGCGTGCCGCGGCCATGGAGGAGGCCCAGCGTCGCGCGCTGGAGGCCGAAGAGGCGGCGCGGCAGGCTCAGGCGGAGCAGGAGGCCTGGCGCAAGGCGCAAGCCGAGGCGGACGCCTTGCGCCGCGCCCAGGAAGAGGCCGATGCCCAGCGGCGCCTGCAGGAGGCGGCTGATGCCCGGCAGCGCGCGGCAGAAGCGCAGGCCGGAGCGCGTGACCCCGGTTGGAGTGGGGCGAGCCCAGGTGCTGTTGTGCCCGGCGGCGGGCCTACCAGGAACGACCCTGAGCCGCGGACTTCTCCGGCGCCGGTTGTGGCCTCCGTTGCTCCGGCGGACCTGCAGGCCGCCGTCGAAAGCGCCATCCGCACTGCCGGTGTCTCGGGCGTGACGGCCCAGGTGAAGGACGACCTGACCATCACTCTGAAGGGCTCCCTCAGCGATCCGGGCCTGAAGGATCGTGCATTTCAGGCGGCACGCGCGGTCGCCAGGGGCCATCCCGTAAAGGATAGGGTTTTCATCGTCGAGCAATGAAGGGAGCAATCATGAAGAAGCCGATGGTGGTGGCGGCGCTGGTGGCTGCTGCGTTTGTGGGTACGCAGTTGTCAGGTTGCGCGAATGCACCCAACCAGGGTCAGGGCAGCGGTATCGGTGCCGCAGCGGGGGCCGTGCTTGGGGGGCTGTTGTGTGGGGGCAAGGATCGGCTGCGCTGCGCCTTGGCCGGGGCGGCGATCGGCGGTGTGATCGGGCACGTGGTGGACCGACAGGTGGCCACCCGCGACGAGGCGGCGCGCAAGTACGGCTACACGGGGCGCGGAGACGTGCTCGCGATGGAAGGCGCCCGCGTGTCTCCGCAGGCCGTGCCTCCTGGCGGAAACGTCGATTCTTCCGTTCAATACACCGTCCTGGCGCCCAACGAGTCGCAGCCGGTGAACGTGACGGAAAGCTACACGCTGGAGGGTGGCGGGGAGACCGTGCCGCTGCAGACCCGGCGCCTTTCCCGCCCGCATGGCACTCATGCCGCGCAGCTCAAGTTCGAGGTTCCGAAGGATCTGGACCGGGGCTACTACGTGCTGCGGACCAGCGTGTCCGACGGCAGGAACACCCGATCCGCCCAGAGCCAGCTTCGGGTGATTTGACCGCGGGAGCACGCGCGTGATGCCGGGCATCCGGTAGCTGCGCCTGCACCCCAGAGCGAGAGACCGAATGCACCTGCGCACTCGTCCGGCGATGCTTGCGGCGGTCGTTCTGGCGGCCCTATGCGGCTGCCTGGATGTTCGCGCGGGCGCGGCTTACGCAACTCGGGTGGGCGCCCTTGATCCCGCCCGGCGGGAGGTGCGCTCCGAGTCGAGAAGCGCGGCGGTGCCCGCGAACACCTGCGGATCAGGCCGCATCGCCGGGACCCTGCGCCAGGTGGTGCTCAATCCCGCTGCGAAACGGCCAGACCGACTCAGGGCGGTGCTGCCCCTGGCGGAAATCGCCGAAGCGGTCTATGCGCACAAGGGTACCGGCGGCTGGGAGGTGGTCGACATCCGAACAGATGCCGCGACCGGTTTCAAGGCCGCACTGTATCGAAATTGCAGCGGTGGCGAACTGGTGATGGCGTTCGCCGGCACGGACCCCGGGGACCTGGGGGCGAAACTCCATCGACAGCGCCTGCGCCTGATCGCCGACCTCTGTCCCAAGGGGGTCGGACCGCTGGCGTTCTGTTCCCGCGTGGCGGGCTATGCGTCCTCGGATGCCGATGGCGCCGTGCTGGCCGAACTCATGCTGGAGGAACTCGCCGAACTCGACGCCCACGCCATCCTGGATGACCCGATCCGCTGGGGCCATGTTCATCGGATCGTGAAGCTGATCATGGGCGAAGCGGACACGAACACGGATATCAACCTTTCGTTCCCCAGGCTGGCCAGCAGCGAATCGGCGGGCGCGTTTGGTGCCGCGCTGGACTGGTACGCAAGATGGAGCGAGAAGGCAGGGCGGGGCGGGTATTCGGGTGGGGCGCGAGCCGAGAAGATCGTCGCCGTCACGGGGCATTCCCTGGGGGGATCCCTTGCGCAGTCCGTCGGGCTCAGGTTCGGGGTGCCGGTGGTCACCTTCAACAGCGCGCCGCTGCCGCTGGACCCGGACTTCCGGAGAGCAATCGGCTTTTCGGAGGCGAAGGTCGCGGCGTCCCACATCGTGAATTTGCGGGCGCAGGACGATCCCCTGACCTCGTCGGTCATGAAGATCGGCGCGGACCCGAAGGTGAGGGCCTTCATGGTCGGGTTCGTGGAAGGGCTGTTCGTCAAGCTCGGAAATCCGCTCGGGCAGCCCCTGAAGGCTCGGTACGAGCAGATGGTGAATGGGAACTGGTTCTATTGCGGCCATTGGCTTGAGGCTCCGTCCCGGTCGGGCCACGGAATCGGTGGGCTGGTGCAATACCTGGCGAATCTCAAGGCTCGTTCGGGCCGCTGATGCGGAAAGCAGGGTGAGGCTGTGGAAGCGCAGTACAAATGCCAGTCATGTCGCGCGCACCTCGGGGGAGTGGTGCGCTATTGCCCCTTCTGCGGGCTTGTCGTGGAACTCCCCGCTGCGCCGCGCATTGATTCGGTTGCGCCGGATGCCTTCGTGGCCGGCACGGAGATCCGCTCGATTCACTTGGCGGGGGAGGGCTTTCAGGAGGGCATGCGCGTCACCGTCAGTTCGCCCTCGTCGGAGTTCTCGCTGGGTTCAGAGCCGGACAGCGTGCAGATCCTTGACGCGTCGCGGGCCGTCGTTGTCCTTGACGATCCGCGCCCCGCCGGGGCCTGGTCGCTGCGGGTTGCCAATCCGGACGGCGGCGTCTCGAATTCCATGGGCTTCCGGGTCGAGGAGCCGCCGGAACCGCCACCGGAACCGCCGCCTGTAGCGCCGCCGCCGTCACGCCCGGGCGAACCGGCGCCAGCCCCCGCTGCGCCGCCGAAGCGCGGGCTTTCGCTCACCTCCGCGTTCGTCGTGGCGGCCGTGCTGGCGGTCACGGTGGTGCTGTGGAGTTCGATGGGCAAGCAGGAATCCAAGCCTGGCGTGGTACCGCCGGTTACTTCCGCGCCGGTCGCACCGCCTGGCCAAGGATTCAAGCCACCTACCACGCCTGTGGTCACTCCCCCGGTGCCTCCTCCATCGACGCCACCGCAGACTCTTCCGGCTTCCGTTTCCACCCCCGACATCCGCATCGGCGACCGCTGGGTGCTGCAGACCACCGACCACCTCAATCCGCAGTGGAGCAACTCCACGGAGCGCCTTGTCACAGCGGTGAGCAGTTCCGGCATCACCATGACCTCGCGCAACACTCGCTCCAACTATACCCGCACGCTGACCTACACGCCGGAGTGGAACCTGGTGTCGGAAAGGGAGCCGTCCGGCAAGGGCGCCGACTACTCCCCGCCCATGCGCTACCTGGATTTCCCGCTGGAGACGGGCAGGACGTGGAACGCCGAGGTGCGCAAGCGGTTTTCCGACGGCCGTCCCGAACGGGTCTATCGCCTGTCCGGCGAGGTCCAGGGGCAGGAGCGGGTGCAGGTGCGCGCCGGCAGCTTCGACGCGGTCCGGGTGATGCTGCGGATCGAGACGCTGGAAAACGGCGCGCTGCTCTCCAGGGCGACGGATGTCTCGTGGTTCGCCGCGGCGGCCAAGCGCTCGGTGAAGACGGAGGAAACCAGCGAGGATCTCCAGACCGGGCAGCAGTCGAGGCGGTCCATAGAACTCGTCGAGTACTCGGTGAGCCGATGATGAATGCCCCGATCGTCCGCTTTGCCGGGCGCGCGTTCGTGCCGCGGCAGGTGGCGCGCCTGCTCGGCGCCGCCGCGCTGCTGGCGGCCCTGGGCGTGGGCGGCGCAGTGGCGCAACTGAACGCCAACCTGCGCGAGGAAGTGGTGATGGTGCCCAAGCCGGGGCTGTTCACCCTCGGACTGGAGACGACCGTCTTCAAGCCTCCCGGCGACGGACCATTTCCCGCGGTCATCATCAATCACGGCAAGGCGTCGGGCGATTCCAGGTTCCAGGCCCGGGCACGCTTCCAGGGCCCCGCCCGGGAGTTGCTGGCGCGCGGTTACGCCGTGGTCCTTCCCATGCGCCAGGGCTTCTCGAAGTCCGGCGGTGCCTACGTGGGCGGCGGCTGCAACGTCGAGAGCAACGGCCGGGCGCAGGCCGACGACGTCCAGGCCGTGGCGGACTGGCTGCGCACCCAGCCCTGGGCGGATGCGCAGCGCATGCTGGTCTTCGGCCAGTCCCACGGCGGGTTGACCACCCTGGCTTTCGGCACGCGCAACACGCCGGGCGTGCTGGGGCTGGTCAACTTCGCCGGCGGGCTGCGCCAGGAGAATTGCCCGGGCTGGGAGCAGACGCTGGCCCGCGCCCTCGGCAGCTATGGTGCGGAAACCCGCATCCCCTCGCTGTGGTTCTACGGCGACAACGATTCCTACTGGCAGCCCTGGCTCTACCGCGAGATGCACGCGAAGTACGTGGAGGCGGGCGGAAAGGCGCGTCTGGTGGCCTTCGGCGAGTTCGCCGCAGGCGACGCCCACGGCATGTTCGGCGCGCACCGCGGCCTGGCGATCTGGTTGCCCGAGGTGGGGGCGTTTCTGGGCGAACTGGGCCTGCCGAACAAGCCGATCCACGACATCCGCCTGGCGAGCCATGAGGCACCGGTACCGGAGGCGACGGGGTTCGCGCCGGCGGACGATCCGGACGTGCTGCCCCACGTCCGGCAAGGTGGCAGGGACGGCTACCGGAAATACCTCGAAGGCCAGGCGCCCAAGGCGTTCGCCATTGGCCCCACCGGCGCCTGGGCCTACATCACTGGCCGTGGCAACGCCATGAGCGCCGCGCTGGAACGCTGCAACCGCCACGCGGCGGCGCAGGATTGCCGGCTCTACGCGGTGGATGAGCAGGTGGTGTGGGTGAAGTAGCGTCCGCAATCGCCCGGCGCGCTGTCGGCGAATCTAGCGATGCTGCAGGTTCTTGAGCATCGCGGCGCGCAGAATGTCGTTCAAGCGGCTCTGGTAACCCTTGCCTTGCCCTTTGAGCCACTCGAGCACGTCAGCATCGATGCGCACCGTCAGTTGCCGTTTGGTCGGCTTGTAGAAACGCCCGCGAACGGCACCCTGCCAGTCCTTTTCGGTCGTGGCTGGAATGTCGGAAAAGTCGATTTCGCTTTCCGGTTTGGCGGCCAGCGCCGCCAGTTCCTTGCGGATCGATTCAGGTACCTTGCTCATGGATGGTCCTTTCCAGCTTCGTTGCTCGTCGCGCCGAAATGATGCGGATATGTCCTTCGCCCGTCGTATCCTCATATACGGTATGGGCGACCAATAGCAGAACCACACCACCAACCAGACCCATGGTCTGCCAGCGCTGTTCCCCGTTCTCGATGCGGTCTTGCCGTGTGAGGTGCAATGGGTCATCGAACACCAACTGGGCTGCTTCAAAGCTGATGCCGTGCTTGCGTCGGTTGGCACGGTTCTTGGCTTCGTCTCAGGTGATCAAACGTAACTCCTGTCCTGTAGTTACAAAATTATAGTGCCCTATTCTTGAAACTCAACTTTCCGAAGGTGAGAGGTGGGATTGGATGGGCCGTCGGCCCGCAGGGTGGGTGGACGAGCCGGAAGGCCAACCACGGGTGGGAAGGGAACCCCATCTTCCCCGTCGAAGCAGGTGCGGCTGTGCGCGTTCACGTGGTTCGTTTCTCCGCAAGTTCGTCCCGGATGACGTGCCACAGCGTTGCCTCGATGTCTGGGCGGGATGGCAGATGCCTCGTTCTTGGCAATCGTGTGCCGGGCGCGTAGACTACATTCCAAGGACCATCCTGAGGGCTCCAAGCCATGTATGCCACAAATGTGCGTGATCTGAAGAAGAACCCTTCCCTCGCCCTGCGTCAGGCCCGGCAGGAACCTGTGCTGATTCTCAAAGGCAACGAGCCGGATGCGGTCTTGTTGCATCTCGGCAAGTCCCTGGCGGAAACGGAACAGGGTCTGCGTCCTGCGCTTGCCGCCGTGTTGTACCGCGACGGCGTGTTGTCGCTGGGGGGTGCCGCCAGGCTTAGCGGCCTGGCGCTGGTCGATTTCATCCAGCATCTCGATGACCTGGGAATCGAAATCGTCAAGGCCGACGAAACGGTCGAACAGGAAGCCCGGGATGTCGGCGCATGGCTCAAGTCGTCATAGCCGATGCGGGGCCGCTGATTGCACTGGCGAAAGTCGATGGATTACACGTTCTGGAGCGGCTGTTCGGCGGCGTAGCCGTTCCGGCCGTGGTGCAAACGGAATGTCTCGCAAGATCCTGCCAGGACAGCCAGAGAATTCAACAGGCCATCCAGGCGGAAATATTGCAGGTCGTTGCGCAAAATGAAGAAATGGCTGTCCCGGCGTTGCCTCGCAGCCTGGGAGAGGGTGAAAAGGAAGCCATTCGCCTGGCTTTGCGGCACCAGGATTCCCTGCTGATCATGGATGACCGACTCGCCCGCAAACAGGCGGCAAGACTTGGGCTGGCCTTCATCGGCACGGTTCGCCTGCTGGATATTGCACAGCAGCGGGGGATCATCGAGGATGCAGCGCAACTCATTGAAACCATGAGAAATACAGGCTATCGGATTAGCGCGGATGTGCTGGCTCGGGTACGGCGATAGCCCGTGCGTTGCGGAGCAGGCGGTAAGTAAACCCAACGATCATGGCGGCGACTACCCCGGAGGATGGAACTCCCCCCGGCGCGACGCCCATGGCTCATAACGCGGCCTACGGCCGCAACCAAAATGCCAACTCATTCGCGCAGGAGAGGCAATTGTTGGGGAGGAATTGCATAGGGCGCCCCGCGGGCGCCGATCGTTGCCGCCACCGGCGGCTCGGCTGGCACGGTCCGTCCCGGTGAGAACTCGTTTCACGGTAACGCCACTGGCGTCAGCTCCTGCCCCACCTCAGCCCGGAAGCCATTGCCGGGCGGCGTCGAATCCGCGCTGTTCGATGCCCGCGGCCAGGGGTTCCACGCCCGCTCCCTGGTCGATGACGGCGGCGGTGCGCGCACCGGTATCGGCGAGGATGGCGCGCAGGGTGCGCCCCAGGTGCGGCGAGACCGCGCGGGACGTCTTCACCTCCACCGCGTGCAGGCCGTCGCGGCCTTCCAGCAGCAGGCCCACTTCGGCGTCGGCATCGAGCTGAAGCGGGGGTCTTCCAGGGACAGGGCCTGGGTGGCGGAGTTCTCCAGGTCGCGGTAGGGCAGACCGGCAAACGTCAGCCACGCCAGGGTGGTGTTGCCGACCTGGGGGCGCATTTCAAGCGCGGGCGCGATGCCCCCGGGCTTGCGAAATGGATGTAACCTGTTGCGCCACGGCCCCGCCCGGGCCGGTCCGAGAGAAATCGAATATGCCCGCCCTGTCCACCCTCCTCTTCGCCGGCACCATCTTCGCCAGCGCCTTTTCGCTGTTTCTCGTCCAGCCGCTGATCGCCAAGCAGATCCTGCCCTGGTTCGGCGGCTCGGCGGCGGTGTGGGCGATCTGCATGGTGTTCTTCCAGGTGGTGCTGCTGGCGGGCTATGCGTATTCGGACTGGATCTCGCGCCGCCTGGTGGCGCGGCGCCAGGTGGTGGTCCATGTGACGCTGCTGGCGGCCAGCCTGGCCTTCCTGCCCATCGTCGCCGAGGCGCGCTGGAAGCCCGTGGGCAGCGAGGATCCGACGCTGCTGATCCTGGGCCTGCTGCTGGCGACCATCGGCCTGCCTTACTTCCTGCTGTCCACCACGGGGCCGCTGATCCAGTCCTGGGTGGCCCGTGCCGAGCTGGGTGCCCACGTCTATCGCTACTTTTCCCTGTCCAACCTGGCCTCCCTGGTGGCGCTGGTGAGCTACCCCTTCCTGATCGAGCCGCAGGCTGCCCTGGTGGGGCAGGCCCACGCCTGGTCGCTGGGGTATGGGGTGTTTGTCGTGTTGTGCGCGGTGGCGGGGCTGTTCTTCCTGCGCCACGTCCATGCCCTGCCGCCCGAGGGCCACTCGCCGCGCCACGAGCCGGAGGGCGACTGGGATCCCGCCGCCCGCGACTACCTGCTGTGGCTGGCGCCGGCGGCCATGGGTTCCTGGCTGTTGCTGGCCATCACCAACCACATCACCCAGAACATCGCCGCCATTCCCTTCCTGTGGCTGCTGCCCCTGACCATCTACCTGTTTACTTTCGTGCTGTGTTTCGAGAGCGACCGTTGGTATCGGCGGTCGGTCTTCCTCCTGCCCACGGCGGCGCTGCTGGCGCTGTGCGCCTGGGGCCTGCAGGACGGGTCCATCGGCGGCGACATCAAGGTCGCCATCCCGCTCTATGCCGCGGGTCTGTTCTTCTCCTGCATGTTCTTCCACGGCGAGCTGGCGCGCATGCGCCCCGGCCCGCGCCACCTGACGCGCTTCTACCTCATGGTGTCGCTGGGCGGGGCGCTGGGCGGCGTGGCCGTGGGGCTGGTGGCGCCGCGGGTGTTGCCGGCCTACTATGAGCTGGGCATCGGATTCGTCGTGACCGCGCTGCTCGCGACGGTGTTGCTGCGGGAGCGCAGGACGCTGGTGATGGCGGCGGCGGCGCTGGCGGCGCTGTGCGGCTGGACCCTGTACGCGCAGGTCACGGACGATTTCGAGGGCAGTCGGCGCATCGCGCGCAACTTCTACGGCACCCTGCTGAGCCTGGATTCGCACCGCGACAATCCCGGCGAGGACGTGCGCCAGCTCTACCACGGCTCCGTCAAGCACGGCGAGCAGCTCCTCGCCCCCGAACGGCGCCGCGAGCCCACCGCCTACTACGGGCGCACCGCCGGCATCGGCCTGGCCATCGCCGCCACCGAGCCGCGCAACAAGAAGGTGGGCCTCATCGGACTGGGAGCGGGTACCCTGGCCGTCTACGGCCAGCCGGGCGACACCTACCGCATCTACGAGATCAACCCCCAGGTGTTCGAACTGGCCGAGAGCGAGTTCAGCTTCATGCGCGACAGCGCGGCGCGCATCGAGAAGGTGCTGGGGGATGCCCGCCTGTCCCTGGAGCGGGAGGCGCCCCAGGACTTCGACGTGCTGGCGGTGGATGCCTTCTCCGGCGATTCGGTGCCGGTGCATCTCATCACCGCCGAGGCCATGGACGTCTATCTTCGCCACATGAAGCCCGGCGGCATCGTCGCCTTCCACCTCACCAACCGCTTCCTGTGGCTGCCCCCGGTGGTGGAGAAGATCGCCGCCGCCCGCGGGCTCCATGCCGTGCTCATCCACGACCAGACGGACAACCCCGCCCTGCGCGACACCGACTGGATGCTGGTGGCCAGCCGCCGGGAAGTGCTGGAGCAGGAATCCATCCGCCGCCGCACCACCCCGATACGGCCCATCCCTGGCCTGGGGACGTGGACGGACGACTTCAACAACCTGTTCCAGGTACTCAAGTAATCCCTGGCGGGGCGGCCGTCACCGCAGCCATGGCTGCGGGGCGGTGCCCTGCACCATGCTCCCAACTCGTCGCCGTTTGACGTTCGTCGTGGTCACGCCCGGGCCATTTCGGTATCATCTTGGGTAAATCATGTCCTGCATGGCACGGGCGGTCGTAAAATGCCGTCCGAAGGCCGATGGCAGCACGCGTGATGCCCGATGTGGCGCGGCGGGCTGGACAAACCGTCATTGCCGTCCGTTATATCCGCTTTCCGGCAGCCCGGCAGACCAGGAGAAGATCCGATGCCCTCCACCCTCCTCAATCCCATCCTCGAGCGTCACCGACGCGACGGCACGCGCCTGATGCAGATCCTGCGCGAAACCCAGGAGACGCTCGGATGGCTGCCCCCCGAGGTGATCACCGCGATCGCCGCCGCAGTGGGCTGGCCGCGCGCCCGTGTGCAGGCCACCGCCGAGTTCTACAGCTTCTTCCACACCCGGCCCATGGGGCGCTACCGCATCCTGTGGAGCGACAACATCACCGACCGCATGCTGGGCAGCACGGAGCTGATGCAGTCCATGTGCCGCAAGCTGTGGCTGGAACCGGGGCGCGTGTCCGAGGACGGCCTGGTGAGCGTGGATACCACCTCCTGCACCGGCATGGGTGACCAGGGGCCGGCCCTGCTGGTGAATTACCGGGCGGTGACGCGCATGACGCCGCAGCGGGTAGACGAGATCGTGGAACTGGTGCGCGCCGGCACCCCGGTGTTGGGGTGGCCGGAGGAATACTTCCAGGTCGAAGACAACATCCGCCGCAGCGACGTCCTGCTGGGCCACGGTCTGACGCCGGGCGCAGCCCTGGCCGCGGCCCTGGAGCGCGGCGCGCCGGCGATGCTGGACGAGGTGAAGGCTGCCGGCCTGCGCGGACGCGGCGGCGCCGGCTTTCCCACCGGCCAGAAATGGGCCGCCTGCCGCGGCGCCGAAGCCGATGTCCGCTACGTGGTCTGCAATGCCGACGAGGGCGAGCCGGGCACCTTCAAGGACCGGGTGCTCCTGACGAGCCACGCCGACCTGGTGTTCGAGGGCATGACCATCGCCGGCCTGGCGGTGGGCGCAAGTCTCGGCCTGCTCTACCTGCGGGGCGAGTACCGCCACCTGCTGGAGCCGCTGGAGACCGTGCTGGCAAGGCGCCGGGCGCAGAAGCTGCTGGGTGCGGGCATCCTCGGGCGCGATTTCGCCTTCGACATCGAGATCCACCTGGGCGCCGGCGCCTACATCTGTGGCGAGGAGTCGGCGCTCATCGAGTCGCTGGAAGGCAAGCCCGGCCGCCCGCGCATCCGCCCGCCGTTCCCGGTGACCCACGGCTACCTGGGCCGGCCCACCACGGTGAACAACGTGGAGACCCTGGCCGCCGCCTGCCTCGTCGCCAAACACGGCGGTGCCTGGTACGCCGCCCTGGGCACCCGCAAGTCCGCCGGCACCAAACTGCTGTCCGTGTCCGGCGACTGCACCCGGCCGGGCATCTACGAATACCCATTCGGCGTCACCGTGGCCCAGGTGCTGGCCGACTGCGGCGCCCACGAGCCCCTTGCGGTACAGGTTTCCGGGCCTTCCGGCGTATGCCTGGCGGACCACGAATTCGGCCGCCGCATCGCCTTCGAGGATGTGCCCAGCGCGGGCGCCTTCATGGTCTTCGACCACTCCCGCGACCTGTTCGAGACGGCGCGCAACTTCGCCCATTTCTTCGCCCACGAATCCTGCGGCTTCTGCACGCCATGCCGGGTCGGCACCGCGCTGGTGGCGCGTCTGATGGACAAGGTGGCGGCGGGGCACGGCTCGCCCTACGACCTGGAGGAGCTGTTCAAGCTCCACCGTCTGATGCAGGGCACCAGCCACTGCGGCCTGGGCAACACCGCCTGCAACCCGGTGTTCGATACGCTGGAGAAGTTCCGCCCCGCCTACGAGCGGCGCATCAAGTCCCTGGCGTTCGAACCGGCTTTCGATCTGGACGCCGCGCTGTCCCAGGCGCGGCAGATGACCGGCCGCGACGACGCCGCCGCCCACCTCTCCAACGTTGCCTAACCCTGGAGCGCGCCCCCGCGGGTGCCCGGAACCATGATCCTGGAAACCTCAGTTGACCGCTTGTTTTCACCTGCAACCCCATGTGAATACTGGCGTTCCTGCTATCCATCCGCCTCACCCGGTGGGTGGGCGCGCTACGCGCCCGCTGGCGCGTCCGGGTGGGTGCCTGGCTTTGTCGCTCCTCCTTGCAGGCATGAGCCTGCTGCGTCGTCGCTTCGCGCCAGCCACCCGCCCGAACGCACCATCGGGCGCGTCCAACTGAGGTTTCCAGGATGAGCGAGACCCAGACCTTTTCCCTGGACGGCGAGGACGTTCCCTTTGCCCCCGGCCAGACGGTGATGCAGGCGGCCCAGGCCGCCGGCCGCTGGATTCCCCACCTGTGCTGGCACCCGGACTTCGAGGCCCACGGCTCCTGCAAGTTGTGCACCGTGCGCGCCAACGGCCGCCTGGTGGCCGCCTGCACCGTTGCCGCCCAGCCCGGCATGGCGGTGGAAAACCGCACGCCGGACCTGGACGGACGGCGCCAGACGCTGCTGCAGATGCTGTTCGTGGAAGGCAACCATTTCTGCCCCTCCTGCGAGAAGAGCGGCAACTGCCTGCTCCAGGCCACGGCCTACGAAATGGGGATGATGACGCCCCACTTCGACATGTTCTACCCCGACCGGCCGGTGGACGCCTCCCATCCCGAGACGCTGCTGGACTTCAACCGCTGCATCCTGTGCGCCCTGTGCGTGCGCGCCAGCCGCGATGCGGACGGCAAGAACGTGTTCGCCCTGTCGGGACGGGGCATCCGCTCCCACCTCATCGTCAATCACGAGTCCGGCCGGCTGGCGGACACGGATTTCGCCGCCACCGACCGCGCTGCGAACATCTGCCCGGTGGGGGTCATCCTGCCCAAGCGGCGTGGTTTCGCCGTACCCATCGGCCGCCGCAAGTACGACCCGGCGCCCGCAAGCGTGGTGGACGTGGTGCCGGTCAAGCATGAGGAGGAGGCGCGATGAGCGGCAAACTGCGTGTGGCCACCACCTCCCTGGCCGGCTGCTTCGGCTGCCACATGTCCTTCCTGGACATCGACGAGCGCCTGCTCACGCTGCTGGAGGTGGTGGAGTTCGACCGTTCGCCCATCACCGACATCAAGGAGGTGGGGCAGTGCGACCTGGGCATCATCGAGGGCGGCGTGTGCAACGCCGAGAACGTCCACGTGCTGCGGGAGTTCCGCAAGCACTGCAAGACCCTGGTGGCCATGGGCGCCTGCGCCGTCAACGGCGGCCTGCCGGCGCAGCGCAACCACCTGGACCTGCGCGACATCCTGGAAGAGGTCTATCACACCGAACTGGGCCTGGCCCACGGCGGCATTCCCAACGACCCGGAACTGCCGCTGCCGCTGAACAAGGTGCATCCCATCCACGAGGTCGTGAAGGTGGATTACTTCCTGCCCGGCTGCCCGCCGCCGGCCGACGCCATCTGGAAGTTCCTCACCGACCTGGTGGCCGGACGCACGCCGCATCTGGCCCACGGCCTGCTGCATTACGATTGACCGACGGGAGCCCATGCATGGCATTCGAACTGGAAACCGCCGCCCATCCCGAGAACCTCAAGCGCGTGGCCATCGACCCGGTGTCGCGGGTGGAGGGCCACGGCAAGGTCACCCTGCTGCTGGACGACGACAACCGGGTGCATCAGGTGCGCCTGCACATCGTCGAGTTCCGCGGCTTCGAGCGCTTCATCCAGGGCCGGCCCTACTGGGAGGCGCCGGTGATGGTGCAGCGCCTGTGCGGCATCTGCCCCGTGTCCCACCACCTGGCTGCTTCCAAGGCCATGGACATGATCGTGGGCGCCCGCACCCTCACCCCCACCGCCGAGAAGCTGCGCCGCCTGATGCATTACGGCCAGATCCTCCAGTCCCACGCGCTGCACTTCTTCCACCTGTCGTCGCCGGACCTGCTGTTCGGCTTCGACTCGGACGTGGCCACGCGCAACATCGTCGGTGTGGCCGCCGCCAACCCGGAGCTGGCGAAGAAGGGCATCCTGCTGCGCAAGTTCGGCCAGGAAGTGATCCGCATGACGGCGGGCAAGCGGGTGCACGGCACCGGCTCGGTGCCGGGGGGCGTCAACAAGTCGCTCACCCGGGAGGAGCGCGACGCCCTGCTCAAGGACATCTACCCCATGATGGCCTGGAGCCGGGAGGCCATCGCGCTGATCCGCAAGCTGTTCGAGGACAACCTGGCGCGCTACCGCGACTTCGGCCGCTTCCGCGCCCACGGCATGTGCCTGGTGCGGGCCGACGGCGCCATGGATCTCTACCACGGCGGGCTGCGCGCCCGCGCTGCCGACGGCGCGACGCTGTTCGACCACTTCGACTACAGCCGCTACTGGGACGTGATCTTCGAGGACGTGAAGCCCTGGTCGTACATGAAGTTCCCCTTCCTGCGCGCGCTCGGTTCGGACGACGGCTGGTACCGGGTGGGCCCGCTGACCCGCGTCACCCATTGCGACTTCATCCCCACGCCCCTGGCCGACCGGGAGCGCCAGGAGTTCATGGCCTTCGACGACGGCTCGGCGGCCGGCGCCACCCTGGGCTACCACTGGGCGCGCATGATCGAGATGCTCCATGCCGCGGAAAGCATCAAGGACCTGCTCCATGACGATGACCTCCTGGGCGACGACCTGGTCACCCGCGGCGAACGAGGCACGCGCGGCGTGGGCGTGATCGAGGCGCCGCGCGGCACCCTCATCCACCACTACCGGGTGAACGAGGACGACCAGATCATCCGCGCCAACCTCATCGTCTCCACCACCCACAACAACCAGGCCATGAACGAGGCCATCCGCCAGGTGGCGCGCCAATACCTGGACGGGCGCGAACTGACCGAGGGCCTGCTCAACCACATCGAGGTGGCCATCCGCGCCTTCGACCCCTGCCTGTCCTGCGCCACCCACGCCCTCGGGCAGATGCCGCTGGAGGTGACGCTGGAAGACGCCGAGGGCACCGTCATCGACCGCATGCTGCGCGACGCCCGGGGCGTGTGCAGCGCGACATGAGCCTTCCGCCGGGCCGCCCCAGGGAGGGCGAAGTCCCGCCTGGCGGGACCGCGCGTAGCGCGCGGGTGCACCAATGAGCGCCCCGGCCGCAGGGGAGCCGCTCGCCCCCACGCTGGTCTTCGGCTGGGGCAACCCCAGCCGCGGCGACGATGCCCTCGGGCCGCTGTTCGTGGAGCGCATCCAGACGCTGGCGGCGCAACATCCGGAGTGGGGCGCCGTGGAATGCCTCACCGACTTCCAGTTGCAGGTGGAGCACGCCCTGGACCTGCAGGGGCGCGCCCGAGTGCTGTTCGTCGATGCCAGTGTCGAGGCCGAGGCGCCGTTCACCCTGGAAGCCATCGGTGCGGCGCACGACGCCACCTTCTCCACCCACGCCATGTCGCCCCGGGCGGTGCTCCAGGTGCTGTGCGAGGTGACGGACGAAGACCCGCCGCCCACCTGGCTGCTGGCCATCCGTGGCGAGTCCTTCGAACTCGGCGATGGGCTCTCGCCCGCTGCGGCGGCGCATTTCGACGCCGCGCTCGTTTGGGTAACGGTCTGGATGGCCGGTGCGTCGGAGCCGGGAATCGTGGATTTGTCCCCGGTCACGTAATACACTTCCGCCATCTGTATTACAGGATGGCGGTGCCTCCCATGGCTTCTCCCGTTTCGGCGCGCATCACCCCCGAGCTGCGCCAGCAACTGACCGAATACTGTGCCAGCCACGACATAAGCCAGACTGCCGCCATCGAGGAGGGGCTCAGGCTGCTGTTCGAACGCCGCAGGCCGTCCGGCGTGCTCACCGCTGCCCAGGCACTGGTAAACCTGCGCAAGCTACGCCAGAACATCCGTCTCGACTTCGATGTGGCCGCCGCTCAGTCGGAAGGCCGTGACTGATGGCTTTCGTCGTGGACAATTCGGTGGTCACCGGCTGGTGGGCGGCCTCCCAAGCCACCACCTACACCGAGGCCGTGCTGGATGCCGCGCGGACGACGTCGCTTCATGCGCCTGCGCTGTGGGTGCTGGAGTTTGCCAATGTGCTACGGCGGGCGCGTCTGTGCCGCGCTGTTGACGAGGCGGGGTCCCGGGCGGTCCTCGACAACATCGCGGCCCTGGGCATTGAGGTGCACGGGTTGAACGAGAACCCGGCGTCGGTGTTGATGTTGGCCCTGCAATTCGGTCTGAGCACGTACGACGCGGCCTATCTGGAACTGGCACTACGTCTCCAGTTTCCCATCGCCTGCAAGGACGGCGCGCTGGCGCAAGCGGCCCGGCGTGCCGGAGTGGGCTTTTTCCAGCCGTGAATACTGTCCGGTGGTTCGCCGGGGACTTGGTGGAGGCGCCCTGCCTGCACCGGCGCCGCCGGGGCTGTTGATATTGCGGTGAGCGGGCTGCCCTGAAGAAGCCGGGGTTGCCGCGCGGAAGGATCGCTCATGTACCCGAACCCCCACGCCCCCGACTACTACGCCCTGCGGGCCGGCTTCCGCTGGCAGGTGCCCGGGTACTACAACATCGCCTGGGACTGCTGCGGGCGCTGGGCGCAGGACCGCGCCCGCTTCGCCCTGTACACCGAGGACGAACAGGGCGCCCTGCGCGCCTGGTCGTTCCGGGACATCCAGCGCGAGGCCAACCGCCTGTCCAACGCCCTGGCGGGGCTGGGCGTCGGTCGCGGCGACCGGGTGGCCATCGTCATGGCGCAGCGGGCCGAGACGGGCATCGCCCACGTCGCCTGCTACCAGATGGGGGCGGTGGCCGTGCCCCTGTCCCACCTCTTTGGCCCGGATGCCCTGGAATACCGCCTGCACGACAGCGCGGCCAGTGTGGCCATCGTCGATGCCTCCACGCTGCCCAGGCTGTGGCCGTTGCGCGAGCGCCTGCCCGGGCTGTGCCACATCATCGGTGTCGACGGGGCGCGGGAAGCCGGCGTGCTGGAGTGGGAGCCGCTGCTTGAGCGCGCGTCCACGCGCTACGGGTGCGTGCGTACCCGCGCCGGGGAGCCGGTGGGGGCCACCCTCATCGACTGGGCACGGGAAGCCCTGGGCGTGACGATCAACGAGATGTTCGGCCAGACCGAGGTGAATTACATCGTCGGCAACTGCTCGTCGGTGTACCCCGTCAAGCCCGGTTCCATCGGCCGGCCCTATCCCGGCCACGAGGTGGCGGTGATCGACGACGAAGGCCACGAGCTGCCCCGCGGCGGGGCGGGCGAGATCGCCGTGCGGCGCAACGACGACCCGGTGTTCCTGCTGGAATACTGGAATAACCCCGGCGCCACCCGCGCCAAGTACATCGGCGAGGGCGACACCGAAGGAGGGCGGCACAAAGGGCAGGCGCGCGCCGCTGGGGCCTGGGCCCGCACCGGCGACACGGCCATCATGGACGAGGACGGCTACCTCTGGTACCAGGGCCGTTCCGACGACGTGATCAAGAGCGCCGGTTACCGCATCGGCCCGGCGGAGGTGGAAAACTGCCTGGTGAAACACCCCGCGGTGGCCAACGCCGCGGTGATCGGCGCGCCGGATGCGACCCGGGGCACCATCGTCAAGGCCTTCATCGTGCTGGCGCCGGGGCACGTTGCGTCGGCGCAACTGGAAGCCAGCCTGCAGGAACACGTGCGCGGCCGGCTGGCACCCTACGAGTACCCCCGGGCCATCGAGTTCATCGCCGAACTGCCCATGACCACCACCGGCAAGGTACAGCGCAAGGTGCTGCGCGAGCGGGAGCGCCGCGTAAGAGGAGAAGAGTGACGGGAACAGGTGTGTGAGCGGGCTTGCCCGCGATTGCCGCGGCGGATCGCGGGCAAGCCCGCTCACACACCAGCCTCCCTTTGCCCATCGATGTGAATTAGCATGAAGGCTGGGCGTGACCGATTTCACGTTCGGCAGTCGTCCTGTTCAGTGCACAATTTCACCTCGATCAACGCGTCCGAAAACAGCGAGATGGCTTCGGTTTCCCTGCAGGTGGAATCCTGCGTCGCCCAGCACATCGGTGACCGCGACGAGCAGGAGGACCGCGTCGCGCTCTTGCCCCATCCGCGGCTGCCCGGCACCTTGCTGGCGGTGGTGGCCGACGGCATGGGCGGCTTCAGCGGCGGCGGCATTGCCTCCGACCAGGTGGTGCACAAGGCGCGGGAGGCCCTGGACACCTTCGCTCCGGCGTCCGAGACTCCCCAGCAGGCGCTGCGCGCCATGATGGACGAGGCCCACGTGATCATCAACCTGGCCAGTTACACCAGCCAGACGCATCCCCATTCCACTGCCGCGGCGCTGCTGCTGCAGCCGGGGCGGGCCGACTGGGCCCATTGCGGCGATTCGCGCATCTACCACTTCCGCGGCGACAGGCTCATGAGCCGCACCCGCGACCATTCCATGGTGGCGCAACTGGTGGAGATGGGCGCATTGCGGGAGGACCAGGCGCTGGCGCACCCGCAGCGCAGCATGCTCTACACCTGCCTGGGGGGCGATCGCGAGCCTCAGGTGGATTTCGGCGAGGTCGAGCCGCTGCAGGCGCAGGACAGCTTCGTGCTGTGTTCCGACGGGCTGTGGACCTATTTCTCGGAGTTCGAACTGGGCAGCATCCTGTCCTCCCACCCCCCGCGGGCGGCTGCGGAAGTGCTGATGGAGCGGGCGCGGGGCAGGGCGCGGGGCGGTGGCGACAATGTTTCGCTGGTCATCCTGAAGCTCAGGGAAGTGTCCGCCGAGCCTGTGCCGACCCCGCCCGTCGCGACCGCCCCCGCCGCCGCGACCGCCCCCGCCGCCGCGGCTGCACAAAAGCCGCTCACCGGCAGGCTGACGCCCCCGGGGGTGGCGCGGCGCAAATGATCTCGGCGGGCTGCCGGGTCGGTTGAAACGCGGACTGCGCCGGTCGGTTGAAACGCGGACTGCGCCACTCAGTGGAAACGCGGACTGCGCCGCCGGGTCGGCGCAACCGCAGGCCATGCCGCGTCAATCCACCATGTTGTTCTTGACGGCGTAGGTGATCAGTTCCACCGTGTTGTTCAGCCCCAGTTTTTCGAGCAGGCGCGAACGGTAGGTGCTCACCGTCTTGACGCTCAGCGACGCCTGGCGGGCGATCTCGCTGATGGTGCGTCCGGAGGCGAGCAGCCGCAGCACCATGAATTCCCGGTCGGACAGGGTGGTGTGCGTCGGCCGGTTCCAGTCCGCCCCGAGGCTGGCGGCCAGTTCCGCCGCCAGGCGGTTGCTGATGTAGCGCCGGCCGCTGGTGACGATGCGGATGGCCGTGAGCAACTGGTCGGGCGCCGCCTCCTTGTTGAGGTAGCCCATGGCGCCGGCGCGCAGCAGCCGCACCGCGTATTGCTCCTCCGGGAAGCTTGACAGCACCAGCACCGGCGGCGCGCCTTCCACGCGTGCCAGTTGCTTGAGGACGTCTATTCCCGACCTGCCGGGCAGGGCGATGTCCAGCAGCACGGCGTCCCAGGACCGGGTGCCCAGAAGATGCAGGGCCTCCGCGGCGTTGGCCGCCTCGCCCGTCTCCACGGGGTCGGGCAGCCGCGCCAGGATGCGATGGAGGCCTTCGCGCACCACGGCGTGGTCGTCGACGACCAGTATTCTCATGTCCCTGCCCCGGCGATCGGCATGCGTACCTGCAGCGTCGTGGCGCCGGCACTTCCGCCGATGTCGACGCTGCCGCCGAAGGCTCGGGCACGCTCCCGGATGCCGGCAATGCCGAAGGAACCCGCCTTGTCCAGGTCCTCCGCGCGTATGCCGCAGCCGTTGTCGCGCACCTCGATGATGATGGAACCGTTGTCGGCGCGGGCGCGAATCTCCACGGCCGTTGCACCGGCGTGCCGCATGACGTTGGTGACGGCTTCCTGCACGATGCGAAACACGGCCGTGGCGCGCGCCGCGTCCGGCTCGACGCCGGTGCCGTTCACGTCCGTCGTGCAGCGCAGGCCGGTCCTGCGGCCCACGTCCTCGGCCAGCCATTCGATGGCCGCCCACAGGCCCAAGTTGTCCAGCAGGCTGGGGCGCAGTTCGGTGCAGATGCGTCGGGTGGCCTGGATGGTGGCGTCCACGCTGCGGATCAGGCCGTGTAGCCGCTCGCCCGCCGCTTCGACCCCGTCGTTGTCTTCCTCGGCACACAGGCTCAGGCCCATGCGGATGACCGTGAGAGCGGCGCCCAGTTCGTCGTGCAGCTCCCGGGCGATGCGGCTGCGCTCGTCCTCCACGCTCTTCTGGATGTGGGCCGAGAGCCGGCGCAACTGTTCCTCGACGCGCCGGCGTTCCTCCACCTCGGCCTGCAGGGCGCGGGTGCGCTCGATCACGCGCAGTTCCAGTTCGTCGCGGGCGCGGGCCAGCACCTCCTCGGCGCGGATGCGATCGCTGATGTCCAGGAAGGAAATGAGCACGCGGCGCAGGCTTTGTTCGTGCCCGGGCATTACCGCGAGGCGCATGCTGAGCGTCACGCGCTGGCCGTCAATGCGACGCACCGCGATTTCGCTGTGGAACTCGGTCCGGCCCTGGCCGAGGGCCACCACGTCATTCGCAAGTGCGTTCCGGAAATCCACCCGGAAGTAACGCCGCAGGTGGGTCTTGAGGTCTTCCGCGCTGGGCGCCTGGAAGAAACCCACGCTGGTCTGGTTGACACGGGATATCCGCACCTGCGCCGCGCACCGTGCCAGGGCATAAGGGTGGTGCGCGAAATGTGCTTCCCAGTCGGTAACACCAGCGGCCCGCATGCGGTCGAACCGTGTCTTCAGCGCGGAGCAGTCGGCTTCCCAGATGGCCACGGGAGAGCGCTCGAACAGCACGCGGTAGCGCTCCTGGCTCTGGCGCAGCGCTTCCTCGGCATTCTTGCGGGTGGTGATGTCCAGGGCGTAGACGTTGGCGTAGTCGCGCGGCGAGATGGGGGCCACCACCACGGAATACTGGCGGCCGCAACATTCGGCCTCGAAATGCCGCTGCACGCCGTCGGCCAGGGCGCATTCCACCGTCGGCTGAAGGAAGTCCGGCCTCGGCCGCCCAGCCGGGCAGTGCCAGGCATCCGTGGCGGCGCGGTTGGCAAAGAGCACCTGTCCGGCGCGGGAGATGCGCAGGACCGGTGAAGGATTCTCTTCCGGAAACAGGGCCAGGCTGCGCAAATCCTGGTCCGCACGGCGCTTTTCGGTGATGTCCTCGGCCACCATGCTGAGGCGGGGCAGGCCGCTGTCGGCGAGACCGATGAAGGCCACGGTAACGGAGAGCCAGCGCCGCCCCGCAGGCGTCCTGTGCGGGTATTCGAAGCGCACCGGTGTCTCCGTGCGCCAGGCGGAACGGGCCTGTTCGAGCCAGAGGCGGGTGATTTCGGGCGAGGCGCCCAATTCGGCGGCGGTGCGCCCGTTCAGCATTTCCGCGGGCAGGCCGAGGAAGCGTGCCGCGGCGAGGTTGGCGTGGATCACCCGGGGTGTGTTGCCCTCGACTTCCCCCACGCCCATGAGGAAGGGCGAGTGATCGTAGAAGCTCCGCAGCGTGGCCTGGCTCTGGCGCAGGGCGTTTTCCATGCGCCGACGATCGGACAGGTCGACATGCATGCAAAACAGGCCCGGGGCGTGTCCGGGCGTGCGCAGCACGGTGTGGGTCGCATGAACGAAGACCCGCTCGCCGTCCTTGCGCAACAGGGACACCTCGCCCGCCGGCATGAACTCGCCGGATTCGCCCGATGCTGCCGCTGCGTCCAGGGCCTGGCGGAACCCGTCCTGCAGTTCGGGGGGAACGATCAGTTCACCCAGGTACCGCCCGACGGCTTCGGCGGCGCTGTAGCCGTACAGTGCTTCTGCGGCCCGGTTCCAGTAGCGCGCGATGCCGTCGGGACCGTAACCGATGATGGCGGCCGGCAGGTGCTCCATCAGTCCGCGCCAGCGTTCCTCGTTTTCCCGCAGCAGTGCTTCGTTGCGCTCGTGGGCCAGGGCACCCGCCACCATGGCCGCCACGTTGCGCAGCAGGGGGATGCCTTCGTCGGCGCGCAGGGCATGGGGACGTGACGACACCAGGCACAGCATTCCGAGCAGCGTGCTGCCTTGGGCCAGGGGCACGGCCAGAACGCACCGAATGCCGTGGGTCTCGAAATGATGCCGCTCCGGGGCGGCTTCCGGGGGCAGGTCTTCCAGCCGCGCCAGGCGCAACTGCCCCTCGTTGCGCAGTTGTGACCACAGCCACGGGAAATCTTCCGCCTGCAGGGTCCGGGGGCAACTGCCCAGCAACGAGCATTCCGTTGCCGCGGCCCAGAGGTGCGTCCGATGAAGCGTCTGCGGGGCGCCGCTGAACTGGTAGATCTGGCAGCGATCGCCTTCGGCAAAGTGGCCGATGGTCGCCAGCGCGCCATCGATGACCTCGTCCAGGCGGCCGGGGGGCACGTTGATGAAGCGGGTGGATATCCCCGAGATCAGGTGCTCCGCCTCCATGCGCCGACGCAGCGACTCGGTGGCCACCATGCGCTCGGTGATGTCCGCGCTCACCCCCAGAAGGCGCAGCGGTTGGCCGGAGTGGTCGCGGACCACGGTGCCGTGTTGGGCGATCCAGCGGATTTCCCCGCCGCGGGGATGGCGCACGCGAAACCACGCATCGATGTCGCCGCCGGTCTCCACGGCGCGCCGCACCTTGGTGCGCAGGATGTCCCGGTCCTCCGCCAGCACCCTGTCGTAGAAATCATCGGCCGAAAATGTCTCCGGCACGGACTCGAGGCCGAGCAGCCGCGCCTCGGTGGCGTCGACGCGGGCGCGCCCCGTGGCCAGGTCCACGTCCCAGGTGCCCATGCGGGCGCCCCCCAGCGCCAGGCGCAGGCGTTCCTCGCTTTCGCGCCGGGCGATGCCGGCGCGTACTTGTGCGGTGACGTCGGTGCCGGTGCCGCGGTAGCCGCGGAAGTGCCCATCGGCATCGAACAGCGGATCGCCGCACATGCGAAACCACTGGCGCTCTCCCTGGCGGTCGCTGGAGGCGGTCTGGTACACCACGTCCCGGAACGGGGCGTGGCGCTCCAGCAGGCTGCATCGGGTCTCCCGCAAGGCGCCGTCGCCGGACGGCGCCGCCAGATCCAGGATGCTGCGGCCGACGACTTCGTCGAAGCTGACGCCGGTGAGGGCGGAGAAGCGTTCGGAGAGAAACCGGACGCAATGCTGCTCGTCGGTTTCCCACACCCATTCGCTGGCGGTATCCAGCAGGTTGCGGTAGCGCTGCTCGCTGTCCTGCAGCGCCCCCGCCCCCGCGGGTTGCCCGGGGTCGGCCTGGGGCGGGGCGTCGGCGGCCTTCGCCTGCGGCGCCTGCCCGGTGCCATGTCGCCACGCCTTCCCGGGGCGCTGCGGCGCCTCGGACACGCGCTGTTCGACGGCCGGCGGGTTTGTTGTCAAAGGGCATGCTCCCAGGGCATTTCCGGCCGCCCTTGGCGGCGGGACCGGTGGCCGCGGCAGCGTGGCACGGTGGCGCCGGGGATGCCGGCACGGCCTGCCGCCACGCGCCGGGGCGGTACGGTTCGCGTCGACGCCGGCGAGAGTGAATGATCCCTCGAAGCCCCGGATGGATTGCCGCGTAAGGGTCTGCGGGACCACGCACTACGCGCCCGCGCAATGCCGTGACGACATGCCGTAAGGATCGACATCGCTTCTAACATATTGACTTGTCGACGCTATTCGTATGATAAGAGGCCGGATTCTCGCCATCATGCCTTGGCGCGGGGCGTACATCAAGCGGTATCGGTCACGGTTTTCCGGATGTCATGTTCCCGGCGGAAAACGCTGTGTCGGCGGCGGAAAACGGCGGACCTGTCCTTCGAGGGTGGCGCCGTTCGTAGGATTCGTCCTACAGGATCTGAGGTGTTTGTCCGACTTTCCTTTGCCAGCCTTGATCGACATACTGAAGTGGCATTGGGTGTGCCCGGCGACGGAAATGGAACGAGGACCGGTCTCCCCAGCGAACCCCTCGGGTCGCAAGTGCCGCGAAGCCTGCGCCCCGGGCGTTGCACGTCAGCGTACAAGAAGGGGGAGGTCATGAAAGGTGCGTACGAAGTGGGCTCGCTGCGGCCTCCAAGGATGGCGCTGGCGCTGGCGATGACGCTGGCGCTGTCGGGTGGTATGGCCATCCACGCGACGTGGACGGCAGTGCGCCAGGCGTGGTTGTCGTCAGGTTTGCCGATAGATGGGCGCGGTGCTGCGGAGGCGGCGAAGGGTTTGCACGGCACGATCCTTCCCCCGGGAAGGGCGGGGGGCGCGATCGTGCCCCCTGAGGTGCTGACTCGATCCGGCGGGTGGCCGGACCAGGGTCGCACTGCCGGTGAGGAAGGGCTGGTGCCAAACCCGGACTGCCTCATTCGCGAGCGGGGAGACGCCGTGAGGCTGAGAATGGCCGCGGCGCGCGCAGGCGGGCAGGCGCCGTTCTCCATTCGTGGCGGAGGCCCTGGTTCTCCGGGCGGCGGCCTGAGGCTGGTCGCGGCGGTACTGCCGAAAGAGGGCGTGCCCGAGCGTGACCCCCCGCGTGTCGGGCGCGTGCCGTGGGATCCGGAATTCACGCGCGCCGTTCCGGCGGCATTGGACATGGATGGTTTGGCGGGCTGGCGCGTGGTCCCTGGAGTGGCGCTCCATAGCGAAGTGGCGATGCCCTTGTCGGGAACCGCGGGGCGGTTTGCGGCGGGCGTGCGGGGTTGAGAGCACGGCGCCCGGCGTTGCGCGGTGTTGGGAAGATCGGCCGTGCGGGAACGACGGAGAACAAATGTTGAATGTGCAGGACATCGTCCACACACCATCGCGTGAAGCCTGGACCATCGGCAACGGATTGGGCACGGTGGTGCACCTGAGCTACTGTGGTCTCGCGGATGGCACGGTGGGGCTGGCGGCCCAGATCGACCGCGTCGGCAACCAGATTCCCCAAGTCCTTGAGGCCGAATCCCTCGGGCCGTGGCTGGCGCCGCGGGCCGCCCAGGCCATGGTGGAGCGCGTGCGGCGGGTCATCCGCGGTGCCGGCGGGCCGGCCTTGTTCGACGAGGGCGGGGATTTCGTCGGTGCCGTGCGCAAGTACGCGGCGGGGGCGATAAGGAAGGCGCCTCGCTGCTAGGCGGCGCCGGTATCGGGGCGCGCACGCCGATACGCCGATGAAGCTCCGGAGCGCTTTCCTCGCACGCGCTCCGGCGAATCGATCGTCTTCCCGGGCTGCCGCCCCGGCCTTCCCGGCGGGGAACGGGGAGAATCACCAGCGCTGGCCGGGATGTCACCCCGGGCACGCGATCCGCCGCCTGCGGACCGGCCCGCGTCTTCTGACGGCGCCGGCCCAGCCCCGGCGGCGCATCCATGGCACTCTTCCGCAAGACTCCAGGCGGGGACATCGAGACCGCCGGAGCCTGATTCCCCACGCGAAAAAACGGTTCCTCGGCTCATCCGGCCCTTGACCTGGGCACGCATGCCATGGGGCCGCTGCTTTGAGCGCGCGGACGTATTCAGTATCATGGCGCGCACCAACCCGAAACAAAACGGTTTACGTCAGGCAAGCGTCAAGTCGCATCAGGAAAAAGGGGGAGTTATGGGACTGATCATCGGAGTGCCCAGAGAGGTGGCTGCGGGCGAACGAAGGGTGGCCGTAGTGCCCGACGTGGCCAAGCGGTTGTCCGCACTGGGTGCGCAGGTACTGGTGGAGGCGGGGGCCGGCGAGGCGGGCTTCCTGCGCGATGCGGATTTCGCGTCCGCCACCATGGCGTCGGGCGCAGCCGAGGTGCTGGGCAAGGCGCAGGTGATCCTCAAGGTTCAGCCGCCGACGCTGGACGAGATCGCCGCCATGGCACCCGGCACGGTGCTGGCGGGCTTCCTCGCGCCCTACCAGAGCGCCGAGCGGGCGCAGGCGCTGTGCAGCCGCAACATCACCAGCTTCGCCGTGGAGCTGATCCCGCGCATTTCGCGGGCGCAGAGCATGGATGCCCTGTCGTCCCAGGCGGCGGTTTCGGGCTACCTGTGCGTGCTCATGGCGGCCAATGCGTCGCCCAAGTTCTTCCCCATGATGACCTACGCCGCGGGCACGCTGCGCCCGGCCCAGGTGATGGTCATCGGCGCCGGGGTGGCGGGCCTGCAGGCCATCGCCACGGCACGGCGGCTGGGGGCCATCGTCACGGCCTACGACGTGCGCCCCGAGACCAAGGAACAGATCGAATCCCTCGGCGCGAAGTTCGTCGACACCGGCGTGTCGGCGGCGTGCACCGGTGGCTACGCCCGTGAGCTGACCGAGGAGGAGAAGCAGCGCCAGTCCGAGAAGCTGGCCAAGGCCATCGCCCAGGTGGATGCCCTCATCACCACCGCGGCCGTGCCGGGGCGGCGCGCGCCGCTCATCGTCAGCGAGTCCATGGTGGCTGGCATGAGAAACGGCGCCGTGGTCGTGGACATGGCGGCGGAATCTGGTGGCAACGTCGCCGGCACGGTGGCCGGCCAGACGGTGCAGGTGGGCGGGGTGAGCATCATCGGCCCCGTCAACATCCCCAGCGGCATGCCGGTGCATGCCTCGGAGATGTACGCCAGGAACCTGTTCAATTTCATCTCCCCCTTCATCAAGGACGGCCAGCTTGCGCTCGACTGGAGCGACGAGGTGCTGGCCGGAGCCTGCCTCACCCACGAGGGGCAGATCCGTCATGAAGGGGTCAAGAAAGCACTGGGGGGGATCTGAGCCATGGAAGGCTTTGCTGCACTCTACATATTCATGCTGGCGGCGTTCACCGGCTACGAGGTGATCTCCCGTGTGCCGGTGATCCTGCACACGCCGCTGATGTCCGGTTCCAACTTCGTCCACGGCGTGGTGCTGGTGGGCGCCATGGTGTCCCTGGGCCAGGCGGATGCGGGCGATCCGCTGCAGGTGGCCATCGGCTTCTTCGCCGTGCTGCTGGGGGCGGCCAACGCCGCCGGCGGCTACGTGGTGACCGAGCGCATGCTCGGCATGTTCAAGGCCGCCGGCAAGGGAGCGAAATGATGGATGCCAAGTGGTTCATTGACGCTTCGTATTTCATCGTCGCCGTCCTGTTCATCCTCGGCCTGAAGGCCATGAGTTCGCCGGTGACGGCGAAGAAGGGCATCCAGTGGGCGGGCGTGGCCATGGTGGCGGCCACGCTGGTGACCTTCTTCTCGCCGGGCATGCACAACTTCGGCTGGATGATCGCCGCCATCGTCATCGGCGGCGGCGTTGCCTGGTGGGCGGGCAAGGTGGTCAAGATGACCGACATGCCGCAAATGGTGGCCATCTACAACGGCATGGGCGGCGGCGCGGCGGCGGGCATCGCGGCGCTGGAGTTCGCCCGCGGCCACGTCCATGGCGTCACCGCCACGACGCTGGCGGTGCTGGGCGCGCTCATCGGCTCCGTGGCCTTCTCCGGCTCGTGCATCGCCTTCGCCAAGCTGCAGGGCATCATGCAGAAGGCCCACCGGCTGCCGGCGCAGAACGCGGTGAACGTGGTGCTGGCGCTGGCGGCGGTGGCCCTGGGCCTGGCCATCATCATGGAGCCCACGGGCGGCAAGCTCATCGCCTTCTTCCTGCTGTCGCTGGCGCTGGGGGTGATCCTCACCAACCCCATCGGCGGCGCCGACATGCCGGTGGTGATCTCGCTGCTGAACGCCTTCACCGGCCTGGCGGTGGGCTTCGAGGGCTACGTGCTGGGCAACCCGGCGCTGATCATCGCCGGCATCGTGGTCGGCGCCTCGGGCACGCTGCTCACCCAGCTCATGGCCAAGGCCATGAACCGCCCCATCGCCAACGTCATCTTCACCCCCATCACCGGCGAGGCCCAGGCCGGCGGCGCCATCGAGGGCACCATGAAGGAGGTGTCGGCCCTCGATGCGGCGGCCATGATGCGCTACGCCCAGCGGGTGTTCATCATCCCTGGCTACGGCATGGCGGTGGCCCAGGCCCAGCACAAGGTATGGGAGATGACGGAGCTGCTGGAGGAGGCCGGCGTGGAGGTGAAGTTCGCCATCCACCCGGTGGCGGGCCGCATGCCGGGCCACATGAACGTGCTGCTGGCCGAGGCCGGGGTGCCCTACGACAAGATCTTCGACCTGGAGGAGATCAACGCCGAGTTCCCGCAGGCCGACGTGGCGCTGGTGATCGGCGCCAACGACGTGGTGAACCCGGTGGCGCGCACCGACAAGGGCAGCCCGATCTACGGCATGCCCATCCTCGATGCCGACCGCGCCCAGAACTGCATCTGCATCAAGCGCGGGCGCGGGGCAGGCTATTCGGGCATCGAGAACGCGCTGTTCTACAGCGAGAACACCCGCATGCTCTACGGCAGCGCCCAGAAGGCCATCAACGAGGTGATCCAGCACATCAAGGCACTCAACGGCTGAGCCGCCGTGAAGGTGGCGCCGGGATCGGGCCGGCTTGGAGGCTGCGCCTCGTTCGAGCGCCGCCCGGGCTCGTGATCTTGGACGCAGGAACGGCCGCCCCCGGGCGGCCGTTCCTTTCTTGCGCGGCGCCGACGGACTCGCGGCGACCCCCTACCAGTAGGTTTCCACGCTGATGTGGCCGGGATCGCGGCGACGGTGCTTCCTCATGCCGCGGCCTTCCAGGGTGGCGGTCACCTCATCCACCATCTGCGGGTTGCCGCACAGCACCACCTGGCTGTCGGCCGGTTGCAGCGCCAGACCGGCGCGCGCCTCCAGCCGGCCGTCGGCAATGGCCTGTGGCACCCGCCCCGAAAGGGCGAAGTCCGTGGCCTCGCGGCTGACGAAGGGCACGAAGCTCATCCGGCCCGGCCGCGCCGCCACGATCCCCTCGATGATGCTGCGATGGCACAGGTCCGCCGCATGGCGCACCGCATGCACCAGCACGACGTGCTCGAAGCGCTGCCAGGGCTCGTCGGTGCGCAGGATGGACAGGAAGGGCCCGATGCCGGTGCCGGTGGAGATCAGCCACAGATGCCGCCCCTGCGGTACCTCCCGGATCACCAGGAAGCCGTTGGCGCGGGGGGCGAGGAGCACTTCGTCGCCCGGCTTCAGGGCCGCCAGGCGTGGCGACAGGGGGCAGGTGGGGACGACGTTGAAGAAGAATTCGAGCGGCCGCCGGGCGGGCGGATTGACCAGCGAATAGGGCCGTCCCACCGCCTCGTCACCGATGACCAGCCCGAGGCGCGCAAACTGCCCGGCGGTGAAGGGCGCCAGATCCGCATCCACCTGCAGCGAATGCAGTCCCTCACGCCAACGGCGGTTTCCCGCCACGATTCCTGTGATCCATTGCGCCATGACTGCCCGGCCCCCGGTGTGCGACACATGCGCCTTGTGACCCGGAGCCGGCCGGGTGGTTCCGGCGGGTTGGCACCCCGGCCGGGGGGCCGCTTACTTGCGGCCTGGCGTGCCACCCAGCAGGGCGGGGATCTCGCGCTGCGGCCGGCGGGGGCTGGGGCGCTCGCCCTGGCCGGTGAGGGCGTTACTGCCCGTCGCCGCATTGGGCGCTGTCTCCTCCACGGCGCTTGCGGAAGGATCGGGTTCGTAGGGCTTGCTGAAGTCGAAACTGCCGGGCGCGGGGGAGCGTGCAGCGACTGGCGGTGGCGTGCTGCGGCGGCCATCCTCGGGGCCGCGCCGGCCTTCGCTGCCACTGCGCCGTGTGTCTTCCCCGCCGCCGCGGCGTCCATCGTCGCGCCGTCCATCCTCCCTCTGGCCGCCTTCGCTGCGGCTGCGCCGCAGGGCGCGATGGGCTTCGCGCTCTTGCCGCGCGGCGGCGTGGGCGTCGAATCCGTCGGGCACTTCCAGCGGGATGGTGCGCTTGATGAGCCTCTCGATGTCCGCCAGGCGCGGGCGTTCCTCCGGCGCCATCAGCGACAGCGCCTCGCCCGTGTTGCCCGCCCGGCCGGTGCGGCCGATGCGGTGTATGTAGTCCTCGGGTGAGAAGGGCAGTTCGAAGTTCACCACGCAGGGCATGTCTTCGATATCCAGTCCGCGGGCGGCCACGTCCGTGGCCACCAGCAACTGCACCTGACCGCTCTTGAAGGCTTCCAGCGCCTCCAGGCGCTGCTGCTGGTTCTTGTCGCCGTGGATGGCCTGCGTGGCGATGCCCTGCTGGGTGAGGTGCACCGCCAGGCGGCTGGCGCCGAACTTGGTGTTGCAGAACACCAGTGCCTGCTTGAGATCGCGGGCACGGGCGATGTGCACCAGCAGCGCCCGCTTGTCCTCGGCCGCCACGGCATGCACGCGATGGGTGACGGTCTCGGTGACGGCATTGCGCCGCGCCACCTCGATGAGCACCGGGTCGCGCAGCATGGTGTCCGCCAGTTTCTTGATCTCGCCGGAGAAGGTGGCGGAGAACATCAGGCTCTGGCGCTGCGCCGGCAGCAGCGCCAGGATGCGCCGCACGTCCGGGATGAAGCCCATGTCCAGCATGCGGTCGGCCTCGTCCAGCACCAGCACTTCCACCTGGTTGAGCGAAATGGTGCGCGCCTGGACGTGGTCGAGCAGCCGCCCCGGGGTGGCCACCACCACCTCCATGCCGCGCATCAGGTCGGCATTCTGGGGCTTGATGTCCACGCCGCCGTAGAGCACGGTGCTGCGCAGCGGCAGGTACTTGCCGTATTCCTTGACGCTGTCGTGGACCTGGATGGCCAGTTCGCGGGTGGGCGTGAGGAGCAGCGCCCGTACCGGATGGCGCGCCGGCGAGGCGCTGGTGTTGGCGTGGCGCGCCAGGCGCTGCAGCAGTGGCAGGGTGAATCCCGCCGTCTTGCCGGTACCGGTCTGGGCGCCGCCCATGACGTCGCGGCCCGCCAGCACCACCGGGATGGCCTGCTGCTGGATGGGGGTGGGATCGGTATAGCCGGCGTCCTGCACCGCGCGCAGGAGTTCGGGAAGCAGGCCCAGCGATTCAAATGACATGCGTTGTGTGTCTCCATCCGGCCGTTTCCGGGCCGGCAATCCCGGCGGAAAACTTTGTACGTGCATGCCGGAAGATGTTGCGGGAGGGTGACCAAGCCGCCAGAACAGGCGGCAGACCAGCGTGGAAGATTATAACGCTTCCAAGTCCTTGTCGCCCCAAGTTCTTCCCGCATCTTCCGGCGGTTCCGGCCACGACGCCACGATGAACGTCAGGTCGTCGTAGAACCCGCATTCCCGGGCACGCCGGTACAGGCGTTCGACGTCGGCGGCGGGATCCTCGCCGTTGGCCAGGGTAGCCAGATCGTCGTCCCCCACCACGGAACTGAGACCGTCGCTGCACAGCAGCAGGGCGCCCGCAGGCGCGGCGGGCAGGGGCACGAGCTGGATTGCCGGCAGGCACTCGCCCGGCCGCGCGACGAAGGCGGAGTAGATGGTGTTGGCGATGGCGCCGATGTCCGGCCGGGCCAGCAGCGCGTGCTGCGCCTGTCCGGCGTCCAGCAGCTTCTGCAACAACGAATGGTCGCGCGAGAGTTGTGTGGCCTGCCCACCCGCCAGCCAGTAGGCGCGCGAGTCGCCGACGTTGAATATGCAGGCACGGCCGGCCGTCACCACGGCGCCGACGAGGGTGGTGGCCATGCCGCGGCAGGAGGGGTTGTCGATCCCGCGGCTGTATTGCGCCTGCATTTCCTCCAGCGCGTGGGCCAGGGCCGTCGGATCGGGCTCCCGCAGGCGCCCGCGCGCCAGTCCCAGCAGCGTGCGGCTGGCGCGATGGCCGCAGGGCGAGCCGCCCACACCGTCGGCCACGGCCAGGACCCGCGGGCGGTCCAGGCTCAGCGTGCCGCCGCCACGCCAGGCCACCCGCAGCGCGCGGTCCACCAGCAGGGCGTCCTCGTTGCGCCGCTTGCCGGGGGCGCGACGGGTGAGGGCGGCGTAGCGCAGGACTGGATGGCCCATGCCGAACCGGTTATCCGTCCGTCTCACGGCGCGTGAGGAAGGCGGTGACCTCCTCCCGGTCGTGGTAGAGGTGCTTGATGCGCAGATCCCAGGCCAGGCCGGCCTTTTTCATGCGCGTGCTGATGATGCCGCGGCAGCGCTCCAGTTCCTCGGCGCGCTTCTTCATCGGCAGCTTGAGGTTGAAGATGCTCTGGCGGCAGCGCCCTTCCGCGACCCAGCCGGCCACCAGCGCGGCCACCCGCGAGGGCGCGTCGACCATGTCGCACACCATCCAGTCCACCTTGCCCCGGGGTCGCCAGTTGTAGCCGTCGGCGCGCACGTGTTCCACCAGCCCGTCGGCAAGCAGTGCGCGGTCCATGGGGCCGTTATCCACCGCGGTGACGCGGATGCCGTGGCGGGCGAGCTGCCAGCTCCAGCCGCCGGGTGCGGCGCCCAGATCGACCGCCCGCGTGCCGGCCCGCAGCAGGCGCTGGCGCTCGGGCTCGTCCAGCAGGGTGAGAAGGGCTTCCGCCAGCTTGAGGGCGGAGCGGCTGGGCGCCTCCCGCGCCATCCTCAGGCGCGGGATGCCCTGCGGCCAGGGCGATGCATTGTCGGCGCGGGAGATGCCCAGGTATGCGGTGTCCATGCGCGGAAAGAAGATGTGCAGGCGCGCGCTCCGGGGCGATCCCCCGAGCAGGCCGGCGGCTTCCAGGGCTGGTTCCAGGCGGGTGGTGAGGCGGCGGCAAAAGCCCATCACCTCGCGGCCCGGGGTGCTGTCCGGCGCCTCCACCACCAGCGCCGAGAAGCGCGGCGCCAGGGCGCGGGCGGCGCCGACCAGCGGCGTCACCCGGTCGGCGCCCGGCAGTTGCACCGGTTCGGCGTTGGCGAACACGAGCTGGCGCGCGAAGGTGAGCCGGTTCCAGCGCAGGCGCAGGGCGAGTTCGTCGGCGCCCTCCGGCGAGTCCGGGACGAACAGCACCCAGCCGCTGTCCGGCTCGGTGCGCGACACGCCAGGTGCGCCCAGGCCCTGGGCGACGCTCGCCACTTCGTCGGCGCATTCGCGCTCGAAACCGGGGCGGCAGTAGAGCAGCAGCGCGCCCGGGGTGGCCGGTGCGGTGCGGCTTGGGTGATGCGTTCTCGCGGACATTCAGGCGGCTCCTTGCGCGGCGCGACGTCCGCTAGCGTGGCCATCGCGACCCAGCAGCCGCAGCGCCAGGGCAAACAGCAGGCTGTCCTGCTCGCCGAGCGCGTCCAGGACGGTGAGGTGGTTGCGTTGCGGCAGCGACAATCCGCCGGCGAAGCAATGCGGCCAGGCTCTGGCGATGAGTTGGCTCTGGCGATGGAATTCCGCGCTTTCCAATTCGCCCACGGCGGTGCACAAAGGCGCTGCGCGGGGACAGGGCTGGTGCACCGGGCTCAGGGTCCGGGCCGCGGTGGCGTCCAGGTCCAGGTCGTCGCGCAGGAAAGGTGCCCGGGTGAGCGGTTCCAGGTCGTGCAGGCCGCTGATGGCCAGTGCGCCGCGCACCAGGTCGGCGGGCAGGTCGCGGCCCACGCCCGCCCAGTCCGTGGCCAGCATCATGGCGGCGAGGTGGCCGCCGGCAGAATGGCCGCACACCGCGATGCGCCAGCGGTTGTAACCCAGGCCGTCGGCGTTGCGCCACAGCCAGGCCAGGGCGCGGCGGATCTGGCCCACGATCTGCGCCAGGGGCGTGGTCGGCAGGAGGCCGTAGTTCAGTACCGCCAGCGCCGTGCCGGCCGCGGTGAACGGTGGCGCCAGGAAGGAGAAGTCGTGCTTGTCCAGCGCACGCCAGTAGCCGCCATGGATGAACACCAGCAGCGGACCGCCGGGGCGCGCGGCGTGAAAAAGGTCGAGGCGCTCGCGCGGCGAGGGGCCGTAGTAGCACTCGGGCTCGTGGCGCAACGTCCGGCGGGCCTCGTCGGAGGCCGCGCGCCAGCGGGCGAAGATGGCCGGATGCTCCGGTATGGCGGCGCGGGCGTCGTACTCGGCGTCCAATGCCTCTGGGCCGGGCAGCGGGACGGTGGCGCCGTGATTCGGTTCGTTCATGAGCCTGGCTTGTCGGGGGCGGCGATCAGTGGGGCGGTCTTGCCGCAGCGCGTGCGCCGGAGCCGGCGTCAGTCCCGATGGCGGCGCGAGAGGTGCCTAGAATATCCGCACAACCCCGCAGCGCAAAGGACGCCGCCAGGAAATGCCACAAACCCGGCGGCAGCGGTCCCGGGGTTTCGGAGATCTGCCGCGGCTCCGGGGGGCGTGGCCGGCACCATCATCATCGGTGCCTCGTTCATGTCCGCCCGTCCCCTTGCCGTACCGCTGCGGTCAGGTGCTCTTTTCCGCCTCGTCGTGCTTCTTTCCCGCCCTGGGCTTGCGGGGCGCATGCTCGCCGGCGTCCTCGGCGGGCTTCTCGGCCGTTTCCTCGTCCCCGGCATTCTTTTTCGTCTTCGCGCCGGGCGGCGGCGGGGGCGGCGGCTGCGGCACGACGGACTCGATGGGCTCGAGCTTGTTCTCCGTCATGTAGTCGTTCATTTCCTTCCAGCCGGCGAAGACCATGGCCTTGGCCGCCGCGGGGTTGAGGTTGTAGCAATCCTGGATACCCCGCCCGGCATTGCGGCAGCCGGCGCCGACGGCCTTGGCCTCGGCGTCGGCGGCAGCGGCGGTCTTGGCGGGATCGGCAATGCCCAGGCGTTCGCAGCCGGACAGCGCCAGCAGGGCCAGGGGCAGCAGGAAGATCGGTCGAAGCATGTCGAATATTCGGCTGGTGGCAGGCATGGAGCACGGCGCTCCTCTTGGCATTTGCCCGAATAACGGTCGATTTCCGCGCCAACTTGAAGGAATGGACGGTCGGAGGCAAGGCAAGCCGGCGGGAAACGACCGTATGGATCGGGGTCCGTCCGGCGCCGGGAGGCTCGGTCGAAACGCGGACTGCGCCGCTACTCCGGCACGACCGCCGTCGCCTCGATCTCCACCCGCGCCGCTTCCTCCAGCAGGCTCCTCACCTCCAGCACCGCCATGGCGGGGTAGTGGTAGCCCATGAGTTCGCGGTAGACGACGCCGATGGGCTTGCGCAGGGCGAGGTATTGGCGCTTGTCGGTGACGTACCAGGTCAGGCGCACGATGTGCTCGGGGCGCCCACCGGCGGCGGCGACGACGTCGATGACGTTGCGCAGCGTCTGGCGCACCTGTTCCACCAGGTCGGTGGTCTGGAAGCGGCAGCGGCTGTCCCAGCCGATCTGCCCGCCGGTAAACACCAGGCGGCCGCGGGCGGCCACGCCGTTGGCGAAGCCGCTGGGCCGGACCCAGCCCTCGGGCAGGATGATCTCATGCATGCGACGGCGCGTCCGCGGTGCCCGACGTGCCCAGCTCGCGCAGGCGGAAGCGCTGCAGCTTGCCGGTGCCGGTGCGCGGCAGGCCGGGGAGGAAGACGATGGCGCGCGGGTACTTGTACGGTGCGATGTGCCGCCTCACCCAATCCTGAAGCTCGGCCACCATGGCCGCGTCGCCCGTGTGGCCGGGTGCCAGCACCACGAAGGCGTGGACGACTTGGCCGCGCTCCTCGTCGGGCACGCCCACGACGCCGCACTCGGCCACGGCATCGTGGCCCAGCAGCACGTCCTCCACCTCCGGGCCGGCGATGTTGTAGCCGGCGGAGATGATCATGTCGTCGGTACGGCCGTGATACCAGAAGTAGCCGTCGGCATCGCGCCGATAGGCGTCGCCGGTGAGGTTCCAGCCGTCCACCACGTACTCGCGCTGGCGCTCGTCGTCCAGGTAGCGGCAGCCGGTGGGGCCCTTCACCGCCAGGCGCCCCACGGTGTCGGCGGGAGCCTGCCTGCCCTCGTTGTCCAGGATCGTCGCCCGGTAGCCGGGGATGGCGCGCCCCGTGGCGCCGGGACGGATGTCGGCATCGGCGGCGGAGATGAAGATGTGCAGCATCTCGGTGGCGCCGATGCCGTCGATGAGCGCGATGCCCGTGGCGTCCTGCCAGGCCTGGCGCGTGGCCACCGGCAGGGCCTCGCCGGCGGACACGCAGCGGCGCAGCGAATCGAGCCGGTGGCGCCGCGCCTGGGACGCCATCATGCGGTAGAAGGTGGGGGCGGTGAAGCACACCGTGGCGCGGTAGTCCTCGACGGTGTGGAGCAGTCCCTCGGGCGTGAGCCGCTCCACGAGCACGGTGCTGGCGCCGATGCGCAGCGGGAACAGCAGCAGCCCGCCCAGCCCGAAGGTGAAAGCCAGCGGCGGCGTGCCGCAGAAGATGTCGTCGGGCTCGGCGCGCAGGGTGGAGCGGGGGAAGCAGTCGCAGATGGCCAGCAGGTCGCGGTGGAAGTGGATGGTGCCCTTGGGCTTGCCGGTGGTGCCGGAGGTGAAGGCGATGAGGGCCACGTCGTCGGCGGCGGTGCTGACGTCGGCGAAGGCGGCCGGCTTGCCGGCCATGTGCGCCTCCAGTCCGCCGGCGGGGTCGTGGAAGTGCAGCACGCGGGTCAGCGTCGGGCAGCCGGCCTGGGCGGCCGCCAGTTCCGCCCCCAGGGGGGCGTCGCACAGGGCATGGGAGATGCGCGCCTTGTCGATCACCTGGGCCAGTTCCCGGGCGCGCAGCATGGGCATGACGGCCACCGCGATACCCCCGGCCTTGAGGATGCCGAACCAGCAGGCGGCCATCATGGCGGTGTTGCAGCCGTCCAGCAGCACCCGGTTGCCGGGCACCAGGCCCATGTCCTCCACAAGTACCCGGGCGATGCGGTTGGCCTGGGCGAGCAGTTCGCGGTAGCTGAGCGTGCCGGCGGGGGCCCGTATGGCCGTACGTTCGCCCCAGCCGCGGGCCACGGCGCCGTCCAGCAGCTCCGTGGCGGCGTTGATCCGTTCCGGGTAGTGCAGGTAAGGCAGTTCGAAGATCAGCTCCGGCCACTGCTCCGGGGGCGGGAGATGGTCGCGGGCGAAGCTGTCCACGTGCGCGCTGCAGCTCATGGGAGATCCTCCGGAATCATGATGGCCATGACGGGTGTGCGGCCGGTGGCCCCTCGCGGGCGATCAGCGGCTTGCCCACCTTCCCGCGGCCGGCGCTGCGCGCCCGGTGGCCGCGCGCCCTTCATCGGGCACTCAGTGCTTGCGCTCCTGGGCGATGCCCGCCACATGCTGCTTGAGCGTCGCCAGCAAACCGTGGAGATGCTGCTTCTGCGGCTCGTCCAGGCCGTCGAACAGCTCCAGGATCCAGCCTTCGTGGGCGTGGGCCATCTTGCGGAAGACGCGGCGGCCTTCCGGGGTCAGCTTGACCATGTAGGCGCGCCGGTCCGTGGGGTTGTCCTCCCGCACCACCAGGCCCTCGGCCACGAGCTGGTCGGTGATGCCGGTGACGTTGCCGCCGGTGACCATCATGCGCCTGGACAGCTCGCCCATCTTCAACCCGTCGGGGTAGCGCTCGAGTTGCGCCATGAGGTCGAAACGCGGCAGCGTGGTGGAAAAGTGGGTGCGCAGGCGGCTGCGCACCTGGCCTTCGATGAGGTTGCAGCAGGCCAGCATGCGCAGCCACAGGCGCAGCGACTGGTGGTCGTCGGGCGTGGTGCGGGTTTCGGTATCGGGCTGTTCCGACTGCAGGGTTTCGCTGTTCGTTTCCATGGTCATTTCATGATCTCCCCGCCACAGACGGGAATGGCCTGGCCGGTCACAGCCGATGCCTCGGGCATGCACAGGCATGCAACGGCATCGGCCACTTCGTCGGGGCGAATGATACGCCGCTGGGGGCTGCGGGCCACCAGCAGCGCCCGCACTTCGTCCTCGCTCTGTTCGGTGCGCGCGGCGATGTTGGCCACCGCCTCGCGCAGCAGGTCGGTATCGGTGTAGCCGGGGCACACGGCATTGACGGTGACGCCCTGGCGCGCCACCTCCGCCGCCAGGGCGCGGGTGAGTCCCACCACGCCGTGCTTGGCGGCGCTGTAGGCGGTGACGTAGGGGTGGCCGGTGAGCCCCGCGGTGCTGGCGATGTTGACGATGCGCCCCCAACCGCGGGCGAGCATGCCGGGCAGGGCGGTGCGGCAGCAGTGGTAGGTGCCGGTGAGATTGACCCGCAGCATGTCGGACCAGAGTTCGGCGTCGGTGGCCGCGAGGGTGGCGCTGCGCGCCTGGCCGGCGTTGTTGACCAGGATGTCCACCTCGCCCAGGGTCGAGCGGGCGGAGGCGAACGCCAGCTCCACGGCGTATTCGTCGCCCACGTCCGCCACCACGGCGTAGGCTTCTTCGGGACGCTCCAGTTCCCGCGCCAGCGCCGCGAGCCGGGCGGCCTCGCGCCCCAGCAGCGTCACCCGCGCGCCGCGGGCATGCAGGATGCGGGTGATGGCGGCGCCGATGCCGCGCCCGGCGCCGGTGACGAGGGCGTGATGGCCTTGGAGGGGCAGCGATGCGGGGGCGTTGATGTCGGACATGGTGTGTTTGGCCTCATGTGATGCGCGGACCTTGCCGCTCGGTCGAAACGCGGACCCTGCCGCTCAGTCGAAACGCGGACCCTGCCGCAGTCGAAAACGCGGACCCTGCCGCTCATGCGTTGATTGCCATCTGGGCGGCACGTGCCAGGTTGCGCTCCAGTTGTTCGCGCCCGGCCAGGTACTGCTGCGGCCAGGGCTGGGCGGCGTAGCCCAGTTGCGCCGCGGCGTGCAGGGTCCAGAACGGGTCCGCCAGGTGCGGCCGGCCCAGGGCGCAGAGATCGGCGCGGCCGGCGGCGATGATGCTGTTCACGTGGTCCGGCTCGAAGATGTTGCCCACCGCCAGGGTGGCGATGCCCACCTCGTTGCGGATGCGGTCGGCAAACGGCGTCTGGTACATGCGGCCGTACACCGGCCGGGCGTCGCGGGTGGTCTGGCCGGAGGAGACGTCGATGAGGTCGGCACCGGCGTCGCGCAAGGCGCGCGCCATCTCTACCGCGTCGTCCGGGGTGTTCCCCCCCGGCGTCCAGTCGTGGGCGGAGATGCGCACCGACATGGGCCGCTCGCCCGGCCACACGGCACGCAGCGCGCGCAACACCTCCAGCGGATAGCGCAGGCGGTTCTCCAGGCTGCCGCCGTAGTCGTCGTCGCGCCGGTTGGTGAGCGGGCACAGGAAGCTGGACAGCAGGTAGCCGTGGGCGCAGTGCAGTGCCAGGATGTCGAAGCCGCAGGCGGCGCCGCGCCGCGCCGCAGCGACGAACTGGTCGCACACCCGGTCCATGTCGTCGCGGGTCATGGCGCGCGGAACCTGGTTGCGCGGGCCCCAGGGCAGGGCGGAGGCGGCCATCAGCGGCCAGTTGGCGTCTGGGCCGTCAGCGGGCAAGGGCTCGTCCATGTCCTGCCAGCCGAGCTGGGTCGAGCCCTTGGGGCCGGCGTGGCCGAGCTGCAGGCCGACCCTGGCGTTGCTGCGGGCGTGGATGAAATCGACGATGCGGGTCCAGGCGCGGGCCTGCTCGTCGTTCCACAACCCGGCGCAGCCCGGGGAGATGCGGGCGTCGGGCGCCACGCAGGTCATCTCGGTGAACACCAGTCCCGCCCCGCCCAGGGCGCGGGCGCCCAGATGCACCAGGTGGAAGTCGTCCGGCAGGCCGTCGCGGCAGGAATACATGGCCATGGGCGAAACGACGACGCGGTTGGCCAGGGTCATGCCGCGCAGGTGGAAGGGGGTGAACATGGGCGGCACCGCCGCCGCACCGGCGCCCGCCTGCCCGGCCACCCAGCGCTCCACCTCTTCCACGTAGCCGGCGTCGCGCAGGCGCAGGTTTTCATGGCCGATGCGCTGGCTGGCGGTGAGCAGGCTGTAGGAGAACTGCAGCGGGTCCAGATGCACGTAGCGCGCCACGTTCTCGAACCACTCCATGCGGTTGCGCGCCGCGCTCTGGAGCTTCAGCGCCTCGGCCTCGCGCTCCTCCTGGTAGCGCTCCAGGGCGGACTCCACCACCGGCTCCCGGGCCAGGGCGCGGGACAGGGCGATGGCGTCCTCCATGGCCAGCTTGGTGCCGGAGCCGATGGAAAAATGGGCCGTGTGGGCGGAGTCGCCGATCAGCACGATGTTGCCGTGATGCCAGCGTCGGCACAGCACGCGCTGGAAGTTGAGCCACTCGCAGCCGCGCCGGTGGCCGGGGTTGCACATGAGCGGCTGGCCGCGCAGGTGGCGGGCGAACAGCTTCTCGCAGAAGGCGCTGGAGTCGGCGCTGTCGGCCCGGTCCAGCCCGGCGGCGCGCCAGGTCTCCTCCCGCGTCTCGACGATGAAGGTGCTGGTGTCCTCGTCGAAGCGGTAGGCGTGGAGCTGGAACCAGCCCCAGGGCGTCTCTTCGAAGGCGAAGGTGAAGGCGTCCAGGGGCACGCGCGAGCCCAGCCAGATGTAGCGGCAGCGGCGCACGTCGATGTCGGGTTCGAATACGTCGGCATGGCGGCTGCGCACCGCGCTGTGCACGCCGTCGGCGGCGACGATGAGGTCGGCGTCGGGGAAACGCGCCGGATCGTCGACGTGGTGCCCGAACACCAGTTCCACCCCCAGTTCCCGTGCCCGCGCCTGCAGGATGGCCAGCAGCCTGCGCCGGGCGATGCCGCAGAAGCCGTGGCCTCCGGAGGTGATGGTGGTGCCGCGGAAGTGGATTTCGATGTCGTCCCAGTGGCGGAAGCTGGCGAGGATCCGGGCATGGGTCTGCGCGTCTGCGGCGGCAAAATTGTCCAGGGTGGCATCGGAGAACACCACGCCCCAGCCGAAGGTGTCGTCCGGGCGGTTGCGTTCCAGCACGGAGATCCGGCACGCCGGATCGGCCTTTTTCATCAGGATGGCGAAGTACAGTCCGGCCGGCCCGCCACCGATGCAGACGATGTGCATGAAGATTCTCCGCGCGACATGTACCCGGAGATGATTATCGCTGCGATGGATATTTTAAGCGTGAATGAAGCGGCGGCGAAAGTGCGCCGGGTGGGGGTGGTCGGTGGCTTGGGCTTGCGTGCGTGCGATGTGTCTATAATCCGGGCGATGGTCGCGCGCCGTCGGCCGTATGACAGGGAGCAATCCGGGCATGGACAAACTGCAACCGTACAAGCTGTTGGGCGTGTTCGCGCTGTGCGCGCTGCCCGTGATGGCGGGGGCCGCGGCGCCCCAGGACAAGACCGCCGGCAAGGCAGGCGCCGCGGTCCGCGCCGGCGGCGCGAAGGTCGGCAAGGCCGGGGCTGCCGCCGCCACCGCCGCCCTGGCGCATGCCGCGGCCGCGACGCCCAGGGCGCCCGCCGCGGAACCGGGTGCCTCGGCCGAGATCGTGCTGGCCCATGAACTTGGGTCCGAGCGCGGCGCGGCGCTGCAGTCGCTGGTGGAGCGCTTCAATGCCGCCCTTGCCGGCACACGGGTGGTGGTCAGCGACCAGGCCTGGCGCCCCGAGGCTCTGCCCCACATGCTGATCCTGGGGCACGACGGCGAGTCGCGCTTCCTGGGCGGTCCGCCCCTACACCGGCCGCTGTTCGAGGTGATGAAGGAGTCAGGCCAGCCGCTGGAGGCCGTCCGGCCCGCCGCGCAGATGAGCCCCACGCCCCTGGACCGCAGCGGGCGCCTGCTGGCGCTGCCCGTGGGCCTGTCCACACCGGTGCTGTTCTACAACAAGGATCTGTTCCGCAAGACGGGGCTGGACCCGGAGAGCCCGCCGCGTTCCTGGTACGACATGGTGCGGGCGCTGGCCAAGCTCTACGACGCCGGCGTGGTGTGCCCCTACACCAGCGCCTGGCCCGCCTGGGTGCATGTGGAGAACACCAGCGCCTGGCACAACGAGCCGTTCGCCACCAGCGAGGGGCGCGATTCGCCCGCCTTCAACGGGCTGGTGCAGGTCAAGCACCTGGCCATGATGGCCAGTTGGCAGAAGAGCCGCTACCTGCGCATCTTTGGCCGTCGCGATGAAGCGCAGCGCCACTTCGAGAGCGGCGACTGCGCGATCCTGACGACCCGCTCCAGCGAGTACCCGCTGTTCCTGCGCAACGCGAAGTTCGAAGTGGGCGTATCGCCCCTGCCCTACCATGACGACGTGCGCGGCGCGCCGCAGAACACCCTGGCCGAGGGGCCGGCACTGTGGATCACCAAGGGGCGCAGCAAGGGCGACTACAAGGTGATGGCCCGCTTCGTGCGCTTCCTGCTGGCGGCGGAAAGCCAGACGGAATGGCAGCGCACCCTGGGCTACCTGCCGCTGAACCGCGCCGGCATGCTGGCGAGTGCCACGGGCGATGCGCACGGCACGGAACTGAAGCATAACCGGGTGGCCCTGTCCGAACTCGGCCACAAGCCGGCGACCCGTGAATCCGCGGCCTCGCGCATGGCCAGCCGGTCCGACGTGCGGCGCATCCTGGACGACGAACTGGAAGTCCTGTGGACCACCGAGCGCCCCGCCAAGGAGGTGCTGGACCGGGCCGCGCTCCAGGCAGGGCAGAGCGCAACCGCGGCATCGGGCGAATGCGCAGGCCCCGCCCGCGGGCGGCGCCCGGGCGGGGGCTGCTGAGCGTCGGCGAGGATGATCTCTTGCCCGGCGTGGCACTGCCGCGGCTGATCGCCCACCGCGGCGGGGGCGACGGCGCACCGGAGAATACCCTCGCCGCCCTGCGTCTTGCCGCGGCCAGCGGTTTCCGGGCCGTGGAGTTCGACGTCCGGCTCAGCGCCGACGGCGTGCCGGTGCTCATCCATGACGACACCGTGGATCGCACCACCGATGGCCGCGGTGCGGTGGCGGCCTTGTCCGCAGCGCAACTGGCGCGCCTGGATGCCGGACGCCGTCATGCCCCCGAATTCGCCGGCGAACGCATTCCCACCCTGGCCGGGGCGGCGCAGGCCTGCCACGAACTCGGGCTGGTCGCCAACATCGAGATCAAGGCCCTGCCGGGATGCGGCGCGCGCGTCGGGGCCGTGGTGGCACAGGCGGCGGCGCAATGGTGGCGCGAGGGGCCTTTGCCGCTGCTCTCGTCCTTCGACGAGGAGGTACTGCATGCCGCCGCGCGGGCCGCGCCCCACCTGCCGCGGGGGTTGCTGGTGGAGACCGTCCCCGCCGACTGGCGCGCGCGTCTGGCGGCGCCGGACTGCGTGTCGCTGCACTGCGATGCCGGCGCCAACACCGCGGACGCCATCGCCGCGGTATTGGACGCGGGGGTGCCCGTCGTCTGCTACACCGTCAATGACCGTGACACGGCGCTGCGTTTGCTGCGGCGAGGCGCCCGGGTCATCACCGATCGCCTGCAGTTCGCCGCGTTGTCCGAATCCCCGCCCTGATTCCCCTCGTCACAGGAAGCCGCTGGGTGCCAGGCGGCCACGGGCCACGTACAGCCGTTCCACGTAGCGCAGCGCCAGGGCGACGAACAGTGCGCTGAGCGGACCCTGGCGCCGCAACGGGTCCACCAGCAGGCGGCGGGCTTCGTCGAAGGGGTAGAAATGGCCCATGACCTTGCCGGCACAGGCGAGGAACGTGGGGTAGTCCATCATGCGGAACGGCGCGTTGCGCCCCCAGTGGGCGTTGAGCGGGCGGAAGGCGAGCGCGATGTCGCCGTCCTCCACCGCCTTCTGGCAGCGCAGCACCGTCAGCGCCTTGTGCAGGGCGGAGCTGGGGGAGCGCTTTTCCAGCCGACCCAGGGCGTCGCGGTAGAAGTTGTAGTGGCGCAGCTTGGCGGCGCTGATGGACAGCATCAGGCGCTTGAGTTCCGGGTCTGCCGTATAGGCGGAGAGCACGCGGAACATGAGCGCCACCTCCGCCTCCATGAGGCAGCAGCCCAGCGCCGACAGCCCGGCCCGCTGGGCGGCGATGGTTCCGCAACGACGGTCGCGGAAGGCATGCAGGAAACGGGTGTAGGACTCCTGCCAGCGGAAATCCGGCCACAGGCGCACGATGTAATCCTGGATCTGCGCCGCGTGGGCCCGCTCCTCCGGCAGCCACGTCTCGTGCAGCCAGTCGCAGACCTCGTCGTCGTCGCAGAACAGGCTGGCCAGATTGCGCGCGTGGATGGGTGCCGTGCCCTGCAGTTGGGCCGTCACCGCCAAGGCGTAGAAGATGAACCCATCGGCTCGTGCCGGCCGGTGATGGGACATCGAGTACACCCTGCCCGCCTGCGGGACGCTGCGTTGCGCCGGCGGCAACACGGGTTCGCGCAGCGACAGCGCGCTCCGGACGACTGCCATTTCACCTCTCCCCTTTGAAGCAGGACGGCTTGCGTCCGGCTCGAACCGCTATTGTTAAAAAGTTATAAGCGCAGACCTTAGGGCAGGGGCGCCCGCAGCACAAGGGTGTAACGGGCTTTAAGGATGTCCGCCCCGGGGAAAGGGCCTTGGCGAGTCGTCTGCGGCGAAGTTGCGGAGGGCGACGAAGGCGGCCCGGGCCGGTCGCAACGCAGCTTGCGCGGGTGCTCAGAGCGCCGTGGCGGGGGCGAGGCGGCCGCGCGCCACGTAGAGGCGTTCCACGTAGCGCAGCGCCAGTCCGACGAACAGCGCGCTCAAGGGGCCGTGGCGGCGCAGCGGCGCCACCAGCAGGCGGCGCACTTCCTCGAACGGGTAGTACTGCCCCATCACCTTGCCGGCGTGGGCGAGGAACAGCCCGTAGTCCATCATCCCGAACGGCACGTTGCGTCCCCAGTGGGCGTTGAGGGGGCGGAAGGCGAGGGCCAGGTTGCCGTCCTCGACGTCGCGCTGGCAGCGCAGCACCGTCAGCGCCTTGTGCAGCGCCGGGCTGGGGGATTGCTGCTCCAGCCGTTCCATCGTCTCGCGGTAGAAGTTGTAGTGGCGCAGCTTGGTGGCGCTGATCTGCAGCATCAGGCGCTTGAGTTCCGGGTCCGGCGTATAGACCGAAAGCACCCGGAACATGAGCGCCGCCTCCGCTTCCATCAGGCAGCAGGCCAGCGCTTCCAGGCCGGGGGGCCTTTGCTCGCGCGGTTGTCCCATGCGGTCACGCAGCGCGAAGAGGTAGCGGGAGAACGAATCCTTGAGGTTGAACTCCGGCCACACCTGGCCCACGTAGGTCTGCAGCATCTGGGAGTGCTGGGTTTCTTCCTGCAGCCAGACCTGGTAGAGCCAGACGCGCACGTCCTCGTCTTCGCCGAAGAGGGCGGAGAGGTTGCGCACGTGCACCGGGGCCGCACCCTGCAGCAGGGTGCTGATGGCCACCGAATAGAACACGAACCCGTCCGCCCGCGCCGGGCGATGGTGTGCAACCTGCATGTTCGTACCGTCCGCTGTGGGTGCCTTGGCGGAGTGACGCGCCTTGTATTTCAGGCAGTTGCATGGGCGCGACCTCCGCTGTCGATGACAACGGGCCGAAGGCTATAGCGCCGCGCGCGACAGGCCTCGTGATGCGCTTCGCGAATCGCGTCGACGATGATGCGGATTGTGATGCACACAACGCCCGGCGACGTGCCGCTGCCACAAGTTACGGCACCAGGTGGCCGTCCCTGAAGCCGTGCGGCCATCGCAAGTGCTCACTACGGAGCGTGGACTCGGCCAACCCTCAGCCCGCCGGCGGAGCGCCGGCATCCCATCCGCGGGAGCGGGCCACCGCCTCGCTCCACCGTGCCATGCGTGCCCGGGCTTCGTCGCGGGACATGCGCGGCAAAAACTCGCGATCGATCTGCCAGATGGCGGCGATTTCCGCCGGATGGTGCCACACGCCTGCGGCCAGGCCGGCCAGGTAGGCCGCGCCCAGGGCGGTGGTCTCCTGCACCCGCGGGCGCTGGACGGGTACGCCCAGCAGGTCGGCCTGGAACTGCATGAGCAGGTCGTTGGCACTGGCGCCTCCGTCCACCCGCAGGGCTTCCAGTGCCGTGCCGCTGTCGGCGGCCACGGCTGCGGCCAGTTCGGCCGACTGGAAGGCGATGGCCTCCAGCGCCGCCCGGGCGATGTGGGCGCCGCTGCTGCCGCGGGTCAGCCCGAGCAGGGTGCCGCGGGCGCGGGCATCCCAGTGGGGCGCGCCCAGGCCGGTGAAGGCGGGCACGAACACCACGCCGCCGCTGTCGGGCACCTGCGCCGCCAGCGCCTCCACCTCGCCGGAGTGGCGGATCAGCCCCAGCCCGTCGCGCAGCCATTGCACCGCGGCGCCCGCCACGAACACGCCGCCTTCCAGGGCGTAGGCGGGCTGGCTGCCGGTCTGGGCGGCGGCCGTGGCGACGAGGCCGTGAGCGGATTGCCGGCGCGTGGCGCCGGTATGCATGAGCAGGAAGCAGCCGGTGCCGTAGGTGTTCTTGGCCTGGCCGGGGGCGTGGCAGGCCTGGCCGAAAAGCGCCGCCTGCTGGTCGCCGGCCACGCCGCCAATCGGCAGGGCCACGCCGTCGAAGTGCTCGGGCAGCGTATGTCCCAGCCATCCCGAGGAGGGCACCACCCGCGGCAGCAGCGCCCGCGGGATGCGGAACAGCTCCAGCATGTCTTCGTCCCAGTCGCCGCGGGCCAGATCCAGCAGCAGGGTGCGGGAGGCGTTGGTGACGTCGGTGAGGTGCTGGCGCCCCCCGGTGAGCTGCCAGATCAGCCAGGTGTCCACGGTGCCGAAGGCCAGTTCGCCGCGCTGCGCCCGCGCCCGGGCGCCGGGCAGGTGGTCCAGCAGCCAGGCCAGCTTGGTGGCGGAGAAGTAGGGGTCCAGTACCAGGCCGGTACGGGCGTGGACTTCGGCTTCCCGGCCCCCGGCGCGCAGGCGGTCGCACAGGTCGGCGGTGCGCCGGTCCTGCCACACGATGGCGTTGGCCAGCGGCCGTCCGGTGGCGCGTTCCCACAGGAGGGTGGTTTCGCGCTGGTTGGTGATGCCGATGGCGCCGACGTCGGCGGGGTGGATGCCGGCGTCCGCCAGTGCCCCGCGGGCGCAGGCCAGTTGCCCTTCCCAGATCTCCAGCGGGTCGTGTTCCACCCAGCCGGGCTGCGGGTAGATCTGGCGCAGTTCGCGCCGCGCCTCGCCCAGGGGCGAGCCTTCCTCGTTGAACACGATGGCGCGGGAACTGGTGGTTCCCTGGTCCAGGGCGAGCAGGCATGGCATGGGCGAAACCTCCGCCGGAGGGGTGGGTGGGGGCACCTGTGCGATGCGTTACAATACCCGAAACCCAAGGCGAGATGCGGCTTTCCGGGCGGGTGCCCGTGCGGTTGCGCAGCGCCGTGGTTCCCCCCCGGAGAGGCATTGGGCATGAAAAGCGCAGAAATCCGCCAGAAGTTCCTCGACTACTTTGCCGCCAACGGCCACACCGTGGTGGCGTCCAGCCCGCTGGTGCCGGCCGGCGACCCGACGCTGCTGTTCACCAACTCCGGCATGGTGCAGTTCAAGGACGTCTTCCTGGGGCGCGACCAAAGGCCCTACAGGCGCGCCACCAGTTCCCAGCGCAGCCTGCGCGCCGGCGGCAAGCACAACGACCTGGAAAACGTCGGCTACACGGCGCGGCATCACACCTTCTTCGAGATGCTGGGCAACTTCAGCTTCGGCGATTATTTCAAGCGCGAGGCCATCCGCTACGCCTGGGAACTCCTCACCCGGGTCTACGCCATCCCCGCCGAAAAGCTGTGGACCACGGTCTACATCGACGACGACGAGGCCTACGACATCTGGACGAAGGAGATCGGCGTGCCCGCCGAGCGCTGTATCCGCATCGGCGACAAGGGCGGGAAATACCACTCCGACAACTTCTGGCAGATGGCCGACACGGGCCCCTGCGGCCCCTGCTCCGAGGTCTTCTACGACCACGGCCCCGATGTCTGGGGCGGCCCCCCCGGATCGCCGGAGGCCGACGGCGACCGCTACATCGAGATCTGGAACCTGGTGTTCATGCAGTACAACCGCCAGATCGACGAGAGCGGGGCCGCCGTGCTGCACCCCCTGCCCAAGCCCAGCGTGGACACCGGCATGGGCCTGGAGCGCATCAGTGCGCTGCTGCAGGGTGTGCATTCCAACTACGACATCGACCTCTTCCAGGCGCTGATCCACGCGGCCGCCCGCGAGACCGGCGCCACGGATCTGGCCAACAATTCGCTCAAGGTCATCGCCGACCACATCCGCGCCTGCGCCTTCCTCATCGTGGACGGCGTGATCCCGGGGCCGGACGGGCGCGGCTACGTGCTGCGCCGCATCATCCGCCGCGCCATTCGCCACGGCTACAAGCTGGGCCAGAAGCGGCCCTTCTTCCACCGGCTGGTGGAGGATCTGTGCGCGGTCATGGGCGAGGCCTATCCGGAACTGCCCGCGGCAGCACAGCAGGTGACCGGCGTGCTGCGCCAGGAGGAGGAACGCTTCGCCGAGACCATCGAACACGGCATGGCCATCCTGGAGCGGGCGCTCGAATCCGAAGACCGCATGCTCGACGGCGAGACCGTGTTCCGGCTCTACGACACCTACGGATTTCCCATGGACCTCACCGCCGACGTGGCCCGCGAGCGCGGCTTCAAGGTGGACCACGCCGGCTTCGAGGCGGCCATGGAGCGCCAGCGCGAAATGGCTCGCGCCGCCTCCCATTTCAGGATGAAGGGCACGGTGGACTACGCCGGCCAGCCTACCCGGTTCTGCGGCTACGACAGCCTGGAGCAGGAAGCCCGCGTGCTGGCCCTCTACCACAAGGGCGCGGCGGTGGAGGAACTGGCCGTCGGCCAGGACGGCGTGGTGGTGCTGGACCGCACGCCCTTCTACGCCGAATCCGGCGGCCAGGTGGGCGACCGGGGTGAGCTGGTGGCCGGGGCGGTGTGTACCACCCTGTTCGAGGTGACGGACACCCAGAAGATCCAGGCCGAGGTCTTCGGCCACCAGGGCAGCATCCGGTCCGGGCAACTGCGGGTGGGCGACGGCGTTACGGCACGCGTGGATGCTGTGTCGCGCCAGCGCGCGGCATGGAACCACTCCGCCACCCACCTGCTGCACGCCGCGCTGCGCGAGGTGCTGGGTGGCCACGTGCAGCAGAAGGGCTCGCTGGTGGATGCCAACCGCACCCGCTTCGACTTCTCCCACCCCAATCCCATGACGGCCGGGGAGATCGCCCGGGTGGAGGCGCTGGTCAACCGCGAGATCCGCCGCAACGCCGAGGTGGCGGCGCGCTCCATGAAGTACGACGACGCCGTCAAGGCCGGCGCCATGGCGCTGTTCGGCGGGAAATACGGTGACGTGGTGCGGGTGGTGGGCATGGGCGACTACTCCACCGAGCTGTGCGGCGGCACCCACGTGCGCCGCACCGGCGATATCGGCTTGTTCAAGATCGTGTCCGAAGGCGGCGTGGCGGCGGGGGTGCGGCGGGTGGAAGGCGTCACCGGCGAGGCGGCCGTCGCCTGGGTGCAGCAGCACGAGCGCCAACTGGCCGAAGTGGCGGGAAGCATCAAGGCCCAGCCGCTGGAGGTGGCGGCGCGGGTGGGGCAGATCCTGGACAACGTGCGTGCCCTGGAAAAGGAACTGGCCCGCCTCAAGAGCAAGCTCGCCGCCAGCCAGGGTGACGACCTGGCCGGGGGCGCCGTGGACGTGAAGGGGGTGAAGGTGCTGGCCGTCACCCTCGACGGCGCCGATGTCGCGGCGCTGCGCGATACCCTCGACAAGCTCAAGGACAAGCTCGGGAGTGCGGTCGTCGTGCTCGGCTCGGCGGCGGACGGGCGTGTGGCGCTCATCGCCGGCGTCACCGGCGATCTCACCGGCAGGCTCAAGGCCGGCGACCTGGTGAATTTCGTCGCCAGACAGGTGGGCGGCAAGGGCGGTGGGCGGCCGGACATGGCCCAGGCGGGCGGCTCCCAGCCGGAAAACCTCGGCGCCGCCCTGGCGTCGGTGCGCGCCTGGGCCGAGGAGCGACTGTAGGGCCCCCCGGGGGTTGCCGGCCGCGCCGCCGCGGCGCCATCCATTTTCACTCCTTCCGCAATGCTTGCGGGCTACACTGGAAAGGCGCCGGGCCCCGGCGCGTTTCCTCAACCCACAGCGACAGGAGGTCTTATGGGACTGCTTTCATTCATCAAGGATGCCGGAGAAAAGCTGTTCGGGCGCGGCGAGGCCAAGGCCGCCCAGGATGCGGCCGCGGCCCAGCCCAGCGCGGAGAACGTCAAGCGCGCCAATGACGCGGCGGGCGAGGCGATCATGGGCTACATCAAGGCCGTGGGGCTTTCCGCCACCGGCCTCACCGTCACCTTCGACGGCGCTTCCCACACCGCCACGGTCTATGGCGTGGCCGACAGTCAGGAGATCAAGGAAAAGATCCTGCTGTCGGCGGGCAACGTGGAAGGCGTGGCCCAGGTCAACGACATGATGACGGTCTCCCGGGCAGCGCCCGAGGCGCGCTACTACACCGTGCAGCGCGGCGACAACCTTTCCAAGGTCGCCAAGGAGATGTACGGCAACGCCAACAAGTACCCGGCCATCTTCGAGGCCAACAAGCCCATGCTGCAGCATCCGGACAAGATCTACCCCGGACAGGTGCTGCGCATCCCGCCGCTGTAACGGGCAGGTTGCGCGCGCCGTCGGGCATCGATCCGGCGGCGTGCGCCGGGGTGGCGGCGCGCAGGCGGATGACCCGGAATGGAAAGAGCGGGCGCGGCTCACGCCGCCGCCATCGAGTTCAAGAGCAACTTCCTCGGCACCGTGCGCGACGGCGCCATCCTCTGCGAGGCGCGCGCCGGGCATCCGGGCCGCAATACCCGGGTGTGGGATGCCGACATCACCGTCGAGTCCACCGGCCGCACCATCGCCCTGTTCCGCCGTACCCGGATGATTCTCTGGCCGAAGGGCTGAACTCGGCCGCGACACGACAAGCGGCGCCCCCAAAGGTCAAATCGTGGAGCGCAGGCTTGCATGCGGTGGACATTCGGTAATACGCTGACACCGTACGATCGAAGCCGGCGGGCAGCGGCCGGGGCAGGAGGCTGACTGTCGCCGCGTTGTGCTCGCCGGCTTGCGATCGTCTCTTCCTGTTTCGTGGAAATGCAGCTTTCGCGGCTGCTCAGTGGAGGTGAAAGATGGAAGGCGAAGTCGAAAGCACATCGAGTGAATCGCGCCCCGAGGACGTCGTGAGCGGGCAGGAAACCCCTCCTGCACCCGAGACCGCCGTCCGGGAAGCGGTTGCCGAGGCCGTACCCATGGCTGTGGCGTCCGGGGCAAGCGCCGCGGCGAAGGTGTCAAGGCCGAAGCCCCCGGCGGCCAGGGTGCGTCCTGCCGCCACGAAGGCGCCCGCGAAGCCTGCCCAGGGCAAGGTTCCCGCGGCAGCCGCGGCAATCGACACCCAGGTCGAGCCGCCTGCCGCGGCGGCTGCGCCCCAGGCCGAAACCGGTCCGGAACTTCCTGCCGATAAGCCCGCCCGGAGCGCCAAGGCCGCCAAGCCGCCCAAGGCGGAAAAGCCCACGAAGCCCGAGAAGCCGGCCAAGGCCGAGAAGGCGTCGAAGCCCGAGAAGCCGCCCAAGCGTGAGAAGGTGGTGCGCGACTCGCTCTCCCTGCCCAAGAGCGAGCAGAGCCAACTCAAGGCCCTGCGGGAGGCCGTGGCCCGCGCCGGGCGCATCTGTACCAAGTCCGAGCTTCTCCGGGCGGGCATGGTGCTGTTGCTGAAGCAGACGCCGGAAGAGGTGACGGGGCTCGTCGACGCCCTGCCGGTGGTGCCCAAGGGCAAGCACGGCAAGAAGTAGCGACGCCTGAAACGCCGCCGCCGCCAAGCGCGGCGGCGTGCCCCCGGCCGACGGCGGTCAGGGATCGCAGACCACATTCAGGCCCGGCAGGAGAGTCCCCTTGTCGACGTATCCCACCGCGCCTGGCGTGGCACGGACGAAGCGGATGAGTTCGGGCACGCTGGCCATCTCGGCCGGGGGCGTGCCCATGCCGATGTAGCGGCGCACGGTCCAGTAGCTGAGGTGGCTTTCCTCGTCGACGCCGAGGTAGTGCCGCAGAAAGCGATGCCGTGTGGTCGATCCCGCGGGCGCATGTATCGGTCTGACCTCAACGCCGTCGACGAGCGCGGTCTTTCCCGTGTAGACCCTGGCCACGGTCGTGGCGTCCATTTTCGGAACGTTGGCGTTTCCGATCAGGACCACATCGGCCCGGGCCGGCAAGGCCGCACACGCCGTCAGCGCCCACCCTGCGATCAGCCAGAGCAGGGCGGCGCCCTTCCCGGCAAGTAATGGGACACGCATTTCCTTTGCCTTTCGACGTCTCCGCGTTCGGGGGAGCGTTGCCGCGAATGCGGCACTCCCGGTTGCTTTCGGGGGCGGTTCGCAAGTCGGGGACCACGACTGACCCGGGTTGTCGTCAGAATTCCGGGAGCCCTTCCTGTGCTATATTCGCCGCGAGCCGGGGATGTATGCAACTTACATGTTCTGAGTTTCCCCGCGCGAACCTTTCACGTCCTTGCATCTCCTGACAGCCCGCAAACATGACGGCAACCCCCGGCCGCGTCCCTGTTGCAACGGCGATGCTTCATGGCCTCACCTCCTTCGTCATCGTCATCCTGCTCGGGCTCCACGCGCCGTCGGCGCAGGCTCTCGACAAGGTCCGCCTCCAACTGAAGTGGCTGCACCAGTTCCAGTTCGCCGGCTACTACGCCGCGCAGGCCAAGGGGTATTACCGGGATTCCGGGCTGGAGGTGGCGATCATTCCCGCCCGCCCGGGCGACAACGCCGTGCAGAAGGTGCTGGCCGGCGAGGCCGAATTCGGTGTGGGCACGACGGATCTGCTGTTGCACCGGCAGAAGGGCGACCCTGTGGTGGCCCTGGCGGCGATCTTCCAGCATTCGCCCTTGGCCCTGCTGGCGCGCAAGACCTCGGGAATCCAGAGCCTGCACGACCTGGCGAGCAAGAAGCTGATGATCGAGCCGGGATCGGCGGAGTTGTTCGCCTATCTGCGCAGGGAGGGTATGGCCATCGACCAGGTGAATCTGCTGGCCTACGACTCCGCCCTTGAGAAGCTCGTGCGGGGAGAGATCGACGGCACATCCATCTACGTCACCACGGAGTCCTTCACCCTGCTGGAAGGCAGGCACGAGTACGTGCTGTATTCGCCGCGCTCGGCCGGAATCGATTTCTACGGCGACAACCTGTTCACCACCGAGGGGCAAATCGGGAATCACCCGGAGCGGGTGAAGGCCTTCCGCGCCGCCAGCCTGAAAGGCTGGGAATACGCCATGCGGCACCCCGAGGAAATCGTCGGGCTGATCGAGAACGAATACAAGACGGCGCGCAGCCACGAGCACCTGCTGTACGAAGCGCGGCAGATGAACGCCCTGCTGCGCCCCGATCTTGTCGAACCGGGCCACATGCACCCGGGGCGCTGGCAGCACATCGCCGAAGTCTATGCGGAGCTGGGGATGCTCCCGGCGAAGCCGAACCTGGAGGGCTTCCTTTACGACCCCCACCCGCAGCCGCCCGACCTGACCTGGCTCTACCTGACGCTTGCCGGCGTGGTGCTGCTGGCGCTGGCGATCGCCTCGGTGGCCGTCTACATCTTGCGCATCAACCGCCACCTGACCAGCAGCGAAAAGCGCTTCCGCACCGTATTCGACGCCGTTCCGGTGGCCCTGATCGTGACCGACGGCGACGACCGGATCATCGACTGGAACAACGGTTCGAGGGCCATGTTCGGCTGGACCAGCGCGGAGGCCATCGGCAGGAGTCTCTACGACCTGGTGGTGCCCCCCTCGGCGCAGGCCCACACCCGGGACGTCGTCAAGGGTCCATTGGGTGACCCCCATCCCACCCATTCCATCAGCCAGAACCTGACCAAGGCGGGGCAACTCGTCACCTGCGACTGGAGCACCGCGCCCTTCCACGACAAGAACGACAGGATCGTCGGCGTGATTTCGCTGGGCATCGACATCACCGATCGCGAACGCGCCCAGGCCCGCCTGCGCGAGGCCAAGGAACTGGCGGAACATTCTCTGGCCGAGCAGCGGCAATTCCTCGCCATGGTGTCCCACGAGTTTCGCTCGCCGCTGGCCGTCATCGATTCCTCGGTGCAGGTGCTGGCCTCGCGCTGCGCTGAATCCGGCGCGGCGGAGCGCATCATCCAGCGCGTTCGCCGCGGCATCAAACGCATGACCACCTTCCTGGAAAACTATTTGGCCAACGACCGCTTCGACAGCAGTGGCTGGGAGGTGCAGCCCGAGTCCATCGCCATCCACCCGTTCCTCGCCGCGCTGGCGGAGCAGACCCAGTCGCTGGCCGGCGCACTGCATCGGGTCCGGGTCGAGGCCGACGACCTGCCGCGGCGCTGCCACGGCGATCCGCGCCTGCTGACCATCCTGGTGCAAAACCTGCTGGACAACGCCGTCAAGTACTCCCCCGAAGGCGGCGAAATCGTCCTCCGCGGCACCATCGAGGACGACGGCGCCCTGGCGATCAGCGTGAGTGACCAGGGCATCGGCATCCGCCCGCAAGAACAGGACAGGATCTTTTCGCGCTATTACCGCAGCAGCAACGTGGAGCACATATCCGGCGCCGGCCTCGGGCTGACGCTGGTCAGGCGCATCGTCGATCTGCACGGCGGCACGCTCGATCTGGCCAGCATGCCCGGCAAGGGTTCCACGTTCACCGTCCGTCTGCCGCAACCACGGCCCGGCGATGGAAGGGGCGCGGAACCGGCGGCCGGAACACGGGGAGAACCGGCATGAGTGGCAATCCCTTGCGCATCGCCGTGGTCGAGGACGATCTCGATCTGCGCGACAACATGACGGATTTCCTGGAGGACAGCGGCTTCAGCGTCTGGGGCGTCGGCAGCGCCACGGCGCTCTACCGGCAGATGCTCGTCAAGCCGGTGGACGTGGTGATCCTCGATATCGGCCTGCCGGGGGAAGACGGCTTCAGCATCGCCCGGCACTTGAGCCGCATGCCCGATCTGGCGCTGATCATCGTCAGCGCCCGCATCGCCCTGGATGACCGGCTCACCGGCCTGGCGAGCGGGGCCGACCTCTATCTCACCAAGCCGGTAGACCTGCGGGAACTGGTCGCCAACATCCATGCCGTCACGCGGCGGCGTCTTTCCGCTGCGCCGGCGGCAGCGAGCGCCGCTGCGAGTTCCCCCGCCGGTGCTCCGCCCGTCGCTGCGGCCAATGTCCCTGCCGCGCCGGGGACTTCCGGGTCATCCTGGTGCCTCGATACCAACCGCTGGGAACTGATCTCTCCGGAGGGAAAGCGCCTGACGCTGACCGCCAAGGAATACCATTTCCTGCTGCCCCTGGCGGAGGCCGGGGGCGAAATGGTCAGCAAGGCCACCATCGCCGCGAAACTCGGCAACCCGGACAACACCGCGGCTGAATACAACCGCATCGACGTGCTGCTCGCCCGGCTGCGCAAGAAGAGCCTCCAGGCCTTCGGCCACGCCCTTCCGGTGAAGACCATCACGGCCTACGGCTATGCCCTGAGCGTGGCCTGCAGGCTGGGGTAGCCCGACCCGGCGCCGCCCTGCCGCGGTTTCAGGCTTCATTCGGCGGCACGCCTTGCCGTCAACGTAACGATCCGTTTCCATAGGGCAAACCTGAAACATGCGCTTACACAACCCAACAACTTCCGGCTGAAGCCAGCAGTACATTGGCGCTGCGGTTCGTCATCAACCCCCAAGACAGGAGTAACACCATGAAACTCAAGATCGCGACCCTGACTTTCCTCGCCCTGGCCGCCTCGGCCCCCGCCCTTGCCCAGACCCAGACCCCCGTCATCGACGCCCGCCAGGCCAACCAGCAGCAGCGCATCGACCAGGGCGTGGCGTCGGGCCAGCTCACCAACCGGGAGGCTGTGCGCCTGGGGCGTGGCCAGGACCGAATTGACACCATGGAAAACCGGGCCAAGGCCGACGGCACCGTGACGCGGCGCGAACGCGCCCGCATCGACAACGCCCAGGACGTGCAAAGCCGCCAGATCGCCCGCCAGAAGCACGACCGTCAGCACGACTTCAACCACAACGGCCGCGTCGATCGCCGGCGCCGCTAAGTGTCGCAGCCCTCGCCGTCAGCCGTCCAGGCGGGCACGTCGGGGCGCTGACCTCCGCGGCATGGGCAATCCGGCCATGCCGGCGATTCAGTCCGCCGGGGCAGAGGCGCCGTTGGCCAGGCGTGCGACAGGTGCCGACAAGGCAAAGGGGCGGGATCAAGGATCCGGCCCGTTTCCGCCTGACACGGATGGCATGCCCGGTCCGTTCGGGCTGCCGCGGCGAAACACCTATCCGTACTTCTTGAAGACCATTCTCGCGTCCTGGTGAGCGCGATCCAGCGTGCAGATCGATGGATCGTCATCGTGTCCGCTGAAGAAATCATCCGCCTGGGCGCGCATCACCATCCGGATCGCTGCCTCGTCGCTCACGTCGTATTTCTCGGTGATGAGCGTGGTGACTTCGTCGAGATGTTCTTCGTAGGTCATGCTGGATCGCACTGATTCCCGTGTTCGGTTCACCGCATTCCGCCGCGCCATGTCGAGATATGGCGACTCCACCTGCTCCGGCGCACAAGTTGCAGGGCAGGCTACTCGCGGACTTTCCCCCGTCGCGCCTTCTTCGGCAGCACGGCGACGCGGGCAATCAGGTCCTCCAGCCGGCAAATCGCCTCGGCACGGTTCTTCTCCAGGCTGCGGAATTCCTGTGCCTTGATGATGACCACTCCGTCCTTGCTGATGCGCTGGTCGCCGAGTTGCAGGAGTCGCTCGCGAATCGCTTCCGGCAGCGACGAGGCGGCGATGTCGAAACGCAGATGCACGGCGCTGGCGACCTTGTTGACGTTCTGCCCGCCGGCGCCTTGCGCGCGGATCGCGGTGATCTCGACTTCTTCCGGCGGGACTGTGAAGCGAGGGCGCATACCGGCTGTGACGGTGAGTTGAAGCGATATTGTAAGTCCGGCAGAAATGCCCCCGCCGGATTGCGTGGCCGCTCGCAGCCCTTCCGCCCGCCGCACTCGGTCAACCGAGACCTTGGCCGAGCACCACGGCGTTCATCGCGCCGCCACCCTCACCTCCACCGTGTGTTCCCGCTGGTCATCCACCAGGGGAATCGCCTGGCCGTCCTGCTCGACGCCATCCACGGCCACGCCCGTCACGCCGATCTTCTCGTCATCGGCGGCTCGCGTTTGCGCGACGGCGATGTGATAGACCGTCTCCCGGAAACGATAGTGGATCTTGAACCCCTGCCAATGCGCCGGCAGGCACGGCGCCACATGCAGCCGGTCCACTTCCAGCCGCAGTCCCAGCAGCGATTCCACGATGAGCCGGTACATCCAGCCGGCCGAGCCGGTGTACCAGGTCCAGCCGCCGCGGCCGGTGTGGGGCGCCACCGCGTAGACGTCGGCCGCCATGACGTAGGGCTCCACCTTGTAGGTCGCGATGGTCTCCTGTGATTTCGCGTGGTTCGCCGGGTTGATCATGGTCGTCAGCTCCCAGGCGCGGCGGCTGTCGCCCAGGGCGGCGAACGCCATGGCCGTCCAGATGGCGCCATGGGTGTACTGGCCACCGTTCTCGCGCACGCCCGGCACATAGCCCTTGATGTAGCCCGGGTCCACATCCGACCGGTCGAAGGGCGGATCGAGCAACTGGATGAGCGCGTGCTCGCGACGCACCAGCCGCTCGTCCACTGCCTGCATGGCCATGCGCGCGCGTTCGGGGTTGCCCACACCGGCGCCCGCCCCGGACAGTACCGCCCAGCTCTGCGAGATCGAATCGATCCGGCATTCGGCGTTGTCCGCCGACCCGAGCGGCGTGCCGTCGTCGAACCAGGCGCGGCGATACCAGGCGCCGTCCCAGGCGTGCTGCTCGATGTTTTCGCGCAGGCGCGTGCCCTCTACCGCGCAAAGTTCGGCGAAGGCGGGATCGTTATGCCGGAGCGCCAGCGCGCCGAACTGGCGCAGCACTTCGCACAGGAAGAAGCCCAGCCACACGCTTTCACCCTTGCCCTGGATGCCCACCCGGTTCATGCCGTCGTTCCAGTCGCCGGAGCCGATCAGCGGCAGCCCGTGCGGACCGAATTCGAGCGCGCGGCGGATGGCCCGCACGCAGTGCTGGTACAGGCTGTCCGCGGCCACGGAGTGGCCGGGCAGGTCATAGTAGGAATCGTCTTCCGGACTGAGTGCACGGCCTTCCAGGAACTGAACGGGTTCATCCAGCACGCCGGTGTCGCCGCTGCACAGCACGTAGCGGCAGGTGGCCAGGGCCAGCCACAGATAGTCGTCGGAGCAATGGGTACGCACGCCCCGGCCGGACGGCGGATGCCACCAGTGCTGCACATCCCCTTCGCGGAATTGGCGGCCCGCGCACAGCAGCAGGTGTGCGCGCAGCAGCCGGGGCTCGGCATGCACCAGCGCCATCGCGTCCTGCAACTGGTCGCGGAAGCCGAAGGCGCCGCCCGACTGGTAATGGCCGCTGCGCGCCCACATGCGGCAGGCCAGGGTCTGGTACAGCAGCCAGCCGTTGGTCAGCACGTTGAGCGACTCGTCGGGCGTTTCCACCTGGACGGCGCCCAGGGTGTGGTTCCAGTAGTGCCAGACCGCTTCGAGCGCCCGCCGTGCGGCGCCGGCGCCGCGCAAGCGATGCACCAGGGTGTTGGCATCCGGGTTTGCGTCACCTCCGTCCGGCGTGCCCGCCAGGCCGAGCCTGAAGATGATCTCGCGCTCCTGCCCGGCGGCCAGGTTGAAACCGACCTGGATCGCGGCGCAGGGATCCAGGCCATTGCCGACCTTGCCGGACAGGTGGGACCGCGCCATCGCCGCCGGATTCGCCAGGCTGCCGTTGCGGCCGATGAATTCGGCCCGGTCGCAGGTGCTGGTCCGGTTCGCGTCGTCCACGTCGAAGAAGGCCACCCGGTCGGGAAACTCGGTGTTGTACGGGTTGCGCGCGTAGAGCGCGCCGCTGTAGGGGTCGACCTCGGTGCTGACGTGCATGGCCGATCTCGGCCGCAGGTCGCCCAGCACCCATTCCACGTAGCCGGTGGCGGAAAGCCGGCGCGGCCGGCCGGACTCGTTGCGCACCAGGAGCCGCGAAAACTTGACCGCCGAATCCGCGGCCACGTAGACCCACAACTCCGAGCGGATGCCGCCCTCGGCATGCTCGAACACGCTGTAGCCGAAGCCGTGCCGGCTGACGTAGGGCGTGGCACCCCGCCTGGGCAGCGGCGTCGGCGACCAGAACTGGCCGCTTTCCTCGTCGCGCAGGTAAAAGGCTTCACCGCTGGCGTCGGATACCGGGTCGTTGTGCCAGGGGGTGAGGCGGAACTCATGGGCGTTCTCGCCCCAGGTGTAGGCCTGGCCGCTCTCCGAGATGACGCTGCCGAAGCGCGGGTTGGCCAGCACGTTCACCCACGGCGCCGGCGTGAGCTGTGCGGGCGTGGTGGTGATGACGTACTCGCGCCCGTCCGGCGTGAAGCCGCCGAGGCCGTTGGACAGGATCAGGTCGCGCCGTGGCGGTACGGCGGCGGCGGGTGTCTCGTCCTGTCCGGGCCGGCTGGGGATGAGGCGCGGCACGCGTACTTGCGCCGCGCCGGGGCGGTTGAGCTGTTCGGCCAGGGTCCCCCGGCTGTCGCTGAGGATGACGCGGGCGACGGTCTGGAACAGGGTGCGGTCTTCCTCCGAGATCTGCTCCGCCGAGCGCACGAAGATGCCGCCCGGCCGATCCATCACCTGGGTTTCGAGACCTACCGCGACCAGGCCCAGGATCTGGTCCTGCAGCGCCTGCCGGTAACCGGCGCGGTCTTCGTTCCAGATCACCAGGTCCACCACCAGTCCCTTCAGGCGCCAGTAGGCATGGGCCTGGATGAGCTGGCGCACCAGTTCGATATTGGCCATGTCCGAGATGCGCAGCAGGACGATGGGCAGGTCTCCGGAGATGGCATAGCCCCACAGGCCGGATTGCCCGCGCCGGTTCTTCATCAGCACGCTGCTCTCGGCGCGCAGCGCGGCATGGGCGTAGATGACCGCGTTGGCCAGGCGTCCGTAGAGCTGCGCGTCCGCATCATTGGCGTTGATCTGCCGCAGCACCACCTGGGCGTGGGTCCAGGCCAGTTCGAAGACGCGGTCGGCGAGGCGGCGATCCTGGTATTTCTCGACCAGGCCCAGGGCCGCGTCGCGGCTGTCGCCGATGCCGTAAACCAGATCCACGCTGGCCGATTGTTCCGGTTCGAGGGTGATGCGGCAGCGGATGGCGACCACCGGGTCGAGCACCGAGCCCTGGCTGCCGGACAGCGCCGCCGCGTCGTCCATCGCCCGGGGGGCTGCCGCCGTGCGACCGCGGCCGAGGAAGCGCGCACGGTCGGTTTCGCAGGAAACCTCCCCGACCTCCGCCTCGTGCACGGCCATCAGGTGGAACATCCACGGCACCTGCTCATCGCGGGAGCGGGGCCGGCGCGTGCACAGCACAGCCCGGCGCGGTTCCACGATCTCGGTCTGGACGAAGAGATTGCTGAACGCCGGATGCAGCGCGTCGGCGTCGGGTGCCGCCAGCACCACCTCGGCGTAGCTCGTGACCTCGATCGTGCGGCGCGTGCCGGAACGGTTGGTGATGCGCACCCGGCGCAGTTCGATATCGTCTTCCGGCGACACGGCGATTTCGGTATGGGTGTCGAAATCGAAGCCGTCGCCCCGGTCGCGACGGCGAAATTCCGCGCGCCCCTCCGAGAAGATCGCCTCGTAGTGTTGCGCCCGTCGCAGGGTCGGCTGGTGCGCGGTGGACCAGGTCGAAGCGCTCGCTACGTCGCGCAGGTAACAGAACGTCCCCCACGGGTCGCGCGTGCCGTCCTCGCGCCAGCGCGTCACGGCCAGGTCCTTCCAGCGGCTGTAGCCGCCGCCGGAGTTGGTGACCATGACGTGATAGCGGCCGTTTGACAGCAACTGCACTTCCGGCACCGGCGTATTCGGATTGTCGAGCACGCGGATCGGCATCTCCGGGGTGCCCGCGCCGGCCCGGATGCCGGTGAGTTCGGCGGTGTGGGCATAGAACGCCGAGGCCTTGGGGATGCGCTCCTGCAGCAACAGCAGGGTGCCCTGGAGCAGCGGATCGGACTCGAAGCGCTTCTGCATCGGGCGGTCGAGCAACAGATAGGCCAGGGCGAGCAGGCTCATGCCCTGGTGATGGGCCATGTAGGAGCGGACCATGGCATGGGATTCGCCGCGCCGCTGTCGTGCCGGGGTGTAGTCGATGGCCTCGTGAAAGCCGAACTGCCCTTCCGCCCCGGCGGCGGCAAGCCGCTGCAGATTCAGGCAGGCCGCCTCCGGCGCCACCATCAGCGCCAGCACCGAGGCATAGGGCGCGACGACCAGGTCCTCGGCGAGTCCCCGTTTCAGCCCCAGGCCGGGCACGCCGAACGCTCGGTACTGGTAGTTGAGATGCACATCCACCGTGTTGTAGCCGGATTCCGACATGCCCCACGGCAGGCCATGCTGCTGGCCGTACTCGATCTGCCGCTCCACCGCCGCCTGGGCGGTCTGGTCGAGCAGCGTGTTGTCGTAGCTCGGCATCACCAGTTGCGGCATCAGGTACTCGAACATCGAGCCGCTCCAGGACAGCAGGATCGGCTCGCCGCCGGCGCGGGTGAGCAGGCGTCCGAGGGCGAACCAGCTCTCCTGGGGCAGTTGCCCCTGGGCAATGGCGACGAATACGCTCAGCCGGGCTTCCGAAGCCAGCAGGTCGTAGTAACTCGCGTCGCGCCGCCGCTCTTCCATGTTGTAGCCGATGGAGAGCAGACGCGATGCCTTGTCGTAGAGAAAGCCGTACTCCATGCATGCGAGTTCGCCGGCCTGCAGGGCCAGTTGCTGGATGGCCGCGATGCGCTCCTTGGCACGCTTGCTGCCCTCCTCAACGAGCCGGCGCAGATCGGCCGCCCACGCCTCCTGCAAGGGCGCCGCGCCAGCCTCGGAGCGGCCCGCGAGGCGGGTGGACAACGCCACGTCGAGCCCCGCCAGGGTGCGCAGGGTCGGAATCGCATGGATTTCAGGGAGGTCGCCGAGCCCGTCCGGCGCCTCCGGCAGCCCGGTCCACGGCGCGAGAAACGCCAGGTCATCGCGCACCGCCCGGGATTGCCGGGCCAGCGCCCTTGCCCACCAGCCCGCCTGGCTGTCGAGTTCATGCGCCAGCTCGTCGGCGATCGCCTCGGCGCACAGCAGCAGCCGCTCCAGCAGGAGCCGTGCCGCCGCCAGCGTGGCCGGTCGCGAGTCGCATGCGGATTCGACATCCTTCCGGAATCGGGCGCGCGCGGCCTTGGCGGCGGTGCCCTCGGCCTCCTCCAGTATCGCCAGGGTGTCGCGCAGGCCGTCCAGGCAGCGCATCTCCAGGATCGGCCGATCGAGCAGCGCGATCAGGCCCGGGCGCAGGGTCAGCAGATGGCCCGCCAGGTTGCCGCTGTCCACCGTCGAGATGTACTCCGGGTGCAGCGGTCGCAGTGATTGCGTGTCGTACCAGTTGAAGAAATGGCCGCGGTAGCTTGCCAGTCCCGACATCGTCTCCAGGGTAAGGGCAGTGCGCTCGACCAACTGTCCGGCCGGGATGTAGCCGAAGTCGTGGGCGGACAGGTTCGCCAGCAGCGCCAGCCCCATGTTGGTGGGCGAGGTGCGATGGGCGAGCGTGGCGGCGCGGTATTCCTGGTAGTTGTCCGGTGGCAGCCAGTGGTCCTCCGGGCCGACGAAGGTCTCGAAGAAGGCCCAGGTCTTGCGCGCGATCCGGGCGAGAAAACGGCTCTGCTCGGCGGTCAGCCGCACCTCGCGGCGGGCCGGCGACAGGCTGATCCACCAGGCGAGGGCGGGGGATGCCAGCCACAGGATGAGGATGGGGCCGGCCACGGCCAGCGCGTCCGGATTCGCCGCTGCGATGTTAATGGCCGTGCCGGCGGCGAGCACCGGGACGAACCACATGGAGCGGAATGAGGCGGCGAGGTCGGAGCGGCTCAACATCTCCTGGTCGCCGGACGGATTCCATTCCAGCAGCCGTTTGTGCGTCACCAGCAAGCGCCCGAGGGTGCGCAGGATCGCATCGAGGCTGTAGTACGCCTCATGGGGCAGGGTTGCGAAGGCAAAGCCGGTCTGGACCAGACGCTGGCCGGCGGCACGCGCGGCGGCGGCGAGATGCTGGACCGGCCGCATGTCGTCCGGTTTGCGGACGACGTCCAGCAGGATGGCCAGCACCGCCGGGATCAGGAGGATGCCGAGCACCGCCAGGGTCCACAACCCGGCCGATGAAAACGTCGTCCAGCCCAGCAGCAGGAGCAGCGTCAGCGCCCCCGGCACCAGGCTGCGACGCAGATTGTCGAACAGCTTCCAGCGCGACAGGGCGGAGAGCGGGTTGCTTCGGCGCCGCCCGTCCGGACCGGGTACCCACGGCAGCAGCCAGCCCGCGAGCTGCCAGTCGCCACGGATCCAGCGATGGCGGCGGTTGACGTCGGCGCCGTAGCGGGCCGGGTATTCCTCGTACACCTGCACGTCGCTCAGCAGCCCGGAGCGGGCATAACAGCCTTCCAGAAGGTCGTGGCTGAGGATGCGGTTTTCGGGAAAGCGGTCTTTGAGCGCCCGTTCGAAGGCATCGACATCGTAGATCCCCTTGCCGATGAACGAGCCCTCCTGGAATGCGTCCTGGTAGACGTCGGACACGGCTCGGGTGTACGGGTCGATGCCCGGCTCGCCGCCGTGCAGACGCGCAAAGCGCGACTGAATGGCGCCGGACAGGCTGACGCCCACGCGCGGCTGCAGGATGCCGTAGCCGGCCCGGACCCGCTGCAGGGCTTCGTCGTAGACCGCACGGTTGAGCGGGTGCGCCATGGTGCCGACAAACTGGCGCGCCGCGTCGCGGGGCAGTTGCGTGTCCGTGTCCAGGGTGATCACGTACTTCACGCCGGCGAGCGCCGCGGTCGCGCCGACCACCAGCGAGAAGCCGTCGCTCCTGCCCTCCCGCAGCAGGGCGTTCAGGTCGCCCAGCTTGCCGCGCTTGCGCTCGTAGCCCATCCACGTCTTGTCGTGGGGGTTCCAGCGGCGCGGGCGATGAAACAGGAAGAAGACGTCGTTCGTGCCGTCCGCGTATTGCGCGTTCAGGGCGTCGATCCGCTCCCGGGCCAGGTGCAGCAGCGGCGCGTCCTCGGCCAGCGTTTCCTCGGCTGCATCGCGGAAGTCGGTCAGCAGGCCGAAGCGCAGGTTGCGGTCGCGATTGGCCAGGAACCGGACTTCCAGCGCCTCCACCAGGCTGTCGAGGCTGCGCGCACTGGTGAGCAGGGTCGGCACCACCACCAGGGCGCGCGACTCCGGCGGGATGCCGGCGGAGAAATCCATGCGCGGCAGGGGATGCGGCGACGCCAGCAAGGTGGCCAGCCAGTTCACCAGCGCCACCGCGAGCTGACCGGTGGCCAGCAGGGCGAGAATGCCCAGCGGCGCCAGTGCCCAGTCGGGTGCGCCGTCCGCCCGCGCCTCCGCCAGCAGGCCAGCAGCGAGAAGCACCGTGATCAGGGTGATCGAACCCAGATACAGCAACAGGGGAGAGCGGCTTGCGCCGCGACGCAGCGCTGCGGCCAGGGGCAGGCGCGCCTGCACGGCCCGCTCCAGTTCGGGTCGGCCCTGGTCGACCAGATAGAAGCCCACATGCGCCGTTCTGTCGTCGCTCCCCTGCCGTGCCGCGCCAGCCTGCGCAAGCTCGACGGCGCGGCTGGCCACCGCGTCTTCGGAGAGCACGCTCGCCTTCGCCACTTCCTCGATGACGTGGCGGTAGCGGTCACGGCTGGCGAAATCCATGGCGGCGTAGGCCGCGGCCGGGTCGGTGCGCAGGACCCGTTCGACCACGCTCATGGCCTCGACGAACTCGCGCCAGTCCATGGTGCCGAGAAAGCGCAGACTGCCGATGCTGTTGCTGATGGAAACCTGGTCGGCCGCCTGCTGCTGGTTTCCGGAGCGCACCAGTTGCTCGATGCTCAGGCCCGACTCGGCCAGTTGCTGCTCGATCCAGGTCAGCGGCAAGGCCAGGGCGGGGCCTTGCCCCTGCAGGCGGCGCGCCAGTTCCGAGACGAACGGCGTGGTCATCGGCGGATGCGATCGCGCCATGTCCGCGATCACCAGGATCAGGTTCTTCGGATCCTGGTTGGCGATCTCCGTCAGCCTGTTCGCCCAGCCGATGGCCAGATCCCGCTCCATCCTGCCCAGCGCGATGCGCACCGCGACGCGGCGCAGATTCTCGATCAGCGCCAGGCGCAGCATGATGGGGATGGCCCACAATTCTCCCAGCGTGAGCGGTGTGACCGATTGGTACGCCGCAACGAAGCGGCTGAGGCTCTCCGGGTCCACCCGGCCATCACCGTGGGAGATGGTCTCCAGGGCGATGTCGTACACCCGCGGCAACCCGGCCGAAGCGCCTTCGGCCAGGCTCGGCAGTTCCCGGCTGTAGCCCTTGGGCAGGTGCCGCCTGGCGGTGCGAATCTGCTCCTCGACGAGATAGAAGTTGTCGAGCAGCCATTCCCCGGCGGGCGTGATGCGGTGGCTGGTCGCCACCGCCGCCGTCAGCCGCTTGCAGGTCTCGATCAGCACGTCTTCGTTTGCGGCCAGCCGCGACAGCAACTGGTCCGGCACGCGCCCCGGCGTCAACCGGTGGGCGGACGCGAGACGCGCGCCGTGCTGCTCCATCTGCTCGGTGCTGAACAGCTCCGCCCGCAGCGGCGGCTCGTCGTTGAAAGGTCTGTCCGGCGCGCCGCCCCCGCCCCGGCGTGCCGTGGTCAGTTGCGCCGTGAGTCGGCGCCATGGCCCGAAGAGGTTCGAGTCGTCAGCCTTGTTCGCTGGTCCCACGCTATTCTCCTGAACCGCTCGGCGAACGGCCTCTTTGAGCCCCGCGGTACAAGACCGCGGTGACGATGACGATGATCGGAATGCTTGGGGCAGATTGGCCCGGACGCCCGGGAGTCAATCCCGGGGCAGCGGCGAAGGAATCAGGGCGGCTCACGCGCCCTGGCATCTCACCCGATGATACACGGGGTCACGACAGGGCCGACTGACCTCGCCGCGCCCCATTTCCCGGCGGCCGCCGAATATCCGGCTTTTCCGCCGCCACACGCCTATACTCGGGACGCATCCCGGCGTCCAACCGTGCAGGACTGATCGGCACGCCCGGGCAAACGCCCTTCAGCTCCACCCCCCATCGCTCTTCGGGCGTCCCTTCAACACGATCGGGAGTAGAAACCATGACCAAGTCCCAGCGACCCAACAAGGAAGCCAAAAAGCAGGCCCTGCAGACACCGAAGGAAAAGAAGGCGGCCAAGCAGGTGAAGAAGCATGCCAAGGATGTCGTTCCCTTGATCGTCAAGGGTTCCTGAACTCACGCCATGAGCGCAACACGGACGGAACGCGACTCCTTCGGCCCCATCGAGGTACCCGCCGACAGGCTCTGGGGTGCGCAGACGCAGCGCTCGCTGGCGCACTTCGACATCTCGAGCGAGCGCATGCCGGAGGAAATCATCCTCGCCCTGGCCGCGGTCAAGCGCGCCTGCGCCGGGGTCAATGGCGAACTGGGGCTGCTGCCCGAGGACAGGGCGGCGGCAATCGCCACGGCGGCGGAGGAGGTGCTGTTCGGCCGCCACGACCAGGACTTCCCCCTGTCCGTGTGGCAGACCGGCTCCGGCACCCAGAGCAACATGAACATGAACGAGGTGCTGGCCAACCGCGCCTCGGAACTGCTCGGCGGCGAGCGCGGCGAGAACCGCCGCGTGCATCCCAACGACGACGTCAATCTCGGCCAGTCGTCGAACGACATCTTCCCCACCGCCATGCACCTGGCCGCGGGCCTCGGCATCGTGCGCGCGCTGCTGCCGGCGCTGGCGCGCCTGCGCACGGTGCTGGCGGTGAAGTCCGCCGCCTTTTCCGACATCGTCAAGATTGGCCGCACCCATTTGCAGGACGCCACGCCGCTGACCCTGGGGCAGGAGTTCTCCGGCTACGTCGCCCAGCTCGACCATGCCGAGACGGTAATCACCGCCGCGCTGCCTTCGCTCTACCCGCTGGCCGTGGGCGGCACCGCGGTCGGCACCGGCCTCAACACCCATCCGGAGTTCGACGCCCGCGTGGCGGCGGAAATCGCCCGCACCAGCGGGCTGCCCTTCGTCGCCGCCGGCAACAAGTTCGCGGCGCTGGCCGCCCACGACGGCCTCGTCGCCGCGCACGGCACCCTCAAGACGCTCGCCGTGGCGCTGACGAAGATCGCCAACGACATCCGCTGGCTGGCCTCCGGGCCGCGCTGCGGGCTCGGCGAAATCTCGATTCCCGGGAACGAACCTGGCAGTTCCATCATGCCGGGCAAGGTCAACCCGACCCAGTGCGAGGCGCTGACCATGCTCTGTGCCCAGGTCATGGCCAACGACGTCGCCATCGGCATCGGCGGCGCCTCGGGCAACTTCGAGCTGAACGTCTACAAACCGCTCATCGCCCACAACTTTCTGCAAAGCGTGCGCCTGCTCGCCGACGGCATGACGAGCTTCGAGGCGCACTGCGTGCGCGGCATCGAAGCCAACCGGGAACACATCGCCGAACTGCTGGAGCGCTCGCTGATGCTGGTGACGGCGCTCGCGCCGCACATCGGCTACGACCGTGCCGCGGAGATCGCCAAACGCGCGCACCATGACCGCACCACGCTGCGCGCGGCGGCGCTGTCTCTCGGCCATGTCACGGCTGAGGATTTCGACCGCTGGGTGCGGCCGGCCGAGATGGTTGGCGGCGCACGGTAGCGCTTGCAAACGCGCACGATTCAGTGCATAGTGCCCGCCAGCGATTTTCAAGTAATGCTGTTGTTGTCTGGTTCAGTACCCGCAGTCCTGCGGTATTCCTCCCTTCATCACCCCGCCGTCTTGATCTTCGCTCCCCATGGGGGCTAGCCCCTTTATTGTTTATTTTCAGGATGTTCAAGACATGGCAACAGGTACTGTGAAGTGGTTCAACGATTCCAAGGGCTTCGGCTTCATCACCCCCGAGAATGGCGGCGAGGATCTCTTCGCTCATTTCTCCGCGATCCAGGGCCAGGGTTTCAAGACCCTCAAGGAAGGCCAGCGGGTCACTTTCGACGTGACCGCCGGCCCCAAGGGTCAGCAGGCGTCCAACATTCGCGCGGCTGACTAAGCATTCAGGCGGGCATGGCGTCCCAGCCATGCCGCAAATCCTGCCGGGATCGTATGCCTGCACATCGCGCAGGTGTCGTCCCTACCGGATTAGCCCGGCATCCGCCGGGCTTTTTCTTTCCGCTTTTCCCCAGGAGACATGGTCATGGCCAAAGAGGAACTCCTCGAAATGAATGGCGTGGTGGTCGAGGTGCTGCCTGACTCGCGCTTCCGCGTCACGCTCGACAATGGCCACAATCTCGTGGCGTACAGCGCAGGCAAGATGCGCAAACATCATATCCGCATCCTCGCCGGGGACAAGGTTTCGCTGGAACTTTCTCCTTACGACCTGAGCAAGGGACGCATCACCTTCCGACACATCGAAGGCCGCGGGCCGGTCACTTCCCAACGGCGCAGGCACTGATCACGCGCGGCCAGCCCGCGCAGTTGGCCGCATTCATCGAGCGGCATGTGGCGCCCTGCGCCGACGTGCTGATTGCGGTGGTCCGAGCTTTCGCAAGATCGCGACGACCTCAGCCGGCTTCAGGAAGCAAAGTCTTGGAGGATCGAGAGATGAGAGCGCGCCTCGATTCGTGACCCCTACCGCCGCACTCCCCCCGCTCGAATCCACCCCGCCTCCTCCTGCTCCAGCTCCTCCAGCCGCGTTTCGACGTCGCGTACGTCCTGGTCGAGTTCCGGCAGCAGCACGTCGTGCAGCGCGCGGGCGCGGCGTGAGGTGCGGCGGTACTCGCGCATCAGCCGCTCCAGGTTGCCGGCGAGCGACGCCAGCGGTGCGGCCAGGCGCTGTAGTTCGACGAAGCGGCGACGGCATTCTTCGGCTTCCGGCGAGGGATGGACGGCCGGCGCCTGCGGGGTCGTTTCGCCCCGCAGCTCCACCTCCCGCAGCCACACGCCCATCACCGATCGGCTTTCCTCCCGTGCTTCCACTGCCTCCAGCGAAGCCGCCGGATAGACCTGCAAGCCCTGCAATCCATGCCGCCCGACCGCTGCCTTGAGCGCCGCCAGCGCCTGTTGCTGGGCGCGCTCGAACTCCGCCAGCAGCGCTTCGTAACGGCGCAGTTGTTGCACCATCTCACCGGCCAGCAGCAGCGATTTCTCGTCGAGGAAGACGTAGCCCTCGTGCATCGCCCGGCGCTCGTCCCGGAGTTCGATCACGGCGCTGTGGGTGGGGCTGATGTCACTCATGGAGTATGCAGATGCGCTGCAATCTGCGCGTCGGACAGCCGCGTCAGTTCGCTGCGCGGCAGGCCGGCGAGCAGCGACCAGCCTTCCGCCATGCTCTGCTCCAGCGTGCGCGCGCCGTCCTGGTGGATGAGCCGCTGCTCGAAGGCGTCGCCGAAGGCTAGGTACTTGCGGTCGGTGGCGGAGAGCCCTTCCTCGCCGACCACGCTCGCCAGCACGCGCGCCTGCACCGCCCGGGCGTAGGCGGCGTAGAGCTGGCTGGCGAGCGCCGGATGGTCGGCATGGGTGTATTGCGCCCCGGTGCCGTCCTTCATCAGGCGCGACAGGCTGGGCAGGACATTGATCGGCGGCGCGATGCCGCGGCGGTCGAGATCGCGCGAGAGCACGATCTGGCCTTCGGTGATGTAGCCGGTGAGGTCTGGAATCGGGTGGCCGATATCGTCCGCCGGCATGGTGAGGATCGGCAGTTGCGTCAGGGTGCCGTGCCTGCCATGTTCGGCTCTCAGGCAGCCGGCGCGCTCGAACAGGGTGGCCAGGTCCGAGTACATGTAGCCGGGAAAGCCCTTGCGGCCGGGAATCTCTCCCTTGCTGCTGGACACCTCGCGCAGCGCCTCGCAGTAGTTGGTCATGTCGGTGAGGATCACTAGAACGTGCCGGCCTTCGACGAAGGCCAGGTATTCCGCGGCGGTGAGGGCGAAGCGCGGCGTCAGCAGTCGCTGGGTGCTGGAATCCGAAGCCAGGTTGAGGAACAGGGCCGTGCGCTCGAGGGCGCCGCTTTGCTCCAGGCTGTGGCGGAAGAACTCGGCGCTGTCGTGGGGCAGGCCGATGCCGGCGAAGACGATGGCGAACTCGTCGGCGGCGGTTTTGCCTTCGACGTGACGCAGCCGCGCGTGGCGCGCGATGTCCACCGCGATGCGGTCGTGGGGCAGCCCGCCGCCTGAGAACAGCGGCAGCTTCTGGCCGCGCACCAGGCTGTTGAGCAGGTCGACGGCGCTGATGCCGGTTTCGATGAAGTCGCGCGGCATGGCGCGCGCCACCGGGCTGATCGGCAGGCCGTCGATGGGGTAGCGGGCACTCGCCGCCACCGGCGGCCCGCCGTCGATGACCTGGCCGACGCCGTTGAACACCCGCCCGAGGATGCCCGGGCCGAGCGCGAAATCCAGCGGTGCGCCGACGAAGCGCACCACCGTATCCGCCAGCGCCAGGCCGGCGGTGGACTCCAGCACCTCGATGGTCATCTGCTCTTCGTCCAGGGCGGCGATGCGTCCCAGGCGGGAACGGCGCTCGGCGCCGCCCGCTGGGGATCCACCCAGCACTTCCACCGCCTCGTGCAGACCGACGTCCAGCGTGCGCCGCAGGAACAGCAGCGGTCCTTCGAGGCCCGTGGCGGCGCCTTCAACCAGCAGTCGGGGGCGCATGCGGGGTCTCCGTGGGGTGCGTCGGCGCCGCACCGGCTTGTCCGCCCGGATCGGCATCCGGCTGGCTGCTCGGTGGGTCGCTCAACTGGCTGCTCAGTTGACCAAACTCGTGCTCCATTCGCGCGCTCAGTTCGGCAAAACGGGGCAGGTTCTCCTCGTCGATGTCCTCGCCCATGCGCTGCACGGCGCGCAGGCAGGGGAGTTCGGACATCCGTTCGGGATGGGTGCCGGCCGCCACCGCCTGTTCCGCCAGTTCGATGAAGCGGCCGACGGTGCGCATCATCGCCGCCTGGCGTTCCGGCCCGGCACGGTGGTCTATGGTCGAGAGTGCCGACTGGCGCAGGAAGGCTTCGTTCACCAACTCGGCGCAGAACAGCGTGAGCTGCTGGCGCACGGGCAGGGCGTCCTTGCCGATGATGCGCGCCATGCGCTCCAGCCGCGCCTGATCGTCGAGCAGGGTGAGGAACTGCCGCCGCAGCTCGGGCCAGCGGCTGTTGCCCTGCTGCCGCCACCAGGCCGCCAGGGCGCCAGCGTCCTCGGCGTAGGATTGCAGCGGATGGATGGCCGGATAGAAGCGGGCCTGGGCGCGCTTCACGTCCAGCGCCCAGAAGGCGCGCACGTAGCGCTTGGTGTGGCTGGTGACCGGCTCGGAGAAATCGCCGGAAGGCGGGCTGATGGCGCCCATCACCGTCACCGAGCCGGTCTCGCCGCCCAGCGTTTCGACCACCGCCGCGCGTTCGTAGAACTCCGCCAGCCGGCTCGACAGGTAAGCTGGATAGCCGCCCTCGCCGGGCAACTCGCCGAAGCGGCCGGACACTTCCCGCAGCGCCTCCGCCCAGCGGCTGGTGGAATCCGCCATGAGCGCCACGTGCAGTCCCTGGTCGCGGAAATACTCGGCCACCGTGATGGCGCTGTAGATGCTCGCCTCCCGCGCCGCCACGGGCATGTTCGAGGTGTTGGCGATCACTACCGTGCGTTCCATGAGCGGGCGGGCACTGCGCGGGTCGGTCAGGCGCGGGAATTCGTCGAGTACGCCGGCCATTTCGTTGCCGCGCTCGCCGCAGCCGAGATAGACGATGACGTCGGCGTCGCAGCCCTTGGCCAGGGTTTCCAGCAGTACCGTCTTGCCGGTGCCGAAGCCGCCGGGAATCGCCGCCTTGCCGCCCTGGGCCAACGGGAACAGGGAATCGAGGATGCGCTGGCCGGTGACCAGCGGCCTGGTGGCCGCCAGCCGCCGCCGCACCGGTCGCGGCACGCGAACGGGCCAGACGTGACTCATGGCGATGGGGCGAGGCTCTCCCACTGGCAGGCGCAGTTCGAGGACTGGCGCGTCGTCGGCGTAGCGACCGGGCGCGGAAATGCGGATGACCTCGCCGTCGGCGTCGGGCGGCAGCAGGCAGCGCAGCTTGCGGCCGGAGTCTGTGGTCGCTTCGCCGAAAACCGTTCCCGGTTCAAGGGTCTGGCCGAGAACGACGAGCGGGGTGAATCCGTATTCGGTTCGGGCCGCGGTCCTCGCGCCGGGCTGGACGTACACCGAGCCGGAGGCGGTGAGCGGCCGCAGCAGGCCGTCGAAGATGTTGCCCAGCAGGCCTGGCCCCAGACGGATCGCCAGGGGCTGGCCGGTGCCCCGCACTTCGGTGCCCGGTCCCAGCCCGGTCGTGTCCTCATACACCTGCACCGTGATCTCGTCGCCCGCTAGCCGCACCACCTCGCCCAGCAGGGCTTGCGGCCCGACGTGCACCGCCTCGCGCAGGGAGAACGGCCCCTGCGCCGCGGCGCGCAGCACCGGGCCGCTGATCCAGCGGACGCGCGCGTGGCTCATGGCGCGCCTCCGCCGAGACGGTTGAGCAACTGCGCGCCGATCTCGGCGCGGTCGGCGAGGAGGCCGTCGAGGGTGCCATCCAGCACATTGCCGCGGGCGCGGATGCGCAGGCCGGCGCGGATGGCGGAGTCGGGGACAAACTCGGGCCGAAAACCGAGTTCGCGCGCCAGCGACTCCTGCTCGCCGCTCGGCCACTGCGATGCGTGCTCGATGCGCCAGTCTTCCGGCGGCAGCACGGCCCGGCCGGTCGCGACCACATGCCGAACCCAGGCGGCACGCGCAGTGTCTTCGCCCCAGCGACGCAGCAGTTCCTCCGGCAGCAAGCGCCACGCCCGCGTCAGCAGCAGGGCCGCGCGTTTCTGCTCATGCATGCGCCGGGCGGTCTGCAGCCGGGCGCGGGCGGCGGCGAGGCGCTCGTCGGCATGGGCGCGTTCGCTGGCGAACACTTCGCGCAGGCGTTTGCGGGCAGCGGCGTGGGCTTCGGCGAGAAGCGCAGCGGCACGCCGGCGGGCATCGTCCAGCATGGCGTCGCATTGCCGGGCGCGATCGGCGGCGATCAGATCGAGCAGCGCCTGGGCTTTGTGTTCGGGGTTCATGCGCTCATGCCGCCTTGGGACGGTTCATATCCCAAGCTCCTGCCGCAGGCGCGACGCCAGGTCGGGTGCCGCTGTGCCGCCGATCAGGTCCGCCAGCACCAGCACCAGGGATTCGCGCGCCGCCACGGCGTCGTTCAGCGCGTTCTCCGGGATGCGTGCCGCAACCGCCGCGCTCACCAGTACCAGCGGCGCGTCCTGCCTCGCCCGCTCCAGGGCATCGGCCTCCCGCCCCGGTTGCGGCACCTGTGTCCGGGCTCCGGCCAGTCGGTAACCCGCGCCGCTCACTACGTCTCCGAGATAGATGGGGGGCCGCATGGCGCGCCCTCAGCCCAGCCGCTCGAGGATCAGGATCGACACGATCAGCCCGTAGATGGCGATGCCCTCCGCCAGGCCGACAAAGATCAGCAGGCGCCCGAACAGTTCCGGCTTTTCGGCCAGCGCGCCGATGGCAGCGGCGCCGACGCGCGCCACGGCAATCCCGGCGCCGACGGACGAGGCGGCGGTGGCGAGCGCCGCGCTCAGCAGGCCCCATTGCCGCACGCCTTCATCGACTGCGGCGCCCGCCACTGGCGCAGCCGAGACCGGTGGCGCGAAAGCAAGCAGCACGGTGGCCGCTACGCCCAGTACCGCTGCAACCAGGACCAGGGCGGCGACGAAACGCGGTTGCGTCGTTGTGGATGGCATGTTCAGGTCTCCCGAGGCAGCAACGGTGAATGCGGAGGCGGCGGCAGCGGGCGGAACGGGCGCCCGCCGGCCGTGAGAAAGCGGGTGAAGAATTCGAACAGGACGAGGCGCGTGGTCTGGATCGACACCACCAGCGTCTCGAGCACGATCACCAGCGCGTTGCCCAGCACCAGCAGCAGCCATTGCGCGGTGCCGCCGTCGGCGGCCTGGGAGAGCGCGACGATGGCGGCCGACAGCCCGGCGTGGGCCAGCGCGAAGGCGCCGACGCGGGCGAACGAAAGCGTGTTGATGAGCAGTTGCTGGATGTGCTCGATGAGCGTGCCCAAGGCCGCGGCCGCCGCCCCGGCGCGGCGCTCGAGCCAGGCCGGTCCCGCCACGGCACCCACTGCGCCCGCCGCCGCCAGCCACCAGCCAAGCGGATGCAGGAAACCCGCCAGCAGCCCGACATAGACGCCGACAAGGCCGGCTTCCGCCAGCCACCAGTGGCGCGCCTCGCCGCGCCAGGCCGCGCCCAGCCCGCCGAAGGCGAGTCCGGCCAGCAGCAGCAGCGCTCCGGCCGCCAGCGGCACGATCAGGATCGTCAGCGGCTCGTCGAGCGGATGCAGCCACAGCGCCGGCAGCAGGTCATGCCGCGCGAAGAATCCGCCGAACAGCAGCCCGAACAGCGCCGCCGACAGCCCGCCGGCGATGAACAGCCGCGCCAGCGGCCAGCGCCGCCGCAGGGCAAAGGCCGTCGCCGCCAGTACCAGCCCCTGGCCGAGGTCGCCGAACATGTAGCCGAACATGAGCGGCACGCTCACCGCCAGCAGCCGGCTCGGATCGGCCTCGTGCCGCGCCGGCATGCCCAGCGCGCGGGCGAAGATCTCGAACGGCCTGACCCAGGCGGGGTTGCGCAGGACGAGCGGCGGCTCCCGGTCCGCGGGCGGCGGCGGGAAGTGGAGCAGGGCGCGGGCACCGGAGGCGTCCAGCGCCCGGGAAAGGCGGGCACCGTCCGCGTCGCTGGTCCAGCCGGTGACGTGCGCCAGCCACTCGTCGGTCTCCAGGGCGCGGACGTTGTGCAGCACCCACTCGATGCGCCCGACGTCGCCCAGCATCTGGTGCAGGCCGTGCTGCCGATGCAGCGATTCCAGCGCGGCGTTCGACTTCAGGCTCTCCTGCCGCAGTTCCGCCAGGCGGCGCTCGATGAAGGCGGCGGTTTCGTCGGCCGTCCCCTTCAGCCACGGCGGCACGCGATGTTCCCGCGCCCTGAGCGCGGCCGCCTCGCGGACCAGTGTTGCCATCGCCGGCGCCGGCGCCACCACCAGCAGGTGCAGGGACTCTCCGATCATGGCCCGCAGGGCGAGCGTTTCGCCGGCGAAGGGAAGCGGTCCGGAAGGCACGAACCGGGGCGCAAAGACGAACAGCCGGGCGTCCAGCAGCGGCCCGGCTTCGGCGAGTTGGCCGGGGTCGAACCGGGCGGGGCCGAGTTGCGGCAGCAGGTCGCGCCACAACCGGAGTTCCGCCTCTTCAGCCTCGCCGCGTTGCAGGTCGAGTATGAGCGGTTCGGCGTCGGCCGCCCATGCGGACAGCCTGGCGATCGCCCGATCCAGCACGAGCGCCGGGGATTCCGGCACGGGCGACGGTTCCAGATCGCGTTGCGGCCAGTAGGCCCGGTAGCGGGCAGCGAGTTCCTGGAAGCGGCCGAGCTTCGGGGCGATTACGGCAAGGCATTGCGGCAGCGAGCGGGCGCCGCGGGTTTCGAGTTCGACCGCGCCGGTGTCGCCAAGGGCCGCGAGCAGCGCGGCGACGTCGTCGCGCGCCGTGAGCACCTCGAACCAGCGCGCCGGCTGCGGCCGCATCATGATGGGCTCCGCGGCGGCGGAAAGGCGCACCGCAGCGACAACTCGCCGCGCAGCCGCTCCACGTCCAGGGCGGCGCCAAGCAGGAAGACGAATGCGGCGGCGGGGCTCAGCGCGGCGCGGCGGAACAGGGCGTCCAGCCGGGCGCGCAGGGCCTGGCGCAGGCTCCGGGCTTCGTCGGGGGCGGCCCGCGCGAAGGCGTCGCGGTGCGGGTCGACGGCGTGCAGGCAGGCGTCGATCAGACGCCGGTCGTCGCCGCCGAGGCGGGGCATGCGGTGGCGTAATTCCGCCAGCCAGGCGGGCAGAAGGGGTACAGGCGAACCCTGGCGCGAGCGCGGCGCGGGGCCCAGCAGCGGCGCCAGCGGGCTGCCGGCCAGTGCGGTGCGTCGCCGTTCGCCGTCGCCGTGGGCGACATTCGCCAGCACCGGGTCCTTCCGCATCCAGGGGTAGGCTTCGCCCCCGCGCAGGAGATGATCGATGGCCGGCAGGTCGGCCAGCACGCCGCACCAGTCGATGGCGGGCTGCCACTCGGCCGGCATCCAGCGTGCAACTTCCGAGATCAGGGCACGCCAGCGCTGGCGCAAGGACGACTCCAGTGCGTGCACGCCCGCGCCTGGATCGAGTCCGGCGACCCACGGACGAAATGCCGGAGCCTGCGCCGCTTCGAAGGCGCCGCGCGCGTCCCGCACCGCTTCCAGCCGGCGCCACGCCGCCTCGTCGGGCCGGGCGCCGTAGCGCGCCTGCAGTCGCGCCTGGGCGTATTCCAGGCTGCCGGCATTACTCGCCATGTCGTCCCGGGGCGCGGCCAGGCGTGGGGGCCGACACCTTGCCTGCGGTCAGTTCGGCGGCGAGCGCCGCGACCGCGAACGCCTCGCCATCGTCCGGCAGGGCTTGCGCTTCTGGCGCGGACGCGTCGAGTGCCGCGATTTCCGCATCGATCGCGGCAATGTCGGTTTCCACCTTGCGCTGGAACGCCGCATGTTCCGCCCGCGTGCGGCCGTCGGCGCGCGTCGCCACACGCAGCGCGGCGACGCGCGCTGCGGCCACGACCTGCGCCGCCTCGGCCTGGCAGTCCTCGATGGCGGCACGGGCGTCACGCTCGGCGGCGAGCACGCGGGCGATTGCGGCCTCCATGGCCGGATCGCTCCCCGGCGCGACGGTATTCGACATGGGCACCCCCTCCCGGATTCCCCGCATCAAAGCTCACTCCGGCCGGCCTGAGCACCCGCGAAGGGTGCGCTTCGACTTTGCACCCGCGAAGGGTGCGCTTCGACTAGCGCCCGTGGCCGGCGCCGGCCGAGCGCCGTCCTTCACCCGATTCCGCCAGTTGCCGCAGGCGCTCGTAGAGGCTGCGCTCCTCGGCGGTGAGTTTCTCCGGCACGCGCACCCGCAGCCGCAGCAGCAGGTCGCCGTGGCGGCCGTCTCCCGGGCGCGGCAGGCCGCGCCCGCGCAGCCGCAGCACCGCGTCGGGCTGGGTGCCGTGGGGGACGGTCACGGCCACCGGCCCGTCGAGGGTGGGGACGCTGCGCTCCGCGCCCAGCACCGCGTCCGTCAGGAGCAGCTCCTCCACCCGCCACAGGTCGGCCCCGGCGCGCTGGAAGCGCGGGTCGGGCGCGGCGTGTACCACCACCAGCAGATCGCCGGGGACGCCTCCCTCTTCCGGCCCGGGCATGCCGTGGCCTGCCACGCGCAGTGCCGTGCCATCCTCGATCCCCGCGGGGATGCGCAGCTTGAGGGTTTCCTCCCGCTCCACGCGGCCGCTGCCGTGGCATTCGGGGCAGGGCTGGTCGATGAAGCTGCCCCGACCCTGGCAGGCGGGGCAGGTGGTCACCTGCTGAAACCTGACGCCGCCCTCCTGCCCGCTCTTCACCTGGCGACCGCTGCCGTGGCAGGCCTCGCAGGGGCGCGGAGCGGTGCCGGCCCTGGCCCCCGTGCCGTGGCAGGCGGTGCACGCGGTGGGGCGGGCGATGCGCACCGTCTCCTCGCCGCCCCGGGCCACCGTGGCCAGGGGCACGCTCAGCAGGACCTGGAGATCTTCCCCTCTGGGCGGGCCGGCGCGGTGATGGCGGAAGAAGCGCTCGAACAGTCCGCCGCCCAGGCCGGCGCCGAGACCGCCCAGGCCACTGAACAGGTCTTCGAAGTCGATGCCGCCGAACAGGTCCTCCGGGCTGAAATGCCCCATGCCGGCGTGGCCGCCGGCGTCGTACCCGGCGCGCTTGTTCGGATCGGAGAGGACGGCGTAGGCCTCGGCGATCTCTTTGAAACGTTCCTCCGCCCCGGGCTCCTTGTTGCGATCCGGGTGGTACTTCAGGGCGAGGTGGCGAAAGGCGTCCTTGATGGCACGCGCGTCGGCGTCGCGGGGGATGCCCAGCACCTCGTAGTAGTCCGCTTTTGCGTGGGTGTCGATGATCCTTGATTCCTCAGTGGACCGCTCATTTTCCCTCGGAATGCCGCATGGAATTTGAGGTCCGTGCCTTCGCTCACGCCAAGGATGATCGTGGCTGTCCGGTGCGAGTGAGGCTCTCAGGTCTCCCGGTAGTCCGCGTCCACTACCCGCGTGCCTCCGGCAGCGGAAGACGGCGCCTCGGCTGCGGAGGGCGGTGCTTCGTAGCGCTGCTCCTTGTAGGCCGCGCCGGGCGTCTGGGCGTAGATGACGGCGCCCGCTTCCTGCAGCGCCTTCTTCAGGGTTTCCGAACGGGCCTTGGCGGCCGCGGCGTCGTGCTGGGCGCAGGCGTCGTGGGTGTCGCGCCGGGCGGCTTCGATGCGAGCCTTCAACTCGTCGGTGAGCCGTTCGCCGAACTCGGCCAGGGTTTTCTCCGCCTGGTAGCACAGGTTGTCGGCGGCGTTGAGGCTCTCCGCCTCCTCGCGCCGGCGGCGGTCGTCCTCGGCATAGCGCTGCGCTTCGTCGACCATGCGTTTCTTCACGTCGTCGGCCAGGCGCGTGGAGCCGCTGATGCGCACCGACTGGGAGCGGCCGGTGGCGGTGTCTTTCGCGGTGACGTCGAGGATGCCGTTGGCGTCGATGTTGAAGGTCACCTCGATCTTGGGCACGCCCCGGGGCGCCGGCGGCAGGCCGTCCAGGTTGAATTCGCCAAGGGAAGTGTTGGCCGCCGCCATGGCGCGCTCGCCCTGGAAGACGTGGATGGTGACGCTGGTCTGCATGTCCGCGGCGGTGGTGAAGGTCTCCGTCTTCTTCACCGGCACCGGGGTGTTGCGGGCGATCAGCGCCGTGGCCACGCCGCCCAGTGTTTCCACGCCAAGGGTCAGCGGCGTGACGTCCACCAGCACGATGTCGCCCACCGTGCCTTCGAGCACGCCGGCCTGGATGGCGGCGCCGCTGGCCACGCACTCCATCGGGTCCACGCCCAACTCGGCCTTGCGCCGGAACAGCTCCTCGAAGAAGGCGCGCACCGCCGGCATGCGCGTCGGGCCGCCGACGAACACCACCCGGTCCACCTGGCTGGCCTGGACGCCGGCGTCGCGCAGGGCCTGTTCCACCGGCGCGCGGCAGCGCTCGATCACCGGGCGCACCAGGCGCTCCAGGTCGGTGCGGGTCAGATCCAGGTCCAGGTGGCGGGGCTCGCCGGCCACGGCGCCGATGTAGGGCAGGCTGATGTGGGTGGTGACGCTGCTGGTGAGTTCGATCTTGGCGATCTCCGCCGCTTCCATGAGCCGGGCGGCGGCCTTGATGTCGGTCCGCACGTCCAGGCCGCTCTGGATGCGGAAGCGCTCGGCCAGGGCGTCGAACAGGGCCTGGTTCATGTCCGTGCCGCCCAGGCGGGTGTCGCCGGAGGTGCTCTTCACCTCGAACACGCCGCGGCCGAATTCCATGATGGTCACGTCCAGGGTGCCGCCGCCCAGGTCCGCCACGGCGATGCGCAGTTCCTGACCGGCCCGGTCCAGGCCGTAGGCCAGGGCCGCGGCGGTGGGCTCGTTCACCAGGCGAACCACTTCCAGGCCCGCGATGCGGCAGGCGTCCTGGGTGGCGGAGCGCTGGTTGTCGTCGAAATAGGCGGGGACGGTGACCACGGCCTTGTCCACCGCCTCGCCCAGAAAGGCCTCCGCGTCGCGCTTGATCTTCTGCAGCAGGAAGGCGGAAAGCTGCTCCGGCGAGAACTCCCGCTCACGCAGGCGCACCTTCTCGCGCTGGCCCATGCGGCGCTTGAAGGCGGTGGCGGTGCCCTCCGGGTTGGCGGCGGCTTGGCGCCGGGCTGGTTCGCCCACCAGCATCTGGCCGTCGGCCTTGAGCGCCACGTAGCTGGGGAACGCCTTGCCGCCCAGGCTCACGCCCTCGGCGCTGGGGATGAGCACCGGACGGCCGCCGCGCAACACCGCCGCAGCGGAGTTGGAAGTACCCAGGTCGATGCCGATGATGGCCATGTCGGTCCTCCATATGGGCGCGGGGAATTCCGATGCGTGTGTGGCGGCGGGTGTCGGGCCTGCAACGGCAGGGCGAGCATCAAACGCCGGGCAGCGCCCCCGGCCGGCATCATGCATTCGGCCTTCGCCTTCCTTATAGCCGCGCCGATCGCCACCACCATTGACCGATGTCAATGGGACCGCGACCGCCCGGCTCATCATGGTTGCGGGCACGTGCCGGCGCTGCGGCGGCCATGTTGCCATCATGCAAAAGGAGCAAACCATGCCCATCGGTGAATTCTGCAACCGCGAGGTGGTGATCGCCGCCCGCGACAGTTCGGTGCTGGAGGCGGCGCGGCTGATGCGGCAGTACCACGTGGGGGATCTGGTGATCGTCGATGCCCTGGACGGGCCGCGCCGGCCGGTGGGCATCGTCACGGACCGGGACGTGGTGGTGGAGGTGGTGGTCAACGAGCTCGACCCCGCCGCGGTTCGGGTGGACGAGATCATGGGCCAGGCACTGACCACGGTGCGGCTGACCGACGGTGTGTTCGACACCATCGCCCTCATGCGGCGCAAGGGCATCCGGCGCGTCCCCGTGGTCAACGAACTGGGCGAACTGGCCGGCATCGTCACCGTGGATGACGTCATCGGCCTGCTGGCCGAGGAGATGAACGAGGTGGTGAAGCTGGTGGCGCGGGAGCAGGCGCGGGAAGGCGAGGCGCGCCCGTAAGTCCCCTGGCGGGCAGGCGCGCGCCCGCGCCTATTGCGAACCTTCGGCCGGCGTGCCGCTGCCGGCGAAGGCGGCCAGCTCCAGCAGCGATGCCGCCCCCGTCTTCAGCAGCAGGCGGGAGCGGTAGGTCTCCACGGTGCGGTGGCTGATGCCCAGGTTGCGGGCGATGTCCTTGTTGGTCTGCCCGGCCAGGGCACGGGTGAGGATTTCGCGCTCGCGCTCGGTGAGCGACGTCATTCGCTCGCGCATGGCATGGCGCCGGTGTTCGTCGTCCTGGTCCCGGCAATGCTGCTGCGCAGCCGCCTGGACGCGCGCCAGCAGCGCGCTGCCATCCACCGGCTTGGTGAGGAAATCTACCGCGCCGGCCTTCATCGCCTCCACCGTGGTGGGGATGTCGCCGTGGGCGGTGAGGAAGATGATCGGCAGGTGGATGTCGCGGCCGGCCAGCGCTTCCTGCAGGTCGCGCCCGCTCATGCCGGGCAGGCGCATGTCGAGCACCAGGCAGCCGCAGCGCGGCGGTTGGTAGCGTTCGAGGAAGGACTCGGCGCTGTCGAAGGACTCCGCGTCCAGTCCGGCCGACTCGCACAGCAGGGTGAGGCCGTCGCGCACGGCGGCGTCGTCGTCCACCACGAATACGGTCGGCGTGTTCATGCGGCAAACGGCAGGGTGAAGTGGAAGGTGGCGCCGGGGGCGGCGGCGGTGTCGACCCACAGCCTGCCGCCGTGGGCCTCGATCAAGGCCCGGCTGATGGCCAGGCCCATGCCCAGCCCGCGCCGCTTGGTGGTGTAGAAGGGCTCGAAGATGCGCCGCGCGGCGTCCGGGTCGAGGCCCGGCCCGGTGTCGCGCACGGTGACGTGGGCGAAGCTGTCGTCGGCGGCGGTACGCAAGGTCACGGTGATGGCGCCCGCCGTGAGTCCGGCGTCTTCCATGGCCTCCACGCCATTGCGCAGCAGGTTGGCGATGACCTTCTCGACCTGCAGGCGGTTGGCCTTCACGGGCGGCAGGTCGGGGGCGAGTTCGAGCACGGTCTGGAAGCGCCCCAGGTAGCCTTCGGCGCGTACGTTGTGCAAGGCCTCGCCGACCACGGCGTTCAGGTCCAGGGCCTGCATGGGTGTTTCGGCCTGGTGCAGGAAGGCCAGCAGGTCGCGCACCACCCGGCCGGCCCGCTGGGCCTGGTGGGCGCTGTGTTCCAGGGCGTGGGCCAGGCGTTCCGGCTTGGGATTGCCGGCGCGCAGCAGGCGCAGCGCCGCCTCGCTGTAGGCGGCGATGGCGTTGAGCGGCTGGTTCAGTTCGTGGGCGATGGCGGCCGCCGTCTGGCTGGCCACGTGGAGCTTCAGCAGGCGCTCCACCTCGGTGCGCCGCTCGCGCAGTTCCTGCTCGGTGCGCTTGCGCGTGGTGATGTCGTCCTTGATGCCGACGAAATGGGTGATGCGTCCCTCCTCGTCGCGGATGGGCGAGACGATGGCGCTTTCCCAGTAGAGCGAGCCGTCCTTGCGGCGGTTGTGGAATTCCCCCTGCCAGGTGCCACCGGCGGTGATGGTCTGCCACAGGCGCGCGTACTCCTCCGGCGAGGTGTGGCCGGACTTGAGCAGGCTGGGCCGCTGGCCGATGGCCTCGGCGGCGCTGTAGCCGCTGCTCTGGGTGAAGCGCGGATTGACGTATTCGATGACACCGTCGCGGTCGGTGATGACCACCGTGCTGGCGGTCTGTTCGATGGCGCGGGAGAACTTGCGCAGCGCCTCGTCCACCTGCCGGCGCTCGCTCACGTCATGGACGGTGGCCAGCACCAGGCCGTCTTCGAGAGGGCTGAGGTGGATCTCCGCGGGAAACTCGGCGCCGTCGCGGCGCAATGCCCGCAGTTCCGCGCCGATTCCCACGCGGCGCGCGGTGGGCCGCAGCGCAAACACGCCCCGTTGCTCGCGATAGCGTGCGCGCAAGGGCTCCGGGACAAGTCGCTCCACCGCGAGTCCGGCCAGGGCACCCGCCTCGTAGCCGAACAGGCGCGCCGCGGCGGTGTTGGCCAGCACGATGTTTCCTGCCGCGTCGGCGACGAGCATGGCATCGGCCGCGGCATCCAGCAGCCGGTGGAAGCATTCATCCAGGGGGGCGTTGGTCATTGTCGCGGCGGGTCCGGGATGGCCGAACGATAATGCGGAAGTATGCAATCCCGTTGACTCAGGTCAAGCAGTCGTGGATTCGCGCCCCCGGGCTGCGTCCCTTGCGCGGGATCAAGCCCGCCCGCCGCGCCGGCCGGGACAATGCCGGCATTGAGGGGGAGTCCAGACGGTGAGCCAGAACCAGGTCGAGCTGAAGCGTGCGCTGAGCCTGCCGCTGCTCACCTTCTACGGCCTGGGCACCATCATCGGCGCGGGCATCTACGTGCTGGTGGGGGCCGTGGCGCTGGAGGCGGGCGCCCTTGCGCCGTGGTCCTTCCTGGTGGCGGCGGTGGTGGCCGTGCCCACCGCCCTGTCCTTCGCCGAACTGGCGGCGCGCTACCCGCGCAGCGGCGGCGAGGTGATCTACGTGGACGAGGGCCTGCGCATCCGCCCGCTGTCGGTGGTGCTGGGGGTGCTGGTGGTGCTGGCGGCGGTGGTGTCCTCGGCCACGCTGGTCAATGGCTTCGTCGGCTACCTGCGCACCCTGGCAAACGTGCCCCCCTGGCTGGGCGTGGCCTGCCTGGTGGCGGCGCTGGGCGCGCTGGCGGCCTGGGGCATCAGCGAGTCGGCGGTGGGGGCGGCCGTCGCCACGGTGGTGGAGATCGGCGGCCTGCTGCTGGTGATGGCGGTGGCCTGGTCGGCACCGGCGGAGTGGCTGCCGCGCGTGCCGGAATTGCTGCCGCCGGCGCACGGGGCGGGTTGGACCGCCGTGCTGTCCGGCGCCTTCCTGGCCTTCTACGCTTTTCTCGGCTTCGAGGACATGGTCAACGTGGCCGAGGAGGTGAAGGACCCCACGCGCAATGTTCCGCGGGCCATCCTGCTGGCCCTGGCGGTGGCGGCGGTGCTCTACCTTTCGGTGTCGGCCACGGCAGTGCTGGTGCTGCCGGTGGCTGATCTGGCCGGCAGCGCGGCGCCGCTGGCGCTGATGTTCGAGCGCACCGCCGGGCGCGCGCCGGTGCTGATCAGCATTATCGGCATGTTCGCGGTGACCAACGGCGCGCTGGTGCAGATCATCAAGGCGGCCCGGGTGCTCTACGGCATGAGCCGCGAGGGCTGGGTGCATCCGCGCCTGGGACACGTGCATCCGCGCCGGCGCACGCCGCTGTTCGCCACCGCGCTGGTGACGGCGCTGATCCTGATCTTCTCCCTGCTGCTGCCACTGGTGACGCTGGCGCGGCTGACCAGTTTCATCGTGCTGGTGGTTTTCGCCCTGGTGCAGGTGGCGCTGCTGCGGCTGAAGTGGCGCGGCGTTGCATCGCGCGGGGGATTCGCGGTTCCCGCCTGGGTGCCAGCCGTGGGGGTCGTGCTGACGGTGGCGATGCTGGCGTTCGAACTGACGGTGCTGGCCGGCGGCGCCTACCAGTAACGCACCCGCCCCACATCCACGTGCACGAAGTCCGATCCCGGGTAGAAGCCCACCCCGCCCGCGCGCAGGGACCTGGCGCAGTCGCGCAGCAGGGCGAGCTCCCGCCCGGGCAGGCGGATGTCGATGGCCAGGCCGTCCATGTGCAGGCTGTGGGAGGCCACGCCGCGGCTGCGGGTGTGGAGCAGGTGGTTGGTGGCGGCGGAGCGAAAGCCGGAAATGACGTGGAAGGGCTCGCGGCTGTCGAGTTCGGCGCGCAGGTGTGCCAGCAGGTCCAGCAGTTGCGGGCGGATGGGGCTCACTTCGCCGGTGCGGTGGTCGCGCAGGATGCGGTCGATGCTGGCCAGCGACTCGGGTACGTAGGCGCCCGCTGCCCAGTAGACCAGTTCCAGCGACTCGCCGGTGTGGGTCTGGTAGAAGGCCAGGCGGCGCTCCGGAGCGGGCACCGCGCCGGCGAGTCGGGTTGGGGCTACGGCGCCGCAGGTGGCCAGCGCGCCGAGCTTGAGGAAGCGGCGGCGGGCGCGTGCTGCATTGTCATCCATCATGGTTTGGGTCCTCCCTGGTGCTCGGCTTGCGGGCTGCTGCGATGGGTGACCTCCCGCGCCAGCCCGTCGCGCCGGCGGACCACCTCGGCGAGCAGTTCCCCGTCGATCATGTCTTCCAGCCCCGCGGCGGCGGCCAGTGCGTGCAACTCGGCTGCGGCATCCACGCCCTCGCGATAGGCGTCGCGGTGCACCTCGGCGAAGATGCGCCCGTCTTCCAGTCGCGCCAGCAGCGCCGGCGTGTAGATCAGTTCCCCCGGCGTGCCGACGGCCACGCGCTCGAACAATGCGGCGGCGTCGTCAGGGTGAAGACGGATGCAGCCGTGGGAGCGCAGGCCGTAGATGCTGCTCGGGGCGATGGTGCCGTGGATGCCGTAGCCCGGAATGCTCAGGCCGATCCAGTGCCGGCCCAGGGGATTGTCCGGCCCGGGTTCGACCCGCGTCAACACCGGCTTGCCTTCGCGGCGCATCTCGGCCTGGATGGAGGGCGGCACGATCCAGGGCTTGTCCATCTGCCGGGTTATGACCTCGAAGCCGCCCGCGGGGGTGGGCCAGTCGGGACGGCCCAGTGCCACCGGATGGGCGCTCGCGAGTCGTCCGTCCTCAAACAGGAACAACATGCGCTGCGGGATGTTGATGAGGATGCCCTCGGCCAGGCTGCGCGGCACGATGTGCAGGTTGTCCACCGTGAGGGCGGTGCCAGGCTTCAGGCGTGCGTCCGCCTTCAAGCCGTTGTCGCGGGCGAGCTGCGCGGGGGCGACGGCGTGGCGCGCGCCGATCCGACCCAGGGTGTCGCCGGGCGCCACGGTGTGGGTGAAGCGCCCGCCGATCAGGACGTTGGCGAGCGCGGGCGGATCGGCGGCGAAGGCCGGGGACGGCAGGGCCAGCCAGGCGGCGGAGCATAGGGCGCGCCGGACGATGGCCGACAGACGCTCTGCGCCCCGATGGGAGACTCGCACGGCAACCCCCGCGGGCTTGAACCGCGGGGCCGCAGTGGCTATGTTTGGCTTGATGACGAGCGCAAACCAGGAGACGAAACCCATGACCATGACCCTTTCTTCGCCGGCCTTCGGCCACAACGGCAACATTCCCCAAGCCTACACCTGCGACGGGCGCAACGTCTCGCCGGCGCTGGCGTGGGATGGCGTGCCCGCGAGCGCGCGCAGCGTGGCGCTGATCGTCGATGACCCCGACGCCCCGGACCCGGCGGCGCCGAAGATGACCTGGGTGCATTGGGTGCTCTACAACATCCCGCCTGCGGCCACCGGTCTGCCGGAGGGCGTGGCCGCCCGCGACCTGCCCGCCGGCACCCGCGAGGGGCTCAACGACTGGAAGCGCAGCGGCTACGGCGGCCCCTGTCCGCCCATCGGCCGCCACCGCTACTTCCACAAGCTCTATGCCCTGGACGTCGTACTGCCGGACCTGGGTCGCCCGACCAAGGCGGCGCTGGAGAAGGCGATGGCGGGCCACATCCTGGCGCGGGCGGAACGGGTGGGGACGTATCAGCGCCGCTGATCGCGGGCAAGTCCGCTGCCACAGCGCGTTTCTCGTCCACTGGTGCTCACTCGGGGTCGCCGTCGCGCCGCGCGCGCAGGCGCAATGCTGTCCACCGCGCGCGCCACCTCGTCCTCGGACAGGGGCGGACGGCAGCGGAAGGCGTTCCGGGCCAGCAGCAGGTCCAGCGCCACCACCGGGTCCACGCCGTGCCACAACAGGTGTCCGGCCAGCGAGGCGAGGGTGTCGTTGCGGCTGTCCTGCCTCTTCAGGGCGGCCCCAGTTCGTCGAGCAATTGGGCCACCGTGTCGCGCAGCGTGGGCAGCGACTCGCGGATGATGCGCCAGACATCTTGGATGTTCCACTGCCGCGTAGCCGTGTATCAGCAGGTTGCGAAAGGCGACAATCTCCGCCAACCGGGGAATGCGGCTGGCCAAGGCGTGGTCGGCCTTGGACAACTGGTTGAGCGCTTCACCGATGATCTCGAACTTCCGCTCCACGGCGGAGTGGATGACTTGCGTCTCGGCGAAATCGTCCGCCCGCGCGGCCGAGCCAAAGACTTCCAGATGGCGGACGTGGTAATGCCGGCAAAGAGCCGCGATGTCCGCGCGTTTTTCGGCGATCAGTGGGTGCATGTCGGGCTTCCCGAGCCTGGGAACGAGGTTGATTGGAATTCTCGCACGTTCCCCGGAGTCGCCCTCGGGGCGACGGGAACGCAAGTCCCCGAACCTTGAGGCGCGCCACGGACAGACTTCCGGCTTTGTTCGGATCGGGGGTCCCGCGCCAGGCCGTGCGCCCTTGGTCGAGCGGATCAACAAGCTGATCCGCAAAAAAACAGCGGGAACCGTTCCCCGGGCTTGGCAAGCCGGAAGCACTGAAGCATGCCCACTCGAGTTTCTGGTCACGAGGCACAAAAATGCGAGCCTGCCCCCTTTGATCTCTCTTCGCGTCCCTGAAGGTCTGAATCAGAGATTCCCGGCTGCAGACCTCTCGCCGCCTCGCGGCTTCCCCCTATCTGCGCTTCCCGCCGGCTGGTGGCGTCGGCCGGACGGGTGCGCTGCGCCGCGCCAGGTAGAACTCGAAGAAGGTCTTGCCCAGGGATCTCAGCCGGGCGCGCTGGCTGACCAGGGCCGGCCCGTACCCGCGCTTCTCCAGGTCCAGCAGGCGGACCAGGACGGCATGGGCTTGCGCCGCCGGGACATGTTCTGGCGCAGCTTGCGGCGGCAGTTCGGCGCCGCGATGCTCGTGCAGGAACCAGGCGGGAAACCAGCTTGCATCCAGGTCGCCGAGATCGGCCTGGAAACCTCGCCAGGCCCGCTCCAGCAGCGGATCGCGCAGTTCGGCCACCAGTGCCGCCAGGCGCGCCGGGGCGAACCAGGCGAAGCGCATCACCTGCGGCAGGGCGGCGTCAAGACCGCCGAACCGATGCCGGGCAAGACAGCGCCAGCGCAGCACATCGGCCAGGTTTTCGCCGCCCGCCACGTGGTCGGCCACGCTGTCGGCTTGCGCATGATCCCCGGCGCGCAGCCACAGCGCCGCCGCATGGGCCTCGGGGCACGCCGGATCGTAGGCCGCCGTCGCCGCCTGTCGCGCCAGCCTGCGCCAGAAAGGACGGAGGAACTCCTCGGCGCGCTCGCCGAGGGCCGCGGACGCGGGAACGATCTGCGCTTCCATCTGCGCCAGGGCATCGGCAATGGGCAGGCCGTCGCACTGTGTTTCTTCGACGAAACGGCACAGGATGCCGAGGGCCGGCAGGCTGGCGTGGTCCGGTGCTTCCATGTGCAATTCTTCGAGGGCGGCGCCGGCACGCGCCCCGTCCAGGTCGAGCAGCGCGGCGATCAGCGCGTTGGCCAGCGACGTGGCGCGGGTGTCGAGAAAAATGTCGAGTTGGTGCATGGCCGGCCCCGTTCCCGAACATGGGGAATCGGCATTTTACGCGCTCGCCTTCCCATGGCCACGCTGCGGGGCGACGTGGCGAGGCAGGGCGGTTGGCGCCAGCGTGGGCTCGCGCCGACGGGCGCGGCGGTTCAGCGCGACGCGGTCTGGATGACCGGCGTCGGCGTGTAGTGCCAGTGCTGCTGCCAGGCGCCGCGCACCAGATTGGGGTACTCGGCCAGCCCGAGGCTGCCGTTGTAGCGGCCCAGCGCCCGGAACAGGTCGCCGCGCTCGATGTCGAGGTAGTGGCGCAGGATGGTGCAGCCGAAGCGCAGGTTGGTGCGCATGCTGAACAGGTTGTCGTCGGCACGCCCGATGAGGCGCTGCCAGAAGGGCATGACCTGCATGTAGCCGCGGGCGCCGGCGCTGGACACGGCGTACTTGCGGAAGCCGCTTTCCACCTGGATCAGCCCCAGCACGAGCTGGGGATCGAGGCCGGCGCGGGTGGCTTCGTAGTGCAGCGAGCGCAGGAATTCGTCGCGCTGGACGCGGTCGGGCATGCGCCGCTCCATGCGGCGGGACATTTCCGCCAGCCACTGCGCGGCTTCGCCCTCGGTGGTGAAGGAGGAGGCCTTGGGGGGGCGGTCGGCGATGGCCCGGGAGAGGGCGGCGCGCACGCTGGCGGCCAGGGGTTCGTACTGCTGGGCGCCGGCGTGGGCAGGGCTCCAGGGGGCGGCCAGCGCGAGAGCGAGGGCGAGAAGGACTGCGCGGAACCGGCGTGGCCCCCGCACCATCCGGCATCCCGCAAACGCGTTGTGGGAGCGGGCTTGCCCGCGATGCCCGCCGCAGTCGCGGGCAAGCCCGCTCCCACTGCCTGTCGCCGAGTCTGGAATTCGCCGGGCCGGGATGGCGCCAGACAACCCGCGCGCGGCATCCTGTGCGCGCGTCGTTGCGATCTCGCGGGGCGCGCCGGCGGCGCTCAGGTTCTCGCCGCGCATGCCCGGGCGATTACGGTTTCGGCCAGTCCGGCCAGGGGCAGGCGCTGGGCGGCGTCCTCGCGGCGGCCCTGCACTTCGGCCACGCCGTCCTTGAGGCCGCGCTCGCCGATGACCACCCGCAGGGGGATGCCCACCAGTTCCACGTCGGCCAGCAGCGAGCCGGGGCGCTCGTCGCGGTCGTCCAGCAGCACGTCGATGCCGGCGGCGCGCAGCCGGGCGTAGAGGTCTTCGGCAGCCTGTTTCACGGTCTCGCTCTTGTGGTAGCCCAGGGGCACGATGGCCACCTCGAAGGGCGCGATGGCGGCGGGGAAGATGATGCCGCGCTGGTCGTGATTCTGCTCGATGGCCGCGCCCACGATGCGCGAAACACCGATGCCGTAGCAGCCCATTTCCAGGGTTCTCGGCTGGCCGCGCTCGTCCAGCACCGTGGCCTTGAGGGCTTCGGCGTACTTGGTGCGCAACTGGAAGATGTGGCCCACCTCGATGCCGCGGCACAGGGACAGGGTGCCGTGGCCATCCGGGCTGGGATCGCCTTCGACCGCGTTGCGGATGTCGGCCACGAGGGTGGGCTCGGGCAGGTCGCGGCCCCAGTTGGCGCCGCTGAGGTGGTAGCCGGCCTCGTTGGCGCCGCAGACGAAGTCGGCCATGGCGGCCACGGTGCGGTCGGCCACGATCTTCACGTGGTCGGCCACGCCCACCGGGCCGATGTAGCCGGGGCGGCAGCCCAGGTGGCGCTCCACCTCCTCGTCGGTGGCGAAGCGGAACGGGCTGAGGAAGGGGATCTTGGCCGCCTTGATCTCGTTGAGCTGGTGGTCGCCGCGCACCAGCAGCAGCACGAATTCGTCGTCGTGCACCACGGCGATGGCCTTGACCGTGCGGGTGACGGGCAGGCCCAGCAGCTCGGCCACGTCCTCGCAGCGGATCTTGCCGGGGGTGGGCACCCTGGTGAGCGGCGCGTGCGCAGGCGGGCGCGGGCTGGCGGGCGCCACGGCTTCGGCCAGCTCCACGTTGGCGGCGTAGTCGGAGCCGGGGCAGAAGGCGATGGCGTCCTCGCCGGAATCGGCCAGGACGTGGAATTCGTGGGAGCCGGTGCCGCCGATGGAGCCGGTGTCGGCGGCCACGGCGCGAAACCGCAGGCCCAGCCGGGTGAAGATGCGCGAGTAGGTGTCGTACATGTTGCGGTATTCGCGCTGCAGGTCTTCGAAGCTGGCGTGGAAGGAGTAGCCGTCCTTCATCAGGAACTCGCGCCCGCGCATGACGCCGAAGCGCGGCCGGATCTCGTCGCGGAACTTGGTCTGGATCTGGTAGAAATGGACCGGGAGCTGGCGGTAGCTTTTCAGCTCGCGCCGGGCGATGTCGGTGATGACTTCCTCATGGGTGGGGCCGATGACGAAGTCGCGCTGGTGGCGGTCGCGAAAGCGCAGCAACTCGGGGCCGTACTGCTCCCAGCGGCCGGATTCCTGCCACAGTTCGCCGGGCTGCACCGCGGGCATGAGCAGCTCGACGGCGCCAGCGCGGTTCATCTCCTCGCGCACGATGGCCTCCACCTTGCGCAGCACCCGCAGCCCCAGCGGCATCCAGGTGTAGATGCCCCCCGCCAGGCGGCGGATGAGGCCGGCGCGCAGCATCAGGCGGTGGCTGACGATCTCCGCGTCGGAAGGCGCTTCTTTCAGTGTGGCGACGAAGAACCGCGTGGCGCGCATGGTGTCGGGGCTCCGGCAAAATGGCGATTGTAGCCCAGGCGGGGGGTGCCACCGGCGGCGCACCGGGGCGGGTCGAAGCGTCGACTCCGCAGCCTGGCCCGTGCGGGGTTTCCTTTCCAAGCCCGCCCGAAATGTGGAAAAATCGATCGCAGGATAAATGATTCTAAGGATCGACCATGCTCGATCGTGACGGCTTTCGCCCGAACGTCGGCATCATCCTGGTCAATGGCCAGAACGAAGTCTTCTGGGGAAAGCGCATACGCGAGCACGCATGGCAGTTCCCGCAGGGTGGCATCAAGTTCGGTGAGTCGCCGGAAGCGGCCATGTACCGGGAGTTGTTCGAGGAAGTCGGGCTGCGCCCGGAACACGTGAAGATACTGGGCCGCACTCGCGCCTGGCTGCGCTATGAGGTGCCCAAGCGCTGGATACGCCGGGAGTGGCGCAACACCTACCGCGGCCAGAAGCAGATCTGGTTCCTGCTGCGGTTGGTGGGGCGCGACTGCGACGTCTGCCTGCGGGCTTCCGAACACCCCGAATTCGATGCCTGGCGCTGGAGCGACTACTGGGTGCCTCTGGAAGCGGTGATCGAGTTCAAGCGCGGCGTCTATCGCGAGGCATTGACGGAGCTGGCCAGGGTGCTGTTCCACCGCCACGGCGACCGGGTTCCCAAGTGGCCCGGGATTGACGGGGAGGGGGCCTAGGGCTTGCCCCATGCGCCGCCACGGTCAATGATGGCGTACGTTGGACGCATGTGGCGCCGTGCCGACAAGCGGGGGAGGCAGGGGGATGCCCTGCCGGACCGTTCGTTTGACATCGCGGTGCCGCCTTGCCTATACTGCCTTCACGGATTAGACTTGTTCTAAATCGGCGCTGCACCAACCTACAACGGAAAGGAGTGAGCAATGCAACTCAAGGGTTCCAAGACCGAGGACAGCCTGAAGGCCGCGTTTGCCGGCGAATCCCAGGCCAACCGCCGTTATCTCTACTTCGCTGCCAAGGCCGATGTTGAAGGCCAGAATGACGTGGCGGCCGTGTTCCGTTCCACCGCCGAGGGTGAAACCGGCCATGCCCATGGCCACCTGGAGTACCTCGAGGTCTGCGGCGATCCGGCCACCGGCCTGCCCATCGGGGCTACGCGCGCCAACCTGGGTGCCGCCATCGCCGGCGAGACCCACGAATACACGGACATGTATCCCGGGATGGCCAGGACGGCCCGTGACGAGGGCTTCGAGGAAATCGCCGACTGGTTCGAGACGTTGGCCAAGGCGGAGCGTTCCCACGCCAACCGCTTCCAGAGGGCGCTGGACGCACTTCAGGACTGAGGTTCGGCTGCGCCACCCGGACAAAGGCGCGGCGCGACCGCGCCTTGTTCTTTTGCATCGCCCGGAATCGGAGAATCGCCAACATGACCGTGAGAGAAGGCAGCCTCGAGGCCCCGAGGCGGCATCCCATCGACTGGAGGAATCCGCAGTTCTACGACGAGGACGCGCTCAACCGGGAGCTGCACCGCGTCTTCGACATCTGCCATGGCTGCCGGCGCTGCGTGAATCTATGCACCGCCTTCCCGCGACTGTTCGACCTGGTGGACGAGGGGCCTACGGGCGAACTGGATGGCGTGCCCGAGGAGAAGTACGCAGAGGTGGTGGACCGCTGCTACCTCTGCGACATGTGCTTCATGACCAAGTGTCCGTACGTGCCGCCGCACGAGTGGAACCTGGATTTTCCGCATCTGATGCTGCGCGCCAAGGCCATCAGGTACAAGAAAGGCGAGATTCGGCTGCGCGACCGCCTGCTCACCAGCACCGATGCCATCGGCAGACTGGCTGCCATCCCGGTGGTGGCGCAGGCGGTGAACGCGGTCAATGGCAACAGGACGGCCCGTGGCATGATGCAGTCGCTGCTGGGCGTACACAAGGATCGTCGCCTGCCGCCCTACGCACCGGGCAAGTTCCGCTCCCGGGCGCGGCCGCGGCCGGACTTACCGGTGCGTGACGGAGCCCGTACCCCCGGCAAGGTGGCGGTGTTCTCCACCTGCTACGTCAATTACAACGAGCCCGGCATCGGCCAGGATCTGCTGCGCTTGCTCGAGCACAACGAGATCCCCGTGGTGATGGCGCGCAAGGAGGCGTGCTGCGGCATGCCCAAGCTGGAACTGGGCGACCTGGAGGCGGTGGAGCGGCTCAAGGACATCAACATTCCGCACCTGGTGGCGCTGGCCCGCGAGGGGTACGCCATCCTCACCCCGGTACCGTCGTGCACGCTGATGTTCAAGAGCGAACTGCCGCTGCTGTTTCCACGGGACGAGGACGTGCGGGTGGTGGGCGAGGCCATGTTCGACCCCTTCGAGTACTTCGTGCAGCGCCATCGCGACGGCCTGTTGAAGACCGACTTCAAGCGCGGGCTGGGCAAGGTTTCCTACCATATTCCCTGCCATTCCCGGGTGCAGAACGTCGGGCAGAAGACCCGCGAGGCGCTGCAGCTTGTGCCGGACACGCAGGTCACCACCGTGGAACGCTGCGCCGGCCACGATGGCACCTGGGGCGTGAAGGAGGAGTTCTTCGCCCAGTCGATGAAGATCGGTCGCCCGGTGTTCCGGCAGATGGCGGCCGGCGAGCCGGATTTCGTCAGTTCCGACTGCCCGATCGCGGGCCGGCATATCATGCAGGGCATCGATGATTCGGGGACGCAGACCCGCGCCGAACGTGCTCATCCGCTCACATTGCTGCGGATGGCCTATGGCCTGTGAGGGTGTGCCGCAAATTCGACGATGACGGCGCGTGGGGCAAGCGCGCGCCGCGCAAGGAACGGGAGAGGCCGAAATGCCGCAGATCACCCGCGAGAGTCTGCTCTCGCTTGAACAGTACGCGCGCGAGCGCAACGTCTGGCGCGCCCGCGTGCTGGCCCACAAGAAGAACCGCACGGTGGCGCTTGGCGAGCATGTCACCCTGATCTTCGAGGACGAACTGACCATCCGCTACCAGATCCAGGAGATGCTGCGCATCGAGAAGACCTTCGAGGAGGCGGGCATCCAGGACGAACTGGCGGCATACAATCCCCTCGTGCCGGACGGGTGCAATTTCAAGGCGACCATGATGATCGAGTTCACCGACGTGGATCAGCGCCGTGGCGCACTCGCGCGCCTGATCGGCATCGAGGACCGCACCTGGGTCCGGGTGGAGGGCTTCGAGCGGGTCTTCGCCATCGCCGATGAGGACATGGACCGGGAAAACGACGACAAGACTTCGGCGGTGCATTTCCTCCGCTTCGAGATCGCGCCGCGGATGAGGCACGCCCTGAAGGAAGGGGCGGCACTGCACATGGGCATCGACCATCCCCAATACACGGCCGTCACGAGCCCCGTTTCCGCGGCGCTGCGGGCGTCGCTGATGGAGGATCTGTCCTGATGCGCGCCCGCCGTGGCCTCGGCCATCGCTGTCTGGTGGTATTGGCAGCCGGGGTGTGGCTGGGGATATGGGGCACGGTCGGGGCGGCGGAGTTCGAGGGCTTCGACCCCATGCCCAGGATCGGCCGCCATCTGGATTTCGACGACAAGCCGTGGGAAGAAGTCGTGCCGACCCTGCCGCCGGTGCCTGGTGACGACAAGCTCGCCGAGTTCTACGTCGGCAGCCTGACCCGCAACCGTTTTTTCATCGAACCCGCGTCCGTGGACCTGGGCTCCGACGGCGTGGTGCGTTATACCCTCGTGGTACGCACGGAGGCCGGCGCGAAGAACGTCAGCTACGAGGGGCTGCGTTGCGCCACGCGGGAGTTGCGGCGTTACGCCTTCGGGCGCACGGACGGAAGCTGGGCCAAGGCGCGCTCCGACAAGTGGACCCGGGTCTACAACAGCGATCTCAATCGTCACCACGCGGCCCTGATGCAGGAGGTTTTCTGTCCTGATGGCATCGTGGTGACGAAGCGCGAGGATGCGCTCGAGAGCTTGCGGCGCGCAGCACCGCGATGAGCGCCCGGGGGCGTCACGAAACGCTCCCGTGGCAACCCCGGCGGTGCGTGCCCGCTTCTTGCGCCGCCATCGTGATTGGAATCGAAGGATTCCCGAAATGTTCGACCGACTGATCATTGAATTCGACAGGGCGCTGCGCACTGTCTTTGCCCCGGCGGCAACGGTGCGGCCCGTGCCGGGCGAGGAGCTGCCCGAAGTCCCGCTGTCCGACGCCGAGCGGGGCCACGCGGCAGCGCTGATGCGGGTGAACCACGTCGGCGAGATCTGCGCCCAGGCCCTCTACCAGGGCCAGGCACTGATGTCGGACGATCCGGTGGTGACGCGCGCCCTGGCGCGAGCCTCGCGTGAGGAGACCGAGCACCTGGCGTGGACCGAGCAGCGCATCGAGGAACTGGGCGGGCGCAAGAGCCTGCTCAATCCGCTGTGGTACGGCGGCGCGCTGGCCATCGGCGTGGTGGCGGGGCGTTTCGGCGACGCCTGGAACCTGGGCTTCCTGGCGGAGACGGAGCGCCAGGTGGAGGCCCATCTCCTGGACCACCTCGGGCGCCTTCCCGAGGCCGACCGGAAATCGCGCCGGATCGTCGAGCAGATGAAGATCGACGAGATCGGCCATGCCGATACCGCCATGCGCCTGGGTGCACGGGAACTGCCCGCCCCGGTTCGCGGGGCGATGAAACTGGCCTCGCGGGTGATGACGAGTACCGCCTACTGGGTCTGAAAACGCGCAGAGGGAGCGCGGTCCCGCGGTTGTCCGGTTCGCTCGCGGGGGGTGGCGTCAGCCCCGTCTTCGTCGGCCGTCGGATCGCGGTGGCGGTCCGTATCAACGGCGCTCCCGGCGCGCCTCAATCATCGATCATTTCCAGTTCGTGGGTGATCTGCGCCGTCTTGCCGAGCATGATGGAGGCCGAGCAGTACTTCTCCGCGGACAGCGCTATTGCCCTCTCCACCGTTTCGCGCTTGAGGTTCCTGCCGCGTACGCGAAAGCGGAAATGGATGCGCGTGAAGACCTTGGGATCGGTCTCCGCGCGCTCGGCCTGGACGCTGACTTCGCAGCCGCTCACGGCGTGGCGCCCACGCCTGAGGATCAAGACCACGTCATAACCCGTGCAGCCGCCTGCGCCGGCAAGCACCAGTTCCATCGGACGCGGAGCGAGGTTGCGCCCGCCGCCTTCGGGCGCGCCATCCATGCCCACTAGGTGGCCGCTGCCGGTCTCCGCAATGAAGGTCATGCCCTCGCCCCATCTGACCGTGCATTCCATCACCCGCGCTCCTGTTCCCGGAAGTAGGAGGCGATGCTACATCAGCGGGTCCAGCACAAGGGGGTCAGGGTGATTGTGCGCTGCACGAACCAGGCGCTTCCAGGGCCGTCTGTATGCGCAATATTCTACTTTGATGCGGGCCACTCGATGGTTGTCGGCGGCGGGCATGAGGCAAGAAAAGGTAGTTAAAACATTTTGTTAAATTGTTCTCGCGCATGCAGGAGCGTGATGGAAGGGCAGCGTTGCTGCACTGCACGAAAAACCCTTGCATTGCACAACTTCCTTGGCGATAATGCGAAGCGTAGCGAGTGCCTGTGCGGCTCTTCCCGGGCGCTCCAGGGTTTGTCTCCTCCACCCTCCTCCTTTGGTGTGGATTCAACGCAACTCCAACGGAGTTGCGTTTTTTTTGGCGTTTTCCAGTGCGCCGCCGCTGCGCGTTTGACAGCACCCGGCTCGCCGCATACACTACGCGCCTTTTTTGGGAAAGCTCCCAGCAGCAGTCAGGAAAATCAAGATGAAGACCTTTTCCGCCAAACCGCACGAGGTAAAACGGGACTGGTTCGTCGTGGATGCGACGGACAAGGTGCTCGGGCGGTTGGCCAGCCAGATTGCGCACCGCCTGCGCGGCAAGCACAAACCTGAATTCACGCCTCACGTCGATACCGGCGATTACATCGTCGTCGTCAACGCCGAGAAACTGCGCGTCACCGGTGCCAAAGCCGCCGACAAGAAGTATTACCGCCACAGCGGCTATCCTGGCGGTATCTTCGAGACGTCCTTCGAGAAGCTGCAACAGCGCTTCCCCCGCCGTGTGCTGGAGAATGCGGTGAAGGGCATGCTGCCGAAGGGCCCGCTGGGCTACGCCATGCTGAAGAAGCTGAAGGTGTATGCTGGCACCGAGCACCCGCACGTTGCGCAACAACCCAAAACGCTGGAAATCTGAGATCGACCATGGCTGTGACATCCAACTACGGAACGGGCCGTCGCAAGACGGCGGTGGCGCGGGTTTTCCTCAGACCCGGTAGCGGCGGCATCGTGGTCAACGGCAAGCCCGTTGATGAATTCTTCACCCGCGAGACGGGGCGGATGATCGTGCGTCAGCCGCTGGCGCTGACCAGCCATCTGAACACCTTCGATATCCTGGTGAATGTCTGCGGCGGTGGAGAGTCCGGCCAGGCAGGCGCGGTGCGTCACGGCATCACGCGGGCGCTGGTGGAGTATGATTCGACGCTCAAGCAGGTGTTGCGCAAGGCGGGATGGGTGACTCGGGATGCCCGTGAGGTTGAGCGCAAGAAGGTCGGCCTGCACAAGGCGCGGCGGCGCAAGCAGTTCTCCAAGCGCTGATGCACCAAGAAGCCGCCTCGGGCGGCTTCTTCGCTTTCAGGGGTACCACGGCTGGATTTGACCATGGCAGGAATACGGGTCGGAGTTGTAGGCGGGACAGGCTATACCGGTGTCGAATTGCTGCGCCTGCTGGCGCAGCATCCGCATGTGGAACTGGCGGCCGTCACCTCGCGCGCCGAAGCGGGCACCGCGGTGGCGGACATGTTTCCCAGCCTGCGCGGCCGCGTGGCGCTGGAATTCAGCGATCCGAAGGCGGCGCCGCTGTCCGAATGCGACATCGTGTTCTTCGCCACGCCCAATGGGGTCGCGATGGGCCAAGCTCCTGAACTCCTTGAAGCCGGAGTGCGGGTGATCGATCTCGCGGCGGATTTTCGTCTCCGCGACGTGGCGGTGTGGGAGAAGTGGTACGGAATGCGCTACACCGCGCCGGAGTGGCTGGAGCAGGCGGTCTATGGTCTTACCGAAGTGAATCGGAATCGCATTCGCGTTGCGCGTCTGGTGGCCAATCCGGGTTGTTATCCCACCGCCGTGCAACTGGGCTTCCTGCCATTGCTTGAGCGCGGCCTGGTGGACACCGGTCATCTCATCGCCGATGCCAAGTCAGGCGTGTCCGGCGCTGGCCGCAAGGCAGAGGTTCACATCCTTTTTGCCGAGGCTTCGGACAACTTCAAGGCGTATGGCGTGGCCGGCCATCGGCACCTGCCGGAGATTCGCCAGGGGCTTGCGCAGATGTGCGGCAACCCGGTGGGACTGACGTTTGTTCCGCACCTCACCCCGATGATTCGGGGGATCCATGCAACGCTCTACGCGCGCATCACAAGGGAGGAGGACTTCCAGCGGGTGTTCGAGGACCGGTACCGCAACGAGCCCTTCGTCGACGTGCTGCCGCGTGGCAGCCATCCGGACACGCGTTCGGTGCGTGCTGCCAACCTTTGCCGGCTGGCCATTCATCGACCCGGAGATGGTGATACCCTCGTGGTTCTGTCGGTCATAGACAATCTGGTCAAGGGAGCGGCGGGACAGGCGGTGCAAAACATGAACGTGATGATGGGCCTTGACGAATGCGCCGGTCTCGAGCAGCTTCCGGTCCTTCCTTGAAGTTTACCCGCCTGCGCATGCGGCGCGGTATCGCCGCGCAGCGGGTGTCCATTCGCAACGATGCTGCATGGAGCTGGCGCGCCGGCTTGGTGTTGGTCGTCGCCTTGGGCCTGGGTGCCGGGGGTTTCTGGTTCCTGCGGGGGGGCGGCACGCTGTTTTTCGAGCCTGCGCCCGAACATGCCGCTGAGCTGAACGTGGCCCGCGAGCGGGTCGTGGAGCTTGAGAGGGAACTGGACAAGGCGCGTGTCGCATCGCCTGCGGAGAGCGAAGTGCAGATGGCGCGCGCCGCCCAGCAGCAGTTGATGTCGCAGGTGAAGTCCCTTGAGGAAGAAAACGCCCGGCTGAAAGAAGAGATCGGCCTGTACCAGAGCCTGGCATCCAGGGGCGCGGAGGGGGGCGTTACTATTGAGGGCCTGCGTGTGGAACCCAGCGGAAGCGACGACGGTTCCTATCGATACCGCATGATGGTCGCACTGGTGGGAGGCAAGCTCGACCGGGAGTTCAAGGGGTCATACCAACTTTTGGTCAATCTTCAGCAGGGCGGCAGAAGTGCTATCATTCACCTGCCTGGAGAACGTGATGCCAACAAGATGGACTATGTCCTGAAGTTCCGGCGCTACAGACGAATCGAGGGTCTGATCCAGGTCCCCGCGGGTGCCCAGGTCAAGCGTCTGGAGGTTCGCCTCATGCAGGACGGCGCAACCAAGGCATCCAAGATCGTCACCTTGTGAAGCGCAAGCAGGAGGGCCCCCTATGTTCGGCAAGAAGACAAGTGCCAACCAGCCGCAAAGCCGCATCGACAGTCTGATCGGAACGGGCACGCGCCTGGAGGGTAGTGTTACGTTCACGGGCGGACTGCGGGTGGACGGCGAGATCCGGGGCAACATCCGCGTTGAGGACGGCCAGAGCGGGACACTGGTTGTCAGCGAGCAGGGTCGCGTGGAAGGCGAAGTGAATGTTACCCACCTCGTGATCAACGGCACGGTCGAAGGGCCCGTATCGGCAAGCGATTTCCTCGAACTTCAGCCCAACGCCCGCGTCAAAGGCGATGTGCAATACAACAGCCTCGAGATGCATCTCGGTTCTGTGGTCGAAGGCAGGCTCGTTCACCAGAGCACGGTGGCCAAGACCGTGGAGTTGAAACTGGCATCCAGTGGCGGTTGATTGTAAAATCCGCCGCTCGACCTCATAGGGAGACACCATTCATGAACGCAGTGACCGAGATGCCCGCACCCCTGAATTTCACTGACGCCGCTGCGAACAAGGTCAAGGACCTGATCGAGGAGGAAGGCAATGCGGGTCTCAAGCTTCGGGTCTTCGTCAGCGGTGGTGGCTGCTCTGGCTTCCAGTACGGTTTCACCTTCGATGAGGTGGTCAACGAAGACGACACCTCGATGGAAAAGAACGGGGTGACACTGCTGATCGACCCCATGAGCTACCAATACCTGGTCGGTGCGGAAATCGACTATCAGGAGGGGCTCGAGGGCGCGCAGTTCGTCATCAAGAACCCCAATGCGACCAGCACCTGCGGTTGCGGGTCATCGTTCTCGGCGTAGTGCATCCTCCCGATTGCCGGAAAGGGCGCCGTACGGCGCCCTTTTTGCTGGGCGCTCGCGCCGGGAGGTTGACTACACCAACACCATGTTGTCCCGGTGGATCAGTTCCGGCTCGTCGATGTAGCCCAGCACGGACTCGATCTCGCCGCTGGGGCGTCGTGCGATGCGGCGCGTCTCCGACGCCGAATAATTGACCAGGCCGCGGGCCACTTCCGTGCCTTCGGGGCTGCAGCAAGCCACCACGGCACCACGCTCGAAATCCCCGTCCGCCTTGGTTACCCCGACCGGCAGCAGGCTCTTGCCCGCCCTCAACGCACGCACGGCACCGGCGTCGAGATGCAGGCGGCCGGCGAGCTGCAGGTGGTCGGCAAGCCACTGCTTGCGCGCGGCGAGCGGCGAAGCGCCGGCAACAAGGAGCGTGCCCAGTTGTTCTCCCGCGGCCAGGCGGATCAGCGCATCGGGTTCCCTTCCGCTGGCGATGACGGTATGGGCACCGCTGCGGGCGGCCCGCGCTGCGGCGCGCACCTTGGTGATCATTCCCCCCTTCGAGATCCCGCTGCCGGCGCCCCCCGCCATGTCTACGAAGGCGGGATCGTCGGCGTGGCCCTGCGGCACCAGTTGTGCGCAGGGGTCACTGCGCGGGTCAGCGGTGTAGAGTCCGGCCTGGTCGGTGAGGATGATCAGGCAATCCGCCTCCATCAGGTTGGCGACCAGAGCGCCCAGTGTGTCGTTGTCGCCGAACTTGATCTCGTCGTAGACCACGGTGTCGTTCTCGTTGATGACAGGGACGACGCCGAGTTCGAGAAGGGTGCTGAGGGTGGAGCGGGCGTTGAGGTAGCGCGTGCGGTCGGCCAGGTCCTCATGGGTGAGCAGGACCTGGGCCGTATGCACGCCGTGGGCTTCGAACGCCGCCTGGTAGGCCTGGGCGAGGCCCATCTGGCCGACCGCCGCGGCAGCTTGAAGCTGGTGCATGGCGTGGGGGCGCTGGCGCCAGCCAAGCCGCTGCATGCCCGCGGCGACGGCGCCGCTGGAGACCAGCAGCACCTGGCGACCTTCGCCATGCAGCGCGGCGATCTGCCGCGCCCATTCGCCCAGCGCTGCGGTGGCCAGGCCCGCGCCGTTGTCGGTGACCAGTGCGCTGCCGACCTTGACGACGATACGGCGCGCGTCACGAAGCAACTGTCTCATCGTCCTCCGGCTCCTCGGGCGCGGCCCCGATTTGCTCGAGGTACGCAGCAATGCCGAATATCAGTTCGCGGCAGCCCTGGCCGTTGATGGCGGCCACGACGAAATGGCGATCCACCGGCCCGTAGCCCGCGAGGAGCTGGGCGAGGCGGGCTTCACGCTCTTCCTCCGGTACCAGGTCGATCTTGTTGATCACCAGCCATCGCGGCTTGGCGTGGAGGCCGGGATCGTACTTGCGCAGTTCGTCCAGCACGGCGTGGGCGCAGGCCACGGGGTCGGCGTTGGGATCGAGGGGCGCAATATCGACCACGTGCAGCAACAGCCGGGTGCGCTGCAAGTGACGCAGAAACTGGTGCCCCAGGCCGGCGCCTTCAGCGGCCCCCTCAATCAGGCCGGGGATGTCGGCCACCACGAAGCTGCGGCCCTCGCCCGCGCGCACCACACCCAGATTCGGCTGCAACGTGGTAAAGGGGTAATCCGCCACCTTGGGGCGGGCGGCCGATATGGCGCGGATGAGCGTCGACTTGCCGGCGTTGGGCATGCCCAGCAGGCCCACATCGGCCAGGACCCGCAATTCCAGGTTGAGGTTGCGCCGCTCGCCGGTCTCGCCGGGCGTGCTCTGGCGCGGCGCGCGGTTGGTGCTGGACTTGAAGTGCAGGTTACCCAGGCCGCCACGTCCGCCGCGGGCCAGCAGCGCGCGCTTGCCATCCTGGTCGAGGTCGGCCACACGTTCGCCACTGTCGGCGTCGGTGAACACGGTGCCCACGGGCACCCGCAACTCCATGTCCTCACCGCCGTGGCCGTAACAGTCCTTGCCGCGACCGCCCTCGCCGTGCTGGGCACGGAAGATGCGGGTGTAGCGGTAATCGATGAGCGTGTTGAGGTTGCGGTCGGCCACGGCCCAGATGCTGCCCCCGCGTCCACCGTCGCCGCCGTCGGGGCCGCCCCGCGGCACGTATTTCTCGCGACGAAAAGACACCGCGCCATTGCCGCCGTTTCCGGCAACGACTTCGATTTTCGCTTCGTCGAAGAACTTCATGGGATGGGGGCGCCGTCAGGGGACAGGTGGGCTCTGCGTCGAGGCCGGGCACAAAAAAGCCCTACCATGCGATAGGGCTCATCTGCGCCACGCCAGCCACGGCGCAGCGTCGCCTCAGGCGGCGGGCGGGAGGATGTTGACCGTGCGACGGCGCTGCGCACCCTTCACGGTGAATTGCACCTGCCCGTCGATCTTGGCGAACAGCGTGTGATCGCGGCCGATGCCGACGTTGTCGCCGGGATGGAACTGGGTGCCGCGCTGGCGCACGATGATGCTGCCGGCGCTCACCCGCTGGCCGCCGAAGCGCTTCACGCCCAGGCGTTTCGATTGGGAGTCGCGGCCGTTACGCGAACTCCCGCCTGCCTTCTTGTGTGCCATGTCTTGCTCCTGGTTCAGCCCGCGATTGCGTCAATGCGGATCTCGGTGTAGTTCTGCCGGTGGCCCTGATGCCGCTGGTAGTGCTTGCGGCGACGCATCTTGAAGATCTTGATCTTCGGATGACGGCCGTGGCTGAGCACCGTGGCCTTGACGGTGGCACCCTCGACGCGCGGCGAACCGATCTTCACCTCGTCTCCGGAACCGACCATGAGGACCTCGTCCAACGTGACTTCGCTGCCGACGTCGGCAACGAGGGTCTCGACCTTGAGTTTTTCTCCGGCGCTCACGCGATACTGCTTGCCGCCGGTTTTGATGACCGCGTACATGGGGACTCCAGCCTGTACCTTAGCGAAACGCGAAATTATACAAACCCCGCGCCCGCAGGTCAAAGGAAGCTCGTGCCTTGGTTGACGACATCCGGCTCCCCCCCATACCATCGCCGTTTTTCACGGGATGCAACACCTTGTCGTCGCAGGACTTATTTTCGGTCATCACGCAGGACATGCATGCCGTGGACGTCGTCATCCGCGCGCGCCTGCATTCCGACGTGGTGCTGGTTCGCCAAGTGGCCGAGTACATCATCGGTGGCGGCGGCAAACGGCTGCGTCCGGGGCTGGTGTTGCTGGCCGCCGGCGCGACGGGGTACCGGGGCACCCTCCATCATGAACTCGCGGCGGTGGTGGAGTTCATCCACACCGCCACGCTGCTGCACGACGACGTGGTGGACGAGTCGGACCTGCGGCGCGGGGGCAAGACGGCCAACGCCGTCTTCGGCAATGCCGCTGCGGTGCTGGTGGGGGACTTCCTCTATTCCCGCGCCTTCCAGATGATGGTGTCGGTGGGCAACATGCGCGTCATGGAGGTGCTGGCGGACGCCACCAACACCATCGCCGAGGGCGAGGTGATGCAGCTGCTCAACATCCACAACGCCGGCATCGACGTCGAATCCTACCTGCGGGTGATCCGCTACAAGACCGCCAAGCTGTTCGAGGCCGCGGCGCGCCTGGGGGCGATCCTGGGGGGGGCGCCGCCGCAGGTGGAGGAGGGCTTCGCCTGCTACGGCCGGCATCTGGGAACGGCGTTCCAGCTTGTCGATGACGTGCTCGACTACTCCGGCGACGAACATGCCACCGGCAAGCAACTCGGCGACGACCTGGCGGAAGGAAAACCCACCATGCCCCTCATCCACGTGCTGCACCACGGCACGCCGGAGCAGTCGGCAAGAGTGCGGCGTGCCATCGAGCAGGGCGGGCGTGACGAGTTTTCTCAGGTCATGGAGGCCATCCATGCCACGGGGGCGCTGGATGAAACGCGCCGCATGGCCCGGGCGGAAGCCGACACGGCTCGCACCGCGCTGGCGGATGCGCCGCCCTCCCAATTCCGGGAGACTCTGGTAGAATTGACCGACTTTGCAGTAGCACGGGATCATTAATCCGTCGAGGGATCCCGTGGGTAGTCGAAGGGTTTGGGCCGGTTCCCGGTCGAACTCGCAAGAGCCGTGTCGGGGTGTAGCTCAGCCTGGTAGAGTACTGCGTTCGGGACGCAGGAGTCGGAGGTTCGAATCCTCTCACCTCTCCGGCGCCAGACGCGTGTCATGCCCAAGTAATCTGGGGTGCGCCGGAGGGTACGCCCGAAGCCGACCGGCTGGTGGTGCCATCCCTACTGGTGGAGGCCATGGGCGGGGCACCTACCCCATCCCGGACCCCCGACCCGCTTTCCTTTCTCCAATATGTCATGGATTCCCGGAACCTGACCCGCAAGGATCTGGAGCCCCATGTCCGTCCCAGGGGACGCGTGTCCGACGTGCCCAATCGTGTGCGTCCGCTCACCATCACCATGATCCGCCGGCTATCGGAGGGCTTGGGGTTGCCGGCCGAGGTGTTGATCCTGGCTTATCCGTTGCGGGCGGAGGCGGCGTGAGCGGGTTACCGGCGCTTCTTCTCCGGCGCGCAATGCCGGTGGGTCGTTCAGGGCAGCCGGCCGGCCTGAATCATGCGGTAGACGAGTACCGGGCGGGAGATCCAGAGGATGATGTCGTCGAAATTCGCGGCCGCGTCGCCGCCCTGATACTCGGCGTCGAACGCGGCGTTGAGCCCGTCGGGGGCGGTGTTGGCGCCGGCCGAATAGACGATCGCCACCGGGTGTTCTCCGCCGGCACCGGTGACCGTCAGCGGCGCGAGAACGCCGTTCAGGAAGCCCCTGACCACGAGATTGTCCAGAAACGGCGTGGTGAGCGTGAAAGCCGCGTTCGAGCCGGCCAGAAGTGCGCCGGCGAAAGCCCGGTCGACCCGGTAGCGCCAGGGGTTGCCCCAGCCGTCGATCGAAGCCACTCCGAGGGAGAGCCACGGCAGCGTAGCCTCCGATCCGGGCGCGCCGGTGCAGGGGGAGTTTTCCACGCCATCGCCGTCCGTGTCCGCACAGGGCAGCCGCCCATTGACGAGGGCGAAACCTATGAGGGCCTCGCGGATCTCTGTCAGCGACGCCTGGGTCTCGCGGCTGCGTTGGGCGCGCATCTGCTCCGACAGGGGCACCATCGCCAGGGCGAGCAAGACGCCGAGGATGGTCAGGGAAATGGCGATTTCGACCAGCGTGAATCCACGAGCCGACGTCGGGAACTGCCGCGGCAGCGGCACGGGGGCGCTAGCGGGCGACCACGACATCGTTGAAGGCGCCCGAGGGCGGTTGGTCGAGGAAGGTGCCGCCAGCGGGGGTGGCGTTGACACCCTCCAGGTAGTTGGCGAACAGGCTGCGGTCTCCGACCGAGACGCGGCTTTGTCCGGCAAGTGCCGCGCCGGCGACCATGACCACAGCGGACTGCGTGGGCGTGCCGGGGCGCGGGGTCAGGGTGAGGCAGGCGCCACACAGCGGCGGATTGGCCACCAGCGTCGGATCGGCCGGACGGAAGTCCTGGGCCACGGCGACGAAGATGTGCTGGCGCCAATTGCGATCAAGCCAGCCGTTGTCTGCCGCCGCCGGGCACCCCGGCGGCCAGGTCTCGCTCATGGTCTCGGCGCTGCTGGCGCGCGTGGCACCCAGCGTAGCGGGGAGCCGGCCAGCGAGGGTGCCTTCGTTGTCGTGATAGAGGCCTTCTGCCGAGACCGACATGTCCGCGGCCCAGGGGTGGCGTCCGCCGTTGGCGGCAGCGTAGTCGCGCAGGCAGTTGCGAACCTCCCCGGCAACACGCGCCTCCACCGCACGCATGAGTTCGGCGCGCGAAATCGCGATGGCGCGGTCGTTGAAGGCCGTGCGCACCCCTGCGGCAGTCTCGCATTCCGTCCTGTTTCCGAGCGGCCGGGGGCAGGCCTGAAAATTGAAATCGCCGTCGGCATTGGCGCCATCCAGCCAGTCGGCCGCGGCGTTGCCGGGGCGCCCGCCCTGCCCGGCCAGTGGCGGGCCGGCGGAGAAGACGACGGCGGCGATGTTGCCTGCGCCGTCGAGAGTCAGTTGTGCCGGCGAGTCGCTGTTGATGGGTTCCGCCGCCATGTTGTCCCGCAGGCCCGGAGCGAGCGCGTACCACGGCACGTCTCCCAGGTCGTCGCGCGGTGCCGGGAGCCCCAGGGTGCGCCACGGCAGCCGGCCTACGTAGGACGGACACTGGTTGCCAGCGAACAGGTCGGCGCTGCCGTCGCCATCGGCATCGGGGCACGGCAGGCTGCCGGGCCGATTGGCATCCGCCACGGCGCGGGCGATGAGCGCTTCCTTGGCGAGGGCCAGAGCCCGGGCCGACTTACCGCTCCGCGCCCCGGCCCCCACTGCCGTGCCCGGACGCAGGAGAAGGACCGCCGCCGCCACCACGGCAATCAGCACCAGCGACAGCAACATGGCGATCCCGCGCTGCCGTCCGGGGAGACAGGCGCAGCGCCGTGGCCGGTCAGGGAAGCCCATGGCTCAGCGACCGGTGGGCGAGGAAACCGCCCGATGCACCCGCACGCTCCCCCCCTCCAGCGGATCGTCCCGGCTGCCGCTGGCCGGGTCGATGGACTCGCCCACCTTCAGGCTCACCGGCTTGTCTTCTCCCACGGCCACCACGGCACGCCCGCTTTCGCCCTGGCGTGGCAGCACGCGCACCGCACCGGCGGTTTCCCGGTCGTGCAGCGGCACGCCGTTGATCCAGGCGGTGCTGCGCCCGCCGGAGCGGCGCACCACGCCGTTGAGGGTGTAGGCGTGTTCCCGCGTCGTCGGCCCCTGTGGCAGGCCCAGGGTGCGACCGCGGGACAGCGCGGCGCGTTGCTCGGGGGTGAGGAACAGCCTCCCCAGGGGCTCGCCTTCCGCGGCCTGGGCGGCGGGCGCGGTGGCGCCCCAGGTGGCCAGGGCCAGCAGCAGTGCCAGGCTTGCGGCAGGGCGACGTGGCGCCGAGCTCTTGAGAAGACGAAGGGCAGCCCCGAGTTTTCTTGCCCCTTGGGGGGAAAACCGAGCGAAGCGAGGTTTTCGGGGTGGGCTCATTTCCCGTCTCCCTCCGTTTGTTGGCGGATGGTGATCCAGTCGATGGTGCAATCGGCCTTGAGGCGGGGGGCGAGCGTGCCTTCGGCCTCGGCCTCGCCGGCCAGCCGTTCCATGGTGCAGGCGCGCGGGCGCACGTAGGCGCGGGCGCGCTGCTGCAGGTCGACGAGGAAGTCCAGCAGGTCGCCCTCGTGCAGCAGGGGCAGTTGCAGGCGCATGGCGCTGGCGTGGAAGACGTGGCTGCCGCTGGCGCCGGGGGCCACCTGCGCGTCGAGGGGTGCCTGCGGGGCGAATTCGTAGCTGATGTCGGCCAGCTTGCGGGCGCGGCGGATGTCGCGCACCGCCTCCACCCAGTCCAGGCGATGTTCCAGGCCGATGATGCCGCGCGCCGTCAGTTCTTCGTAGTGGCGGATGCTGGCACGGGTCTCGGCTTCTTCCTCGCTGGCGCGGCGCAGGCGCTCTCGCGCCTCGGTGCGCTGGGAAACGGCCTGGGCGTGGGTCTGCTGCTCCTGGCGCACGAGCCGGTCGCCCGCGGCCACGGCCGCCACGCCGGCGAGGATGATGACCAGGGCCAGGAGCAGGCTCCAGCGCAGGTGTTGGAGGTCTTCGAGGGTCATGGCGTGGGCTGCAGGCGCTGGGCCACGCGCACGGCGAAGCGCGGCGCCTCGGGGGAGGTGTCGCCGCCGCCGCGCAGCGAGCGCCCGGATTCGATCTCCACCGGCATGCGGGTCACGGTGACTTCCAGCCCCGCCTGGGCGCGCAGGTGGGTAACGAAGGCATTGACGGATTCGATCATGCCGCGCTGGTCGAGCGGCTCCGCGTCCAGGGTGCCGGAGAGCAGGGCGGCGGCGTGCATCGGTGCGGTGCCCTCTGCGGCGGATGGGGTGGGCGGTGCCGCGGCCGCCGCCGCGGTACCGGTACCCAGGGACCATTCGATGCGCTCCAGGCGGATGCGCGGGGAATCGTCCAGGGCGCGGCTGATGCGTCCGAGCAACGCCGACACGGGAGCGCTGCGCCGTTCCATCTGGAGGAAGCGCGCCTCCACTGCACGCAGTTCCTCCAGGCTGGCGGTGGCGGCGGGCAGGCCCTCCATCAGGGCCTGGTAGCGGTGCTGGTCGGTGAGCGCCTGGGCGCGCGATGCGGACGTGTCCTCGCGCAGTTGCGTGGCCTCGTAGAAGCGGGCGCCGGCCCACAGCAGGCAGGCGGCCAGTACCGCGGCGCCGCCGCCGAGGATGGCGCTGCGGGCCTGCCACAGCCGGAAGAAGCGTCGCTCGGCGGCGGGGGCGAACTGCTGTGCCGGCGGGCGGCGCACCAGCAGGTGCATGAAGAGCGCGTCGCTGAAGGAGTCCGGCGGCAGGCTCTTGAGTCCGCAGTGGCGGCCCACGGCATGCAGGTCCAGCAGTTCGAAGCGCAGTTCCTCGCTGTCGCGGCAGCGCTCGGCGAAGGCCGCGCGGTGGGCCGGGTGCACCATCACCAGGGTGGGCAGGGCCATGCCGCGGGCAATCAGCCGCTGGCCCACCAGGTACTGGTAGATCTTGACGGACTCCGTGGCGCAGGCCGAGGCCAGCTCGTAGATGCTGGAGCCGGCCAGCGGGCTGAGGCGGGAGAAGCGCAATTGCCCGCGCTCGAAGAAGCTCTGGCGGATGCCGCCGCGCACGATGGTGAGCAGCAGGCAGCGCTCGCGCCGCGGGGCGGCGCGCTCCAGCAGCGCCGGGCTCACCAGCGGCAGGGAGTAGATGCCCGCCACCCGCGCCTGGGCGGCGCGCAGCAGGATCAGCCACGGTTCGAACATCTGCGGCCGGGTGAGCGCGGCGAACAGCATGTGTTCGTCGCGCCGCCCCTTCTTGTCCCGCCCCTGGGGCAGGGCCAGCGTCAGCGGCGAGCCGTAGAAGTACTGGGCGAGCTTGCGCTCCACCATGGCGCGGCGGTCGCTCCCGCGCACGTGGGGCACCGACTCGAACTGGAATCCTTCCTCGGCCACGTCGGACAACAGGTGGTAGAGGGTGCCGGGGTGGCGGCGCAGGTACATGCCGAAGGCCTGGAGGCCGTCGTCCTGGGGGCGGAAGCGCGCCTCGTCCAGCACCATGCCGTGCTGCCAGCGATAGGCGGTGAGCTGGCCGGCGTCGAGGTAGAGGATGCGCTCCTGGGCCATGGCGCTCAAATCTTCAGCTTCGTGATGATGTCGTAGACCGGCCCCAGCACCGCCATCATCACCCACAGCAGCAGCATGCCCAGCACCACGGTGAGCGCGGGCTCCATCACCGTCTGCGCCTTCTGGATGGATTCGCGCACGTCGCGATTGTAGAAGTAGCTGACGTTGGCCAGCGCCGTGTCCAGCTTGCCGGTGTTCTCCCCCACCCGCAGCATGCGCAGCACCAGCGGCGGAAACAGGCCCACGCGCTGGAAGGAGGTGGTGAGGTTCTGGCCTTCGGAGATGAGCTGGCCGACGCGCTTCAGGCCGTCGCGGATGGCGGCGTTGCCCACCACGTCCTCGGTGGCGCGCACGGCGTCGATGATGGCGATGCCCGAGGCGTACATCATGGCGAACACGCCGGCGAAGCGCGCCAGGATGATCTTGCGCAGCACGTTGCCCACCAGCGGCAGGCGCAGCTTCCACTCGTCGACGCGTAGCCGCCACTCCGGATTGGTGCGCACCAGGTGGCGCAGGCCCAGCACGCCCAGCGCGACCGCGGCCAGCAGGAGGTACCAGAAATTCACCACGAAGTCGGACACGCCGATCAGCGCCCGCGTGTGCAGCGGCAGTTCGTGGCCCATGCTGCGGATGAAACTGGCCATCTGCGGCACCAGATAGATGAGCAGGAAGATCGTCACGCCCAGCACCACGCTGGCCACCAGCGCCGGGTAGATGACGATCTTGCGGGTGTGGGAGGCCAGTTCGTCCTCCCACTTCAGCGACTCGACGAGGCTCGCGAGCACTTCGGGCAGGCGGCCGGAGGCCTCGCCGGCGCGCACCAGGTTGCACATGACGTGGCTGAACACGCCCGGGTGCTCGAGCAGCGCCTGGGACAGGGTGCGCCCGCCCTCGATGCTCTCGATGATGCTGGCGGTCACCTGGCGGAAGTGCGGATGCTCGGTACTGTCGCGCAGGTCGGCCAGGGCCTCGATGATGGGCACGCCGGCGCGGATCATCTGTTCGAGGTGGAAACAGAACTCGATGAGTTCGCGCCGCGGCACCCGCGTACTGCGTATCCAGGTGCGATGGCGCACCGGGGAGCCGTTGATGAAATCCATGTCCATGCGCTTGAGGCGCATCTCCAGGTCCACCAGGTTGGAGGCGTCCAGCTCGCCCCACACCGTGCGGCCCCGCGGATTCATGGCGCGGTAATGGAAGAGGGTCATGGCGCTCACACCATGCGGTCGGTGAGGTCGACGACGCGGGCCACCTCCTCGATGGAGGTGGAGCCGTCCAGCACGCGCCGCAGGCCGTCTTCGGCCAGGGTGCGGAAGCCCTTCTCGCGGGCGGCGGTCTTCATTTCGCGCAGGGTCGACTTGCGGGCGATGAGTTCGTCCAGGTCGGCGTCCAGGCGCAGCAGCTCCATCACCGCCAGGCGGCCGCGGTAGCCCTGGAAGTCGCAGCGCTCGCAGCCCACCGCCCGGTAGAGCATGGGCGCGCTGCGCATGCTGGACAGCCCGAACAGGCGCAGCTCGTGGGGCTCGGCGGTGTGGGCCTGCTTGCAGTGGGGGCACAGCCGGCGCACCAGGCGCTGGGCGACGATGCCGATGATGTTGCCCGCCATGATGTCCGGCAGGATGCCGATGTCCAGCAGCCGCGGCACCGCGCGGATGGCGGAGTTGGTGTGCAGGGTGGAGAACACCTGGTGGCCGGTCATGGCGGCGCGGAAGGCCATGTCGGCGGTGTCGGCGTCGCGGATCTCGCCCACCAGGATGACGTCCGGGTCCTGGCGCATCATCGAGCGGATGCCGTCGGCAAAGTCCAGCTTGGTGGTTTCCGCCACCGAGGTCTGGCGGATCATGGGCAGCGGGTACTCCACCGGGTCTTCGAGGGTCATGATGTTGATGCCCTCGGAGTTGATGTGGTTGAGGATGGAGTAGAGCGTGGTGGTCTTGCCGCTGCCGGTGGGGCCGGTGACCATGATGATGCCCTCGGGGCGCACCATCATCAGCTTGAGCAGGTCGAGCTGGTGCTCGTCCAGGCCGAGCTGCTCCAGCGGCACCAGGCCCTTCTGGCGGTCGAGAATGCGCAGCACGATGTTCTCGCCGTGGATGGTGGGCTGGGTGGAGACGCGGAAGTCGATCTCCCGCCCGCTGATGTTGAGCGAGATGCGCCCGTCCTGCGGGGCGCGCTGCTCGGCGATGTTCATGCCGCTGATGACCTTGATGCGCACCGCCATGGCCGGCCAGTAGGAGCGGTGTAGCGCCCGGATCTGGCGCAGCATGCCGTCGATGCGGTAGCGGATGCGCAGGAAGGTGGCCTCGGGCTCGAAGTGCACGTCCGAGGCGTCGCGCTTGACGGCGTCGGTGAGCAGCGCGTCGATCAGGCGCACCACCGGCTGGCTGTACTCGGCCGCGATGTTGGAGAGGCTGCGGTAATCCACCTCGCCGGTTTCGATCTCGTGCAGGATGCCGTCGATGGACAGCTCGTGGCCGTAGTACTGGTCGATGCCACGGGCGATTTCCGACTCCCCCGCCAGCAGCGTCTCGATCTCCAGTTCCTGGTGCGAGAGGGTGCGCAGCCGGTCCAGGGCAACGATGTCGTTGGGGTCGGCGATGGCCACCGTCAGGCGGTGGGGGTCGTGGGAGTAGTCCAGCGGCAGCAGGTTGTGGCGCTTGGCCAGTTCGCGCGGCACGAGCTTGAGCGCCGCCGGGTCCACGATGGCGTGGGAGAGGTCCACGCTCTGCTTGCCGAGGTTCTCGCCCAGGGCCTCGCGCAGCGTGGCTTCGGAGACGAAGCCCAGGCTCACCAGCAGCTTGCCCACCGGCTGGTTGGACTTCATCTGCTCCAGCAGCGCGATGCGCAACTGGTCCTCGGAGATGAGGCCCTGGGAGATGAGGATCTGCCCCAGGGGGCGACGGTGCGGCGTCGGTGCGTTCATCGACTCGGGGCCCGGTTCCGCGGGTTACGGCTGCAGTTCGCGCAAGCGCTGGGCGGCCTGGCCGCGGTCGAAGGCCGCCGGGCGCGAGGCCGCCGTGGACAGGGCGCTCTGGTAGTACTGCAGCGCGAGCCGGGGCTGGCGCAGGTGGTCCAGGCTGACGGCGAGGTTGAAGAGATAGTCCGGGTTTTCGGCATCGGCGGAGTAGGCGCGGAAATAGGCCTGCTGCGCTTCGTTCCAGCGTCCTTCCCGGGCCAGCAGGTTGCCGAGGCTGAAATGCAGGTGCGGCGAGTCGGGCTGTTCGGCCAACAGGCTGCGCAGGCGGCTTTCGGTGTGGGCGGCGTCGGCGTCGGGGCGCAGCGCCAGCATGCGCGAGGCGGCCAGCGCGTCCTTGGGGTCGGCTTCCAGGGCCAGGCGGGTGTAGCGCTCGGCCAGGTCCGCCCGGCCCTCGCGCACGGCGATGGCGGCCAGCCCGTTGAGGGCGTCGCCGCTGCGCGGGTCGGCGCGCAGGGCCTGCTCGTAGCTGCTGCGGGCGGTGTTGAGGTCGCCCGCCTGGTAGGCCCGCCAGGCCGCCGCCACGGTGCTGTTGACGCGGCTCTGGGGCTGGGTGCGGCGCAGGGGGATGGTGGGGGACGGAGCGGCCGCGGCTTCTTCGGCGGCGGGCGCCGCATTGCGCACGGTGCCCGCTTCACGGCGCGCGGGTGCGGCGGCGCGGTGCGGCGCTTCGGCGATGGTGCCGGCCTGTGGTCCCGCACGGCCCTCGCCGGGCTGGGCCTGGGGCGGGCGCTGCGCCTTGCCCTGTGGTGTTGCGTCCGCGGCCTGGCCGGTGGGCGCGGCGGGTGTGGCGTTGGGCAGGGTCGGCAGGGATGCGGCGCCGGGGGTAGGGGAAGCGGGCTGCGCAGGCCGCGGCATGGGCGGTGCCGAGGCGGCCGGCGGGGTACGAAGCCCGGTGGCGGGTGCGACGCCGCTCCCGCCCAGGGGGGAGAGCTGCCACCACATCCATGCGCCGATGGCCAGGAGCGCCAGCAGCGTGGCGAGCCCCAGCAGCAGGTACAGCGGCGCGCGGGGCTCGGGCTGCTTGGCGGAGAACAACTGCTGGGCGGCGGCGCGCGCCTTGTCCTCCACCCGGCCGCCCGGGGCCGGCTCGGGCGGGGGCGCGGGACGGCGCGGGGAGACGTTGCTGAATTCGTCATCCAGCAGCGACAGTTCCTGGGGCAGTTCCGGCAGTGGCTTGCCCCGCGGCGGGCTGGCCGTCGTCTGCGCGCCCGTCGCCTCCTCACCGGGCTGGCCGGCGAGGGCCTGGCGCTTGGCCTGCTCGGCCTTGCGCAGGGCGTCCATCAGCAGGCTCATGGCTTGTTCCCGTCCGGGGCGGGGCGCAGGGCGCGCTGGGCCGGATCGTTCTTGCGGAAGAAGCTTTGGTCCGGCAACTGGTCGCGGTAGTCGCGGTAGCTGCCGGCGATGCTGGCGTCGCGCACCACCACCGGGCGCAGGAAGATCACCAGTTCGGTCTTGCGCGCGGTGTCGTTGCGGTACTTGAACAGCTCGCCCACGCCGGGAATGCGCGACAGCCAGGGCACGGCGTCGGTGCGGTAGTCGATGTCGTCCTGCATCAGCCCGCCCAGCACGGCGATCTCGCCGTCGGTCACGCGCAGTACCGATTCCATTTCGCGGGTCTGGATTTCCGGCACCAGATTCTTGATGTTGGCCGTGGCCAGCGCCGGGGTGGGATCTTCCACACTGCGGGTGACGCGGGTGATGGTGGGGCGCACGTTCAGGGTGACACTGTCGGCGTCGGAGATCTGCGGCGTCACCGACATCACCAGGCCCACCGCCACGGTGTTTGGCTTGGCGGTGATGGTGGACGGCACAATGGTGCCGCCGGTGGTCACCGCCGTCTGGGTAGCCTCCACGGTGAAGAAGACGTGGTTGTTGACCACCTTCAGCAGCGCCGTCTGGTTGTTGAGCACCGACAGCCTGGGGCTGGAGAGCACCTTGACGTTGCCGAAGGACTCCAGCAGCCGGATGGCCGCCGTGAAGCCGCCATTGCGGAAGGCGGCGGTAAACAGGTTGTTGGTAAGGACGGTGGGAAGTGTCGAGGAAACGATTGTCTCGATCGCGCCGGTGAGCGGGTTGATGGTGCGGGTCGTGGCGCCCTGGCCGATGGCCACTTGGCTGCCCCGGTTGCGCAGGTACTGCCAGTCGATACCCTGTTGGTAATTGTCGGACAGGCTCACCTCGGCGATGGTGGCTTCGATGAGCACCTGGCGGCGGGCGCTGGCCATCACCTGGTCGAGGAATTCCTGGATCTTCTCGTGCTGGCGGGCGGTGGCGCGTACGGTGACCACGCCCGTTTCCGCGTTGGCGATGACCGAGGCCGCTTCGCGGAAGGTGACGCGGCGCACGACCGTGGTGCCGCTGCCGGGAGCAGCCGAGATGCCGACGCCGTCGCCGCCCTGGGCACCGCCGCCGCCAGCGGTGCCGGCAGCGCTGGCGGCCCGGGTGCGGGCGTTGGCGTTGGCCGCCGGTGCACCCGGCTGGCCGGTGTTCTCCACCACGGTTTCGCTGGAGCCTTCGGGGAGGATCTTGTCCGTCTCCCGCAGGATGTCCTTGACGTTCTTCTCCAGCGACTCCCAGAAATGGTTGCGGGCGGTGTTCTTGACCTCGGTCACGGAACTGTTGTTGGCGCCCATCGCGCCCGCGCCGGAGGCGCTGGACATGCCGCCGGCGGAGGCTGCGCCGGTGGTGGTGATCTGGGTGTTGATGGCCACGGTTCCGGTGACGTCGCGGGAGAGATTGACGTAATCCACCTTGTAGGTGCGCAGGAAGGGCGTGTCCGGCATCACCACCAGGTTGGGTCCGTCCAGCTCGTAGCGCATGTCAACCTGCTTGGCGATGCGGTTGAGCAGTTGCGGCAGGGTCTGGTCGATGGCGTTGAGGGTGACGGTGCCGCGGATGCCAGGATGCACGTCCACGTTGATCTTCGCATCCCGCGCCAGGGCGAACAGCAGGTCATGCACGAGTACGTTGTTGACCACGACGCTGTAGGTCTCCGCCTTCACCTCGGGGCGCGGCGGCGGCAGCACGGGCGAGATGCGCACCGGCTCGGGGATGCGCGCGTCCGCCACCGGCGGTGCCTTGGCTGCACCCAGGTGGCCGCCGGAAGGTGTGGTGGTGGGGCCCGTGGCGCAGCCGGCAAGGAGGCAGGCGGCAAGGGTGGCGACGAGCTTTGTTTTAGGAATCATGGTGGGCCCGGGAGCGGAGCTGCGGGTTTGCTGGCCGGGGAATCTTATAACGTATCCACGAGGAATTACAATCCGCTGATTTGATTGACCAAAAGTGGCAGGCGGATACCCGCCGGGCCGTGGATCAGCGGGGCAAGGCGGCGGCGCGGTTGCGATACGCCCCGGTATCGACAGCGCACCTGCCGGACAGCGGATCAGCGGGGCGCGGCGGCCGGGCGCAGGCCCTGCAACTGGCGCACATAGGGGCGGTAAGTGCGCAGCGGCGCCGGCAGGCGCTCCAGCGCCGCGCGCGCCTCGGCGGCGCCGGCGAACTCGCCGTAGAGCACGTTGACCCGGGCGTCGGCCCCTTCGCCGGTGGCGACCACATGGATGTTGGTGGCTCCCATCGATGCCGCGGCGCGCTCGACGAAGGCGCTGGTGAATTCCTCGGGCTGCGCCGGGCTGGTGTAGAGGTGCAGCGTCCAGCCCTGTGGCGCGGCTGCGGCGAGCCATTGCCGGCCTTCTTCTGCCCGCATCTGCAGGGGTGACGGCGACGGGGTGCCGGGCGGGGCGGCACCCGGCGTGGCGGCGGAAGATGTGGCGTCCGGCGCTGGCGCCACCGCGGCGGGCGGGGCGGTGCCACCGGCATTCGGCGATACGGCCCCCGCTGGGGGGGTGGGCGGGGCGCCCGGCGGGGCGCCCGCGCCGTCGCGCAGTTGCCACCACAACGCGGCGCCGATCGCCACCGCTGCGGCGGTTACCGCCGCAAGCTGCAGCGGCGTCAGGCGCCGCCGTGCCTGGGGCAGCACCGCATCCTCGACGGCGGCGGCGATGTGGCGCACCCGGACCTCGTGGGTGCCCTCGGCGAACACCGCCAGCAGCGCCTTGTCGGCCAGCACATGGATGCGCCGGTTCAGCCCCTGGGATACCCGCGCCAGGCGGGCGATGGCCTCGGTGCTGAAGACGTCCGGGCCCTTGTAGCCGGCGGCGCGCATGCGGAAGCCCACATAGGCGCCGACGTCGGAGCGGGCCAGCGGCTGGAGCAGGAAGTGGTGGGTGATGCGGTCGCGCAACTGGCGCATGTGGGTGCGCCCGAGCAGCGCGTCCAGTTCGGGCTGGCCGAACAGGACGATATGCAGCAGCTTCTCGCGGGAGGTCTCCAGGTTGGTGAGCAGTCGCACCTCCTCCAGCGTTTCCTCCGGCATGGCGTGGGCCTCGTCGACCAGCAGCACCACGCGCCTTCCCTCGCCGTGCAGGGCGATGAGCCGTTGCAGCAGCGCCCGGTGCACCGCGTTGGGAAGCGGGTCCGTGACGGCCACCCCCAGTTCGTCGGCGATGTCGTGGAGGATCTCGTCGCGGGAGCGTGACGGGTTGGCCAGCAGCACGGTGACCACGTCCTCCGGCAGCCGCTCCAGCAGCATGCGGCACAGCATGGTCTTGCCGCTGCCCACCTCGCCGCTGACCTTGACGATGCCTTCGTCGTGGAGAACGGCGTAGACCAGCGCCTCGAGCAGGGGCCCGCGGTTGGCGCCGGCGAAGAAGAAGCCGGTGTGGGGCGTGAGGCGGAAGGGGGCTTCCTTCAGTCCGAAGTGTTCCAGGTACATGGGAGCCGCCTCTCGGGTCGGATGAAGGGCATCGTCAGGCGATGCTCAGGGTTCGTGCCGGGCGTCGCCGTGGGGTTGGCGGGCCAGCGTTTCCATGCGGTTGTAGAGGGTGGTGCGATGCACCCCCAGCAGCTTGGCCGCCTGGCTGACATTGCCATGGGTCAGGCGCAGCGCCGCCTCGATGTAGCCTTGCTCCCACAGCCGCAGGGTGTCGTCCAGGCTGAACGAGCCGCGGCTTTGCAGGTGGCGCAGGGCCAGGTCGGACAGTTCCGCGAGGCTGTCCGGCGGCATCCAGGCCAAGGTGTCGGGACGGGCCTGCAGGTCCAGTTCCGGCTCCAGTTCGGCCACCGCCACGCTGTGCCCGGGGTACTTGGTGGCCAGGCGGATGACGATGTTGCGCAGTTCGCGCACGTTTCCCGGAAAACCGTAGAGCGCCCATGTCTGCCGGGCCTCGGGTGCGAGGACGAAGGGCGCCTGGCGCGCTT
>JACQYB010000061.1:0-40823 GCA_016208415.1 Betaproteobacteria bacterium | reverse complement strand
GGGCGAAGAACCGGCGGAAGTGGTCCAGCAGCAGCAGGCGGTCGTCGTCGCGCTCGCGCAGCGGCGGCACCGTCACCGAGAAAACGCTGAGGCGGTGGTAGAGGTCGGCGCGGAAGCGACCCTCGCGCACCTCGCGGCGCAGGTCGCGGTTGGTGGCGGCGATGACGCGGGCGCGGCTGGTGCGCCGCTGGGTTTCGCCGACGCGCTGGAACTCGCCGTTCTCCAGCACCCGCAGCAACTTGGGCTGGAGGTCCAGCGGCAGTTCGCCGATCTCGTCCAGGAACAGGGTGCCGTCGGCGGCGTCCTCGAAGTAGCCGGAGCGGGCGCCGCTGGCACCCGTGAAGGCGCCCCGGGCGTGGCCGAACAGGGTCGGTTCCACCAGGGTCGGGGCGATGGCGGCGCAATTGAGCGCCAGATAGGGTCGATCGCGCCGCAAGGACATGCGGTGCAGGCAGCAGCCGGCGACGATTTCCTTGCCGCTGCCCGATTCGCCCTCGATGAGCACCGGGAAGGGCGAATCGGCGTACTGGCGCAACTGCTCGCGCAACCGCATCACGGCCGGGCTGGCGCCGATGAGCTGGCAGCCGTCGGGGGCGGTGGCGGAACTGAGGGCATCGTCGACCTCGCGGTAGGCGAGCACGCGCTGCAGGGTGCGCCGCAGCGCCTCGGGGTCGGCCGGCTTGGCGATGAACTCCACGGCGCCCAGGGCGCGGGCGTGGCGGGCGTGGGTTTCCTCGTTCTGGCCGGAGAGCACCACGATCTTGACGCCGGGGGCGTGGGCCAGCAGGTCGGTGATGAGGCCGAATCCCTCGTCCGGGCGGTGGGGAAACGGCGGCAGGCCCAGGTCCACCAGCGCCAGTTGGGGGGGCTGGGACAGCTCGCGCAGCAACTGCACGCACTCCGGACGCGACGCGGCACTGACCACCCGGTACTCGCCGCCCAGCAGATAGGCCAGCGTCTCGGTGATCAGCGGATCGTCGTCGACGATCAGCAGCAGCGGCTTTCCGGCGGATGGCGATTGCATGGCATGGGAGGGTGTTGGAGGGCCGCAGCGGCTATGATAACTGAAAGGCCAGTGGCGCCACGACGCCGCCTGGCCGCCGATGTGCGCCGCAGCAGTATGTTACCATTCGCGTTTCCCGGCCCCCTGGAAGGTTGTCGCGTGTCCGGCGGATATCTCGTCGAAATCGAAGACGTCAGTTTTGCCTACGACAATCGTCCGGTATTGACGGGGATCAACATGAAGATCCCCCGCGGTCGCGTGGTGGCCATCATGGGCGGCAGCGGCTGCGGCAAGACCACCACGTTGCGTCTCATCGGCGGCAAGTTGCGGCCGCAGCGCGGCGTGGTTCGGGTGGGCGGGCAGGTGGTGCATGAGCTGGATTCGGGCGCGCTCTACCAGTTGCGCCGGCGCATGGGCATGTTGTTCCAGTTTGGCGCGCTGTTCACCGACATGTCGGTATTCGACAATGTCGCGTTTCAGATGCGCGAGCATACCGATCTTTCCGAGGAACTCATCCGCGATCTGGTGCTCATGAAGCTCAACGCCGTGGGGCTGCGCGGGGCGCAGGACTTGATGCCGTCGGAGCTGTCCGGAGGCATGGCGCGGCGGGTGGCGCTGGCACGGGCCATCGCGCTGGATCCCATGCTGATGATGTACGACGAACCGTTCGCCGGGCTCGACCCCATCTCCCTGGGGGTGGTGGGTAAGCTCATCCGCCGGCTCAACGACGCCCTGGGGGCCAGTTCCATCGTGGTGACCCACGACATCCAGGAGTCGCTGCTGATCGTGGATTACATCTATTTCGTGTCGGAAGGGCGCATCGTGGCCGAGGGCACGCCGGCGGACATCCGCGCCTCCACGGACCCCTGGGTGCACCAGTTCGTGTGGGCCGAGGCGGACGGGCCGGTGCCCTTCCACTACCCCGCCGGCCCGTACGGCCGTGACGTGCTGGAGGCCGCGGGTGCTTGAGGGCATCGCCGCCGTGCTGCGCGCCATGGGCGGATGGGTCGATGACCGCATCACGCGGCTGGGCGTGGCGTCGCGTTTCTTCGTGCTGGTGCTGCTGCACTCGGGCACGAGTTTCCGGCGCCTGTTTCTCACCATCCGCGAGATCTATTTCGTCGGCGTGTTGTCGCTGGTGATCATCCTTGTCTCGGGCGTGTTCGTCGGCATGGTGCTGGGCCTGCAGGGCTACGACACGCTGCAACGCTACGGTTCGTCGGAGGCGCTGGGCGTGCTGGTGGCGCTGTCGCTGGTGCGCGAACTCGGCCCCGTGGTGGCGGGCCTGTTGTTCGCCAGCCGCGCCGGCTCGGCCGTCACCGCCGAAATCGGCCTGATGAAGGCCACCGAACAGCTCGACGCCATGGAGATGATGGCCGTCAACCCCGTGGCGCGCGTCGTGGCGCCGCGCTTCTGGGCCGGGGTGATTTCCATGCCGCTGCTGGCGGCGCTGTTCTCCGCCTGCGGCATCCTCGGCGGCTACTTCGTGGGCGTGCATCTGATCGGCGTGGACGAGGGCTCCTTCTGGTCGCAGATGCAGGCCGCGGTGGATTTCCGCGAGGACATCGTCAACGGCGTCATCAAGAGCGCGGTGTTTGGCGCACTGGTGTCGCTGATCGCCGTGTTCGAGGGCTACGACTGCGTGCCCACGGCGGAGGGCGTGTCCGCCGCCACCACGCGCACCGTGGTGACCTCGTCGCTGGTGATCCTGGCGGCGGATTTCATCCTTACAGCCTTCATGTTCCGAGGTGCCTGAATGAAGCGTCCCATCATCGACCTCTGGGTCGGTTTCTTTGTGGCCCTCGGCATCGGAGCGCTGGTCTTCCTGGCGCTGAAGGTGGGCAACCTTGCTTCGGCCAACATGTCCGAGACTTATGTGGTGTCCGCCAGGTTCGACAACATCGGCGGGCTGAAGGTGCGCGCGCCGGTGAAGAGCGCGGGCGTGGTGGTGGGGCGGGTGACGGCCATCGGCTTCGACCAGGATTCCTACGAGGCGGTGGTCTCGATGACGATTGACGGCCGTTACCGCTTTCCGCGCGACACCATCGCCTCCATCCTCACCTCCGGCCTGCTCGGCGAACAATATGTCGGATTCGATGTGGGCGGAGAGCCTGAATTTTTGAAAGGCGGCGACGTAATCAAGATCACTCAGTCGGCCGTTGTGCTGGAAAAGCTCATCGGCCAGTTCCTCTTCAACAAGGCCGCCGAGGGGCCGGTCCAGGAGGGACAGGGGCAAAACAACAAATGAGCGCAGACAGCTCGAGAAAGGGTGCCGTCATGGCAATGGATTGGTGTTTCCGGCGACGGGCGTCCGCCGGGCTGCTGGCGGCAGTGCTCGCCGGCGGCTTGGGAGGGTGCGCCACCACGGGAAACCCGCGCGACCCGCTGGAAGGCATGAACCGGGCGGTGTTCGCCTTCAACGAAGGCCTGGACAAGGCGGTCATCAAGCCCGCCGCCGAGGCCTACCAGACCGCGGTGCCGCTGCCGGGCCGGGTGGGTGTGGCGAACTTCTTCGCCAACGTCGGCGACCTGCTGGTGGGGACCAACAACCTGCTCCAGGGCAAGCCGGGCGAGGCGGTGACCGACTTCGCGCGGGTCGCGGTCAATACTACCGTCGGCATACTCGGCCTGTTCGATGTCGCCTCGGAGTTGGGACTGGAGCGGCACGAGGAGGATTTCGGCCAGACCCTGGGGCGCTGGGGCGTACCCGACGGCCCCTACCTGGTGCTGCCCTTCTTCGGTTCGCGCACCCTGCGCGATACCGCGGGACTGGTGGTGGACTCCGTCTATGATCCGGTCTACGACGTGCAGAACGTGGCCACGCGCAACATCCTGACGGGCACGCGCATCGTCGATGCGCGCGCCCAGTTGCTGGCCGCCCAGGACGTGCTGGAAACCGCCGCCCTGGACCGTTACGCCTACCTGCGCGACGCCTATCTGCAGCGGCGTCGCAGCCTGATCTACGACGGCGCGCCGCCGCGCATCCGCGAAGACGATGCGTGGCGGGAGCCGCAGGCGCAATCGCTGTCGGGTCTGGAGGACCCCCTGCGGGCAGCCACAGAACCGATACTCGTGGGCGCCGCCGACGTGGTCGTGCCGGCCGCCGAGCCCGCCGCCATCGCGGCAGCCTCGCCGGAGGCAGGTTCCGGCGAGGCAATGCCCGTTCGCGCCACCGTTCCCGCGGCGGTGGATCACGACGCTCCCGATCGACAAGGTACTCACTGATGAAACGACTGATTTCCACTCTCATCCTCTTTCTTGGCCTGGCCCTGAGCCTCGTTTCCGGGGCGGCGCAAGCCGTGGAGCCCGACGCCCTGATCAGGAACGTGACCGAGGAGGTTCTCACCATCCTGCGCCAGGACAAGGAAATCCGCGCCGGCGATGCCAATCGCGTGGCCGATCTGGTGGGCGCCAAGGTGCTGCCGCACTTCAATTTTGGCCACATGACGGCGCTGGCCGTGGGGCGCGAATGGCGCAAGGCCACGCCCGAACAGCAGAAACAACTCACCGACGAGTTCCGCACGCTGCTGGTGCGCACCTATTCCAACGCGCTGACCTCCTACCGCAACCAGACCGTCCAGTACAAGCCCTTCCGCATGCAGCCGACGGACACCGACGTCACGGTGCGCACCCAGGTGGTCCAGCCCGGAGCCAAGCCGGTGGGCATCGACTACAGCCTGGAGAAGAACAGCGAGGAGTGGAAGGTCTATGACGTGGTGGTGGGCGGTGTCAGCCTGGTGACCAACTACCGCGAAACCTTCGCCACCGAGATCCGCAACGGCGGCATCGAGGGACTGCTCAAGGCCCTCAAGGGCAAGAACCAGCGCGGCGAGATCACCCCCGCCACCAACGCTGCGAAATGATCCGTGATGCCGGGGCCCGCGCCGAGGTCTCCGGCGCCATGACCATCGCCACCGCCCGTGCCCTGCTGGAAGGCGGCGCGCGGCTGGTGGCCGAGGGTTCTGCCACCAGCCGTGAGTTCGATCTGGCCGGCGTGGACGAGGTGGATTCCGCCGGTCTGGCCATCATCTTCGGCTGGCAGCGCGCCGCCCGGGCGGCGGGGCGCGAGGTGCGCATCGTCAATCCTCCGGAAAACCTGCTGAGCCTGGCCGCACTCTACGGCGTGGTCGATCTGCTGCCCATCCAGGCGGCGTGACCGCGCTGTTTCCGTCCGCATCCCGATGAGTTCGCCCGCCATCCGCATCGCCGGCGTCACCAAACGTTTCGGAGCCGTACAGGCGCTGGCGGGCGTCGACCTGGAGGTGGCGCGCGGCGAGTTCTTCGGCCTGCTGGGGCCCAACGGCGCCGGCAAGACCACCCTCATCAGCGCCCTGGCGGGACTGGTGCGCCCCGACGACGGGCGCCTGGAGGTCATGGGCCACGACGTTCAGGCCGACTATCGCGCGGCGCGGCGGTCGCTGGGGGTGGTGCCCCAGGAACTGGTGTTCGATCCCTTCTTCACCGTGCGCGAAACGCTGGCCCTCCAGGCCGGCTACTTCGGCATCCGCGACGCCGACCCGTGGATCGACGAGATCCTGGAGAACCTCGACCTGACCTCCAAGGCCCGGGTGAACATGCGCGCCCTGTCCGGCGGCATGAAGCGCCGGGTGCTGGTGGCCCAGGCGCTGGTGCATCGTCCGCAGGTGATCGTGCTCGACGAGCCCACCGCCGGCGTGGACGTGGAACTGCGCCAGGGGCTGTGGCAGTTCGTGCGGCGGCTCAACCGCGACGGCCACACCATCGTGCTCACCACCCACTACCTGGAAGAGGCGGAAAGCCTGTGCGGGCGCATCGCCATGATGAAGCAGGGGCGCATCGTCGCCCTGGACACCACCGCCAACCTGCTGGATCGCGTGCCCGGCCACGCCCTGCGCCTGCGGCTGGGCAACGGTGCCCGCCTTCCCGAAGGGCTGGCGGTCTGCGCCCGGGAGGAGGCGGGCGGCATGGTGAGCTTCGACCTGGCCGCCTGCGACGAGCTGGAAGCCATCCTGCGCAGCCTGCGCGAGGCGGGGGTGCGGGTGGAAGACATGGAGCTGGGGCGCCCCGACCTGGAGCAGGTGTTCGTGCAGGTGATGCGGGGGGCGTGAATTGAACGGCTTTCGCACCCTGTTCTACAAGGAGACGCTGCGCTTCTGGAAGGTGGGCTTCCAGACCGTGGCGGCGCCGGTGCTCACGGCCATGCTCTACCTGCTGATCTTCGCCCACGTGCTGGAGGGGCGGGTGCAGGTCTATGAGGCCGTGTCCTACACCGGCTTCCTGGTGCCGGGGCTGGTGATGATGTCGGTGCTGCAGAACGCCTTCGCCAACAGCTCGTCGTCGCTGATTCAGTCCAAGGTCACGGGCAACATCATCTTCGTGCTGCTGCCGCCGCTCTCTTACCGGGAGTTCTTCGCCGCCTACGTGCTGGCCTCGGTGGTGCGTGGGCTGGTGGTGGGGGCGGGGGTGCTGGTGGTGACGCTGTGGTTCGTGCGCCTTCCCTGGGCGTCGCCACTGTGGATCCTGGCCTTCGCCGTCCTGGGCGGGGCAATCCTCGGCGCCCTGGGGGTGATCGCCGGCATCTGGTCGGAGAAGTTCGACCAGCTTTCCGCCTTCCAGAACTTCCTCATCATGCCCCTCACCTTTCTCTCGGGGGTGTTTTATTCGATACACTCGCTGCCGCAGTTCTGGCAGGAGGTGTCGCACTACAACCCGGTCTTTTATCTGATCGACGGTTTCCGCTACGGCTTCCTCGGCGTGTCCGACGTGCCGCCGCTACGCAGCCTGGCGGTGGCGGCGACCTGCCTGGCGGTGCTGTCCGCATTCACCCTGTGGATGCTCAAGCGCGGCTACAAGCTGCGTCACTGAACGACAACGGAGGTTCGACGACATGGTCCGTCCCGAAGACATCCAGGCCTGGATCGAATCCGGCCTGCCCTGCGAGCGGGTGGAGGTGGCCGGCGACGGCGCTCATTTCGAGGCGCTGATCGTGAGCGCCGGGTTCGACGGCAAGAGCCGTGTTCAGCGCCAGCAGATGGTCTACAAGGCCCTGGGCGGGCGCATGGAGCGCGGCGAGATCCACGCCCTGTCGATGCGCACCCTCACGCCGCAGGAATGGCAGGCGCAGCGTGGATAAGCTGCTCATCGAAGGCGGCGTGCCGCTGGCCGGCGAACTGGCCATCTCCGGCGCCAAGAACGCCGCCCTGCCGTTGATGTGCGCGGCGCTGCTCACTAGAGAGCCGCTGCGCCTGGCCAACGTGCCGCACCTCAAGGACGTGGCCACCATGCTGCAGTTGCTCGGACGCATGGGCGTGGCGGTAACCATCGAGGAGTCCGACGGCGTGCTGCTGCACTGCGCCGGCGATCCTCTGCCGGAGGCGCCCTACGAACTGGTGCGCACCATGCGTGCGTCCATCCTCACCCTGGGACCGCTGCTGGCGCGCTGCGGCCATGCCCGGGTATCGCTGCCCGGAGGCTGCGCCATTGGCGCGCGGCCGGTGGACATCCACATCCGCGGCCTGCAGGCCATGGGTGCGGACATCCGCGTCGAGCACGGCTACGTCGAGGCGCGCGCCGAGCGCCTGCACGGTGCCAAGATCGTGTGCGACCTGGTGACCGTCACCGGCACCGAAAACCTCATGATGGCCGCCACCCTGGCCGAAGGCACCACCGTCATCGAGAACGCCGCCCGCGAGCCGGAGGTGACGGACCTGGCCGAGTGCCTCAACGCCATGGGCGCGCGCATCGCGGGCGCCGGCACCGACATCGTCACCGTCGAGGGCGTGGCCCGACTCCACGGCGCGCGTCACGGCATCATGCCCGACCGCATCGAGACCGGGACCTACCTGGTGGCGGCAGCCGCCACGGGCGGCCACGTGCGGCTCACCCGCACCCGCGCCGACATCCTCGATGCCGCCATCGAGAAGCTGCGCGAGGCCGGCGCCGACATCCGCGTCGAGGCCGATGCCATCGAGCTGCAGGCCCGTGGCCCGCTGCAGGCGGTGGGCGTGCATACCGCTCCGTATCCCGCCTTTCCCACCGACATGCAGGCCCAGTTCATGGCGCTGAACTGCATCGCCCGCGGCACCGCGGTGATCACCGAGACCATCTTCGAGAACCGCTTCATGCACGCGGTGGAACTCAAGCGCCTCGGCGCCGACATCGACATCGCCGGTGCCACCGCGGTGGTGCGCGGCGTCGCGGCCCTGGACGGCGCCACCGTCATGGCCACCGACCTGCGTGCCTCCGCCAGCCTGGTCATCGCCGGCCTGGTGGCCCGCGGCGAGACCCTCATCGACCGCATCTACCATCTGGACCGCGGCTACGAGCGGCTGGAGGAAAAGCTCTCCCGGCTGGGGGCGCGGGTGCGGCGGGTGAGGTGAGTTCGGGGACGAGGAGGGGTGTGACGACTCCCCCGGTGGGGGGGGTGGGAGGGGGCGGGTGTGCCGCTGCGAGGCTCCAAGGTAGAATGCGGCTTTTCCGGACGGATCCCGCGTGAACGGCATCACCCTGGCGCTCTCCAAGGGCCGCATCTTCGACGAGACCCTGCCGCTGCTGGCGGCGGCGGGCATCGAGCCCACGGACGACCCGGAGACCTCGCGCAAGCTCATCCTCGGCACCAACCGCGACGACGTGCGGCTGGTGATCGTGCGCGCCTCGGACGTGCCGACCTATGTGCAGTACGGGGCCGCGGACCTGGGCATCGCCGGCAAGGACGTGCTGCTGGAGCACGGCGGTGCGGGCCTCTACCAGCCGCTGGACCTGCGCATCGCCCGCTGCCGCCTGTGCGTGGCCGCGCCCGTGGGCTTCGACTACGCCGCGGCGGTGCGCCAGGGCGCGCGCCTGCGGGTGGCCACCAAGTACATCCACACGGCGCGGGAGCACTTCGCCGCCAAGGGCGTCCATGTCGATCTCATCAAGCTCTACGGTTCCATGGAACTGGCGCCGCTGGTGGGGCTGGCCGACGCCATCGTGGACCTGGTGAGCAGCGGCGGCACGTTGCGCGCCAACAACCTGCAGGAAGTGGAAGAGATCATGCCCATCAGTTCGCGCCTGATCGTCAACCAGGCCGCGCTCAAGCTCAAGCGCGCGCTGCTGCAGCCCCTGCTGGATGCGTTTGCCGGCGCCGTGGCGGGAGCCGCGGCATGAGCCTTCCGCGCCGCCTGTCCACCCGTGACGAGGGCTTTGACGCCGCGCTGGCGGCGCTCACCTCCCACGACACCGCCCGCGACCACGACATCGAGCGGCGCGTGGCGGACATCCTGGCCGACGTACATGCCCGCCGGGACGACGCCGTGCTCGACTACACCCGCCGTTTCGACGGCGTGGAGGCCGCTTCGTTGGCGCAGCTGGAGATTCCCACTGCGGCGCTGCACAAGGCGCTGGCCGGCCTGTCCGCCGACCAGCGCGACGCCCTGGAGCGCGCAGCCGCCCGGGTGCGCGCCTACCACGAGCGCCAGACCCTGGTGTCCTGGGACTACACGGAGGCCGACGGCACGCGCCTGGGCCAGCAGGTCACGCCCCTGGACCGGGTGGGCCTCTACGTGCCCGGGGGCAAGGCCGCCTACCCCAGCTCGGTGCTGATGAACGCCATCCCCGCCAAGGTGGCGGGGGTGCCGGAACTGATCATGGTGGTGCCCACGCCGCGGGGTGAGCGCAACGCCCTGGTGCTGGCGGCGGCGGCCGTCACCGGCGTGGACCGGGTATTCGCCATCGGCGGCGCCCAGGCCGTGGCGGCGCTGGCCTACGGCACCGCCACGATCGCGCAGGTGGACAAGATCGTCGGCCCGGGCAACGCCTACGTGGCCGAGGCCAAGCGGCGGGTGTTCGGCGTCGTCGGCATCGACATGATCGCCGGGCCCTCGGAGGTGCTGGTGATCGCCGACGGCAGCGCGCCCGCGGAGTGGGTGGCCATGGACCTGTTCGCCCAGGCCGAGCACGACGAGATGGCCCAGTCGCTGCTGCTGTGCCCCGACGCCGCCTACATCGACGCCGTGGCCACGGCCATCGCCCGCCTGTTGCCCACCATGCCGCGCCAGGCGGTGATCGGCCATTCCCTGGCGGCGCGTGGCGCCCTCATCCACACCCGGGATCTGGCGGAGGCCTGCGACATCGCCAACCGCGTGGCCCCCGAACACCTGGAACTGTGCGTGGCCGACCCGGCGCCGTTGTTGGCGCGCATCCGCCACGCCGGGGCGATATTCGTCGGGCGCTATGCTTCCGAGTCCCTCGGCGACTATTGCGCCGGGCCCAACCACGTGCTGCCCACCATGCGCTCGGCGCGCTTTTCCAGCCCGCTGGGGGTCTACGATTTCCAGAAGCGCACCAGCATCATCGAGGTTTCCGGCGCCGGGGCGCGCACGCTCGGGCCCATCGCCGCCACCCTGGCCTGGGGCGAGGGCCTGGCCGCCCACGCCCGCGCCGCGGAACTGCGCCTGGACGAGACGCCGGGAGGCATGGGCGCATGAACGAGCGCAGTTCCTCCGCCGCCTCGCCGCAGACGCTGGTGCGTCCGGAGATCCTCGCGCTGTCGGCCTACCACGTTCCCCCGGCGGCGGGCATGGTCAAGCTCGACGCCATGGAGAACCCCTATCGGCTGCCGGCCGAGGCGGCCCGGTCGGTGGGTCGGCTGGCCGCGGAGACTGAACTCAACCGCTACCCCGACCCTTCGGCGGCGGAACTCAAGTCCGTGCTGCGCGCGGCGATGGGGGTGCCGGCCGGCGCGGAACTGCTGCTGGGCAACGGCTCCGACGAGATCATCCAGATCATCGCCATGGCCCTGGCGCGGCCGGGGGCGACGCTGCTGGCGCCGGAGCCGGGCTTCGTCATGTACCGCATGATCGCCACCTTCTGCGGGCTGCGCTACGTGGGGGTGCCGCTGGCGGAGGATTTCGCCCTCGACCGCGCCGCCGTGCTGGCGGCCATGGGCGCCCACCGCCCCGCGGTGGTGTTCCTGGCCTGGCCCAACAATCCCACCGGCAACCTGTTCGACGCCGGCGACGTGGCGGACATCATCCGTGCCGCGCCGGGGCTGGTGGTGGTGGACGAGGCCTACCACGCCTTTGCCGGCGCCAGTTTCATGGCGCGGCTGGGCGAGTTCCCCAACCTGCTGGTGATGCGCACGCTCTCCAAGCTCGGGCTGGCGGGGCTGCGGCTGGGCCTGCTGGCCGGCGCACCGGCGTGGCTGGAGGAATTCGACAAGCTGCGCCTGCCCTACAACATCAATGTGCTGACCCAGGCGCTGGCGGCGCAGTTGCTGCGCGACCCCCGCGTGCTCACCGACCAGGCCGCCGCCATCATTGCTGAGCGCACGGTGCTGCTGACGGCGCTGCGCGGCATCCCGGGCGTGCGGGCGTGGGATTCCGCCGCCAACTTCATCCTCCTGCGCGTGGCCGATGCCCCCGGCGTGTTCGCCCGCCTCAAGGCGCAGGGGGTGCTGATCAAGAATCTGCACGGCAGTCACGCGCAACTGGCAAACTGCCTGCGGGTGACGGTGGGCACGCCGGAAGAGAATGCCCGCTTCATCGAAACCCTTCGTCAAATACTCTCGTGCTGACATGCGCAACGCCGAAGTGACCCGCAACACCCTGGAAACCCAGGTTCGAGTCCGCATCGACCTCGATGGCACGGGCCATGCCACCCTGGCCTCGGGCGTGCCCTTCCTCGACCACATGCTGGACCAGGTGGCCCGCCACGGCCTCATCGACCTCGAACTGGAAGCCCACGGCGACCTGCACATCGACGCCCATCACACCGTCGAGGACATCGGCATCACGCTGGGCCAGGCCGTGGCCCAGGCGGTGGGCGACAAGAAGGGGCTGCGCCGCTACGGCCACGCCTACGTGCCGCTGGACGAGGCGCTGTCCCGGGTGGTGATCGACCTGTCGGGGCGGCCGGGGCTCGCTTATCAGGTCGATTTCCGCCGCGCGCGCATCGGCGACTTCGACGTGGACCTGGCGCGGGAATTCTTCCAGGGCTTCGTCAATCACGCCCTGGTGACGCTGCACATCGACAACCTGCGCGGCGACAACGCCCACCACCAGTGCGAGACGGTGTTCAAGGCCTTCGGGCGGGCACTGCGCATGGCGGTGGAGGCCGATTCCCGGGCCGGTTCGACCGTGCCTTCGACCAAGGGGACGCTGTAGCGGCTGCCACGGCCCACAGCTTTCCACATGCCGGATTCCCAACCCACGTCATGAACCGTGTAGCCATCGTCGACTACGGCATGGGCAACCTGCGCTCCGTGGCCAAGGCCATCGAGCACGTCGCGCCCGATGCCGCCGTGATCGTCACCGCCGACCCGCGCGAACTCGCCGCCGCCGACCGTGTGGTGGTGCCCGGACAGGGCGCCATGCCGGACTGCATGCGCGAACTTGACGCCCGCGGCCTGCGTCCGGCGGTGATCGAGGCGGCCCGCGGCAAGCCCTTCCTGGGGATCTGCATCGGCCTGCAGATGCTTTTCGAGCATAGTGACGAGGGCGGCGTGAGCGGCCTGGGCATCCTGCCCGGCGCGGTTCACCGCTTCCCGCGGGAGGCGTTGACGGGAGCCGACGGCGTGCGCCTCAAGGTTCCCCACATGGGCTGGAACGAGGTGAACCAGGCCGAACCCCATGCCCTCTGGGAAGGCATCGCCGATGCCACGCGGTTTTACTTCGTGCATAGCTATTACGTGGAAGCGGCGCGCCCGGAGTTCATTGCCGGCTATACCGTCTATGGCCTGCCCTTTACCAGCGCGGTGGCCCACGATAATATCTTCGCGGTACAGTTTCACCCGGAGAAGAGTGCGCAGGGTGGGCTCGCCCTTCTGGGCAACTTCATGCGCTGGAAACCCTAGACAAGACCAAACCGGACCCTGCATCGCCGCGGTCCTGCCAAGCCTTTCCGACCATGCTGATCATTCCTGCCATCGACCTCAAGGACGGGCGCTGCGTGCGCCTCAAGCAAGGGGACATGAATTCGGCGACCGTGTTCTCCGAAGATCCCGCCGCCATGGCCCGACACTGGCTCGACCAGGGCGCACGTCGCCTGCACCTGGTCGATCTCAACGGTGCGGTGGCGGGCAAGCCGAAGAACGAGCCGGCCATCAAGGCCATCGTCGAGGAGCTGGGAGACAACATCCCGGTCCAGCTCGGCGGTGGCATCCGCGACCTGGACACCATCGAGCGCTATCTGGACGACGGCATCGGCTACGTCATCATCGGCACGGCGGCGGTGAAGAATCCCGGCTTCCTGCATGACGCCTGCGGCGCCTTCCCGGGCCACATCATCGTCGCGCTGGACGCGCGCAACGGCAAGGTGGCGGTGGAGGGCTGGTCGAAGATGACCGGCCATGACGTTGTCGACCTGGCGCGCAAGTTCGAGGACTACGGCGTGGAGGCCGTGATCTACACCGACATCGGCCGCGACGGCATGATGTCCGGCCCCAACGTCGAGGCCACGGTGAAGCTGGCCCGGGCGCTGCACATCCCGGTGATCGCCAGCGGCGGCATCTCCGGCATCGAGGACATCCGCGCGCTGTGCGCCGTCGAAGACGAGGGCATCATGGGCGCCATCACCGGGCGCGCCATCTACGAGGGCAAGCTGGATTTCCGCAGCGCCCAGGAAGAGGTGGACGGCTATCCGGAGCGCGGGCAGGCCTGAGGGCTGCGCCGTCTCCGCCCCCGATTTTCCATGCTCGCCAAGCGCATCATTCCCTGCCTGGACGTGAAGTCCGGGCGCGTGGTCAAGGGCGTCAATTTCGTCGGCCTGCGCGACGCCGGCGATCCGGTGGAGATCGCCCGCCGCTATGACGAACAGGGCGCCGACGAACTCACCTTCCTCGACATCACCGCCAGCTCCGACGAGCGCGACATCATCCTCCACGTGGTGGAGGCGGTGGCGGAACAGGTGTTCATCCCGCTCACCGTGGGCGGGGGCGTGCGCGTGGTAGACGACGTGCGCCGCCTGCTCAACGCCGGCGCCGACAAGGTCAGCATGAACACGGCGGCGGTGCAGAATCCGCAACTGGTGGCCGATGCCGCCGGCAAGGTGGGTTCCCAGTGCATCGTCGTCGCGATCGATGCAAAACAGGTGGCCGGTGGCGGCGTACCACGCTGGGAGGTCTTCACCCACGGCGGGCGCAAGGGCACCGGCATCGACGCCATCGAATGGGCACGGCGCGTGCAGGAACTGGGCGCCGGCGAGATCCTGCTCACCAGCATGGACCGGGACGGCACCCGGAACGGGTTCGACCTGGCGCTGACCCGTGCCGTTTCCGACGCCGTGGACATCCCCGTCATCGCCAGCGGCGGTGTGGGCAACCTGGAGCATCTGGCCCTGGGCGTCATCGAGGGGCACGCCGATGCGGTGCTGGCGGCCAGCATCTTCCACTATGGCGAATACACCGTGCGCCAGGCGAAGGAACACATGCGCGAGCGCGGCATCGAGGTGAGACTGTGAGCATGGACACCCCCGACATCGGCGCGACGCCGGCCGGCGACTGGCTCGACGCCGTGCGTTGGGACGCCAGCGGCCTGGTGCCGGCCATCTCCCAGGAAGTGGGAAGTGGCGACGTGCTCATGGTGGCGTGGATGAACCGCGACTCGCTGCGGGAGACCTTCGCCACCGGGCGCGCGGTGTTCTGGTCGCGCTCGCGCAAGCGCCTGTGGCGCAAGGGCGAGGAGTCGGGCCACGTGCAGCGCGTGCACGAAATCCGGATGGACTGCGACAACGACGTCATCCTGCTGCGCGTGGAGCAGGTGGGCGGCATTGCCTGCCATACCGGCCGCCACGCCTGCTTCTTCCAGAAGCTCCAGCCGGACGGCTGCTGGACGGCGGTGGAACCCGTACTCAAGGACCCCGGAGAGATCTACAAATGATCGACGACCCCTCACACCAGGACGTTCTCCATCGCGTCTCGCAGACGCTGGCGGAGCGCCGCAATGCCGAGCCGGGCACGTCCTACGTCGCCTCGCTGTACCACAAGGGGCTGGACGCCATCCTCAAGAAGGTGGCGGAGGAATCCGCCGAGACCCTCATGGCGGCCAAGGACGGCGACCGCCTGCACCTGGTGTGGGAGGTGACCGATCTGTGGTTCCACTCGCTCATCCTGATGAACCATTTCGGGCTGGGCATCGACGACATCCTCCAGGAATTCCGCCGCCGCGAGGGGATTTCCGGCATCGACGAGAAGCGCGCGCGTGTGGCGGCGGCCACCGAATCGATCACCCGTGGCGACTGACCACGGTCCACGCGTCGCGGCGACGTGACAGGAGACAGGGTTCATGGATGACTGCATTTTTTGCCGGATCGCCAGGGGGGAAATCCCCGCGCGCAAGGCCTACGAGGATGAAGAGATCCTGGCCTTCCACGACATCCGGCCGCTGACGCCGGCCCACATCCTGGTGATCCCGAAGCGGCATGTCCCCTCGCTGGCGGAATGCACTGTGGAAGACGCCGGCGTGCTCGGCCGCATGATGGTGTTGCTGCCGAAACTGGCAAGGGAGAACGGCTGTGATCAGGGTTTTCGCACCATCATCAACACCGGGCCGGTGGGTTTGCAGGAGGTGTATCATCTGCACATCCACATCCTCGGCGGGCCCGATCCGTTACCGCCGATGCTCAAGCGCTGAGCAGCCGAAGGCTGCGTTTCCGACCAGGCGGCCGTGCAGGTTGCGTGTCGATGGAGCGGCGCAGTCCGCGGTTTGATTGAGGCAAGCGCCCCTTCACGGGTGATAAGGAGAGACACTGATGGGTTCCTTCAGCATCTGGCATTGGCTGATTGTTCTCGTGATCGTGATGCTGGTGTTCGGCACCAAGAAGTTGCGCAACATCGGGCAGGATCTCGGCGGCGCGGTGAAAGGTTTCAAGGAGGGCATGCAGGACGCCACCAAGCCCGGCGAGACATCCCCGCCGCCCCAGGTGACCAGCGGCGGCCAGACCATCGAGGGCGAGGTCAAGGAAAAGACCCGCTCCATTTAGAGCGCCTCAAGCGCGATCGTGATGCCGGGCGCAGGGTACGGCCTCGCAGAGCGGCGCGGTAGCGGGTAGCAGCCACTTCCCCGGCCCACCATTCCGGCGTGGGCCGCCCGGGCAAGTTTCATGTTCGATATCAGCTTCTCCGAACTCCTGCTCATCGGCGTGGTGGCGCTCATCGTCATCGGTCCCGAGCGCCTGCCCAAGGTGGCGCGCACGGCCGGCCACTTGCTGGGCCGCCTGCAGCGCTACGTGGCCGACGTCAAGTCCGACATCAACCGTGAGATCCAGCTCGACGAACTGCGCAAGCTCCAGCAGGAGATGAAGCAGTCGGCGCTGGATATCGAACGCTCGGTGAGCAGCGAGATGCGCGCGGTGGAGTCGTCCCTGCGCGAGGTCGGCGATGTGGCTTCGTCCGGCCTGTCGGGCGTCCCCGGTCCCCTCCACGAGGCGCTCCCCGGGGCGCAGACGGGCGCGGATGCCGCTCCGCCGGCAGGGCCGGCGGCGTTACCCTCGGCGGATGAACCGCCTGCGCGGGCAATCCAGCCCTCGTCCGAGAAGGCAGGCTGAGCGCACCATGGCCCTGGAGCAACAGGAAACCTTCATCTCCCACCTTGTCGAGTTGCGCGACCGGCTGCTGCGTGCCGTCATCGCCGTCGTGGTGGTGACGGTGTGCCTCATTCCGTGGGCGGGAGACATCTACGATGTGCTCGCCCTGCCGCTCATGAACGCCCTGCCCGACGGCACGCGCATGATCGCCACCGGCGTGGTCACGCCCTTCTTCGTGCCCATCAAGGTCACGCTCATGGTGGGCTTCGGCGTGGCGCTGCCCGTCGTGCTCTACCAGGCCTGGGCTTTCGTGGCGCCGGGTTTGTACGAGCATGAGAAGAAGCTGATGCTGCCGCTGGTGGTGGCCAGCACGCTACTGTTTCTCGCCGGCGTGGCGTTCTGCTATTTCCTGGTGTTCGGCAAGGTTTTCAAGTTCATCGCCGAGTTCGCGCCCAAGAGCATCACCCCGGCGCCGGACATCGAGCAGTACCTGAGCTTCGTCATGACCATGTTCCTGGCCTTCGGGGTGACCTTCGAGGTGCCGGTGGCGGTGGTGGTGCTGACGCGCTTCGGCGTGGTGAGCCTGGAGAAACTGCGCGAGGCCCGGCCCTATGTGATCGTCGGCGCCTTCGTCATCGCTGCGGTGGTCACTCCGCCGGACGTCATGTCGCAGATCCTGCTGGCCGTGCCCATGTGGCTGCTCTATGAGCTGGGGCTGGTGGTGGCAGCGTTGCTCGGACGCCCGTCCGCCGCGCCGGCAAGCGACTACCGCCCGCCCACCGACGCCGAGATGGAGCGGGAACTGGACAAGGCGGAAGAGGACAGCCGCAGGCTCTGACGGGGGGTTGTTCCCTCGCCCCGCGCCGGGACTCCGGCACCTCCTCTTCCGTTGTCAGCGTCCGCGCCGCGCCGCCTCGGCCGCGCTCACCGTCGGCCGCCGGCCGATTTCCACCTGGATGTCCAACTGCTCCTTGCAGCGGACGATATGCACCGCCGCCCTGTTTCCCGGGGGCAGCGCGGCGATGGTATCGATGAGTTGGCGCTCGTCCCTGATGGCCTTCTGCTGCACCGACACCAGCACGTCCCCCACCCGGATTCCGGCACGGTTGGCCGGACCGCCGGGCTCCACGTAGGCGATCACCACGCCCTCGGTGGCGGGGAGGCGGTAGGACTCGGCCAGCTCGGGGGTGATCTCCTGCGGGGCCACTCCGATCCAGCCCCGCGTCACCGTTCCCGTCTGGATGATCTGGTCCATGATGCTGCGCGCCAGCGATACCGGAATGGCGAACCCGATCCCGAGGGAGCCACCGCTCTGCGAGTAGATCGCCGTGTTGATGCCGATGAGATTGCCGGCGCTATCCACCAGCGCGCCGCCGGAATTGCCGGGGTTGATGGCGGCGTCGGTCTGGATGAAGTCCTCGAAGGTGTTGATGCCCAGATGGCTGCGCCCCAGGGCGCTGATGATGCCCATGGTCACCGTCTGGCCCACCCCGAAGGGGTTGCCGATGGCCAGTACCACGTCCCCCACCCTGGAATTGTCGGCGCTGGCGAAGGTGATGGCCGGAAGGCGTGCATCCGACTGGATGCGCAGGATCGCCAGGTCCGACTCGGGATCCACCCCCACCGTGCGTGCCTTGAACTTGCGTCCATCGTTGAGGGCCACTTCGATGTCATCGGCGGCCTCCACCACGTGGTTGTTGGTGAGGATGTAGCCGTCGGGCGTCACGATCACCCCGGAACCCAGGCCCGAGGCGCGCTGCGGCATGTCCCCGCGGCGGTCGCCGAAAAAGTGGCGGAATACCGGGTCGTCCATCAGCGGGTGGCGCGGGGAGCGGATCTCCTTGCTGGTGAAGACGTGCACCACCGCCGGCAGCGCGCGGCGCGCGCCGTCGGAGTAGGACACCGCCTTGCGCGCATCGGCGGCGGCGACCGGCAGCGCGGGTGCGACCTCCTGGGTCTGCACGACGGGGCGTGGGTGCGTCAGCCATTCCGGCTTGAGCGTGCTGACGACGAAGAGCGCTGCCACGCTGACGGTCACGGCCTGCGCAAAAATGAGCCACAAGCGGCGCATAATTCCTCGGATATGGGGATCGATGGACCCAGTTTACTCGATGGGAGAGGCGCGAAGCGATGCGGCGATCGGAATTGCTGGAATACCTGGACCGGCTACTCGAGCCTGCGCGACTGAAGGATTATTGCCCAAACGGACTGCAGGTGGAAGGTCGCGGCGAGGTGCGGCGCGTGGTCGCCGGCGTGACTGCCAGTCTGGCCTTGCTGCAGGCGGCGGTGGAGGAACGCGCCGACGCCGTGCTGGTGCATCACGGTTATTTCTGGCGTGGCGAAGACCAGCGCGTCACGGGGGTACGCAGGGCCCGGCTGGCGACCCTGCTGCGCGAGGACATCAACCTCATCGCCTATCACCTGCCGCTGGACGTGCACCCGGAACTCGGCAACAACGCCTGTCTCGGGCGCCTTCTGGGCTGGCAGCCGGATGGGCGTTTTGCCGATCAGGACCTGGGCTTCCTTGCCACGCTGGAGGGGGAGCTTGCGGCGGGCAGGGTGGCGGCGGAGGTGGCGGTGCGCTTGGGGCGCGAGCCCCTGCTGTTGGGTGACCCGGATCGGCCGGTACGGCGCGTGGCATGGTGCACGGGCGGCGCCCAGGGGCTGTTCGAGCAGGCCATCGGGGCGGGCGTGGATCTGTATCTCAGCGGCGAAGTGTCGGAACCGACGGCGCATCTGGCCCGCGAATCCGGCGTCGCCTATGTGTCCGCCGGCCATCACGCCACGGAACGCTACGGCATCGAGGCCCTGGGCCGGCACCTCGCTGAGCATTGCGGGCTGGAGTGCGTGTTCATCGACATCGACAATCCCGCCTGAATCGGGCGGCAAGGCAGGAACCACACCCGGTGGCGCCAGAGGGGCTGGCGCGCCGGCAGGTACGACGGCGGTGCGCGAGGCGGATTCGCGCTGCTAGGCCGCCCGCCCCATGCGGTCGAGCTTGGAGTTCTGCTTCTGGAATTCCAGCACCGATATGAGCATGAGGATTTCATCCAGCACTTCGAGCGGGAAGCCGGAACGGGTGCCGTTGCGGTTGTCGTCGACGAGCCGGTGCAGGTATTCCAGGCAGTCGGAGGTGCCCCAGGTGGAGACCAGCCGTTCCTTGATGTGGCCAAAGCCCTCCAGGGTGTGAAACTGCTCGCCGGCGCTCTCGTCCCAGGGCATGGACTGGACGTTGAAGGTCTTGTTGAAGTTCTCGGCCAGCGCTTCGTACTCGCCGCGCATGCCCGCTTCGCGGTAGATCTGCTGCAGGCGCAGCCAGGGCTCCACGGAGTGCCTGGGATTGGCGTCGATGTAGTCGGCCAGGGTCTGGGCGGCGGCGCGGATGCGGCCGAAGGACAGCATGATCTCCGCCAGTTCGATGGCCGATTCGTACTCCGCCTTGTCGATGTCCTGGGTACCGCGTTCGCCCGAGGACAACACCGAAGCCGCGCTCAGGCCCGAGAGGTCGTCGGTGCCGTCGCGGTCGTCCCCTCCGGTCCGGGACGCCTCCGCCTGTTGCTGTAGCAGCGTGGTACCCACGAAGGGTTCGTCGGCGGACTCGGCGCGGCGTCGCCGCCAGTAGAGCAGGCCTCCGGCGCCGGCGGCGATGGCCAGGGCGCCGGCAAGCAGCCAGGGCAGTACGCCCTCGTCCTCGCCGGCCGGCGGGGGCGTGGATGTGGCAACGGCAGGCGATGCCGGTTGGGGCTTCGCGACCGGCGCAGGTGGCTGGGCAGGAGCGGCGGGTGCCGCCGGAGCGGGTGTCGGGGCCGCAGCCTGCGGTGCCGGCGCGGCGACCTGCGATGCCGGGGCCGCCGTGGCACCCTCCACCGGCGCTGCGGTTTTGCGTGCCGCGCCGGGCAGCCCGCCCAGGGCGTCGATCTGGCCGTCGATGCGCTCCAGTTCGGCCTTGAGCTGCAGGGCACGCGCCTCCATCCGCTGGACCCGGTCGATGGCTTCCTGATACGCGGAAACCTTGTCCTCCAGGTCCATGATGAGCTTTTCTTCGCGCGTGGGTTCGCGCTTCTTGCCCGCCGGGGTCTCCGGGCGGGTGCCGACCGTCAACTGGTCGCCCGTGGGTTGCTTCCGGGCCGTGGCGACCGGTGCGGTCCCCTCGTCGGCGGGCTTGCCGATCTTGTCCTTCGGGGTGGGCTTGGCCGCTTCGGGCTTGGGCGTGGCGGGCCTTGCCGCTTCGGGCGCGGCGGCCGGTGGTTCTGCCGCCGGCGCGACGCCGGCGAGGGGCGCGGGTTTGGCGGCCGCCGCCGGCTTTGCCGCCTTCGCGGCTCTGGGTCTGGCGACGGGGGCGGGGGTACCGTCGGTTTCAGGCGATGCCGCGGCAACGGCGTCCACTGCGGGGGCCGGGGACGGGCGCATCGCGGGTCTCGCGGAGGCCCGGGACGGCACATCGTCCGTCGGGCGGGTGGCCGCTTCCTGCGCATCCGGCATCGCAGCCCGGCTCAAGGCGAGCAGATTGGGCACGTGCAGGCGGGTGCCGGCGGGGAGCACCCGGGACGCCCCCTTCCCGCCGGGGAAGACGCCGGGGTTGGCGCGCAGCGTCGCTGTGACGAAGCGCTGGCGCGCCACGCGATTGACGGGGTAGAGCGCCTGGGCGACGGACTGCAGCGATTCGCCCTCGTAGGTGGTCCATTCGTTGAAGTCGCCCGGGGCCGCGCCGGCCTGGCGCGCCGCTGCCCGCGCCGCCGCAGGTGCCTCGGCGGCCTGTGGCGGGGAGAGCGGCGCCACGGGCGCGATCGCCGGCGCTGCCACGGCCGTCGCCATCTCCGGCGCCGGCATCAGCAGCGGAAATTCCTTGGTCAGTTCCTTGCCGCAGCCCACATGCAGGCGCACCGCGACGATGGGGTGATTGACCGCTTCCGTGGTGCTGATGGCCAGCACCGGCTTGCCGTTGCGGCTGCGCAGTTCCACCTCGCCCCGCGGCAACACGGGAATCTCGTCGCCGCCATTGCCCGGCACGATGCGGTAACACGCCCCGTCGAGCGTCTCGCCCGCGGCGGGAAACAGGGGGATCTCCGCCCGCAGCGGCTGGCCGATGCGCGACAGGACATGAATGTCACCCAGCCCGGCCGCACCGGCCCCGGGCATGGCAGCCCACAGCGCGAGGGCGAGGGGCGCAAGGCGGAAAAGGCGTGAGCGCATATGGCTGGAAGACAATGGCGGCGCAAACAGCAAGCGCGCGCCGCTGGGCCCCGGGAACTTGGCAGTCGAGAATATCGGCTTGGTCACGTGGTTGTCGTGAATTTTCTAACACGGGGTTCGAGAACCCGCAAGGTTACCCCAGCATCCGCCGGCCGTGGGCAGATGCCCCGGTCGTCTGAACGGATTTACGGCGCGATGGGCGTGGAACTGTAATGTTCGACCGAAGAGGGTGCCGGCTTCCGCCCCGGTTTGCAGACAGGGCCTTGGCACCCCGCCCACGGAAGCGGCGGTGGCCGCGGACGTTCGTCGGGCGCGCCGGGCTGCGTCACGGACAGGGCAGCATGTATTCCTGCGTGGTGATGTCGCCGCCCGGGGAGCCGACCGCCAGGTTGCCGCACACCAGCGCCTGGGGTCGGACCAGGATCTTGAAGGCACGGGCGCCGGCACCCTCCACCCGGTTGTCGCGCACCGTGTTGCCCACGCCGTAGCGGCGCCCGTCCACCTCGTTGCCGCCCACCCGCACCCCGGCGCCTGCCGGCGCCACCACGAGGTTGTGGCGCACGGTGTTGGCGTCGCCGCGCACGCTGATGCCGCCGCTGTTGGGGTCCGCCTGGCCGTGGCATTCGTTGTGCTCGACCAGGTTGTCGTGTGCGCCTTCCTTGATGTCGATGCACTCCGCCGCGCCGGTGTCGATGCGGTTGTTGTGGATGTGCACGGCGTGGGTGGCGTCGGGTCCGCCGGTGGGATTGCGTCCATCGTCCCACTGGCGGCTGGAGGTGCCCACGTAGATGCCCTCGCCGTTGCGCCCGCTGCCGCCGGGCCGCGCCCGGGCGGGAGCCCCCTCGGAGGGCAGCGAGCCGGTTTCAAGTCGAGCGTGGGCGCCCGAACCCTGGCCCCCCAGGTGGAAGTCGTAGGCGCCGCAGCGTTCGATGACCGATTCCGCCACCTCGATGTCCCGCGCGTGGTAGCGGATGCGCAGGCATTCCCCGCCGGCGTTGCGCAGGTGCAGGCGCAGCAGTTTCACGCCCACCACCGGATCGCCCGGCTGCTCGCCGGCGAGATAGACGAGCTTGTTGCGCCAGGAACCGCGCAGCCGCGGATCGCCGTCCAGGCCATCCACCGTGAAGCCGCGCAGGATCAGATGGTCGTGGCGGATGAGGATCACCCGCGCCGAGCGGCCGCTGCCGCGGATCACCGCGGTGCGGGGGCCTTCGAGCACGATGGGGCGGTCGGGGGCGCCGTCGCGCACCGACACCAGGTCTTCGCGGTAGTCACCGGCGGCGAGCGCGACGCGCTCGCCGGGGCCGGCGCGGCCGAGCGCCTGCTGGATGGACCCCAGCGGATGCCCGGGGCGGCCGTCGCCCTCCTGTCCCGCGCCGGGGGCCACGTGCCAGGTGCGCGCGTGCGCCGGGGCCGCCATCAGCGCCAGGGTCAGCGCCAGGCTCCAGGCACCGGGCCGATGCGTCCTGCTCATGCCAGCAGCAGCCGCAGATGGGTCCAGCCGGGCGCGGGCAGCAGCCCGAGGTAGAGCATGACCCCCCAGGCCAGGGCGACCAGCGAGGCCGCGGTGAGGTAGCGCGCGATCCAGTTCCTCACCTGCCACAGGCCATCCTCGTGCTGGCGCGCCTTCTGGTTGCCGCGGTTGGCCCAGCGCTGCTTGGGGAGCCGAAACCAGATGTAGGCCTTGACCGCGGCGTTGAGCATCTGGTTGGCGTAGAGGAGGAAGGGGTAGCGCATGTTGATGCCTCCCGCGTGGCGGAACAGGAAGGCCGCCAGCACCAGCCGCGTGGCCGCCACCCAGATGATGAAGGCGGGGATCGCGGCCCAGGTGACCGCCAGCGCCATGCCCAGCGCCGCTACCGGTCCGATGAGCGGCGTCCAGATGGCGATGCGCTGGTCCACCAGGCACCACCAGATGAATCCGCCCACCTTGCGCGGCCCAAGGGCGATGGCGCGCGAGCCGTTGCGCAGCATGTTGCCCGACCAGCGCAGCAGGTTGGCCTGCATGCGCCCGATGCCGTTGCCCTCCACCACCTCCACGGTGACCACCCGGGCGTCGGGCACGTAGAGCATCTCCGCGCCCTGGCACAGCAGCCAGTACCAGGTGCTCTTGTCGTCGCCGGAGAGGAAGCGGAAGCGGCCCCACAGCCAGTGGTCCAGGGCGTCGGCCTCCACCACGCCGTAGAAACCGGGCTGGACCACATTGCAGGCGCGGAAGACCGACATGCGGCCGGTGAGGGTGAGCACCTTCCCGGAGAGAGCGTGGGACTTCATGCCCAGGTCGCGCTGGGCGAAGCGCAGCGCCAGCCAGTCGTGCATCCACGCCGGACCGATGACCTCGGCGCGCTCGTCGGTGGTGAGCGCCTGCAGCCGTGGGTTCAGGGCGAAGAATGGCAGGCAGCGGCGCACCGAGTCCGGCTCCAGCACCACGTCGCCGTCGAGGAACACCACCGGATCGTCGCCGCCGATGCCGTCGGCGGCCATGGCCCGCAGCACGGCGCCGATTGCCATGCGCTTGCCCGGCGCCGGCTGGCGCACCAGGTGGAGTTCCAGGGCCTTGAGGGCGCGGCGGTGCGCCAGATGGGCGGTGATCGCCTCCTCGTCGTGGTCGTCGCCGATGCCCACGTAGAGGGTGGTGGGCACGCCCATGGCCTGCACCTCGGCGAGGATGGCGTCGAGCACCCGTTCGGTGATCTCGCGTCGCTCGCGGAAGGTGGTCATCATGAAATGCAGTCGCTGCGGCCGCCATCCCGTCGACCACAGGTGCTCGGCCGCAGCGCGCAGGCGCGGGAACACCCGGTGCTCGAACACCAGCGCGCGCAGGAGGTGCACCCCCCACCAGCCGTAGCGCCAGGCGGCGATGAGTCCCAGGCCCGCCAGCAACTGCTGCGAGTCCTCGTCCCAGATGCGGTCGGGCAGGAGGAGGATGGCTGCCACCAGCGCCAGGATGTAGGTCTGCAGCCCGAGCAGGTTCCACATGGCGGGCGTTAGGTCCCGGCGTGCGCCCGCATTCAGGACACGCCCTTGCGTGCCGGCGCGGCACCGGCGCTGCGGGTGGCGGAGCCGCCGAACCAGGCGCCGACGGATTGCGCGAGACCCGGCAGGCTGTAGCGCTCGAAGCTGACGATGGCCGGCGTGCCCACCGCCAGGCTGCTGCGGGTGGCGGGGTCCAGGTCGGGCAGTTCCAGCACGGCGTGGCCGTTGCGGTCGCTGGAGTTTTCCCAGTTCATGCGCACCCGCGAATCCACGACGAACTGTGCCGTGCGGTCCACCCGGCTGACCACGCCTTCCACCACCGTGTCCAGCGCCGGCAGATAGACCCTGGCGCGGTTGCCGGGGCGTATCCGGGTGAGTTCCGCCTGGGTGAGGAAGGCGTCGATGACCGGCACTTCCTGGCGTGCCAGGTACACCAGCGGCTCCACCGGCTGGAAGGCATTGCCGGCGGACTTGGCCAGCTTCAGCACCGTGGCGGCATAGGGTGCGCTCACCACCAGTTGTTCGGCGCGCTGCTGCAGCGCGGCGAAGCCCGCTTCCTCCAGCTTCAAACGCTGCGCGGCGGTTTCGGCCTCGGCCTGGCGGGTCGCCAGGCTCAGTTCCACCCGGCGGTCGGAGAAGTAGCTGCCGCGCTGTGCAGCGCCGGCCACGGCGCGGGCGCTGGCGAGGGCGGCGCGGGCGGCGTCGAGTTCGCCCCGGGCCAGGGCGTGTTCGGCCTGGGCGCGGTCCACCTGGGCGCGGCTCACCATGGCTTGCGCTTCCAGCTTGTGCAAGCGCGCCAGGTCGTTGCCCGTGGCCTCCAGCTTGGCCTGCAACGCCTGCACCCGGTGCCCAGCGGCGGCCATGCTGTTGCCGGCCAGTTGGCGATAGACGCCGAGGTCGCGCTCGTCGGCGGCGAGGGTGGCCTGTTGCTGGCGGTGGGTCAGGCGCACTTCTTCCAGTTGGGCGCGGGCGCGCCCGAGTTCCTGCTGCAACTCGGCGTTGACCACCCGCAGCAGCGGCTGGCCGGGCTGCACCAGGCTGCCCTCCGCCACCAGGGTGGCGCTCACCACGCCGCGGTGGGGAAGCTGCAGCGGCTCCACGGCGGTGCTCACCACGGCGGACTCCACCTCCAGGCGGAACAGCCTGGAATACACGGCCAGTCCCGCCAGCAGCATCACCAGGGTGCTCACGGCCAGATAGAGGGCGCCACGGCGAAGGGCGGGCCAGGGCGGACTGCGGCGGGGGCGCACCCCTTTGCCGGAGGCGTCGGGCGCGGGAGGGTGAGGCAGTGTCTCCTCCACGCTGCCGCCATGCCCCGCCAGGTGGTCTGCGAAGTGCCGCAGCATGGCGCGCTGGCGCTCCGACAGCCCGGAATAGGCCAGGCCGGTGATGCCGCTTCGGGCGTCGTGATGGATGACGCGGGCGCGTGCGGCGAAGGACACGCGAAACCCTTCGAAGGGCAGGCTGATACGCACCGGCAGGCGGGTGCCGGCCGCGGGCTGCTCCGACAACCCGTCCACGCCCATGCCGCCGACGCTCCAGTCACGGGTCCGGGTGCGCTGGCTGCCGATCTGGATCTTCAGCGGCAGGGCCGTGCGCGGGTGGCGTCGTCGCCCGGGTTCGGCGGGGGTGAAGCCGGTTGTTGGTGAGGTCTTGCTCATGGTGTTCCCCCGATGGCGATGATGACAGGGTGGGATTCGTCATGCAGCGCGCGGATGCGTGGATCCGGATACCCGGTACTTACCATGCGATACCCTGGTATTTGCCCGGGCACGGCGGTGGGGCGCCGTCGCCCAGCCGCACCAGGTCCACCAGGATCTGGCCGGACTTCAGTCTCGCCGGCGTAGCGGCGAACTCCGCCGCCCGATTCCCCACCACCACCGTCTGCGCGAAATCCAGCACCGCCTCCACCGAATCCACCATCAAGCGCGAGATGTGCGGAATGGCGTTGAGGATGTAATCGCGGTTGGCCCCCGTGAGCGCCGCCAGCTTCACGTTGCGGTCGTACAGGCGCAACTCGTAGCCCTTGCCGATGAGCCGCTCGATCAGCTCCACCACCGGGGACTCGCGCAGATCGTCCGTGCCCGCCTTGAAGGAAAAGCCCAGCACGCCGATCCTCTTGTGCCCGGTGTCCATCACCATCTTCACGGCGCGCTCGAGCTGGCGCCCGTTCGACGGCAGGATGGCGCCCAGCAGCGGCAGTTCCAGGTCCAGTTCGCGCCCCTTGTAGGTCAGCGCGCGCACGTCCTTGGGCAGGCAGGAGCCGCCGAAGGCAAAGCCCGGCTTGAGGTAGTAGGGCGAGAGGTTGAGCACCGTGTCGCGGCAGAAGGCGTCCATCACCACATGCCCGTCCACCCCCACGCCCTTGCACAGGGTGCCGATCTCGTTGGCAAAGCACACCTTCAGCGCATGCCAGGCGTTGTCGGCGTACTTGACCATCTCCGAGGCCTCCAGCGGCAGGCGCAGCAGCGGCGCATCGAGCTCGCGGTAGAGCTCGACCAGGGCGTCGCCGGCGCGCGTGTCGATCTCGCCGATGACCGTCTTGGGCGGGCGCCGGTAGTCCTCCATGGCGCTGCCCTCGCGCAGGAACTCCGGGTTGTTGCACACACCGAAGTCCAGCCCGGCGCGCTTGCCGGAGCACTCCTCCAGGGTGGGGATGACGATGTCGGCGGTGGTGCCCGGCAGCATGGTGGAGCGCGCCACCACGACGTGGTAGCCGTCCTTCTCGGCGAGCGCCTGCCCGATCTGCTCGCACACCCGGCGCACGTGGCTCAGATCGAGGCTGCCGTTGGCGCGCGAGGGCGTGCCCACGCACAGCAGCGAGAGCTGGGTGTCGCGCATCGCGCCGTTGACGTCGGTGGAGGCGCGCAGGCGCCCCGCCGCCACGGCCGCGGCGATGGCCTCGGCCAGGCCGGCCTCGACGATGGGCGCGCGCGCGGCGTTGATGAGATCGACCTTGGTGCGATTGGGGTCCACGCCGATGACCGTGTGGCCGTCCCGGGCCAGGCAGGCCGCCGATACGGCGCCCACGTAACCCAGGCCGAAGATGCTGATGCGCATGTTGCTCCGCTCCGTCGTTGCAAGAACCAATGCATACGCCGGAATTCTAGGCCCGGAGTGTTCACTGCGGCTGTGGCGCCCGCCACGTGGCGGATGTGACCTTGTTGGCAGGGGCAGGGTTTCTTGGCCGTGCGAGGAACTGGGTCACGACGGCGAAGGGGCGCCGCCGCGGCGCGGCGGCGCTTGAGCTCCACGCGGAGATGAACATTGTCCATCTTGCAGCCGAGCGCCATGCGGCGTTGCAAGAATGCTTGTGTGGCCAGCCACACGGCGCATTCTTGCGCCTTGCCTGGCATCTCGTCTGCAAGCGGCCAATTGTCCAAGTTATTCTTTCTCGGCTCCTTACTTCGGCCGCTTGTCGATGACCCGTTTGGCCTTGCCGATGGAACGCTCGATGCCGCCGATGTCGACCATGCGCACCCGCGAACTCACGCCGATCAGCGACTTGATGTGATGGGCCAGCGCCGCGGCCACGGCCTCGCGGCCGCTCCCGTCCAGGCCGGGAGCATCGGGCTTGGGCTCCACCAGCACGTCCAGCGCATCGAGATGGCCTTCCCGGCGCACCTCCAGCACGTAGTGGGGCGAGAGCTGGGGCTGGCGCAGCACCAGCTCCTCGATCTGCGAGGGGAAGACATTCACGCCGCGGATGATGAGCATGTCGTCGGAGCGTCCGGTGATCTTGCCCATGCGCCGGAACGAGCGCGCGGTGGGCGCCAGCAGGCGGGTGATGTCGCGGGTGCGGTAGCGGATCAGCGGCAGGGCCTGCTTGGTCAGGGTGGTGAACAGCAGTTCGCCCGGCTCGCCGTCGGGCCGGGGCGCGGCCGTGGCGGGGTCGATGATTTCGGGGTAGAAATGGTCCTCCCACACCACCGGGCCGTCCTTGGCCTCGGCACACTCGCAGGCCACGCCCGGCCCCATCACTTCCGACAGGCCGTAGATGTCGATGGCCGACAGGCCGACGCGGCCCTCGATCTCCTCACGCATCTGCTGGGTCCACGGCTCGGCGCCGAACATGCCGATGCGCAGCCCCGACTCGCGCGGGTCCACGCCCTGGCGCTGGAATTCGTCGGCGATCACCAGCATGTAGGAGGGCGTCACCATGATGATGTCGGGCCTGAAGTCGCGGATGAGCTGCACCTGTTTCTCGGTCTGCCCGCCGGACATGGGGATGACCGTGCAGCCCAGGCGCTCGGCACCGTAGTGGGCGCCCAGGCCGCCGGTGAACAGCCCGTAGCCGTAGGCCACGTGCACCTTGTCGCCGGGGCGCCCGCCGGCGGCGCGGGTGGAGCGGGCCATGAGCTCGGCCCAGGTGTCGATGTCGCCGCGGGTGTAGCCCACCACCGTGGGCTTGCCGGTGGTGCCGCTGGAGGCATGGATGCGCAGCACCTCTTCCATGGGCACGGCGAACATGCCGAACGGGTAGGTCTGGCGCAGGTCCTCCTTGGTGGTGCAGGGAAATTTCGCCAGGTCCTCCAAGTGGCGGAAGTGGTCGGGGTGCACGCCGTGGGCGTCGAACTTGGCGCGGTAGTGGGCAACGTTGTCGTAGGCATGCTGCAGCGACCATTTCATGCGGCGGGTCTGCAGCGCCGTGATCTCGTCGCGGCTGGCGGTTTCGATGGGCTCCGGCCGGGCGGCGGTCTGGTTCATGTTCCTCTTCTCCCTGATGCAATTCGTATTGCGGCGGCGGCGCCGCATCACTGCGCCTCTTCCGCCGCCGACGGTGCGGGGGTCACCTCGCCCTTGACGCGGTAGGACCTGCCGCGGAAAAGCGCCACGCGCCGGCCGCCCTCGCCGGTGACCTCGATGTCGTAGACGCCGGTGCGCCCCGACAGCGCCTGCTCCACGCCCACCGCCACCAGGGTTTCGCCCAGATGGGCGGGGGCGACGAAGTCGATGGATGCGCCCGAGGCCACGGTGTTGTGGTTGTGGCTGTTGCAGGCGTAGGCGAAGGCGGCGTCGGCGAGCGTGAAAATCAGGCCGCCGTGGCAGATGTCGTGGCCATTGACCATGTCGGGGCGCACCTTCATCTGGGCGCGCGCACGGCCGGGGCCGACGTCGACGATGCGGATGCCGAGGAGCTGCGCCGCGCGGTCGCGGGGGTACATGGCCTGGACTACGGCGCGGGCCGTATCCAGGGGGTCGGGGGCGTTGTTCATGGGTTGCGCGGCGCGGGGGTCAGCGGCCGGTGAATCCGGGCTCGCGCTTGTCCAGGAAGGCGGCCACGCGCTCGCGGTAGTCGTCGCTGCGGCCCAGTTCGCGCATGAAATCGCGCTCCACGTCGAGCTGCTGTTCCAGGGTGTGGTTGCCGGCGGCGTTGATCGCTTCCTTCATGCGGGCGTAGGCGCGGGTGGGGCCGGCGGCCAGTTGCAGCGCCAGGCGTTCGGCTTGCGCCATCAGATCCTCGTCCGCCACGCACCTCCAGATCAGGCCCCACTGCTGCGCCTCCTCCGCGCCGAGGCGCTCGCCCAGCATGGCCAGACCCATGGCCCGCGCCGGTCCCACCAGCCGCGGCAGCCACCAGGTGCCGCCGCTGTCGGGCATCAGCCCCACCTTGCAGAAGGCCTGGACGAAGCTGGCGGAACGGGCCGCCAGCACCAGGTCGCAGGCCAGCGCGATGTTGGCCCCGGCGCCCGCGGCCACGCCATGGACGGCACAGATCACGGGCATTTCCAGCGCCCGCAGCTTGAGCACCAGGGGCTTGTAGAAGTTCTCGATGGACCAGCCCAGGTCGGGGGGCGCCTCGTCGGCGGACACGACCCGATCCGACAGATCCTGGCCGGCGCAGAAGGCGTGGCCGGCGCCGGCGAGCAGCACGGCGCGGGCGTTGGCGCGCGCCTCGTCGAGGGCTTCGCGCAGTTCGTTGTGCATCTGCACATTGAAGCTGTTGAGGCGCTCCGGCCGGTTCAGGGTGATGCGGGCGACGCCGTCGCGCAGTTCGAAGAGGATGGTTTCGAAGGACATGGATTTTCCTCGCGTGTCGGAACGCTTGCGCGGATCTTTCGTGGCTGCCGTGCGGATCCGGCACGCCGTGGCACACGGCGCCGACGGCCCGGAACCCGTATGGTAGCCGGGAGCACGCCGGTGTGGGTGCGCGGGTGAATCGCGAACCGGGGCACGCATCCACACGCTGCTGCTTCAGGTTGGGATGGGTGACGGCGCGGCGTGGTGGGAAGGGCGATTCGGCCCCGTCAGCTTCGTGGTGCAGAGCCGCCGGCCGGCAGCCTGATTCCCGGCCCTGCGGGAGAATGCGACCCATGCTGCGGGAATGCTTGCTTTTGTCCAGACCTAAGACTAGGTTTCGAAGAGGGTTCGTCCGGGTGCCGGTGCATCGCGGAGCGGAACCCGGCAGGCGTGTGGGCCTGAAAGGCGAGCGCCGGGACCGGAGGGTGCGTCCCGGGCGCGTGAGCAGAACAACCCATGGAGAGAACAAACATGAGCGAAGAATGCATCACCACCCAGACCGGGAATCCGGCGGTGCCGGCGAAACCTGCCCGTCGCCGCTTTCTCGGTGCCGCCGTGTCCGTTGCCGCCGGTGCGGCCACCCTCGGCTTTCCCGCGGTGGTGAAGGCCCAGGGGCCGATCAGCATGCGCTGGCAGAGCACCTGGCCGGCGAAGGACATCTTCCACGAGTACGCGCTCGATTTTGCCAAGAAGGTGAATGACATGACGGGCGGCGACCTGAAGATCGAGGTCTTGCCGGCCGGGGCCGTGGTGCCGGCCTTCGGGCTGCTCGACGCGGTGTCGAAAGGCACCCTGGACGGCGGCCATGGCGTGCTGGTCTATCACTACGGCAAGCAGAACGCCCTGGCCATGTGGGGGTCCAGTCCGGCCTTCGGCATGGACGCCAACACGATGCTCGCCTGGCACAAGTACGGCGGCGGCAAGGAGTTGCTCGCCAAGATCTACCAATCCATCGGCGCCAACGTGGTGTCTTTCCCCTACGGGCCGATGCCGACCCAGCCGCTGGGATGGTTCAAGAAACCCATCACCAAGCCGGACGACATGAAAGGCCTCAAGTTCCGCACCGTGGGGATCTCGATTGACCTGTTCACGGGCATGGGCGCGGCGGTAAACGCGCTGCCCGGCGGCGAGATCGTGCCGGCCATGGACCGCGGGCTGCTGGACGCGGCCGAGTTCAACAACGCCTCTTCCGACCGCCTGCTCGGTTTCGCCGACGTGTCCAAGATCTGCATGCTGCAGAGCTATCACCAGGGTGCCGAGCAGTTCGAGATCACCTTCAACAAGACCAAGTACGACGCCCTGCCGACCAAGATGAAGGCGCTCATCGAGTACGCCGTGGAAGCCGCCTCCGCGGACATGTCGTGGAAGGCCATCGATCGCTATTCGAAGGACTACGTCGAGCTGCAGACCAAGGACAAGGTCAAGTTCTACAAGACGCCGGACTCGGTGCTGCAGAAACAGCTCGAGATCTTCGACGGCGTCCTGGAAAAATATTCGGCGGCCAACCCCCTGTTCAAGGAGATCGCCGAATCGCAGCGCCAGTTCGCGGAGCGTGCGGTGCGCTGGTACCTCGATACCCAGGTCGGCCCGAGGATGGCCTACAACCATTACTTCGGTCCGAAGAAAGCCGGGGATAAGAAAACCTGAGGCCGCCGATGCGGGAGAAGAGCACCATCCGGTAGCGCCGGATGGTGCTTTGTTGTGGAAATCGGCATTGTGGGAGCGGGTTTGCCCGCGATTGACACCGCCGCATCGCGGGCAAGCCCGCTCCCACGACACCGGCGGCCTGATCTTCGTTCTCCACCATGCAAAAGCTGCTGCTCTTCATCGACAAGCTGAGCACCGGGATCGGCCAGGCCTTCTCCTGGCTGATCGTGGGCCTCACGGCGCTCATCTCGTGGGAGGTGTTCTCCCGTTACGCGCTGGACGCCCCCCACGCCTGGGCCTTCGACGTCATGATCATGATGTACGGCACCCTGTTCATGATGGCCGGCGCCTACACGCTGGCGAAGAACGGCCACGTGCGCGGTGACGTCCTGTACGGATTCTTCACGCCGCGTGCCCAGGCGTCGGTCGATCTCACGCTGTACGTGGTGTTCTTCATTCCCGGCGTGATCGCCCTCAGCTACGCCGGGTATTTCTACGCCGCCGAGTCCTGGGCCATCAACGAGCATTCCACGATCACGGCGGAGGGGCCCCCCATCTATCCTTTCAAGACCATCATTCCCGTCGCCGGCGCCTTCCTGCTGGTGCAGGGCATCGTCGAGATCATCCGCTGTGTCATCTGCCTCAGGCTGGGCCGCTGGCCTTCGCGCGAGGAGGACGTGGAGGAAGTGGACGTGGACAAGCTGAAGGAGATGGTGCACGTCACGGACGAGGACATCGAAAAGCTTGACGAACTCGTGGCGCGCAAGGAGGCGGGCAAGTGAGGGTGCGCAAGGAACTCTGGTTCGGCTTCTCGCTCATGGCGATGATCCTGCTTGCCATCCTGGTGTTCATCCCCTGGGGTGGCGTCACGACTGCCCACCTCGGCCTGCTCATGCTGGCGCTGGTGGTGGTGACCATCATGCTGGGATTCCCCACCGCTTTCACCCTGATGGGCATGGGCGTGTTCTTCGGCTGGCTGGCCTACCGCAGCGTGAACCCGGATCTTGCCGTGCGGCAGATTCTCGACCTCATGGTGCAGCGTGCTTACGCCGTGATGTCGAACGATGTGCTGATCGCCATTCCGCTGTTCGTGTTCATGGGCTACCTCGTCGAGCGAGCGGCCCTGATCGACCGTCTGTTCAAGAGCCTGCACCTTGCCATGACCCGCGTGCCGGGCTCCCTGGCGGTGGCGACCATCATTACCTGTGCGGTGTTCGCCACGGCCACGGGTATCGTGGGAGCGGTGGTGACGCTGATGGGTCTGCTGGCGTTTCCGGCCATGCTGCGCGCCGGCTACGGTGTCAAGGTATCGGCCGGCGCCATCACGGCTGGCGGCTGCCTGGGCATCCTGATCCCGCCTTCGGTGCTGCTGATCGTTTATGGCGCGACGGCGGGGGTGTCGGTGGTGCAGCTCTATGCCGGCGCCTTCTTCCCCGGCCTCATGCTGGCGGGGCTCTACGTCGGCTATGTCATCGTGCTCGCCACGTTCCGGCCCACCCTCATGCCGCCGTTGCCGGAAGCCGAGCGGCATGCGCCGCTTCCCGCCTTCGCCCAGACGCTGGCGCGTCGCGGCGGCAACGCGCTGGCCGGGCTCTTGCGTGCGCTCGGCGCCGGCGCCGCCAACGTATCGAGGGGCACGGTGCTCGGCCAGTTGTTCGTGTCGCTGCTGCCCGCGCTGGTGATTACCGGGGCGCTGGGCCTGACTTACCGGGTGGCGACGGCACCGGTCGTCGAGGCCAGCACCGCCGGGCTGGTCGAGGCCGGCGGCCAGTTCGCTGCGCCGGTGGAAGAGGAGTCGGCGGGACTCATCGGCGCACCTCCCACTGAGGAAGAAGCCCCCGGGGTGAAAGAGCCCCCCTTGGAAGAGGCCCCGGCACTCGTGCCACCGCCCGGAATGCAGGCCAAGAGGGCCGAGACCGCGCCGGGACCGGCTGCGGACGCCGTTCCGACCGAAAATATCTCAGTGTCGGAACCGGCGCGGCTCCCGGTGCCCAACTGGTACTGGATCGTGCTGGGCACAGGGGTCGCTGTGATGGCACTGGTGGGCTGGCTGTGGAACTGGGAACGTCTCGAGATCTTCAAGATGCTCCTGGCCTCGTTCTTCCCGCTGGCGGTCCTGATCCTCGCGGTGCTGGGGTCGATCGTCTTCGGCTTTGCCACGCCCACCGAGGCGGCCGCGGTGGGTGCTTTCGGCGGCGTCCTGCTGGCAGCCATCTACCGTTTCGTCGAGCACTGGCGCGGCGCGAAACCGAACGGCCGGACCCGCACGCTCGCCATCGCCACCGCCTTGAGGGAACTGGGCACGATCACGAAGGAGTCGTCGTTTCTCACCGCCAAGACGAGCGCCATGGTCTGCTGGCTGTTCGTCGGCTCGTCGATCTTCTCCGCGGCCTTCGCGCTGCTCGGCGGACAGGGACTGGTGGAGCGGTGGGTGCTGTCGCTGGACATGACGCCGGTGCAGTTCATGATCCTGGCCCAACTCATCATCTTCCTGCTCGGCTGGCCGCTGGAATGGACCGAGATCATCGTCATCTTCATGCCCATCTTCATCCCGCTGCTGTCGCACTTCAACATCGACCCGCTGTTCTTCGGGCTGCTGGTGGCGCTGAACCTGCAGACGGCGTTCCTCAGTCCTCCGGTGGCCATGGCGGCGTTCTACCTCAAGGGCGTGGCGCCGCCCCATGTCACGCTCAACCAGATCTTCGGCGGCATGCTCCCGTTCATGGGCATCCAGGTGCTGGCGCTGGTCCTGCTGTATGTGTTCCCCGAGATCGGCTTGTGGCTGCCGCGGGTGCTGTACCGGTAAGTGCTCCCGGAAGGGCGGCGGCCTTTTTGGTGCGCCGCGAATGGCGTCGTATACTCGCCCGCTCAAAGGATCTGATGGTCTTGCGCACGTCCTCTTCCTGCCATGCCCCTGCTTCCCTCCACCTCTGCGCGCCGGCGCATACACCTGCGGCGCATCCTGCTGGAGGGCTGGAAGCGCGAAGACGGCCTGTGGGACATCGAGGCGCGCCTCACCGACACCAAGGACCACGACTACCCGCTGGCGTCCGGGGTACGCCGCCAGGGCGAGCCGGTCCATGACATGCTGGTGCGTGTCACCATCGACCGCGAGTTCAACATCCTCGCCGCCCAGGCCAGCAGCGACGCGGTGCCCTATCCGGGCGGCTGCGACACCATCGGTGCGGCCTACGGCCAGTTGGTGGGCCTGAACCTGGTGCGCGGATTCCGTCGCACCGTGGGCGAAATGTTCGATGGCGTGCGCGGCTGCGCCCATCTCACGGAGTTGCTGCTGGCGCTGCCCACCGCCGCCATCCAGACCTTCGCCAGCGAGGTGCGCGATAACGACGACCTGGGCGGCAAGCCCTTCCAGATCGACCGCTGCCATGCCCTGGAGTCGTCCACCGAGACCGTGCGGCGCTACTACCCGCGCTGGTATCAGGGCGCAGCGCCAGCGCATGATCGGCAGCCCGCAGCGGTCCCGGATGGCGTATCCTCCCACGGCGCGACGGGCCGCGATCCACCGACCGACCCGCCAGCGCCCACAATAAACTGATCCAGGCATCCACACGCAAGGAAGACGCATGAAGATCCACGAATATCAGGGCAAGGAAATCCTGAGAAAGTACGGCGTGACCACACCGCGCGGCACGCCCTGCTTCACCGTTGACGAGGCGGTGCAGGCAGCGCAACAACTGGGAGGCAAGGTCTGGGTGGTGAAGGCCCAGATCCACGCCGGCGGCCGCGGCAAGGGCGGCGGCGTCAAGGTGGCCAGGTCCGCGGACGAGGTGCGCCAGTACGCCGGGCAGATCCTCGGCATGCAGCTCAAGACCCACCAGACCGGCCCGGAGGGCCAGACGGTGCACCGCCTGCTGGTCGAGGAAGGCGCCGACATCCGCAAGGAACTGTACGTGGGCATGGTGGTGGATCGGGTCACCCAGCGCGTGTGCCTGATGGCCTCCAGCGAGGGCGGCATGGACATCGAGGAGGTGGCCGCCCACACGCCGGAGAAGATCCACAAGGTGTTCGTCGACCCGGTCTCCGGGCTGACCGACGCCGAGGCCGATGACGTCGCCGCCAGGATCGGCGTGCCGGCGGATTCCCTCCCCCAGGCGCGGTCCGTGCTGCAGGGCCTGTACAAGGCGTTCTGGGACACCGATGCCAGCCTGGCCGAGATCAACCCGCTGATCCTCACCGGCGACGGGCGCGTGGTGGCGTTGGACGCCAAGATGAATTTCGACTCCAATGCCCTCTATCGCCATCCCGACATCCTGGAGATGCGCGACCTGGACGAGGAGGATCCGGCCGAGATCGAGGCCTCGAAGTTCGACCTCTCCTACATCTCCCTGGACGGCAACATCGGCTGCCTGGTCAACGGCGCGGGCCTGGCCATGGCCACCATGGACACCATCAAGCTCTACGGCGCCGAGCCGGCCAACTTCCTCGACGTGGGCGGCGGCGCCACTACCGAGAAGGTGACCGAGGCGTTCAAGCTGATGCTGGCCAACCCCAAGGTGAAGGGCATCCTGGTGAACATCTTCGGCGGCATCATGCGCTGCGACACCATCGCCGAGGGCGTGGTGGCGGCGGCCCGCGAGGTGCACCTTGCCGTGCCACTGGTGGTGCGCATGAAGGGCACCAACGAGGACGTGGGCAAGAAGATCCTGGCCGAATCCGGCCTGCCCATCATCTCCGCCAACACCATGGCCGAGGCCGCCGAGAAGGTGGTTGCCGCGGTCTCGGCCCAGTAAGGGAAGACAGCATGTCGATTCTGATCAACAAGGACACCCGGGTCGTCACCCAGGGCATCACCGGCAAGACCGGCCAGTTCCACACCCGCGCCTGCCGCGACTATGCCAACGGCCGCAACTGCTTCGTGGCCGGCGTCAATCCCAAGAAGGCCGGCGAGGACTTCGAGGGCATTCCCATCTACGCCAGCGTGCGCGACGCGAAGGCACAGCAGGGCGTGACCGCCAGCGTGATCTACGTGCCGCCGCCCTTCGCCGCGGCGGCCATCTGGGAGGCGGTGGAAGCCGATCTCGACCTGGTGATCTGCATCACCGAGGGCATCCCGGTGCGCGACATGGTGGAAGTGCGCGACCGCATGAAGAAGGAAAACCGCAGGACCGTCCTGGTCGGGCCGAACTGCCCCGGCGTGATCACGCCGGACGAAATCAAGATCGGCATCATGCCCGGCTACATTCATAAAAAGGGCCCGATCGGCGTGGTGTCGCGCTCCGGCACCCTGACCTACGAGGCGGTCGGGCAGCTCACCGAACTCGGCCTGGGCCAGTCCTCCGCCGTAGGCATCGGCGGTGATCCGGTCAACGGCCTCAAGCACAAGGACGTGCTGCAGTTGTTCAACGACGATCCCGACACCGACGCCGTCATCATGATCGGCGAGATCGGCGGCTCCGATGAGGAAGAGGCCGCGCGCTGGGCCAAGGAGCGCATGACCAAGCCGGTGGTGGGCTTCATCGCCGGCGTCACCGCGCCCGCAGGCAAGCGCATGGGCCACGCCGGCGCCATCATCTCCGGTGGCAAGGGCACCGCCCAGGAAAAGCTGGCGGTGATGGAGGAGTGCGGCTTCAGGGTCACGCGCAATCCGTCGGAGATGGGCAAGCTGCTGAAGTCCGTGCTGTAGCGCTGTCTTCGCGCCCGCTTCCCGCGCAGACGCCCGCCCTCGTGCGGGCGTTTGTTCTTGACGCGCTCGCGCCGGATGCGGGGTACCCCTGCCGGGGCGCGCCTCGGCGCGGTGTAGAATTTTCCCCAACACATCCGCCCCACCATGCCCGATTTCGCCAACCCCGAGTTCTGGGTCGCCGTTGCCCAGATCATCGCCATCGACATCGTCCTCTCCGGCGACAACGCCGTGGTGATCGCCCTGGCCTGTCGCAACCTGCCGCCGCACCAGAAGCGGGTGGGCATCTTCTGGGGCGTGGTGGGGGCGGTGAGCCTGCGGGTGGTGCTGACCGCCTTTGCCGCCAGCCTGCTGGGCTATCCATGGCTCAAGCTGGTGGGCGGGCTGCTGTTGCTGTGGATCGGCGTCAAGCTGCTGCTGCCCGAGGGCGACGACGGCCACGAGATCCAGGGCGCCTCCCACGTGGCGGGGGCGGTGCGCACCATCATCGTGGCGGACTTCGTCATGAGCCTGGACAACGTCATCGCCGTGGCTGCAGCCTCCCGCGACAGCATCTTCCTGCTCATCTTCGGGCTGGCGGTGAGCATCCCGCTCATCGTGTGGACCAGCCAGCTGATCATGAAGCTGATGGAGCGATTCCCCGTTGTGATCCTGCTCGGTGCGGCCCTGCTGGGGTACGTGGCGGGCGGGATGATCGCCGGTGATCTGGTGGTGCGCGAATGGCTGCAACAACGGCTGCCGGCGGCGCACTATGTGGCCAGTGTGGCCGGTGCGCTGTTCGTGGTCGCGCTGGGGCGCTGGCTGGCGCTGCGGCGGGCACCGTCCGACTACCCGGTGGTCTGAGAGGTGACGACCCCCACGCTTCGCTGCCCCCCGAGGGGGCTCATGCCGCCTTGGGGCGGCCCGGCGGCGGCATGCCCGCGAGGCCGCGATTCGGCTGAGGTGAGTCATGTCCCTGTACCTTTCGGAAAATGACGTGCGGCACGTCCTGACCCTGCCGATGGCGCTGGAGGCGGTGGAGTCGGTGCTCGGCGCCCACGGCCGCGGTGAGGCCATCGACCTGCCGCGCGCCCGTACCCGCGTGCCGGGCATGACGATGCACATGCTCCAGGGGGCGGTGCCGGGGCTGGGTGTGGCGGGCTACAAGGTCTATTCGACGAGTCGCGAGGGTGCGCGCTTCCTCGTGCATCTCTACGACATCGCCACCGGCCGGCCCGAAGCGGTGATCGCCGCCGACTACCTGGGCATGATGCGCACCGGGGCCGCCGGCGGGGTGGCGGCCAAATGGCTGGCTCGCCCCGACGCCGCCGCGGCGGTGGTGTTCGGCTCCGGCTGGCAGGCGCAAAGCCAGGTCGAGGCGCTGTGCCAGGTGCGCGACATCCGCCGCGTGCAGGTGGTGGCGCGCGATGCGGACAAGCTGCGGGCCTTCTGCACCGAACTGTCGGCGCGTACCGGCCGGGAGGTGGTGCCGGCCGGTGACGTGCCGGCGGCGGTGGCCGCCGCGGATGTGGTGGTGACCATCACGTCCTCCGCCACCCCGGTGCTGCAGGGGGCCTGGCTATCGCCGGGTACCCATGTCACGGCGGCCGGCTGCAACGCGCTCATTCGCCGCGAACTGGACGAGGAGGCGGTGCGCCGCTGCAGCCTGGTGAGCGTGGATTCGCGGGCGGTGGCGCTGCGCGAGGTCGGCGACCTGTTGCCGGCGCTGGAAAAGGGCCACCTGCACGAGGGCCGGCTGGTGGAGATCGGCCAGATCGTCGCCGGCTGCCGGCCGGGGCGCCGCGCCGGCGAAGACATCACCCTGTTCGAATCCCAGGGCATGGCCATCCAGGATCTGGCGGTGGCGCATCGCGTGCTGCAACGGGTGCGCAGCCGGGGCCTGGGAGTTTCACTGCCATTCTGAGGGGGCGGCATCGTCGGAACTTGTGTCGCACCGGTTTTCTCCTGGCCGTCCGTGAAATAGTGCCCTGTGCGCCGGGGAGCGGTACGGCCATCATGAACGCTGATGGAATTTGTCTGCGAGGAACGGTGAGAGTGGCACTTGGGACAGCGTTTGGTTCCCTGATGCGTGAGCGTCACGCCAACCTGTTGGCGGCAACGCCCGTGTCGCGGGAAGCCGAGCCGCAGGGCGGCGGACGGGGCGCGCGGCGCGGACTCGGCCTGATCCCCGACCTGACCCAGGCGCTGTTCATGGTCAGCCGCTCGGACGCGGGAATGGTCCGCACCCACAATGAGGACGCCGTGTACACCAATGTCGCGCTGGGGCTGGCAGTCCTGGCCGACGGGATGGGCGGGTACAACGCGGGGGAGGTGGCGTCCGGCATGGCCACGGGCCTGCTGGGCAGCGAACTGGAGAAGGCGCTGACGGTCTTCGAGCCGCACGCGCCGGCCGAGGATGGCCTGGTCCAGGCGCGCCACCTGCTGGCGGAGCATTTGGCGGGGGCGAATCGCGCAATCTTCGCCGCTGCGGAGAGCCAGCCCCAGTACGCAGGCATGGGCACCACCGTGGTGGCTGCGCTGTTCCATGACAACTCGCTGGTCCTGGCCAACATCGGCGATTCCCGCGCCTACCGGCTGCGCGGCGGGGAACTGTCGCTGCTGACCCGGGATCACTCGCTGCTGCAGGAGCAGATCGAGAATGGCATGCTCACGCCTCGGCAGGCGCGGATGTCGCAGAACCGAAACCTGGTGACGCGGGCATTGGGGGTGGATCCCGAGGTCGAGGCCGACATCGAGGAATATGATACCCTGCCAGGTGACATTTACCTGCTTTGCTCCGATGGCCTGACCGACATGGTCGATGACGAGGAGATCGCACTTGCCCTGCAGGCGCTGTCTTCCAACCTCGAACTTGCGGCCACCCAT
>JACQYB010000060.1 GCA_016208415.1 Betaproteobacteria bacterium | reverse complement strand
AGCTCGCGGGCGGCGCAACTGCCCCGGCACGGGGCGCGAGGCCGCGGCGCCGCGGCCATCATGCCCTTGTCCCCAGCCCACATCCTGACCCTGATCCCCCATCCCGACGCCCGGACCGTGGCGCCGGGCAGCATCGCCGTGCGTTTGGAGCGTGCGCCCGACGGTGGCCTGCTGCTGGGCTATCGGCTCGCGGCCGATCCCTCCGCCCTGCGCATTGCGCCGCCGGCCGCAGCGCAGCGGGCGGACGGGCTGTGGCGTCATACCTGCTTCGAGGCCTTCGTGGCCGTGGCGGGGGAGCCGGCCTATCGCGAGTTCAATTTCTCGCCGTCGGGGCAGTGGGCGGCCTACGAATTCCGCAGCTACCGGGAAAGCGCCGCTGCGGCATGCGGTCCCGCGCCGCGGCTGGCCGTGCGCGTGACGGCCGGGGGGCTGGAACTGGACGTCGCCCTCCCCGCCGCGGCGCTGGCGCCGCCGCAACTGAGGCTGCGACTCGGGCTGTCGGCGGTGGTGGAGGCGCGGGACGGCACGCTGTCGTACTGGGCGCTGCGCCACCCGCCCGGCCGGCCCGACTTCCATCATCATGACGCCTTTGCGCTGGAATTGCCCCCGGCCGGGCGCGCCCTCGGGCCGATTGCGAAGGACACCGGATGAAGTTCGGCATCGACCGCCTGCTGCGCGACCCCGCGCTGCGCAAGCCGCTGGCGGGGCGCCGCGTGGCGCTGCTGGCCCACCCCGCCTCGGTGACGGCCGGGCTCACCCATTCCCTCGACGCCCTGGCCGCCCTGCCCGACCTGCGCCTCACCGCCGCCTTCGGCCCCCAGCACGGCCTGCGCGGCGACAAGCAGGACAACATGGTGGAGTCGCCGGATTTCGTCGATCCCGAACATCGCATCCCCGTTTTCAGCCTCTACGGCGAGGTGCGCCGGCCCACGCAAGCGATGATGGACAGCTTCGACGTGCTGCTGGTGGACCTCCAGGACCTGGGCTGCCGCATCTATACCTTCATCACCACCCTGCGCTACGTGCTGGAGGCCGCTTGCGCCCACGGGCGCGCGGTGTGGGTGCTGGACCGCCCCAACCCCGTCGGCCGGCCCGTGGAGGGACTGAGCCTGCGCCCGGGTTGGGAGAGCTTCGTCGGCGCCGGGCCGCTGCCCATGCGCCACGGTCTCACCCTCGGCGAGCTGGGCCACGGGTTCATCCGCAGCCTGGGGCTGGACGTGGAGTATCGCGTGATCGAAATGGAGGGCTGGGCGCCCGACGCCGCGCCCGGCTACGGCTGGCCCCTGGGCGAACGCACCTGGATCAACCCCAGCCCCAATGCCCCCAACCTGTGGATGGCCCGCTGCTACGCCGGCACGGTCATGCTGGAAGGCACGACGCTCTCGGAGGGCCGGGGCACCACCCGCCCGCTGGAGCTGTTCGGCGCCCCGGACCTGGACGCCGGCGCCCTGCTGCGCGAGATGCACGCCCTGGCCCCGGACTGGCTGGCCGGCTGCCGCCTGCGGGAATGCTGGTTCGAGCCCACCTTCCACAAGCACGCCGGCAAGCTCTGCGCCGGCGTGCACATCCACGTCGAGGACGGTGCCTACGATCATCCGCGCTTCCGCCCGTGGCGGCTCATGGCCCTCGCCTTCAAGGCGCTGCGGCGGTTACGGCCGGACTACGATCTGTGGCGCGACTTCCCCTACGAATACGAGCGCGGGCGGCTGGCCATCGACCTCATCAACGGCTCGGAACTGCTGCGGCAGTGGGTGGATGACCCGGGCGCGGCGCCTGGCGACCTGGATGCGCTGGCGGGCGCCGACGAAGCTTCGTGGATGGAGGAACGGCGGTCGGTGATGATGTACCGACCGGGGTGAGGGGGCGGAGTCACGCGTCGCGCCAGCTTCGGTACGTGGCCGCCTGTCCGTGGGTGCGCCCGGCCGCGTCCACCAGGTTCCACACCGTCACGTCCTCGATCCAGAAGCGGCGGCCGGTGCGGGCCAGATGCGTGCCGCCGCAGGGCTGGAGATCGACGCCGGCGCTGTGGATGGTGCGCACCGCACCCTGGCCGCGGGGCGGCTGCACCGACGTGGTCTGCGCCAGCCCGCGGAAGACCCGCTCCGTCATTCGCGCCACTTGATGGAGCAGCCGATGCTGGGGAACTGCTCCCGCGGCCCGCCGCCGGTGCGCGCCACTTCCAGCATGGCCTCGAAGAGGTCGCGGCGCGCGCCCTGCGGGGCGGTGTCCTTGCGCGAGGCGTCGAGGCGGCCACGGTATTGCAGTTCCAGGTCGCGGTTGAAGCCGAAGAAATCCGGCGTGCATACGGCACCGTACGCTTTGGCGACTTCCTGGCTGGCGTCCAGCACGTAGGGGAAGGGGAACGCCCCCTCCCGGGCCACGCGCGCCATGTGGTCCCAGGAATCCTCCGGGTAGTCCGCCGGGTCGTTGGACATGATGGCGATGGCGCCCACGCCGTGGCCCGCCAGGTCGCGGGTGTCGCGGACGATGCGGTGGATCACCGCCTTGACGTAGGGGCAGTGGTTGCAGATGAACATCACCAGCAGGCCGTTGGGGCCGCGCACGGACTCCAGCGTGTGGCGCCGGCCGTCGGTGCCGGGCAGGTCGAAGTCGCGCGCCTGCCAGCCGAAATCGCAGACGGGAGGATTGAGGCTGACCATGTCGGTATCCGGAAAGTCATCGAAAAGTTCATAATAGCATGATGATTCCACGCTTCTTTTGTGACATCCCGCTGCAGGCCGGGCAGGGCGTGACGCTGCCGGACGAGGTCGCGCATCATGCCGAACGGGTGCTTCGCCTGCGCCCCGGCGATGATGTTGTGCTGTTCAACGGGCGCGGCGGCGAATACGTCGGACAGATCGGTTCCCTGGGCAAGGTGGCGCGGGTGATGCTGTTCGCCCACGATTCGGTGGAGCGGGAGTCGCCCATCCACGTCACCCTCGCCCAGGGCCTGGCGGCGGCGGACCGCATGGACTGGGCCATCCAGAAGGCGACCGAACTGGGCGTGGCGCGCATCGTGCCGGTAGCCTGCGCGCGCAGCGTGGTGCGCCTGGCGGGGCCGCGGGAGCAGCGCCGGCTGGTGCACTGGCGCTCGGTGGCGGTGTCCGCCTGCGAGCAGTGCGGGCGCAACCGCCTGCCCGACCTGACCGACGTACAGCCGCGGCGCGATTGGCTCGCGGTAGCGGCGCACACCATGGAGCCGCGCCTGATGCTTGCCCCCGGCGCCCCCATGGCGCTGCGCGACATCGAGCGTCCGGCGCGGCTCACGTTGCTGGTGGGGCCGGAGGGCGGCCTCACCGCCGAGGAAGCGAAGGCCGCCGAGTCCGCCGGCTTCCGGCCGGTGCGCCTGGGGCCGCGGGTGATGCGCACGGAGACCGCCGGCGTGGCGGCGCTGGCCGCCATGCTGGCGCTGTGGGGGGATTTCTGACGGGGCCTTCGAGCTGAAAGGGGCGTTCATGTTCGAATCCGCCGCACCCGGGCCGGCACCTGGACCGGGCCGAATGCGTGGCGCAACGGCCGCAGTGGCGCGGCGACCCGCCGCAAGCCCGTCAGTGGGCGCGCAGCGGTGGCGGGCGCCGGGCCATTCCCACGCTTTTCACGCGGTCATCCGCGCCGCCTCGGATAGAATGACGCCACGGATTTTCCTCCAGCTCCCATGAACCCCGTCGACCAGTCGCTGCGTCGCATCGTGGCCTGGGTGCGCGATGCCGCACCGTATGTCCACGCCTTCCGCGGGCGGGTGTTCGTCATCGCCTTCGGCGGCGAGGTGGCGGCGGGGCCCGGCGCCACCGCCCTGGCGCAGGACTGCAACCTGCTCGCCGCCCTGGGCGTCCGCATGGTGCTGGTGCACGGCGCGCGTCCGCAGATCGATGCCGAGATGCAGCGCCGCGGGCTGGAGCCGCACTACCACCACGGCCTGCGGGTCACCGATGCCGAGGCGCTGGCCTGCGTCAAGGCGGGCAACGGCGTCACCCGCATCGAGATCGAGGCGCTGCTGTCGCAGGGCCTGCCGGGCACCCCCATGGCGGGCGCGGCCATGCGCGTGGCCGGCGGCAATTTCGTCGTCGCCAAGCCGGTGGGCGTGGTGGACGGCATGGACATGCAATACACCGGCCGCGTGCGGCGCATCGCCGTCGACGCCCTGCGCGCCACCCTGGAGCAGCACAACGTGGTGCTCATCTCGCCGCTGGGGGTGTCGCCCAGCGGCGAGACTTTCAACCTCAGCCTGGAGGAGGTGGCGCAGGCGGTGGCGGTGGAGTTGCGCGCCGAGAAGCTCATCTTCATGTGCGACGTGCCGGGGGTGACGGATGCCGGCGGCGAACTGCTGCGCGAGCTCACCGCCGACGAGGCCGAGCGCATCCTGCATTCCGGGCAGGCGCTGTCCGAGGATCTGGGCTTCTACCTGCCCTGGGCCGTGGCTGCGGTGCGCGGCGGGGTGGGGCGGGCCCACCTCATCAGCGAGGCCCAGGACGGCGCGCTGCTGCTGGAGGTGTTCACCCGCGAGGGCATCGGCACCGTGATCACCCGCGATCCCCTGGCGCGCATCCGCGAGGCCACGGTGGAGGATGTGGGCGAGGTGGTGCGGCTGATCGCCCCGCTGGAGGCCGACGGCACCCTGGTGCGCCGCGGGCGCGAGGTGCTGGAGATGGAGATCGGCCGCTTCTCGGTGCTGGAGCACGACGGCGTGATCCGCGGCTGCGCGGCGCTCTATCCCTTCAGCGCCGATCGGGCGGCGGAACTGGCGTGCCTGGCGGTGCACCCGGAGAGCCGCCGTGCCGGCTTCGGCGAGGCCATCCTGAGCCACATGCTGGCGCGCGCCAAGGCGGCGGGGCTGGAACGGCTGTTCGTGCTCACCACGCGCACCGCCCACTGGTTCCTGGAACGGGGCTTCGTCGCGGTGCCGGTGGATCTGCTGCCGGCGGAGCGGCGCGAGCTCTACAACCTGCAGCGCCGCTCCAAGGTGCTGATGAGAACGCTGTGAGGACACCGTGATCGGCCTGCTGCTGCGCGGTCCGCGCACCCTGCGCCTGCGTCTGCCGTACTACGGCGGGCTGCTGCTGCTCATGGCCAGCGTGCTGGTGGTATGGGCCACCCATCGGGTGACGGCGGACCAGATGGTGCAGCGGGAGAACGCCCGCCTGGGGGAACTGCAGCAACTGTTCGGCGGTGTCCTGGCGGGGCGTGTCACCGCGGGCAACGTAGCGGATCTGGAGCGCGAGGCGCAGCAGTTGCGCCAGGCCCTGGCGCTGGACTACCTGGTGGTGCTGGACACCGACCAGCGCCCGCTGGCGGCGGTGGGCTGGGACATGGCGCGCATGCTGCCGCCGCGGCACGAGGACTTCCGCCAGGTGCTGGCCGGCCTCGGGCGCTTCGACGGCGCGGTGCCGCTCGCCAGCCGGGGCCAGGCGGTGGGGGTGGCGCTGTTCGGCATCGACGCCGCGCCCTTCCACCAGGCCAGGAACCGGGCGCTGTGGCGCGCCGTGGGCGCGGCGGCGCTGGTGATGGTGTTCGGCCTGGCGCTGTTCGCCGAGATGGGACGGCGCATGTCGGGCGTGCTGCGGGTGCTGGCCGACGGCGCCGACGATCTCGCCGCCGGGCGCACGGCCGGCAAGCTGCCGGTGCACGGTTCGGCCGAGATGGCCGCGCTGACCCGCGCCATCAACCTGGTGGGGGAGCGGGTGCGCACGGTGCAGCGCGAGCGGCGCAACATCGAGGAACGCTTCCACGTCGCCACGGACTACGCGGAAAGCATCGAGATGTGGCTGAACATGGCCGGACGGCTGATCTGGATCAGCCCGTCGGTGGAGCGCATCACCGGCATTCCGGTCCAGGACTGCCTGCTGGCGGGCAACGTCGCCGATCTGCTGGTGTATTCCAAGGATCGCCGCCATGCGCTGGAGACGGCCATGCGGGTGCGCTTCGCCGACCGCGGCGAGGGCGTGGAGCTGCGCCTGCAGCGGCGCGACGCCAGCCTGGTGTGGGTGTGCATGAGCTGGCACGTGCTGCGCCGCGAGGACGGCAGCAACAATGGCGTGCGGGTGTCCGCCAACGTCATCCAGAGCCGCAAGGAGGCCGAGCTGAAACTGCTGGAAACGGTGGCGGAACTGCGCCGCACCGAGCGGCAGAAGGAGTATTACCTCAGCCGCACCAGCGAGGAGCGCAGCCGGCTGGAGTCGCTGCTCAACCTCATGCGCGTGGCCGTGCTGTTCATCGGCCGCGACGACCGCGTGCAGTTCTGCAACCGCGTCTTCCAGCGCCTGTGGGGGCTGGCGGAAGACGAGTCGCTCAACGGCGTGCGCGACGAGGCGCTGCTGGCGCGCACCAGCGCCCTGCGGGCCGACGATGCATCCTTCCGGCGCGACATGGAGCACGCGGTGGCCGAGGAATGCAAGGGCACCCAGCCCACCTTCGAGGTGGCGCTGACCGACGGGAGGGTGCTGGAGGTCGTCAGCACCTGTGTCGGCGGGGCCGGCGACGACGGCTGCGTGGGGCGCATCTGGATCTTCGAGGACATCACCGAGCAGAAACGCGCGGCGGAGCAACTGCAGCGCCTGGCGGAACGCGATCCGCTCACCAATCTCTTCAACCGCCGCCGTTTCCACGAGGAACTGGAGCGCATGGTGGCCGAAGCCTCGCGGCGCGGCGCCGTGCTGGGGGTGATGGCCTTCGATCTGGACGGCTTCAAGCCGGTCAATGACATCTTCGGCCACCAGGCCGGCGACCAGGTGCTGGAGCGCGTGGCCCAGGCGGTGGGGGCGGTGGTGCGACGCAACGAGATGTTCTTCCGCACCGGCGGCGACGAGTTCGCCATCCTGGCGCCGGAAAGCGGCGAACGCGAGATGATCGGCCTGGCCCGGCGGGTGCTGCACCGGGTGGCCGACCTGCACTTCCGCTTTGACGGGCGCGAGGCGAAAGTCACCGCCAGCGTCGGCATCGCCATCTTTCCCGAACATTCGAAGGATATCGAGGGCATCGTCGCCCATGCCGACCAGGCCATGTACCAGGCCAAGGCCAACGGCCGCAACCGCTGGGAAATCTACTCCTGCCCGGAGGTGCTGTAGGCCCCCGGGCAATGGCCGCCGCGGGCTGGGGCGAGGGGCTTTTCCGCTACAATGTTCTTCGACGCGCGCCGCTGCGCGCCCCGTTTTCTGGCGCCGCTGGGTGGCGCAGGTTTCTTCGAGAGGATTGCACGATGGGTCGCACGGTGAATTGCGTGAAACTCGGCCGCGAAGCCGATGGACTGGATTTCCCTCCCATGCCGGGGGAACTGGGCAAGCGGATTTTCGACAGCGTGTCGAAGGAGGCGTGGCAGCAGTGGCTGCGCCACCAGACCATGCTGGTCAACGAGAACCGGCTGAACCTCGCCGACCCGCGCGCCCGCAAGTATCTGTCGGAGCAACTGGAGAAGCACTTCTTCGGCGAGGGCGCCGACCACATCCACGGTTACGTGCCGCCGAAATGACGTGAAGCGCGGGCGGTGCCGCCCACGGGCGCTCCCGCCAACGGCGGCAGGTCCAGCGGCAGGTCCGGCACGGGGTGCCGCGGACCTGCCGTTCTTCCCGAGGGGGCAGCCTTCGCGACCGGTGTCCCCCGACCGGTGTCGCCCGATTCCCGCCTCAGCCCCGCACTTCGCGCTCGATCTCCTCGACGCTCACGTGCCGCACGTCGCGGCCCTTCACCATGTAGACCACGTACTCCGAGATGTTCTTGGAGTGATCGCCGATGCGCTCGATGGACTTGGCGATGAACAGTAGTTCGATGGCGCGGGAGATGGTGCGCGGGTCTTCCATCATGAAGGTGATGAGCTGGCGCAGCACGCTGCGCCATTCGTTGTCCACCTGCTTGTCCTGGCGCACCACGTCGGCGGCGCGGGAGAGGTCCACGCGGGCGAAGGAGTCCAGCGAGGTGCGCAGCATGTCCAGCACCAGATCCATGGCCGGGCGCAAATGCACCCGCGGGGTGAACATGCTGTCCGCGGTGTGGATGGACTTGGAGGCGCGGGCGATCTTCTTGGCTTCGTCGCCGATGCGTTCTAGGTCGGTGATGGTCTTGATCACGGCCATCACCATGCGCAGGTCGCTGGCGGCGGGCTGGCGCCGGGCGATGAGATGGCTGCAGGCCTCGTCCAGGTCCACCTCGTGGGCATTGACCCGGGCGTCGTTGTTGATGACCTGGTCGATGAGCAGCATGTCGCCCGTCTCCAGGCCGTCCATGGCGCCCACCAACTGCTGCTCGACCAGCCCGCCCATCTGGAGCACGCGCGAGCGGATCGCCTCGATGTCGGCATCGTATTGCTTGACGGTATGTTCCATCATCCTTCCATCCCTCTCACGCAAGTCCAAGGTGGAGCAACGTAGCACGGCAACGTGACATTGCCGTGACAACCCATCCGGCATCGCTGCGGGGTGCGGCCGCGATGCGGCCCTCAGCCCCGCGTGATCCGCCGCACGCCGCCGGGCGTGGCCAGCAGCAGCACGTCGGCGGGGCGCCGCGCGAACAGGCCGTTGGTCACCACGCCGGTGACGTGGTCCAGTTTCGACTCCAGCACCACCGCGTCGTCGATGGCCAGTCCATGCACGTCGAGGATGAGGTTGCCGTTGTCGGTGACGAAGCCCTCGCGCAGCCGCGGCTCGCCGCCCAGGCGCACCACCTGGCGCGCCACGTGCGCCTGCGCCATGGGGATGACTTCCACCGGCAGCGGAAATCGCCCCAGCACGCCCACCTGCTTGCTCTCGTCGGCCACGCACACGAAGCGCTCCGCCACCGCCGCCACGATCTTCTCGCGGGTGAGCGCGCCGCCCCCGCCCTTGATCATCTCCAGCCGGGCGTTGATCTCGTCCGCACCGTCAACGTAGACGGGAATCGTGGTCACGTCATTCAGGTCCAGCACCGCGATGCCGTGGCCGCGCAGACGCGCCGCCGTGGCTTCGGAACTGGCCACGGCACCGGCGATACGGTCGCGCATCTGCGCCAGTCCGTCGATGAAGAAGTTGGCGGTGGAGCCCGTTCCCACGCCGACCACAGCGCCTTCGACCACCTCCTCCAGCGCGGCCTGGGCCGCGGCCCTCTTGAGCGCGTTCTGATCCATGCCTATATCCCGAGCGGAAAAGAAACGATTCTAACCCGCGCGTCCCCTCGCCGGCAGGATCGGCGCCGCGTGCGCCTTCGGCCCCGGGGGGAAACGCAAATTCACTCCCCGTCGTTGCGATGCAGCGACGATGCGCCAATAATGCCCCTTCCGTAACTGAAACAGGAGAACAACCATGGGACTGCTTGACGGCTTGGCGGGGCAGGTGCTCGGCAACGTGCTGGGCGGGGGCGGCGGCCAGCAGGGCAATCCGCTGCTGGAGGTGATCATGTCGCTGATCCAGAACCAGCAGGGCGGCCTGGGCGGGCTGCTGGAACAATTCGGCAAGGCGGGCCTGGGTGACCAGACCGCCTCGTGGGTGGGCACCGGGGAGAACATGCCCGTGTCCGCAGACCAGATCTCGTCCGCCCTGGGCGAGGGCGCGATCGGCGACATTGCCGCCAGGCTCGGCATGTCCTCCGGCGACGCCTCCGGCGCGCTGGCGGACCTGCTTCCCCAGGTGGTGGACAAGCTCACCCCCAACGGCCAGGTGAGCGACAGCAGTTCCCTGCTGCAGCAGGGGCTGGGCGGGCTGCTGGGCGGGCTGTTCCGCGGCTGAACTTCCGCGATGGTGCGCGATGACCGGGCACCCGGGAGCGCGCACTGCAACCGGGCACCCGCCCGCGGCGGGGCACACACGAAAGGTGCCCCGCCGCGGCCTGCGGACGCGGCGCCGCTACACCTCCAGGTGGCCATACAGCGCCGTGCTCAGGTAGCGCTCCCCAAACGACGGCACCACCACCACCGCCAGCTTGCCGCGGTTTTCCGGCCGGCCCGGCGCCTGCTTGGAAGCCCCCGGGACGCCGGCGCCCCCGGGGTTACGTTCGCTTACAACTGTGCCCCGGTGTGAAATCCTTTCGCCGGCGCACGGCGGATAATTTCAATTGGAGCGTACCGCCGGTGGCGTGGGGCGGGCATGTACCGGGATCGACCGGCATCCTGACGGCCTGCGTACACCCGGCGGGCGGTCGGGGCGTTTACCGACATGAATGCAGTTCCTACCCATCCGCGGTCGACGCGGGGAGGTGTGAAACATGAAAACGCGCAGGCTTGCACTGATGTCGGCCTTGCTGGTGCTGGGGGTGTTCCTCGGCGATGCCGTCCAGGCCGATCGCAGGGGTCACGCTCATCCGCGGGCGCGGGTGGGAGTCTATATTGGCGCGCCGCTGTTCTGGCCCTGGTACTACCCGCCCTATCACCCCTGGTATCCCTATCCGTCGCAGCCGGTGGTGGTGGTGCCCGCCACGCCGCCCACCTACATCGAGCGCGGCGAGGAGGAAGGCGCGGATGCCGCGCCCGCCCCGCCCGGCGGCTACTGGTACTACTGCTACGACCCGCCCGGCTACTACCCGGACGTGCGCCAGTGCCGCGGCGGCTGGCAGGCCGTGCCGCCGCGCCCGCAGTGATGCCCTGATCCATCGGGGAGAAAATGATCATGACCAAGACCAGCCTGTTCCTGTCCTTCGCTGCGGCGGCCCTGCTCGCCGGTTGCGCTACCCTGCCCTCTGGCCCCAGCGTCATGGTGCTTCCGGGCACCGGCAAGTCCTTCGAGCAGTTCCAGACGGACGACGGCGCCTGCCGCCAGTTCGCCTTCGCCCAGATCGGCGTCACCCCCGGCCAGGCGGCCACGGACAGCGGTGTGCGCAGTGCCGCCGTGGGCACCGTGGTGGGTGCCGTCGCCGGCGCGGCCATCGGCGGGCGCGGAGGCGCCGGCGTGGGCGCCGGCACCGGGCTGGTGGTGGGCAGCATGGCGGGCGCCGGGGCGGCCGAGCAGTCCGCCTGGGGCAGCCAGCGGCGCTTCGACCACGCCTACATCCAGTGCATGTACGCCAAGGGGCACCGCGTGCCGGTGTCCGGGCGACTGATGGGGCAATCCACCGCCGCCGCGCCGACGCCTCCGCCGCCCCCGGCGGGCACCCCGCCACTGCCGCCTCCCGGCGCGGCGCCGCGCTGACCGCGCGCCCTGGCGCCGCTCCGGCCCGACGATGGGCCTGGCGGGCGGCAAGCCTGCTGCCGGTTCCCCATGCGCACACCGGACGACCCGGGAGGAAGACAGACGATGAACCTGGAAACCTCGCTTGACGCAGAGAACGCGGAGAAAACCGATGAGAACACAGAGCATTACGAGGCGATGCCCATTCACCCAATGGGTGAATGTCCAGTTTGTCTCCGCGGTCTCCGTGTCTCTGCGTTCTCCGCGTTGAAAGAGGTTCAACCGGGGGTTCCAGGATGAAACCCATGCTGGCGGGCGTGCTGGGCGCAGCGCTGCTCGCGCTGGGCATGCAGTACGCCGCTGCCGACGATCCGGGGCGCGGCCGCGACCGGGTCTGGCCGCAGGTCGATCGGGGCCGCGGCGAGCAGGGCCAGGACGAGCGCGGCCGCGGCCGTGTGGATCGCGATCAGGACGAGCGTGGGCGCGGCCAGGGAGATCGCGGTCAGTCCGAGCGTGGCTGGCCGCAGGTGGATCGCGGCCGATACGATCGCGGCCAGTTCGACCACAGGCAATACAATCCTCGCCAGTTCGATCGCAACGGATTCGATCGCAACCGATTCGATCGCAACCGATTCGATCGTGGCCCCGCGGATCGTGGCCGGGCCGATCCAGGCCGGCCGCAGGAAGATCGCGACGACGTGGATCGCAGCCACGTCGAGCGCGGTCCGCTGCCGCGCTGGCGTGGCGACATACGCGCCTTTCCGGAACGCGACCTGCACCGCTGGAGCAGCGGCCGCTGGCACCACGGCCATCATGACGGGCGGCTCGGCTGGTGGTGGATCGTGGGCGGGCTGTGGTACTTCTACCCCGGCCCCGTCCATCCCTACCCCGATCCCTACGTGCCTCCGGCGATGATGGTCGAGCCTCCGCCCGGCCGGTTCTGGTACTACTGCCCCGACCCGCCGGGCTATTACCCGTACGTCCCCGCTTGCCGCGTACCGTGGCAGCCCATTCCCGCCGCGCCGTAGGGCGGCGGCTACGGCGCCCCTGGGTGCGCCTGCGCGCCCAGCGTGCTGAACACATGCCGGCGCAGGCCCAGGCTGTCCGCCTGGCGCACGTGATTCACCCAGCCGCGCAGGCTGGCCCGCAGCCCGTCGCGGGTGAGCGTTCCTGACCGGTAGGCGTCAACCTTCGCCCACAGCCGCTGGGTGGCCTCCACCACCTTGCGCGCCTTCACCCGGCGATGCTCCGGATACACCACGAACCCCAGCCACGACGCCCCGCGGGCGGTGGGCGCCACCTGGGTGCGGGATTCGTGGATCGTCAGCCGCAGCCGCGCCAGCCGCCGCACGATGGCGTGCTTCCAGGCCCATAGCCGCTGCGGGCTGTCGTCGAACAGCGCGAAGTCATCCACGTAGCGCAGGTAGGCGCGGCAGCGCAGCTCGCGCTTCACGAACTCGTCAAAGGCGTGCAGGTGGCAGTTGGACCAGAACTGCGAGGTCAGATTGCCGATGGGCAGCCCCCGCGCCCGGCAGGCCGCCAGCAGATCGTCGCCGGGGAACCACACCATGCGGTATTCGCCTGCCAGCGCGCCGTCGCCGCTGCCGAGGATGGCATCCACCAGCGCCATCACATCCGGCTCGGGGATCACGCGGGCCAGCGCCGCGCGCAGGACCTCGTGGTCGATGGAAGGGAAGTGCTGCACCACGTCGCCGCGCAGCACGTAGCGATACCTGCGTGCGAAGGACTGGAAGCGGTCGATCGCCCGGTGGGTGCCGCGGCCCACCCGGTTGGCGTAGCTGTCGGCGATGAAGAGGCGCTCGAAGCGTGGCTCGATGACGTTGCACAGCGCGTGATGCACCACCCGGTCGCGGAAGGGAGCGGCGCTGATGCGCCGGCGCTTGGGCTCGTGGATGACGAAATGCACGTAGCCGCCCGGCCGGTAGCGGCCCTCCAGCAACTCCACCTGAAGTTCCAGCAGGTTGTCCGCCAGCCGCGCCTCGAAGGCCGCCGCCGCGCGCCGCCCGCGCTTGCCCCGCGCCGCCTTGTGCCACGCCGCCAGCAGGTTTTCCCAGGAACACAGCCGGGCGTAGGCTTCAGTCATTGCCGAGGGAGGATTCGTCATGGCCGATGAAATGGTGGTATTGAGTCGCACCTTCGACCTGCTCGCCTGGCTGGTACCGCATAGCGAGCGCTTTCCGCGTGCCTACCGTGGCAGCGTCACGCAGCGTCTGCTGGACGCGGCGCTGGATCTGCAGGGCCGCCTCTTCGACGCCCAGAGCCGGCGCGGCGCGCGGCGCGCCGAGGCGCTCACCGAGGCCGACGCCGCCCTCGGCCGGCTACGCCTCTACCTGCGCCTGGCCCACCACTGGCACTGGATCAACGACGGCCAGTACCGGCACGTGAGCCTGATGGTGGCGGAGATCGGGCGGCTGCCGCAACCCGGCCGCGCATGGCAGCGCGGCGCAGGGAGCGGGCGAATAATGTGGGGCGCACAACACACCCGAAAACCCCTGTTGTCGTTGCGGTTGTCGGGATGGTTGTCGTTGCGGGCGGCGCAACGGCAGTTGTCACGGTTGTTGTTCCACGACCCGCCGCGCAGCACGCGGGGTGCGCTACAGACGGCCCCACCGGCCGAGGCCGGCCCCCTCAGTAAAGGCGCCGGAAGGCCGGAAAGCAAGGGCGAGGGGGTGCGGAAAAAATCGCGGCGCGCTGCGCGCGCCGTCAGATGACCAGTGATTCAGTGCTCCAGTGGCCAGAGGACCGGCGCTCAGCGTTTCAGATCAATGGGGGGCGCACAACACACCCGAAAACCCCTGACGACGCGGCGGTTGTCGGGACGGAGGTCGAAGCGGGCGGCGCAACGGCAGCCGCCACGGAGGTTGAACCACGACCCGCCGCGCAGCACGCGGGGGGCATCCCCGCCCGGGGTGCTGTCATTCGGCTTTTCGTACTTGGTCGAGCACCACTCCCAGACGTTGCCCGCCATATCCAGCGCGCCGACCGGCGAGGTGCCGTCGGGGTAGATGCCGACCGCGGTGGTCTGGCCGATGAAGAATTCGCCGTCTTTGCCCCACTCGTTGCGGCCGTTGGCCTTGCGCTGATCCCAGTCCTTTCCCCAGGGGTACTTACGCCCGTCCATCCCCCGTGCTGCCCGCTCCCATTCCTGCTCTGTGGGCAGGCGTACCTGCCAGCGCCCCGGCACGCCTTCGTCTCCGCACGGAAGCTTCGCATCCAGCCAGCGGCAGAAGGCCATGGCCTCGTACCAGGACACCGTCTCGCGGGGATGATTGGGGTAGGGCCAGCTTGCCGCCTCGGGCTGCGGGCGTTCCGCCAGCCCCTGCCACCACGCGTCGGTCTCGTAGCCCCAGTCGTCGATGAAGCACTGGAACTGGGCGTGGGTGACGGGGTACAGCGCCAGCCTGAAGTCGTTCTTCAGCCGGAAGGGCTTGGGCGGGTTGCCGTACGGGAATTCGCCGGCCCGGATGGTCTCGGACCAGGCGATGTCCGGCAGGCCGTCCTTCACGCCCACGCCATGGCGTTCATCCCAGCCGAGGCGGCCCAGCGTGCGCCACAGATATGCGCGTTCCGGAGGTGCGAGATGCGGCAGGGCGTCATCGCAAGCGGATTGCAGCGACGCGCCATAGCGCTCCCTCAGGTTCCAGCCGCGGGCGTGGGCGACCTCCAGGCAATCGCACAGCAGCAGGGCCGGCAGGGGATCGGCCGCCAGTCGGGCCGGCTCCAGGTGTTGCTCCAGCGATGCGAAGGCATCGATGGCGGCCTGGGGTGATTCGTCGGCGAAGGCGCAGAACAGGAAGGTGAGGGTGCGGCGCCATTCCTTGACACCGGCGTGGGCGGCCAGGACGGACGCGGGGGCTTCGCGGATGTACTTCAGGCGCACCGCGGCGAAGAACTCCTGGAAGCTCAGGTGATAGAAGGCGGCACGCCGGTTGGCGCGTGGCAGCAGCAATCCGGAGTTGGACAGCAGGTCTTCGCGGCGTGCGGCGGCGCCCAGGGCACCATCCTCCGTGAGGGGGTCCGTCCGGTTCAGATCACAGAGAATGCGGTCGATCTCTTCGAGGTCGGCCGCGGCTGACGGCGTGCTGCGCGGTCGGTCCTTTTCACCGCGGTGCATGCCCAGCGCCACCGCCGCCAGCCTGATGCGCGGGCGGTCGTGCTGCTTTTCCAGGGGGTAGCGCTTGTACAGGACCTGCGTCGTGACCGCCTGATAGAGCTTGAAGACGTCCGCCGGCAGGCGCTGGCCCTCGCCATACTTCACGCACAGGGCGGTGAGCAGGATGGGGTTGCTGCGCAGACCACCCAGTTCCGGGCGGCCGTCGAGATGGTCGATCAGTCCCTCGGCCTTGACGGCGGCTTGTGGCGGGTCGGTGGCTGCGTACCAGCGGCGGATGAAGGTCGATTGCAGCGGCGGCGGCATGCCCTGGAGTTCGGCCGCGCGCAGCTTGAGGCGGCTGCGATCGGCCTCGTCCAGCCCGTAGGGCCGGCTGGTCAGTAGAACGCGGTTGCCGGCCCGCAGCCAGGCGGGGAGTGCGTCGGCCAGACCGGTGAGCAGATTGCGGCGCGGCAGGTGCGCACCCTGTTCCTCCGGTACCTCGTCCACGCCGTCGAGAATCAGCATGCAGCGCCCGGCATTGAGTTCTTCGCGCAAGGCGTCGGCGGTCAGCTCGCCGGGGCGGGTCAGGCTGATCCAGCGGCACAGGGAGTCCTCCAGTTCCCTGCGCGTCCAGCGGCCGTTGCCGGCGAGGCATTCGGGGTGTCCGGACCAGTCCCGCAGGCGGCACAGCAGCGGGAAGCGCCCCTTCAGATCTTCCGGCAGCACTTCCTCGTCTTCTTCCGGCTGGTCCACGGGATGTGCCGGCACGGCTCCCTCCGCCACCACCAGGGCCAGCCAGCGGCAGAAGGTGGACTTGCCCGAGCCCGGCGCCCCGGGGACATAGAGGGAGTCCGCGCCGAGGCGGTGGAGGAGCAGTTCGGGCTGCCCCCGTTGCCGGGTCTCCGCTTCCTTCCCGGACCCCTTTGCCTCCGGCGGCGTTACGGCCGGCACATAGACGTGGCCGAGCCGCACGCCCGAACTCTCGATGGCGTCGAGCCCGAGCAGTTCCACGGAGGCGCATTCACGCCGCAGCCAGGAGAGATAGCCTTGACGGATCGTGGCGTTCGAGGGGCCGTGATTGCCCAGCCCGTGGTCCTTCGCCCATGCGGTCAGGGCGTGGAGGATCTGTTTGCAGAGTTCCTCGGGCGTCGTGAATCCTTTGATGTTGCGGGTGCCGTTCGAGTTGAGCCAGGACTTGAAGTCGTCCAGGGCCTCAACGTTGCGGTTGACCTCCTCGCGGAGCCTGTGCCTCTCTGCGCCGCTCACCTGGTTGAGACGGTATTCCTCTGTAAGCTTTCGGTCCCAGTCCGCGTCCTCGCTGACGATGAATGGAATCGCCGTCTTGCCATGGGCCTTTGCCCGTTCACATTCCAGCCGCGTGATGCTCTTCGTGCCGTCGCCAGGTGCCTCGGACGGGGCCCATCCATGCCGGTGGGCGACGATGACGACGACCAGGTCCGCCGGGTCGACCCTCGCGAGGCAGGTCGCCAGCGGGGGTTCCCCGCCCGCCGGCCAGCGCTCGCACATCAAGGGCTGGAAGCCTGCGCGCTCGCAGGCCTCGCGGGCCTTTTCGCGGTATTCGGCAAGATCCTCGAGGGTCGATGAGATGAAGACCTTTGGCGTACCTGTTGTCTTGCCCGTCATCGCGGCTGGCTCCCCTTGGCAGCGTGGGGGCGAGATGTCTTCCTGGCACGCTGAACCCCTTCGCTGAACTGCACGTTCCCGGACCACATATTACGTTTGGGCGAAGGGGGACACAATGGCCGGCCAGGCATCTGGATGAAGCCGATGGGGTCCCACGAGGCGCACCTACCCGCGCAATTTCACCGTCCATCACCTGCGCACCACGTCGCCCGCCGAGTATTCGGGTTCGTCGTCGTCGAAGGCCCGGGCGAGACCGTCCGCCGACAGGGGTGACCAGAATTCGTCTGTGTTATGGACGGCCTCGGGCAGCCAGGCCAGGCGGCCGTTGCGGAACAGAAGCGCGGAGACGACGACGTTCGTGTTCAGCACCACCCGCCGCGGCGGCGTGGTCATTCGCGACCGCGCACCCAGGCGACTGCGTCGGCAACGTCGTCCTCGGTGATGCCCAGTTCGGCCAATTTGTCCCGCACCGCATCGGCCTTCTGGACACGCACTGGGGTGAGCACGATGCGCCCGTCGACGACCTCGACTTCGAAATACTCCGTCGGCGGCACGGCGGCGACGACGCTCTTGGGCAGGGTGAGCTGATTCTTCGAGGTAAGTTTGGCGAGCATGCTTACTTTCGGAAAGAAAGGACTTGCTGGAGCAGATGTCCCGCAGACGCGAGGCGGCAAGACGCGTCCGGATGCGGCACGGGTCGCACGCCGGGCGGTCCCCGGCGGTTCAGCCCAGCGACGCCCGAATGTCCTTGGTCAGCAGATAGAGATGGTAGGGGTCGATGGGCGAAGGCTGGAATCCGAAGCGGCGGTAGAAATCCGCGGCGCCTTCGTCCTTGGCGTGGACGACGAGCGCCCGGCTGGCGACGATTTCCTGGGCCTGGAGGTGGCGTTTGAGTGCGTCCTTGAGGAGGGCGGCGCCAAGGCCGCGGCGCTGCTCCGTGAGGTCCACTGCCAGGCGTGCGAGGAGGGTCAGCGGGATGGGGTGGCGCGCCAGGCCCCTGGCAATGCGTGCCGGAACCGCGCCATGCTCGGCGGCCGCTGCGGCGAGGCTGTAATAGCCTACCGTCCGGGATTCGCCCCGCAGTGCTACGTAAGTGCGGCAACTGCCGTTGCGCTGGTTGGCGAGAGCGTGGCGGCGCAGGAAATCGTTCAGGGGCGGGCAGCCGCAATCGAAGGACGTGTGGTCATGGGAGGACGCGAGCGGCAAGGGCCCGCGCAGGGGGTCGGTCACGCGTCGCGCTGTTCGAGCACGCTGGGTTTGGCGAACAGCGCCCTGAGTTCCGGAATCGGCCGGGGCGGAGCATCGAGCGCGGCGTGGAAACGCTCGATCTGCTCCGGTGGAAGCACAAAGCGGGTCTGCTCCGCCAGGGCCTGGTCGGCCGCGGCGCTCACCGCCCGCAGCACGAATTCGCTGATGTTCTGATGCACCAACGCCGCCGCGTGCTTGATCCGCTCTTTCTCCGCTGCCGCCAGCCGCACTTCGATGCGCTCTTCCTTCAGAGTGATGCCCATGTTTGCCTCCCGCGATGTCCGTACAGTCTACGGGCATCACCACTCGAGTCAAGCCGCCGTGCGCGCCGGCGGGCGGGTTTGCACCGCCTCAACGCCTGCGCGGCGGCGGCAGATCCGTGCAGGCGCCGTGGGCCACTTCCGCCGCCAGGCCCACCGATTCGCACAGCGTCGGGTGGGGGTGGATGGTGCGGCCGATGTCCAGGGCGTCGGCGCCCATCTCCACGGCCAGGCAGACCTCGCCGATGAGATCGCCGGCGTGGGTGCCGACGATGCCGCCGCCGATCAGGCGATGGGTTTCGGCGTCGAACAGCAGCTTGGTGAAGCCCTCGTCACGGCCGTTGGCGATGGCCCGGCCGCTGGCGGCCCAGGGGAACACCGCCTTGTCGAACTTGAGGCCCTGTGCCTTCGCCTGCTCCTCGGTGAGGCCGGCCCAGGCGACTTCGGGGTCGGTGTAGGCGACGGAGGGGATCTGTAGCGCATCGAAGGCGGCACGGGCCAGCTCGGGCTTGTCCTGCGCCTCGCCGGCCGCCACCTCCGCCGCCACGTGCCCTTCATGCACCGCCTTGTGGGCCAGCATGGGCTGGCCGACGATGTCGCCGATGGCGAAGATGTGGGGCACGCTGGTGCGCTGCTGGCGATCCACGGCGATGAAGCCGCGCTCGCCCACGACGACGCCGGCCTTTTCCGCGGCGATCTTGTTGCCGTTGGGGCTGCGGCCCACGGCCACCAGCACCAGGTCGTAGAGCTGGGCTTCGGGCGGCGCCTGCTCGCCCTCGAAGGCGACGCGGATGCCCTCGGGCTGCGCATGCGCCGAGACGGTGCGGGTCTTGAGCATCACCCGCGCGAAGCGTCCGGCGTTGCGCTTCTCCCACACCTTCACCAGGTCGCGGTCGGCGCCGGTCATGAGGCCGTCGAGCATTTCCACCACGTCGATGCTTGCGCCCAGGGCGGCATACACCGTGGCCATCTCCAGGCCGATGATGCCGCCGCCGATCACCAGCATGCGTTTGGGGATGGCCCGCAGTTCCAGCGCGCCGGTGGAATCGACGATGCGCGGGTCTTCCGGCAGGAAGGGCAGGCGCACCGCCCGGGAGCCGGCGGCGACGATGCAGCGGGCGAAGCGGATCACCTTCGTGTCGCCCGTCTTGTCCTGGCCGGGGCCGGCGATGAGTTCCACCTCCACGTGCTGCGGGTCGAGGAAGGCGCCGTAGCCGCGCACCACTTCGACCTTGCGCGCCCTGGCCATGCCGGCCAGTCCGCCGGTGAGCCTGCCCACCACTTTGTCCTTGTGGGCGCGCAGCCTCTCCAGGTCGATCTTCGGCGCGCCGAAGTCGATGCCCAGCGCGGCGAAGTGGCTGGCCTCGTCCATCACGCCCGCCACGTGCAGCAGCGCCTTGGAGGGGATGCAGCCGACGTTGAGGCACACCCCGCCCAGGGTGGGGTAGCGCTCCACCAGCACCGTTTTCAGGCCCAGGTCGGCGGCGCGGAAGGCGGCGGAATAGCCGCCGGGGCCGGCGCCCAGGACCAGCAGGTCGCAATCGAGGTCGGCGCTGATGGGGGCCGCCGGCACCGGCGAGGCGGCAGGTGCCGTGGCGGCGGGCGCGGCGGAGACGGGTGCCGCGGCGGAAGGGGCGGGTGCGGCCGGCGCGGTGGCGGCAGCCGCGGGAACTTCAGGCGCGGCGCTTGCGCCGGCCGCTTCCAGCGTCAGCAGCACACTGCCCTCGGACACCTTGTCGCCGAGCCTGACGAGGACTTTCTCCACCAACCCCGCGGCCGGCGAGGGCACGTCCAGCGTGGCCTTGTCGGACTCCAGGGTGCAGAGGGGGTCTTCCACCTTCACCGTGTCGCCCGGCTTGACGAACAGCTCGATGACGGGCACGCCGGAAAAATCGCCGATGTCCGGCACCTTGACTTCGATGATCTGGCTCATGCGGTACTCCTCACAGCATCACCCGCCGGAAATCGGCGAGCAGACGGGCGAGATGGGCATTGAAGCGCGTGGCCATCGCGCCGTCGATGACGCGGTGGTCGGCCGACAGCGACAGCGGCAGCGTCAGCCGCGGCGCGAACTGGGCGCCGTCCCACACCGGCTTCATGGCCGAACGGCTTACCCCGAGGATGGCCACCTCCGGCGCATTGACGATGGGCGAGAACGCCGTGCCGCCCAGTCCGCCGACGCTGGAGATGGTGAAGCAGGCGCCCTGCATCTCCGTGGGCGCGAGCTTGCCCTCGCGCGCCTTCGTCGCCAGCTCGCCGGTTTCGCGCGCCAGTTCCAGCACGCCCTTGCGGTCGGCGTCGCGGATCACCGGCACCACCAGGCCGTTGGGCGTGTCGGCGGCGAAGCCGATGTGGAAGTACTGCTTCATCACCAGGCTCATCTCGCCGTCCTGGACGTCCAGCGACGCATTGAACTCGGGGAACTGCTTGAGCGCGGCCACGCAGGCCTTGATGAGGAAGGCCAGCATCGTCACCTTGACGCCGGACTTCTCGTTCTCCTTGTTCAACTGGACGCGGAAGTCTTCCAGCCCGGTGATGTCGGCGTCCTCGTGGTAGGTCACCGCCGGGATCATCACCCAGTTGCGCGCCAGGTTGGCGCCGGAGATCTTCCTGATGCGCGACAGCGGCCTGACCTCCACCGGGCCGAACTTGGTGAAATCCACCTTCGGCCAAGGCAGCAGGTCGAGCGTGCCGCCGCCGCTGATGCCGCCCGCCGCCGCTGCGGCGCCCGGCACCACGCCGCGGGTCATGGCGCCCTTGACGAAGGCGCTGACGTCCTCGCGCAGGATGCGATGCTTCGGGCCGCTGGCCCTGACCCGGGCGAGATCCACGCCCAGTTCGCGGGCATAGGCGCGCACCGAGGGGCTGGCGTGGACGCGGGCGCCTGGCGGGGCTGGCGTGAGGGGTGAGGGGGGCGCGGTTGCGGCGGCGGGCGCCGCCGGTGCGACGGTCGGAGCGGCCGACGTGGGAGCGGGCTTGCCCGCGATTGCGGCCTCCGTGCCCGCACCGACGACCGACATCGCGGGCAAGCCCGCTCCCACAGGGGGTTGCGCGGCCTGATCTGCTCCCGCAGGGGTTGCCGGCGCTTCGGTGGCAGGCGCCACGGCATCCAGCGTCACGAGCACGCTGCCCTTGGAGACCTTGTCCCCCAGCCTGACCAGGACCCGCTTCACCACGCCGGCGACGGAGGAGGGCACATCCACGGTGGCCTTGTCGGATTCCAGGGTCACCAGGGCGTCATCCACCTTCACCGTGTCGCCGGCCTTGACGTACAGCTCGATCACCGGCACGTCGGCGAAGTCGCCGATGTCCGGAACCGTGACTTCAACAATCTGGCTCATGCTCTACACCTCGCGGATGCCGACGATGGGGCGCACGGGCGGGATGCGCGGGCTGATGCCCCACGCCTCGGCCCTCGCCCCTCACGCGGTTCAAACGGTCAGGGGGTTGGGCTTGGCGGGGTCCAGGTCGTACCTGACCAGGGCCGCGGCGACCTTGTCGCGATCGATGGCGCCGTCGTCGGCCAGGGCCTTCAGCGCGGCCAGCGTCACCCAGTGGCGATCCACCTCGAAGAAGTGGCGCAGCTTCTCGCGCGTGTCGGAGCGGCCGAAACCGTCGGTGCCCAGGGTGAGGTAGCGGCGCCCGACGAAGGGCCGGATCTGTTCCGCGTACAGGCGCAGGTAGTCGGTGGCGGCCACCACCGGGCCACGGGTGTCCTTGAGGCAGTGCTCCACGTGGGACACGCGCGGCGCCTCCAGCGGGTGCAGCAGGTTCCAGCGCGCGCCGGCATGGCCGTCGCGGGCCAGTTCGTTGAAGCCGGGGCAGCCCCACAGGTCGGACTCCACGCCCCAGTCGTGGCGCAGCAGGTCGGCGGCCGCGATGACCTCGCGGAAGATGGTGCCGGAACCCAGCAACTGCACCCGCGGGCCGTTGGACGCCATGGCGCCGCCGGGCCGCCCCAAGGCGCCATGCGCCCCCTCGGGGGGCAGCGTAGCGTGGGGGGCGTCATCCTTGCCCTTGCGGAAGCGGTACATGCCCTTGAGGATGTCGGATTCGGCGCCCTTGGGCATCGCGGGATGCTCGTAGTTCTCGTTCATCACCGTGATGTAGTAGAAGACGTCATGCTGCTCCGCCACCATGCGGCGCAGGCCGTCCTGCACGATCACCGCCACCTCGTACTGGAAGGTGGGGTCGAAGGCCACGCAGTTGGGGATGGCGGCGGCCAGCAGGTGGCTGTGGCCGTCCTCGTGCTGCAGGCCCTCGCCGTTCAACGTGGTGCGCCCGGCGGTGCCGCCCACCAGGAAGCCGCGGGTGCGCTGGTCGCCCGCCGCCCAGGCCAGGTCCATGGTGCGCTGCAGGCCGAACATGGAATAGAAGATGTAGAACGGCACCATCTGCACGCCGTGCACCGAGTAGCTGGTGCCGGCGGCGATCCAGTCGCACATGGCGCCGGCCTCGTTGATGCCTTCCTGCAGCACCTGCCCGGTCTTGGATTCCTTGTAGAACATGAGCTGGTCATGGTCTTCGGGGACGTACTTCTGGCCTTCCTGGTTCCAGATGCCGTACTGGCGGAACATGCCCTCCATGCCGAAGGTGCGGCTCTCGTCCGGCACGATGGGCACGATGTGGCGCCCGATGCCGCGGTCCTTGAGCAGGGTGTTCATGATGCGCACCATGGCCATGGTGGTGGACAGCTCCCGGCCCTCGCCCGAAGCCTTGAGCAGGCTGTCGAACGCCGCCAGTTGCGGCACCGGCAGGGGCGGGGCGGTGCGCCGGCGGGCAGGCAGGTGGCCGCCCAGGGCCATGCGCTGATCGCGTATGTACTTGCATTCCTCGGAGTCCTGGGGAAAGCGCAGGTAGGGCAGTTCGGCCAGTTGGTCGTCGGGCACCGGCAGTTCGAAGCGGTCGCGGAAGCGGCGGATGGAGTCCGGGTCCAGCTTCTTCTGCTGGTGGCTGATGTTCATGGCCTCGCCGGCCGCGCCCATGCCGAAGCCCTTGATGGTCTTGGCCAGGATCAGCGTCGGCTGGCCCTTGTGGTCCACCGCGGCCTTGTAGGCGGCGAAGATCTTGAAGATGTCGTGGCCGCCGCGGTTCAGTTGCCAGATCAGATCGTCGGTCCAGTCCTCCACCAGCGCCTTGAGTTCCGGCGTGTTGAAGAAGTGCTCGCGCACGTAGGCGCCGTTCTTGGACTTGTAGTTCTGGTAGTCCCCGTCCACGCACTCCATCATGCGCTGCTTGAGGATGCCCTTCTTGTCGCGGGCGAACAGCGCATCCCAGTGGGTGCCCCAGATCACCTTGATGACGTTCCATCCGGCGCCGCGGAACCCCGCTTCCAGTTCCTGGATGATCTTGCCGTTGCCGCGCACCGGGCCGTCGAGGCGCTGCAGGTTGCAGTTGATGACGAAGATCAGGTTGTCGAGCCGCTCCCGCGCCGCCATGCCGATGGCGCCCAGGGCTTCCACCTCGTCGGTCTCGCCGTCGCCGAGGAAGGCCCACACCTTGCGGCCCGCGGTCTTGAGGATGCCCCGGTCGTCGAGGTACTTCATGAAGCGCGCCTGGTAGATGGCCTGGATGGGGCCCAGCCCCATGGACACCGTGGGGAACTGCCAGAAATCCGGCATCAGCCACGGATGCGGGTAGGAGGAAATCCCCTTGCCGTCGACTTCCTGGCGGAAGCCGTCCAGTTGCTCCTCGGTGAGGCGCCCCAGCAGGTAGGCGCGGGCATAGACGCCCGGCACCGAATGCCCCTGGTAGAAGATCAGGTCACCGCCGTGGCCGTCCGAGGGCGCCTGCCAGAAGTGGGAGAAGCCCACGTCGTAGAGGGCCGCCGCCGAGGCGAAGCTGGCGATGTGCCCGCCCACGTTGGTGTGCTTGTTGGCGCGCATCACCATGGCCATGGCATTCCACCGGATGTACGAGTGGATGCGGATTTCCAGGTCCGCATTGCCGGGATAGCGCGGCTGGCGCTCCACCGCGATGGTGTTGATGTACTCGGTGGTGGCCGAGTAGGGCAGGTTGGCGCCGTGGTGCCGGGCGGCGGCGATGAGCCTTTCCAGCAGGAAATGGGCGCGCTCGGCACCCTCGGCTTCGACGACGCCTTCCAGGGCTTCCAGCCACTCGCGGGTTTCCTGGGCGTCGGCGTCCTCCTGGGGAGGAACGATGGGCAGGGCGGACATGGTGGGCCTCCTTGCAAACGTGGAATGCAGCGCGACTCTTGTGGAGTCGCGCCGACGGTACTGCCATGGGTGTGCGGCGATGGTAGCAAAGCTTTTCGCTATTTACAACACGGTTTCATAATGCGGAATGCACCCAGTCGCCACACCCACCGTCATGGTGCGGCGTACATACTGGAACCATAGTAGCTGCGGCCATTGACGGCGGGAATTGTGGATTACCCCGGGCCGGCGGCAACGGCGTCGCCGGGGCGCGGTCGAAGCGCGGACGTCGCCGCATAGGGAAAACACCCATGGTCGTCGCGCGGCTGCGACGCCTAAATTCCGTCATGGACTCCTTGCCCCCCGCCCAGCCTGTTGCTGCCCCGCCCTCGGCGCCGTCCGGCGAGTCCCGTGCCGAGCGGCTGGGCATGGCGTGGGCGGTGCCGGTGCTGGCGCTGGCCCTGTTCGTCGTGGCCCTGTTCGCGCTGCTGCGCCTGGTTCAGCACTACGACGAGGATGCACACCAGGCGACCGCCCGGCGTGACGCCCAGTGGGTGGAGCAGACGGTGCGGGCCCAGCTCGTGCGCAACGAGGGCGCCCTGCAGCAACTGGCGGCGGCCATGGCCGACGGCCGGCTGGACGTCGCCGTCTTCCGCGCACGCGCCGCGACAGTGCTGGCCCAGGCTCCGGAAATCGAGCGCATCGCCTGGGTGGATGCCGGCCAGACCATCCGCTGGGTGGCGCCCAACGAAACCGTGTCCTGGCGCAACGGCGAGCGCCTGGCCCAGGGGCCGCAGCGTGTCGCCTTCCAGTTGGCCGTCGATGCCGAGGCGCCCGCCTACAGCGAGGTGTTCGTGGCTTCCGGCAGCGTGCCGGTGTTCGAGGTCCACGTCCCGGTGCGTCGCGGCGGCAAGCCGGCGGGCAATCTCGTGGCGGTCTGCGTGCCCTCGAGCCTGCTGGTGCACCACATCCCGGCCTGGTTTACCGCGGAGCACCGGGTCGATCTGGTGGGCGCGGACGGGGGCGTGGTGGCGGCCAATTCCACCGTTCCCGCGGAGGGCGGTCGCACCGCCGCGGTGGCGTTCGATCCGCCGGTGGGCGGACTGAGCCTGCGGGTGACGGCGATGGTCCGGAAAAGCGAATGGGCGCCGGCGCTGCTCACCGGCCTGGTGCTCGCCCTGGCGCTGCTCCTGGGGGGGAGCCTGTGGTCGCTGCGCCATCGCGTCGTGCAGCGGCGCGGCGCCGAGCAGACGCTGCGCCGCGAAATGGCCTTCCGCCGCGCCATGGAGGAATCCGTGGTGACGGGCCTGCGGGCCATCGACCTGGAGGGGCGCATCACCTTCGTCAACGCCGCCTTCTGCCGCATGGTGGGCTTTCCGGCCGAGACCCTGCTTGGCTGCCGCCCGCCGTTTCCCTACTGGCCGCCCGAAGACCACGACAAGCTGATGGCGGCGGTGCGCGAGACGCTGGCGGGCAGGGCACCGCCCAAGGGCTACGAACTGCAGGTCATGCGCGCCAATGGCGAGCGCTTCTGGGTGCGCCTGTACGTGTCGCCGCTGATCGACGCCGATGGGCGCCAGGCGGGCTGGATGGCGGCCATGAACGACATCACCGAGCCGGTGCGGGCGCGCGCCGAACTGCTCGCCGCCCACGAGCGCTTCGTGGCGGTGCTGGACGGGCTGGATGCCGCCGTCTATGTGGCGGACGCCCGCGACGACACCATCCTCTACGCCAACGGCGTGTTCCGCGCCCGCTTCGGCGAGGATGCGGTGGGGCGCAACTGCTGGGCGCTCACCGCCTGCTGCCATCCCGGCCCGCAGGCGCTGCTGCGCGACCCGCGCAGCCTCTCGCCCCAGGACCTGCCGCGGGAACTGCTGGATGCCGAGGTGGACAACCGCGACACCGGCCGCTGGTACCACCTGCGCGACCGCGCCATCCGCTGGGTGGACGGGCGCGTGGTGCGCATGGTCATCGCCACCGACATCACCGAGCGCACCCAGATTGCGGCCATGAACCAGCAGCACCAGGAGCGGCTGGAGCGCACCTCGCGCCTCATCGCCATGGGCGAGATGGCCTCCAGCCTGGCTCATGAACTCAACCAGCCCCTGTCGGCCGTGGCCAACTACTGCATGGGCTGCGTCACGCGGCTGGAGAGCGGCAGCGCGGGGGCCACGGAACTGGCCGCGGCCATGCGCAAGGCCGCCTTCCAGGCCGAACGGGCGGGCAAGATCATCCGCCGCGTGCGAGAATTCGTGCGCAAGAGCGAACCGCAGCGGCTGCCCACGGCGCTGGGAGAAATGGTGGAGGACGCGGTGGCCTTCGCCGATCTGGAAGCGCGCAAGACCGGCACCCGCATCCAGGTGGATCTGCCGACGGGCTTGCCGCCGGTGTACGCGGACCGGATCATGATCGAACAGGTGCTGCTCAATCTGGTGCAAAACGGCATCGAAGCCATGGGGCGCACGCCGCGCGAGCGGCGCGAGCTGACCATCGCTGCCCGGCCCGTCGACGGGGCACAGGTGGAAGTGGAGGTGCGCGACCGCGGCCCGGGCGTCGACCCGGCCCACACCGAGCGGCTGTTCCAGCCCTTCTTCACCACCAAGCCCCAGGGCATGGGCATGGGGCTCAACATCTGCCGCAGCATCGTCGAATTCCACGACGGCCGCCTGTGGGCCCGCGCCAACCCCGAAGGCGGTAGCAGCTTCCTGTTCACGCTGCCGCTGCACGACTGATGGCGACGACCCCCACGCTACGCTGCCCCCCGAGGGGGCGCATGCCGCCTTGGGGCGGCCCGGCGGCGGCATGTGAACGGCCCCCACGCTACGCTGCCCCCCGGGGGGGCTTCATGCCGCCTTGGGGCGGCCCGGCGGCGGCATGACGACGACCCCCACGCTACGCTGCCCCCCGGGGGGGCACATGCCGCCTTGGGGCGGCCCGGCGGCGGCATGAGCGACGTCCCGGCCGCGGTGCAGATCGTCCACGTGGTGGACGACGATGAGGCGCTGCGCGATTCGCTGGCCTGGCTGCTGGAATCCCGCGGCCTGCAGGTGCGCCAGTACGCCAGCGGCGAGGAGTTCCTGGCCGCTCCCCTGGACGAGGTTCCCGGCTGCCTGGTGCTGGACGTGCGCATGCCCGGCATCGGCGGGCTGGAACTGTACGAACGTCTGCAGGTGCGCGGCTGCGCCCTGCCGGTGATCTTCATCACCGGCCACGGCGACGTGCCCATGGCGGTCACCGCCCTCAAGAAGGGCGCCGCCGACTTCATCGAAAAGCCCTTCAACGACCAGGCGCTGCTCCATCTCATCCAGGACTGCCTGGCGCGGGACCGCGACGCCCGGGTGCGCCGCCTGCGCGACCACGCCGCCGCCGGCCGGCTGGCCCAGCTCACCGCCCGCGAGCGCGCCGTGCTGGACCTGGTGGTGGCCGGCAAACTCAACAAGCAGGTGGCCGACATCCTCGGCATCAGCGTCAAGACCGTGGAAGCCCACCGCGCCCGGGTGATGGAGAAGATGGGCGTGAGGAGCGTGGCGGAGCTGGTGCAGGCGGTGATCCAGGCGCGGGGCGGGGGACAGTGAAGGGCGGCCCGGTCGCGGTTCGTTGTCGCCGTCGTCGGGACGAGGCGTGCCGCAAGCCATCGCCCCGCGTTCCGTGTCGCAGCGCACCCTGAACGGGCGCTCCGCCCTGCTGCTGACCGTCCCGCCGCTGATGTGGGCGGCCAACGCGGTGGTGGGGCGGCTGGCCATCGGCCTGGTGCCGCCGGTGACCCTCAACACCCTGCGCTGGGTGGGGGCGCTGCTCATCCTGCTGCCCCTGGGCTGGCGCGCGCTGCGCGACCCGCAGGCGCTGCGCCGGCGCTGGCGCCACCTGGCGGCCCTGGGCCTGCTGGGCATGGGCAGCTACAACGCGCTGCAATACCTGGCGCTGCATACTTCCTCGCCGCTCAACGTCACCCTCATCGCCGCCAGCTCGCCGGTGTGGATGCTGGGCATCGGCGCGCTGTTCTACGGCGTGCATCCGACGCGGCGCGACCTGGTGGGCGCGGTGCTGTCCCTGGCGGGCGTGATGCTGGTGATCTCCCGCGGCAGTTCGGAGGTGCTGGCGCAGGTGCGCTTCGTGCAGGGTGACCTGCTGATGGTGGTGGCCATCATCTCCTGGTGCCTGTATAGCTGGCTGCTGGCGCGACCGCCGCAGCACATGCGCGGGCCGGAGCGCCCACCCTGGGACTGGGCCGAATTCCTGCTGGTGCAGACGGTGTTCGGCCTGGTGTGGTGCTCGGCCAGCAGCGCGGTGGAGGCGGGGGTGACGCGGCTGTACATCGAACCCTCGCTGCGCACCCTGGCGGTGCTGGTGTTCGTGGCCCTTGGACCGGCTGTGATCGCCTACCGCTGCTGGGGTCTGGGGGTGATGAGCGTGGGGCCGGGCATCGCCGGCTTCTTCGTCAATCTCACGCCGCTGTTTACCGCCGTCATGTCGGCGGCGGTGCTGGAGGAACTGCCCCGCTGGTACCACGGAGCGGCCTTCGTGCTCATCGTGGCGGGGATCTGGGTGTCGGGGCGGGGGCGACAGGGGGGCGGCGTCGAGCGCGCTGGCGCAGGGGGTCGTCCGGTGGCGTCGCCGGAGCACGCCGGCGCCGCGGATGTGGTGAAATGGCGGCATCGCCGCCGTCGGGGAAACAGCCATGGGTAAGGCCGTTGCGCTTCGCACCTCCCTCTACGATGAACTGTGCGCCCTGCCGGAGAACCGGGTGGGCGAGATCCTCGGCGGGCGACTGCATACGCAGCCGCGGCCCAGCGGACGGCATGGTCTGGCCGCGGGTGGCATCAACTACGAGCTTTCCGGTCCGTTCGGGTATGGGCGCGGCGGCCCCGGCGGCTGGTGGATCATTCCCGAGCCGGAAGTCCATTTCGTGCGCGATACCGAGGTGGCGGTGCCGGACCTGGCCGGCTGGCGCCGCAGCCGCATGCCGGCACTGCCGGAAGACCATCGTTACGAAGTGGTGCCGGACTGGGCGTGCGAAATCCTTTCCCCCAGCACCGCTCGCAAGGACCGCGCCATCAAGCTGCCGCTCTACGCCCGCTACGGCGTGGCCCACGCCTGGCTGGTGGACCCGCTGGCCCACACCCTGGAGGCCTTCGAACTGCGCGACGGCCTGTGGGTGCTCCTCGCCACGCTGCAGAAGGACGCCATGGTGCGCGTGGCGCCCTTCGACGCCGTGGAATTCTGCCTCGGCGACCTGTGGCCCTGAGCGGCCGTGAAGGCCGCGTCCCGTATCTGACGGCCGTGAACGCTGCGCTCTTGCATCCACCCAGGATCGGACCATGAAAATCGGCTTCTTCGTCACCTGCCTGGTGGACCTGATGCGCCCGCGCATCGGCTTCGCCGCCATCCGCCTGCTGGAGGCGGCGGGCTGCACCGTCGAGGTGCCCATGACCCAGACCTGCTGCGGCCAGCCGGGTTACAACTCGGGCGACCGTGCGAGCGCCCGCGCCCTGGCGTTCAAGGTGCTGGAGGAATTCGAGGCCTTCGACTACGTGGTGGCGCCCTCCGGCTCCTGCGCCGGCATGATCCGGGTGCATTACCCGGACCTGTTCCGCGACGAACCCGCCCTGCTCGCCCGCATCCAGGCCCTGGGCGCGCGCACCTTCGAGCTCACCGACTTCCTGGTGAACGTGGCGAAGCTGGAGGGCGTTCCCGGCCGCTTCGACGGAACCGTCACCTACCACGATTCCTGCGCCGGCCTGCGGGAACTGGGCGTGCAGGACCAGCCGCGGGCGCTGCTGGCCAGGACCGGCGCCGAACTGCGGGAGATGACGGAATCCACCACCTGCTGCGGCTTCGGCGGCACTTTCTCCATCAAGTTCGGCGACATCTCGGCACGCCTGGCCGACGACAAGTGCGTCAACGCCTGCGCCACCGGGGCGGAGGCCATCGTCGGCGGCGACCTGGGCTGCCTGCTCAACATCGAGGGCCGGCTGCGCCGCCGCGGCGACGAGACCACCCGGGTGCTGCACGTGGCCGAAGTGCTGGCCGGAGAGGACGGGCAGCCGGCCCGGCGGGAGCCCTGACATGGAAGTCGCCTCGCCGCGCTTCAAGGCCCGCGCCGCCCACAAGCTGGCGGACCCGGCGCTGCAGAAGGCGCTCACGCGCGTCAAGATCAAGTTCGTCCCCGCCCGCGCCCAGGCCGCCGCCGACTTCGGCGATTTCGAGGCCCTGCGCGAGGCCGGCCGCGCCATCCGCGACCGCGCCCTGGCGGACCTGGACCTGTGGCTGGAGCGCTTCGAGCGCGAGGCCACGGCCCGCGGCGCGGTGGTGCACTGGGCCCGGGACGCCGCCGAGGCCAATGCCATCGTGCTCGCCATCGCGCGGGAAAACGGCGTGCGCAAGGCCGCCAAGTCCAAGTCCATGGTGAGCGAGGAGTGCGCGCTGAACGACGCGCTGGAGGGCGCCGGCATCGAGGTCATCGAGACCGACCTGGGCGAGTACATCCTGCAGCTCAACCACGAGCCGCCGTCCCACATCGTGGCGCCGGTGATCCACAAGAACAAGGAAGAGATCGCCGACCTGTTCGAGGAGAAGCACCACCGCCCGCGGCAGACCGGCATCGCCGAGCTGTGCCGCGAGGCGCGGGAGATCCTGCGGCCCCACTTCCTGTCCGCCGACATGGGCATCTCCGGGGCCAATTTCGTGGTGGCCGAGACCGGCTCCACGGTCATCCTCACCAACGAGGGCAACGGCCGGCTGGTGACCACCCTGCCGCGCATCCACGTGGCCATCACCGGCATCGAAAAGGTGGTGCCGACGCTGGAGGATCTGTCGGTGCTGCTGCGCCTGTTGCCGCGCTCGGCCACGGGGCAGACCATCACCAACTACGTGTCGGTGAACACGGGCACCCGGGGCGAGGGCGAAAGCGACGGCCCGCAGCAGTTTCACATCATCCTGCTGGACAACGGCCGCACTCGCGTGCTGCATTCCGAATTGCGCGAGATGCTCGCCTGCATCCGCTGCGGCGCCTGCATGAACCACTGCCCGGTGTACCAGGCGGTGGGCGGGCATGCCTACGGCTGGGTCTATCCCGGTCCCATGGGCGCCATCCTCACGCCGCTCTACGTCGGGCTGGAAAACGCCCTGGATCTCCCCCACGCCGCCACGCTGTGCGGCCAGTGCAGTGCCGTGTGCCCGGTGAAGATTCCCCTGCCCGATCTCATGCGCAAGCTGCGCGAACAGCAGGTCGAACGCCGGCTGCGCCCGGCCGCGGAGCGCCGGGGCCTCAAGCTGTGGGCCTGGGTGGCGCGCCATCCCCGGCTCTACGCCCTGGGAACGCGGCTGGCGGTGCGCTACCTGCGCTGGCTGGCCGACGAGACCGGGCGCATCCGCGTTCTGGGGCTGGCCCCCGAATGGACCTCGGGGCGCGACTTCCCGGCCCCCGAGCCGCGCACCTTCCGCGAACGCTGGCAGGCCGGGGAGCGGCCCGGCGCGCAACCCGGAGCACGGCCATGAACGCACGGGAGCTGATTCTCGGGCGCGTTTGCGCCGCCCTGAATCGCGATGCCGCTGCCGATGCCGCGGCACGGCGGGGCGTGGATGCGCATCTCGATGCCCGCGCCGTCGGGCCGCAACCCGCCGTGACGGACGATCTCGTGGAAACCTTCATGCAGTGCGCCGCCGCCCTGTCCAGCACCGTGGAACGGGTGGCCAGCGCGGACGAAGTCCCCGCCCGGGTGGCCGCCTGGCTGCAGGCCCACGGGCTGCCGGCGCAGGCCGTGGGCTGGACCGGGCCGGCCGCGCTGGACTGGGCCGCGGCCGGCATCGCGCTGGAGGTCCGCCCGCCCCGCGCCGACGATCTGGCGGGCATCACCGGCGCCTTCTGCGCCATCGCCGATACCGGCACCCTGATGCTGCTCTCGGGCGCCGATACTCCGGCCGCCGCGAGCCTGCTGCCCGAGACCCACGTCGCCGTGGTGCCGCGGGCGCGCCTGGTGGCCCACATGGAGGACGCCTGGCGGTTGTTGCGCGCAGAGGCGGGCCGCCTCCCGCGGGCGGTGAATTTCGTCTCCGGCCCCTCCCGCACCGCCGACATCGAGCAGACCGTCACCCTCGGCGCCCACGGACCCTACCGGGTGCATGTGGTGCTGGTGGGTTGAGGGCACGGCAGCGGGCTGAGCGCCCGTCCGGCGCGCCATTGCCCGAAGCGCAGCAGTCAGGCTGCCTGCCGCCACGGTCGTCAGCCTGTGCGCCGTCGCGCCAGGTGCATGTCTTCCGGCGCCGCTGCATGCACGAATGCCGGTGCAGGCCGGAGGCCGCGCCGACTGCGCCCGAGCCCCGCGGAAGGGGCTACAGGTGACGTTCCGGTGCCCGGCGCCCATGCGCACAGCGTACCCGCGCCACAAAGTATTACGAGCCCCGAGACCTTTTGGATATCCTTGTCAACACGTCGTTTGCTCGGGTATGGCAGTGCGAGGTTAAACAATGTAACTTCCGCCATGGGCCGTGTCCTACTTCACGATGGGTCGATGCTGGCGTCGATAGGCTCCATGGCTCGCGAAAACAGAAAAACAAAACTTCAACCAAGAAAGGGGACTCGACATGTCGCCCACCCCTCTTCCACCCGATGTGGGGAGTGATGGTTCCGGATGTCCCGTGGATGCGCCGACGCTGCGCGTTGCCGCGGGTTGCGGGATGGACGCCTCGCCGCCCGAAAGCACCGCGTGTTTTCGGGCGATCTATGAGCACGGGCTCGCCGGCATCGCCGCGCTGGCCCCCGACGGGCGCCTGCTCAACGCCAATCCGGCCTTCTGCCGCATGCTGGGCCTCTCCGAGGGCGAACTCGCGGGGCGGCACTTCGACGAGTTTCTCCACCCCGACCACCGGCAGGACGCGGAGTCCTGCCATCGCGACCTGGCGAACGGGGCGACCGAGGCCTACGAGAGGGAAATGCGCTTCCTGCGCCGGGACGGGGCGCCCCTGTGGTGCCGGGTGTCGGTGGCGCTGGTGCGTGACGAGTCGGGACGAGCCCGGCAGGCCGTGGCGGTGGTGCAGGACATCACCGAGCGGGTGCATGCCGAGCAGCAGCGCCAGCGTAGCGCCGATCACCTCAGCGAAGCCCAGCGCGTGGCGCACATCGGTTCCTGGGAACTGGACCCGGCGCAACGCGAGTTGTGGTGGTCGGACGAGGTCTTTCGCATCTTCGAACTCGATGCCGCGGTGAGCGGTGCCTCCTACGCCGCCTTCCTCGACCGGGTGCACCCCGACGACCGGGTGCTGGTGGATGACTTCTACCGCGAGTCGGCGGACAAGCGCACGCCATATTCCCTCGAGCATCGGCTGAAGTTCGCCGACGGGCGGGTGAAGTGGGTGCAGGCGCGGGGCGAGACCCACTACGCCGAGGCCGGCCAGGTGCTGCGCTCGGTGGGCACGGTGCAGGACATCACCGAACGGCGGCGCGCGGAAGATCACCTGCGGCTGGCGGCGGCGGTGTTCGAGCAGGCCAACGAAGGCATCGCGGTGACCGATGCCACGGCCCGCATCGTGCTGGTGAACCGGCGTTTCTGCGAAGTCACGGGCTACGACCGCAGCGAGGTCATCGGCCGCAATCCGCGCATGCTCAAGTCCGGCTGTCACGACGCCTTCTTCTACCAGCAGATGTGGCGCAAGCTGCGCGAGCACGGTACCTGGAGCGGCGAGCTGTGGAACCGGCGCAAGGACGGCAGCCTGTATCCGGAATTCCTGTCCATCGCCACGCTCTGCGGGCCGGAAGGGGCGGTGACCAACTACATCGCCGTGAGCGTGGACATCACCGAACTGAAGCGCGCCGAAGAAGAGATGCGCCAGCTCAACGCCGAACTGGAGCAGCGCGTGGCGGCGCGCACCGCGGAGCTGGCCACGGCCAACGCCGATCTGGAATCCTTCTCCTATTCCGTGTCCCACGACCTGCGCACGCCGCTGTCCCACATCGACGGCTTTGCCGCCATCGTGCTCGACCAGTACGCCCAGCAGCTCGACCGGCAGGCGGCCCAGTACCTCACCCGGGTGCGCGAGGGTGCGCGGCGCATGGAGCACCTCATCGACGCCCTGCTGGCGTTGTCCCAGGCAGGCCGTGCGCGCATGAGCGTGGGCACCGTCGACTTCAGCCACATGGCGCGGGAGGTGGCCGAAGAACTGAGGGCGCGCGAGCCGCAGCGCCAGGTGGTGCTACAGGTGGCGCCGGAGGTGAAGGCGTGGGGGGACGCGCCGCTGCTGCGGGTGGTGATGCAGAACCTGCTGTCCAACGCGTGGAAATACACCTGCGAACGCGAGGTGGCCCACATCGAGGTCGGCGCCACCCGCGACGAGCACGGCGACACGGCGTACTTCGTGCGCGACGACGGCGCCGGTTTCGACATGAAATTCGTGGACAAGCTGTTCAAGGCGTTCGAACGCCTGCACAGCGCCAGCCAGTTCCCGGGTACTGGCATCGGCCTGGCTACGGTGGCGCGCATCATCCAGCGCCACCGCGGGCGGGTGTGGGCCGAGGGCGAGGTGGGCAAGGGCGCCACCTTTCTGTTTGCGCTGGCGCCCGGCGCCGGGGAGGACGCGTCGGCGCCGTCATGACCGCCACGGGCGGCGCCCGATCCGGGCCTCGGGCAGGGGGTCGAGCCTGACGGACGGCGCCGTGGTCCCCTCCGTGTGGGAGCGGGCCTGCCCGTGATTGCGACGGCTGACATCGCGGGCACGCCCGCTCCCACACGTCCCGGCGCGGATCATTGCCGTAGCGCAGGCGCAGGATGGCGTTGGGGTGCCCACTGCGGCAGACCCGTCGTAATATCCACCCCACCCTGAATCGTCACCTCGCGGAGGTTCCCCATGGTCCATCCCCTCGCCGGCCGGCCTGCGCCTGCCGCCAGCCTCATCGACGTGCCGGCCCTGTTGGCCGTGTACCGCGACGCGCCGAATCCGGGCGATCCGGCCCAGCGCGTCGCCTTCGGCACCAGCGGCCATCGCGGCAGCGCGCTCGCCGGCAGCTTCAACGAGGCTCACATCCTGGCCATCGCCCAGGCGGTGTGCGAATACCGCGCCGCCCAGGGCATCGGCGGACCGCTGTTCCTCGGCAAGGACAGCCACGCCCTGTCCGGGCCGGCGCAGCAAAGCGCCATCGAGGTGCTGGCGGCCCACGGCGTGGACACGCGCGTCCAGGCGGGGGACGGCTAGACGCCCACGCCGGTGGTGTCGCGCGCCATCCTGGTCCATAACCGAGAGCGCGCCGCGGCGCGTGCCGACGGCATCGTCATCACCCCGTCCCACAACCCGCCCGCCGACGGCGGCATCAAGTACAACCCGCCCCACGGCGGGCCGGCGGACACCGACGTCACCGGCTGGATCGAGCGGCGCGCCAACGCGCTCATGGAAGCCGGCAACCGGGAGGTGAAGCGTCTGCCGTACGCGCAGGCCCTGGCGGCTGCCTGCATCCGCCAGGAAGACTTCGTGGCGCCCTACGTGGCCGACCTGGAGAACGTCATCGACATGGCCGCCATCCGCGCCGCCGGGGTGAGGATCGGCGTAGACCCCATGGGCGGGGCGGCGGTGGCCTACTGGCAGCCCATAGCGCGGCGCTACGGCCTGAACATCGAGGTGGTGAATCCGCGCGTGGACCCGGCCTTCGGCTTCATGACCCTGGACCACGACGGCAAGATCCGCATGGACTGCTCCAGCCCCTACGCCATGGCCGGGCTGGTGCAACTCAAGGACCGCTTCGACATCGCCTGGGGCAACGACGCCGATGTCGATCGCCACGGCATCGTCACGCCCTCCATGGGGCTGATGAACCCCAACCACTACCTGGCGGTGGCCATCCACTACCTGCTCACCCATCGGCCCCAGTGGCCGGCGGCTGCGGCGGTGGGCAAGACACTGGTCTCCAGCCTGCTCATCGACCGGGTGGTCGATGGACTGGGCCGGCGCTTCATCGAGGTGCCGGTGGGTTTCAAGTGGTTCTCCCAGGGGCTGCTGGAGGGCCGCCTCTGCTTCGGCGGCGAGGAAAGCGCCGGGGCGAGCTTCCTGCGGCGCGACGGCACCGTATGGACCACCGACAAGGACGGCATCATCCTCGGGCTGCTGGCGGCGGAGATCACCGCGGTCACCGGCGCGGACCCCGGCCGCTACTACCAGCGGCTGGCTGCGCAGCACGGCACGCCCCACTACGTGCGCATCGACGCCGCCGCCACGCCGGCGCAGAAGGCCGCGTTCAAGGGCCTGACCGGCGAGCGGGTGACGACCGCCACGCTGGCGGGCGAACCCATCCTGGCACGGCTCACCCGCGCCCCGGGCAACGACGCGCCCATCGGCGGGCTCAAGGTGACCACCGAGAACGGCTGGTTCGCCGCGCGGCCTTCAGGCACCGAGGACATCTACAAGCTCTACGCGGAGAGCTTCCGCAGTGCCGAACACCTGCAACGGATCGTGGCCGAGGCACAGGCCATCGTGGCCGCGGCACTGGCGGGGTAAAGCTGGCAGTCGTGAAGGCTGCGGTTCAACACGGGCGGGGGAAGGGGCCGGAGGGGGCAGGAAGAAAAAAGGAAGCGAAGCACCCTTCAGACTGGCCGTCACGAGCAGCGGACGGAGGAGACGGAGGGAGGAACAAGAACCATCCGGCGCCGGCCAACGGGTATCGCTTCGCTTCAACCTAGCCTATATCAAGAAGCGTGCCACCACCCGAGCCGGATCGGAGGTCACTGATCCGTCAGGAAATTGCTGATTGAGAGGGGAGGTCGATGCCGCGCGGTGCTGCCGGTAGTGGCAGTTTTGTATGCCGATATTGCCAGGCTGTCAGCGGCAGGGTTCGTCACCGTTCGCCTTCCGCCTTGATCCCGAGCGCCTTGAGCTTGCGGTAAAGGCTGCGTTCGCTCAGGCCCAGTTTGCGGGCCAGCGCGCGGCGGCTGCCCTGATGGCTTGCCACCAGTTGGCGGAATGCGGCGCGCTCGATGTCGTTCCAGGTCCCGCCGGCGTCCCGGGCGGCGACCGGCGCCGGGGCGTGTCCGGCGGGTTGCAGCAGTTCGTCGGCCAGATTGCGCTCCTCGATGACGTCGCCGTCGCACATGAGGCTGGCGCGTTCCAGCAGGTTGCGCAACTCGCGCACGTTGCCGGGGTAGTCGTAGTCCACCAGGCGGCGCATGGCCGCCGGCGCCACCTTGAGGCGCCGGCGCGCGGCCACCCGCGCCAGCAGCGCTTCCACCAGCGGCGGGACGTCCTCGCGCCGCTCGCGCAGCGGCGGCAGGTCGATGGGAAAGGTGTTGAGGCGAAAGTACAGATCCTGGCGGAACTGGGCCTGCTCCACCATGCGTCGCAGCGGCCGGTGGGTGGCGGAGATGAGGCGGATGTCGGCCTGGCGCGGCTCGGTGGAGCCGACGCGGCGGTAGCTGCCCGTCTCCAGCAGGCGCAGCAGCTTGACCTGCACGCCCAGCGGGATGTCGCCCACCTCGTCGAGGAACAGCGTGCCGCCGCTGGCGGATTCCACCAGGCCGGGTTTGCGTACGGTGGCGCCGGTGAAGGCGCCGCGCTCGTAGCCGAAGAGCTCGCTCTCGAACAGGGTTTCGGGCAGACCGGAACAATCCACGGCGACGAAGGCGGCGTCGGAGCGCCGGCTGCCCTGGTGGATGGCCTTGGCCACCAACTCCTTGCCGGTGCCCGATTCGCCCTGCAGCAGCACGGTGGCGTCCGAAGGCGCCACCCGGCTGACCATTTCCAGCATGTGCTGGAAGGCCGGTGCGCGACCGATGAGCACGGGGTTGTCGGCGCGCTCGCGCGCCGTTTCCAGCGGCTCCATCTTTTCCACGAAATAGGCGATGTCGCCGTGGACGTCACGCAGCGGCGACAACTCGAGGTTGACGTAGTCCTCGCCGCGGGGCGTGTGGTGCAGATGCAGCACACGCTCGCGCTGGCCGGAGGCCAGGCTGCGCCGCAGCGGGCAGGTCTCCCCGGCCTGGTCGCAGGGCACCTGGTAGCGATGGGAAACCTCGTAGCAGGTGCGCCCGACACAGGACCTGGCCTCGCCGAAGCGCGCCCGGTAGGCGGCATTGGCCGCCAGGATGCGGTATTCGGCGTTGCACAGGATGTGGGGGACCGGCAGGGTCTCGAGGAAGGAGACGAGTTCGGGCAGCGGAGGCGATTCGATTTCCATGGGGTGCGTCAGAATTGTCAGTGGCACTGCCAGGATTGTGCGCCGGCCGCGCCGACGCGCGCAACCGGTCTGGCGTGGGAGGCTTTTCTGTGGGAGCGGGCTTGCCCGCGATTTCACCTGCCGCAATCGCGGGCAAGCCCGCTCCCATATCGTGCCCCCCGAGGCGGTGCGTGCTCGGGGGGCGCCCAGGCGGCGGCATCCGATACGGGCGGACGCCAGAGCGGCTTTTGATCTGTATCAATGGGCGCGCAGGCCGCTGCCCTTAACTTCCCGAACCTTCAAGGAAAACGGGTGGGGCGCATGGCGGCAGTGATGCCGGCGCCGGCGCAGAGCCGGCTGCTGATGTCGGGCAACGAGGCGGTGGCCCGGGCCGTCTGGGAGGCGGGCGTGCGGGTGGCCGCTGCCTACCCGGGCACGCCGTCCACCGAGATGCTGGAGACGCTGGCCGGCTATCCGGACCTCTACACCGAGTGGTCGGTGAACGAGAAGGTGTCGCTGGAAGTGGCCTTCGGCGCGTCCATGGCCGGTAGCCGGGCCTTCTGCGCCATGAAGCACGTGGGCATGAACGTGGCCTCGGACGCGCTCATGACGCTGACGCTCACCGGCGTGCAGGGCGGCCTGGTGATCGCCGTGGCCGACGACGTCGGCCTGTCGTCGTCGCAGAACGAGCAGGATTCGCGCTTCTGGGGCCGCTTCGCCCACATCCCGGTGCTGGAGCCCGCCGACTCCCAGGACGCCCACGACATGGTGCTGGAGGGCTACCGGTTGTCCGAGTCCTTCCAGGTGCCGGTGCTGCTGCGGCTCACCACCCGCATCTGCCACGTCAAGGCGCTGGTCACGGTGGGGGCGCGGCAGACCCACGCCGCTTCCGGCTTCACCCGGGACGCGGCGCGCTGGGTGATGGTCCCTGGCAACGCCGCGCGGCGCATTCCCTTGATGTACGAGCGCGAACGGCGCCTGCGCGAACTGGCCGAAACCTCGCCGCTCAACGTGCTCGAGCCGGGAGAGGACAAGCGCTTCGGCTTCGTCACCTCCGGTCCCGCCGCCATGCACGTGCGCGAGGCCTTCCCCGATGCGCCGGTGCTCAGGCTGGGCCTGTCCTACCCGGTGCCCGTGGAGCGCGTGCGTGCCCTGGCGCTCCAGGTCGAGCGGCTGGTGGTGGTGGAGGAGACCGAGCCCCTGTTGGAACTGGAACTCCGCGCGGCCGGCATCGCGGTGCACGGCAAGGACGTGCTCCCCAGCATTGGCGAACTCTCGCCCCAGGTGTTGCGCCCGGCGCTGGCGCGGTGGTCCGGCGAGGATGGGCCCGCCTCAGGTGCAGCGGCGCAGGCGGTGTTCCCCCGACCGCCCACCCTGTGTGTGGCCTGCCCGCACCTGGGCGTGTATTACACCCTGTCGCAGTTGCGCAACATCGTCGTCTCCGGCGACATCGGCTGCTACACCCTGGGCGCCGGCCATCCCTGGCACGCGCTGGATTCGACCATCTCCATGGGTGCCTCCATGGGCGTTGCCCTGGGCCTGGACAAGGGCCGCGGCGAGACCGACCGCAACAAGCGCATCGTGGCCGTGATCGGCGATTCCACCTTCCTGCACATGGGGATGCAGGGCCTGCTGGACATCACCTACAACCGCGGCAACGTCACCGTGCTGCTGCTGGACAACCGTGCCGTGGGCATGACCGGCGGCCAGGACAACCCCGCCTCGGGACGCGACATCCACGGCGAGCCGGCACCGCGGGTGGACTTCGCCCGCCTGGTGGAGGCCCTGGGCGTGAAGGCCGAGCGCATCCGGGTGGTGGACCCCTACGAGCTACCCACGCTGTTCAAGGCGCTGCGGGAGGAGACGAAGATCGACGAGCCCTCGGTGATCATCACCGACCGCCCCTGCGTGCTCATCGACGCCTACCAGCCGCGCCGGCCCTACCGCGTCGAGGAATCCGCCTGCACCGGCTGCGGCAACTGCGTGGAGGTGGGCTGCCCCGCCATCCATGTCACGCGCCGCGAGAAGGCGGTCAAGCCCAGCGGCCGCGAGGTGGACCTGAGCTTCGTGCGCATCGACACCCCGGCCTGCACCGGCTGCGACCTGTGCGTGCAGACCTGCGCGCCCGACGCCATCGTCCACGCCGAGCCGCTGCACGCGGCCAGCGTCGTCAGGCCGGGATGAACGCCGTGTGGGAGCGGGCTTGCCCGCGATTGCCGCGGCGGTCATCGCGGGCAAGCCCGCTCCCACGCAACCCTCTTTGAATCAGCGCCGCCCCATGCCAGCCAGCCACAACACCACCAACATCCTCGTCGTCGGCATCGGCGGCCAGGGCGTGATGACCGCCACCGAGATCCTGGCCGAAGCGGCCATGGCCCTGGGGCATGACGTGAAGAAGACCGAGGTCGCCGGCATGGCGCAGCGCGGGGGCGTGGTGTCCTCGCACCTGCGCTTCGGGCCGAAGGTGCTCTCGCCCCAGATTGCGCCCGGCGAGGCGGACCTGCTGGTGGGCTTCGAATCCGCCGAGGCGCTGCGCTGGTGCCACACCCTGCGCCCCGGCGGCGTGGTGTTGGTGAACACCGCGCGCCTGGTGCCGCCGGTGGTCAACGGCGGGCTCTACGACTACCCGGCCGACCCCGTCGGCCAGATGCGCGCCCTGGGCTACGAGGTGCACGCCTTCGACGCCACCGGCATCGCCCGCGAACTGGGCGAGCTGCGCCTGGGCAACACCGTCATGCTGGGCGCCATCGCCGACCACCTCCCGTTCCCCGCGGACAACCTGCTGGAGGCCGTGCTCGCCCGTTTCCGAACCCGCAAGCCGCAGTTCGTGGAACTCAATCGCCGCGCCTTCGAGGCCGGGCGCCGTGCCGACGCCCGGGAGGGCCAGACCACGTGACACGCCAGGCAGAAGCGGCCTGCACGGGGCTGCGCGCCGGTGCGCGTGCGTTCGTTGCGGCGGCCATTTCCCGGACAGTCCGCGGGTCCAGTCGCCAACGGTGGGACACGCTGTCGCCGGTCCATGCAAGGCGCCTGTGGCCTTGGGCAGGGTGGTAAAATCCGCGCTTTTCCCCGCCTCCTTCCCATGACAGCCCGCATTCTCGATGGCAACGCCCTGGCCGCTACGGTGCGCGGCCGTCTCGCCGAACGCGCCGCCGCGCTCACCGCCCGGGGGGTGCAGCCCTGCCTGGCCGTCATCCTCGTCGGCCAGGATCCGGCCTCTGCCGTGTATGTGCGCAACAAGGTGCGCGGCTGCGAGGCCGCCGGCATGCGCTCGCTGAAGTTCGACTACCCCGCCGACGTGGCGCAGCAGGCGGTGTTCGAACGCATCGCCGCGCTCAATGCCGACCCCGCCGTGCACGGCATCCTGGTGCAGTTGCCGCTGCCGCCGCAGTTCGACGCCGACCGGGTACTGGAGGCCGTCGCCCCGGAGAAGGACGTGGACGGATTCCACGCCGAGAACGTCGGCGCGCTGATGCAGGGCCATCCGCGTTTCGTGCCCTGCACGCCGGCCGGCGTCATGGAGATGCTCAAGAGCGAGAATGTGCCGCTCGCCGGCGCCGAGGCGGTCATCGTCGGGCGCAGCAACATCGTCGGCAAGCCCATGGCCATGCTGCTGCTGGCGCAGAGCTGCACCGTCACCGTGTGCCATTCGCGCACCCGCGATCTCACCGGACATTGCCGGCGCGCCGACATCCTGGTGGCGGCGGTGGGCAAGGCGAAGATGATCACCGGCGACAGGATCAAGCCCGGCGCCACGGTCATCGACGTGGGCATCAACCGGGATGCCTCCGGCAAGCTGTGCGGCGACGTGGACTTCGAGTCGGCGAAGGAGGTGGCCGGGCTGATCACCCCGGTGCCCGGCGGCGTCGGGCCCATGACCATCACCATGCTGCTGGCCAATACCCTGGTGAGCGCCGAGCGGGCGCTGGCCCTGGCGGGAGGCCGGCGGTGACGCAGCCGCACCAGCCCCTGCAGCAGCATCCGGCCCCGCGGGTGGGTATCGTCATGGGCTCCAGTTCTGACTGGCCGACCATGAAGGCGGCCGCCGGCGTGCTGGAAGCGTTCGCGGTGCCCTTCGAGGCGCGGGTGGTGTCGGCCCACCGCACGCCCGACCTGCTGTTCGTATATGCCGAGGCGGCGGCGCAACGGGGCCTGCGGGCCATCATCGCCGGCGCCGGCGGCGCCGCCCACCTGCCGGGCATGCTGGCGGCCAAGACCACCGTGCCGGTGCTGGGTGTGCCGGTGCACTCGCGCGCCCTCAACGGCCTGGATTCGCTGCTGTCCATCGTGCAGATGCCCAAGGGCGTGCCGGTGGCCACCTTCGCCATCGGCGAGGCCGGCGCGGCCAACGCCGCGCTGTTCGCCGTGGCGATGCTCGCGTCCACCGATCCGGAGCTCGACGCACGCCTGAAAGCCTTTCGTGACCGACAGAGTGAGAGCGTGCTGGCCATGAAGCTGGACTGATGGCGATGGCCGGCGCGCTTTCGATCCGACCCGGGGTGTTGCCTTGATCCTCCCCCCCGCCACCCTCGGCATGCTCGGAGGCGGCCAGTTGGGCCGCTTTTTCGTCATCGCGGCGCGGGAAATGGGCTACCGCGTGGTGGTGCTCGACCCGGACCCCCACAGCCCCGCCGGCGCCATGGCCCACGAACACCTGGTCGCGGCCTGGGACGACAGCGTGGCGCTGGAGCGCATGGCTGCCACGTGCGCGGCGGTGACCACGGAGTTCGAGAACGTCCCCGCCGAGACCCTGGAGCACTTCGCCAAGTTCATGCCGGTGCGCCCTTCGGCGGAAGCGGTGGCGGTGGCCCAGAACCGCATCCGCGAGAAGACCTTCCTCGCCGACCGTGGCTTCTCCGTCGGGCGCTTCGCCGTGGTCCGCAGCGACGCGGACCTCGAGTCCGCCGACCCGGCGCTGTTTCCCGCCGTGCTCAAGGTGAGCCGCTTCGGCTACGACGGCAAGGGCCAGGCGCGGGTGGCGAACGTGGCCGAGGCCAAGGCGGCGCTGCGCCGCTTCAAGGGCGAATCCTGCGTACTGGAGCGGCTGCTGCCCCTGGAGGCGGAGGTGTCCGTGGTGGTGGCGCGCGGCGAGGATGGGGCCACCGCAGCCTTCCCGGTGGCGGAGAACAGCCATCGCCACGGCATCCTGGACGTGAGCATCGCGCCGGCGCGCATCCCCGGCGCGTTGCGCGCCGAAGCCGAGGAAGCGGCCCTGGGGCTGGCCGCGGAACTGGACTACGTGGGCGTGCTGGGGGTGGAGTTCTTCATTTCCGGCGGCCGCCTGCTGGTCAACGAGATGGCGCCGCGGCCGCACAACAGCGGCCACTACACGCTGGACGCCTGCCTCACCTGCCAGTACCAGCAACAGGTGCGGGTGCTGGCCGGCCTGCCGCTGGGGCCGGTGCGCCAGCACAGTGCCGCCGTCATGGTGAACCTGCTGGGGGACCTGTGGTACCGGCGCGGGGCGCAGCAACACGAACCCGAGTGGGGCGACCTGCTGGCCGTGCCGGGCCTGAAGCTGCACCTCTACGGCAAGCACCACGCCCGGCCGGGCCGCAAGATGGGGCATTTCACCGTCGTCGATGGAGACGCCCAGGCCGCCCTGGCGAGGGCACTGGACGCCCGCGCCCGCATCGGCATCGGCGACGATGCGCGCTGAACTCATACAGGCGGTATCGCTGCTGCGCGCCGGCGAACTGGTGGCCTTTCCCACGGAGACGGTCTATGGCCTGGGCGCGGACGCCCGCAACCCCGCCGCCGTGGCCAGGATCTTCGCCGCCAAGGGGCGCCCGGCCGACCACCCGGTAATCGTCCATCTGCCCGACGCCACCCATCTCTCCGGCTGGGCGCGGGTAGTGCCGCAGGGCGCCGTCAAGCTCGCCCGCCTGTTCTGGCCCGGGCCGCTGACGCTGGTCCTGCGCCGCTCCGAGAGCGTGCCGGACATCGTCACCGGCGGGCAGGACACCGTCGGCCTGCGCGTGCCCGGCCACCCGCTGGCGCTCGAACTGCTGCAGGCGTTCGGCAGCGGCATTGCGGCCCCGTCGGCCAACCGTTTCGGGCGCATCTCGCCCACCACCGCCGAGCACGTGCGCCGGGAACTGGGCCGCAACGTGAGGCTGGTGCTCGACGGCGGCCCCTGCCCGGTGGGCATCGAATCCACCATCCTCGATCTATCGGGGGCGGTGCCGCGGCTGTTGCGTCCGGGAGCCGTGACCGCGGCGCAACTGTCGTCGGCGCTGGGCGAGCCCGTGACCACGGAGGCCGGCGCCGACGCGTCCGCCCCCCGCGTGCCCGGCAGCCTTGCCGCCCACTACGCGCCGGCCACGCCGCTGCACCTGGTGGAGCCGCGGGAACTGGCGGCCGTGGTCGCCGCGTGGCTGGACCGTGGCGGTGTGGTGGCCGTGCTCGCCCGCCGCCCGGCCCTGGACGCCCACCCGCGCCTGCACTGGCAACTCGCTCCCGCCGACCCCGGCGCCTACGCCCACGAACTCTACGCCAGCCTGCGCGCCTTCGACGAGGGCCCCGCCACCGTCATCCTGGTCGAAGCGCTCCCGCGCGAGCTGCGCTGGAACGCCGTGGCCGACCGCCTCGCCCGCGCCGCCTGCGGCAGCGGCGAAACCGACGAAACCTGAGTAACCTGCCCGCTCCCGGGCGCTGCGACCGGGGGTGTTGCGACCGGGGCTGGCATCCCGGGCGGTTTCTGCTAGAATCCTCTGCCTCGACGGGGAAGTAGCTCAGCTGGGAGAGCGCCGCGTTCGCAATGCGGAGGTCGGGAGTTCGATCCTCCTCTTCTCCACCACTTTCCAGAAGCCAGCCTCGCGCTGGCTTTTTTGTTATCCGCTCAGGCCCCAGTTCTGCCGCGGGTTCAGCCTTGGATGCGGTGTTGCCCACTGTGGCGGATGGCGCATTTTCCCGCCCCCCAGCCCCCGGAATCCTCTCTTTTCTCCATTTTACCTGTGGCTACCCGCTGGTCGACACCCCGATTTCGTGCGGGTTGCCGGGCGACGGTTCGTAGACAGCCATGCCCACCGAGAGGAAATCGAACTACGCATCGAACCCCGCGAACAGCGCCTGCTGCGTCGCCCAGCTTCCCGGCAACTCGTTGTTCTTCAGCCAGATCAGGCTCAAGGTCTTCGGCTGCTTCCCAGCCAGGATGGCGCGCACCAAGTCGGGTGCCAGCAGGGTCAGGCGCAGCAGTTCATTGACCGTTGTGTGATGCAGCCCCTCGCGCAGGGCGATCTCGGCGCCGCTCTTGACCCGCCCGTCGTCGAGCAGACGTTGCCAGTGGAATGCCCGCGACAAGGCTGTGAGGATGGGGGCGTCATGCGCCGGCGCGGCGTCATTGGAGGCCGGCACCACCACCTTGCGCCCGCCGCTGCGCTTGATGCGAATCGGGATGAAGGTGGTCAGTGTGGTCGGCTGGATGGCCTCCCCGGCCTGAACGATGCGCGTCATGCCAAAGCCTCCAGTTCAATCAGTTCCGCGCCGATCGTGCCCGGCCGCATTTCCCCTGCCAGAGCCTGCCAGCCCATCTCGTGCCAGCGGATCTCGATGCCGTCGTCACGCAGGATCACGCGCTCGATCAGCAACTGGACAATGCGCTGCTGCTCGGCCGGGAACAGATGTGGCAAAACGGGCGCCGTGCGAAGTCGCCTGAGAGAAGGCGCTGCGGTGAATCGCCCCGCTATTCGCCGCATTTGACGCGTCGAATAGCTTGCCCTTGCGGCGAATGGGTGCCACAATCGCCGCATGAATAGCGGAGATAAGCATTACATCTGGCAACTGGCCGATTGGCCGGCCATGCAATACGACCTCGCCGCCCTGGCGGGCCCGTTGGCCGAAGTCAGCCGCGTCCAAGGGCAGCTTCTGGGCAGGCTGGCGGATGTCGGCATGCCACTGCGCGACCAGGCCAGCCTGGCGGCGCTGACCGAGGACGTGGTCAAGACCAGCGAAATCGAGGGCGAACGGCTCGATGTCGAGTCGGTGCGCTCATCGATTGCCCGCCGCCTCGGCGTGGACATCGGTGCCCTTGCTCCGGTGGATCGACACGTCGAGGGCGTAGTTGAGATGGTGCTGGACGCCACGGCCCGCTGTGCTGCACCTCTGACACCGGAACGGCTGTTTGGCTGGCATGCCGCATTGTTTCCCACCGGGTATGGCGGCCTTGCCCAAATCCGTGTCGGTGTCTGGCGCGACGATGCCTCTGGTCCGATGCAGGTGGTGTCGGGCCCGGTTCATCGCCAGCGCGTCCACTACGAGGCACCGCCCGCTGCGCGGCTGGAAGCGGAGGTTGCCGATTTCCTGGCCTGGGCGAATGCCGATATGCCCGAACCGGCGTTGATCAAAGCGGGGCTGGCGCACTTGTGGCTGGTGACCCTGCACCCCTTTGAGGACGGCAACGGCCGCATCGCCCGGGCCGTGGGCGATCTGTTTCTGGCTCGCGCCGATGATAGCCCGCAACGCTTCTACAGCCTGTCGGCGCAAATCCAGCGCGAGCGCGAGGACTACTACGACGTGTTGGAGCACACCCAGAAAGGCGCGCTGGATGTCACCGCGTGGTTGGCGTGGTTCCTCGGCGCCCTACTGCGGGCGGTAGACAGCGCCCAGCACACCCTCGACGCCGTCCTGGTAAAGGCGCGCTTCTGGCAGCGCTGGGCGGGCACGCCGCTGAACGTAAGGCAGGTGAAATTGCTCAACCGCCTCCTCGACGGTTTCGAGGGCAAGCTGACCAGCAGCAAATGGGCAGCCATTGCCAAATGCTCAGCGGATACAGCGCTGCGCGACATCAGCGAATTGATCGCGCTGGGCGTGGTGCGCAGGATGGCCGGCGGCGGGCGCAGCACGGCCTACGAACTGGTCGATTGAGGTCGCAGTCGTCGAGCGGAATGGCGAAGGGCGGGAATTCAGTTCACACCCTTCTCGCATGCCGAACTACCTGGCCTTCGGCGCCGACAGCCGGCATCACCCAGGCCGCCCAGGAGGGCACGACCTCCGCCCTCAACCGCGTGCATGAGCCGATGCGCAAGACGCTGACCTACGACCAGGGCAAGGAGATGAGCCGCCACCGCGAATTGAGCGCACACACCGGGGTGACGGTCTATTTCGCCGACCCCCACAGCCCCTGGCAGCGCGGCTCCAACGAGAACACCAACGGCCTGCTGCGCCAGTACCTGCCCAAGGGTTCGGACCTTTCGAGCTTCTCCCAGGATGAGCTCGATGCCATCGCCTTGCGGCTCAATTGCCGACCGCGCAAGATCCATGGCTTCCGCTCGCCTCTGGAGGTCTACGCCGAATTGCTCGTCAAGGCGCAAGCGCATGATTCAAATGGACAATCTTCAGGTGTTGCACTTGGTACTTGAGACCGCCCTTGAAAAACAGGTCGGCGTCTACGAGGTGGCCAATAACACGAGGAAATCGATCACGGTAATTCTGCATTTCAGCGATAGCGAACTTCAGAAGGTTATGCGCTATCGCCGGGATCTCGGCCTGGATGCTGCCGAGAACATCATCTTGATCGACGCCAGCCAAGACAACAAACCCTCGGCATCTGTGGCATAAACCCATGAAATCCACCCTACGATCTTTCGCCGCCGGCAGCCTTGGAGTCCCACCGGCCACTGCTTGGTATCTCACCGATCTCGGAGAATTCCGCGGTAAGCAGGAACTCTATACGCGCCAGTCCCCTCAGCGTCTGAAGGCATTGCGCGAGCACGCGCTGATCGAAAGCGCTGTGTCATCGAATCGCATTGAGGGCGTGTCGGTCGATCCGGCAAGGGTGCGAGACATTCTTGTTGCGCCGAAGCCCTTATTCCGCGGTCGCGACGAGGAAGAGGTGCGCGGCTACCGCGACGCCCTGGCGTGGATTCATGGCGAGGCCGCTGGCATCCAGGTCGATGAGCAGACGATCAAGCGACTGCACGCCCTGACGCGCGGACAGATTTGGGATGCCGGGCAGTACAAGGAAAAGGACGGCGACATCATCGAGCGCTATCCGGATGGCCGCGAGCGGGTCAGGTTTCGCACCGTGCCGGCATCGGAGACGCCGGCACGCATGGCCAATTTGGTGCTCGATTGGCACCGCTGCCTGGACGAGGGCTGGGTGCCGCCGCTGATCGCGCTGGCGGCTTTCAATCTCGACTTCTTGTGCATCCACCCCTTCCGCGATGGCAACGGCCGTGTCTCGCGGTTGCTCTGGCTGTTGCAAAGCTACCAGCTTGGCTACGAGGTGGGCCGGTACATAAGCCTGGAGCGCCTGGTCGAACAGAACAAGGATCGCTATTACGAGACGCTGGAGAAAAGCTCACAGGGCTGGCACGAGGGCAAACACGATCCCTGGCCTTACATCAACTACGTGCTGTTCATCCTGAAAACGGCCTACAAGGAGTTCGCTGAGCGCGTGGGCGAGACCAAGGCGCCACGTGGTGCGAAGACCGATCAGGTGATCTCGGCCATCGGGCAGTTCGGCGGGGAATTTTCAGTCGCGCAACTGGAACTGCGCTGCCCGGGCGTCAGTCGCGACATGGTTCGCCGGGTGCTGCGCGAACAGCAGGCGGCAGGCAAGGTCGAGTGCCAGGGGCGTGGGCCGGCCGCCAAGTGGCGGAAAATGTGACTATCTGCCTTACGTAATGAAAGTACGGTTTCACTGATGTTGGTGTTTAGTGAAATTTCCTGTGGCAAGGGGTGGGCGGGAGAAAGGGTAATTACCCTTAAGTAAGGGTAATAGAAAGGGTAATAACTTCCCGTATTTGTCGCGCGACTTGGCGGCGCGCCACGAAGATTTGGCGCGGGAGACAAAAACAACCAGATACGACTGAAGATCATGGAGCTCACGCCCGGTGCGCAGGTCGACCTTCAAACGCCCGGCAACGTGCCGAAGCTGATGGACAGACGCCCGCAGAAGCACTCTCCATTACTCTCTGGCCCCAAAGGGAAGGGGTTCGGCGGTAAACTCCCCGCCACCAAATTCCAAGGCCAGACGCCGCTCTGGCATTCCTGCTTTCAGCGGACCCGTCTTCGGAAAGGCTCCGTCGTCGTCGCCGCAGCTCGCGGAAGCTTGTCCCGTTCGCTCGGCGACATCAGGCGGGAAAGACGCTCATCCACCAGAGGCGCGCCTGTTCCCGGTGCCAGGGGGCCTGTCGCTCGATTTCCTTCAGGGCGGCGTCGAAGTCTTCCGCGTCGGCGGGGCGCAACTCCATGTTCTTCGCCAAGGCGTTGGCGATGAGTTGATCGAGCTGTTGCGGTATCGCGAAGATCGACAGCGACGACACGGCGGGTGCCTGGATGTGCTGGATCTGCTGGACCAGGTCGGCGTCGCGGCCCGCCTCGAAGGGTTTGCGCCCCGCCAGGAGATAGAACCCGATGCAGCCGATGCCGTACAGGTCGGTGCGGCGGTCGACGATGCGCGGATCGACAAGCCGTTCCGGCGCCATGAACGCCGGGGTTCCGAGAACACGCGCGTCGCGCGAGAGATCGCGCGTGGCGGTGTGCTCGAGATCCTTGATGAGTCCGAAGTCGAGCAGCTTGACCAGGTCGTAGTCGCCATGGGCCGCGTAGGCCATGACATTGTCGGGCTTGATGTCGCGGTGGAGCAGTTGCCGCTGGTGCATCGCCCCGACCGCGGCGCAGATCTGTCGCAGGATGCGAACCGCACGGGCCGGTGGCAACGGGCCGTGCTGCTCCACCCATTGCGTCAGGGTGAGCCCGCGGATGAATTCCATGGCGTAGTAGAAGCCGCCCCCCGGGACGCTGCCGTGGTCCAGAACCGTGATGATGTTCGGGTGCGCGAGCTGGCTGGCCAGGCGTGCTTCCCGATCGAAGCGTTCCAGCAGCTCGTCGCTCTGGGCGTGGATCTTCAGCCGCTTGAGGGCAACGACGCGCTTGAGATGCGTGTGCTCGGCGAGATAGACGTTTGCCATGGCGCCCTCGCCGATCAGCCGCTTGATCTCGTACGGCCCGCAGGCGCTGATGTCGGATCGCCGGAATGCAGCGCGCAATTCCCGAAGATCCACCCGGGTGAGGAAGATGAACGCCAGGACCCCGAGAAGCAGGGCGATGCCAAAGGTCGCGTCGATCCAGCGAATCGGCTGGATGAACCGGTCGTACGGCCGTTCGGCCACGATCCCGAGTTCCCTGGCGGCGATCCACCGCCAGACGCCGACCACTTCCCGCTGATGCACGTCGTGGTAGGGGTCGAACAACGCGCCCTGGCGGGCGGAGGCGGGCGCCAGTCCCGCCGACCGAGCCTGACGAACGATCTCGGGCGTGAAAGACGATCGGGCGATATCGCCGGGCGCGGTTCCGCCAATCCGCACCACCTCGCCCGCCGCGTCGAAGAAATGGATGCTGCGGAAGTTTTCGTCGCTGACCCGCGCCAGCGTTGCCGCCAGCTCCCGGTTCGTTCGGGATGCCTGCGCCAGCAGCGCGGATCCGTGGAGCGCGGGGGCATCGTCGGCCAGGCGATCCAGATCCAGCGACACCAGATCCACGATGGTGTGCAGGTCGCGCTGGGCGGTGGCAATCAACCTTGCTTCCAGCGCGGCGCGCAGTGCCCACCAGAGCACTCCCGAGACCAGGAGGGCCGTCACGGAAAGCAGGATGGCGCGGCCTCGGGTGCTCATCGGGGCACCCTCGCGCTGCGCGCGGTCCCTCCGGGAGGGACCGGGCTTTCCTCGGAGCGGCCCGGCGGAAGGCTCATGTCCCGGTCACGTCCCGAGCCTGCCGGAAGGTTCTCGGCGAAGCACTCTGGGGACCGGACGGGGGCCGCGTTCGGCCTGATCGTTGATGAGGAAGCAGCATTCCGGGGGCAAGGGTACCGGCGTCCAGGATGACGCGCGAAGCGCACGCGCAATGATATGAACCGCGCCGGAGCGCTTGGCCGGACCTCGGAGACGCTACCTCAGTCGTGCGAAGCGCTGGCGGAACACCCTTTGCGCCGATCGTCGAGCACGCCCGTCGTGTCGACCGCGGCGGGATCGCCGGCCCGGTTGCAGATCTCGTAGCCGGAGCCACCGCGCCGCTTGGCCGCGTACATGGCCTGGTCGGCCCTCTCCAGTAGGGAATCGGCGAGCGCGGCGTGGTCCGGGAAGATGGCCACGCCGATGCTCACGCCGATGACGTGGTGGCGTTCGCCCACCATGATCGGTTCCTTGAGCCCGGCGATGATCTTTTCGGCCACCGTCACGGCGTCGCGCACCTGCGCGATCTCGGGCAGCAGCACCACGAACTCGTCGCCGCCAAGGCGCACCACCGTGTCGCTCTCGCGCACCAGGGCGCGCAGTCGCTCGGCGACGACGCCCAGCACATGGTCGCCGGCGGCGTGGCCTTCGGTGTCGTTGATGACCTTGAAGTGATCCAGGTCCAGCACCATGACCGCCACGTGGCGGCGCTGGCGGCGCGCCTGCACCACGGCCTGCTCGAGACGGTCGTCCAGCACCCGGCGGTTGGGCAGGCCGGTGAGGGGGTCATGGTTGGCCTGGAAGCGATAGCGTTCCTCGCCCCGCATCTGCTCGGTCACGTCCAGGCCCACGCCCTGGTAGCCGGCAAAGCGCCCGTCGGCATGCTTCAGCGGCTGGCCGCTGATGCTGTACCAGTGCACTTCGCCGGCGGCGGCTTCCACCTGGTAGGCGAAATCGCGGAAGGCATTCTGCTGCTGCATCCTGTCGCGCAGGCTGCGCCACTGCTCGGCGGACACGCCGCGGATGTGCTCCAGTTCCCACAGGCACCGCCCGAGCAGCGTGAAGGGCGGATGCGCCAGCGGCGCCGTGGCGCTGACGGTGATGCGCGTGAAGCGCCCCTCGCCGTCCTGCTCCCAGTACCAGTCGGAGGCCAGTGCCACCAGATCCCGCAGGGCGCCATCGCGCGCCGCCCCGCCGAGGGGTTCGCCGGACGCCGCGAAGGGCCGCGGGCCGTGCGGGTGCTCCGGCGGCACGGAATCCGGGCGCGCCTGGAACGCCTCCGGCGGCGGTGTCGCACCGCTCCCCTGGAAGTGCGCCGCGGCGAGCAGGCGGCCCAGGTTTACGTGGTGCAGACCCGCCAGCAGTGCGCCGAAACCCGCTGCGCCCCATGCGCCCCCGGCGTCCCCGCGCAGCAGCAGGAAGACCGCGAGTCCCGCCACTGCCGGCACTGCAAAGGCATGAAAGGCGGCTCGCCCGAACACCAGCGCGCCCGTGGCCACCAGGCACAGCCCCCCCACCAGCAGCAGCGGCGTGCGCAGGGGTTCCTGGGGTTCGACGACGCCGAGGAAGGGCAGCGCCCCCCACGCAGTGCCCGCGAGCAGGGCGCCAAGCACAAACAGGTGGGGTTCCCGCCCGGGTTGCGATGTCCCCGACCGGGCATCGGCCAGCCGGCGCAGCGTGGCGACCGACATCAGGCCCAGCGCCGCCGCCATGGCGCCGGCCCAGCCCAGGGAGTGGGCCAGTGCGGCATGGGGCGCCAGCCACAGCATGGCGCCCGCGGAGGCCAGCAGCAGCGCCAGGCCTCGCGGCGGGGACGGCGGGACGGTAGTGCTCTTGAGGTTGGGCGGCCATGGGCGGGTTCGTGTGGAGCATGCAGTATATCGAAGCTTCCCCGGCCCGTCGTCCGTCGCGGCGGCGCAGGGGCGGCGCCGGGTCGGCCACGCGCCGCGGGCGGTAGAATCCGCAGGCATGGAGATGTCGCACCGGCAAACGGATCGGCCTGGCTACCGTGGGCGTTTCGCGCCCTCGCCCACGGGACCGCTGCATTTCGGTTCCCTGGTGGCCGCCCTGGGCAGCTGCCTGGACGCCCGCCACCACGGCGGGCAGTGGCTGCTGCGCATGGAGGACCTGGATGTCGCGCGCAACCAGCCGGGCGCCGCCGAGGGCATCTTGCGTACCCTGGAGCGCCTGGGCTTCGCCTGGGACGGCCCCGTGACGCGCCAGAGCGAGCGCCTCGAACTCTACCGCTCGGCGTTCGACGCCCTGCGCCGCGTCGGGGCGGTGTTTCCGTGCGCCTGCACGCGGCGCGAGATCGCCGACTCGCATCCCGGCGTTCCCCTGGCCGAGGCCGCCGGTGTCGAGCACCGCTATCCGGGCACCTGCCGCCGCGGACTGCCGGAGGGCCGCGCCGGCCGGGCCTGGCGAGTGCTGACCAGCACCGAGCCGGTGCGCTTCGACGATGTTCTGCAGGGCGCCCGCGAACACGACCTGGAAAACGAGGTGGGCGATTTCGTGGTGCTGCGTGCCGACGGCCTTTTCGCCTACCAGCTGGCGGTGGCGGTGGATGACGCAGACCAGGGCATTACCCACGTGGTGCGCGGCGCCGACCTGCTGGACTCGGCGCCGCGCCAGATCCATCTGCAGCGCCTGCTGGGACTGTCCACGCCGTCGTACCTGCATCTGCCGGTGGCCGCCAACGCCCAGGGCGAGAAGCTCTCCAAGCAGACGCGGGCGGCGCGGGTGGATGCGCTGCCGGTGGCCACGGCCCTGGTTGCGGCGCTGGGTTTTCTCGGCCAGACTCCTCCGCCGGAGTTGGCGCGCGCGTCGCGGGCCACGCTGTGGGCGTGGGCGCTGGCCCACTGGGACCGTTCTCGCCTGCCGCGGGCGGCAAGCCTGCCGGCGCCGGCCGGATTCTGAAAACGCAGTTTTGGTGCAGGCCCGGTTCGCGCGGCGAACGTCAAGCGAGGCGGCCGAAGCCAGGGGGGCATTCCATGGTGGTGGACGACATTGCCGGCCTGCGCCGCATCCTCACGCGTCATCGCACCCTGGCGGTGGTGGGCCTGTCGGCGCAGTGGTATCGCCCCAGCTACTTTGCCGCCAAGTACATGCTCGAACACGGCTACCGGATCATTCCGGTGAATCCGCGCTACGACGAAATCCTCGGCCAGAAGTGCTATCCCCGCCTGCGCGACATCCCGGAGCCGGTGGGGATCGTGGACTGCTTCCGGCGGGCGGAGGAAATCCCGGCCATCGCCGTCGATGCCATCGCCATCGGCGCGCGGGTGCTGTGGATGCAGTTGGGGGTCATCAGCGACGAGGCGGCGCGCCAGGCCCAGGCCGCGGGCCTGGAGGTGGTGATGGACCGCTGCGTCAAGATCGAGCACGCGCGCCTGTTCGGCGGGTTGAACTGGGCCGGGGTCGATACGGGGGTGATTTCGGCCCGCCGGCCGCCCTGTCCGCCGATGCGCAGCGAGGAGTGACCTGCTCCTCACGCAGTTCTCAATGCTTTCCTCCGTACCCCGCCAGGCCGATCATCGCGCGCACCAGCCCGTAGGCCAGCCAGCGCAGTAGCCGCTGCGGAGCCGAGCGGGCATTCCAGTCGGCCGGATGCAACTGGGCGGCGCCGTTGCCCATGGCCCGCTGCAGGCTGGCGCGCAGGCTCCCGGCGAAGTTGGCGTCGCGGATCACCACGTTGGCTTCGCGCGCCAGCAGCAGGCTGAAAGGGTCGATGTTGCTGGAGCCCACTGTGGCCCAGTGCTCGTCCACCACCGCCACCTTGGCATGGAGGAAGCTGCGGTGGTATTCGAAGATGCGGATGCCGGCGTCGAGCAGGGCGCCGTAGAGGGCCTGGCTGGCGTAATGCAGCAACACGTATTCCACCCGGCCCTGCAGCAGTACGGTGACACTGACGCCGCGTGAGGCGGCTTCCGTCAGCGCGTGGCGAAAACGGCGTCCGGGCAGGAAGTAGGCGTTGGCGATGAGGATGGAGTCGCGTGCTTGCGCGATGGCCTGCAGGTAGGAATCCTCGATGTCGCGCCGGTGGCGCAGGTTGTCGCGCACCACGAAGCCGGCGCGCATGCTCCCGCGCCAGTCGGTGACCGGCGCCAGCGGCTGCAGCAGCCGGTAACGGCGCTTGAAGTTGGCCCAGGTCACCAGTTCCCACAGCTTGCGGGCGGAGTCGTGGATGCTGGCCAGCAGGGGGCCTTCCACGCGCACCGCGTAGTCGTAGCGCGGCGGTGTGTGGCCCGGGGTGTGCATGTCGTCGATGATGTTGATGCCGCCGACGAAGGCCACCCGGGCATCGATCACGGTCACCTTGCGGTGCAGGCGGCGCAGGCGGTGACGCGCCATGTGCAGGCGCCCCATCTCGGGACGATAGATGAGCACCTCGGCGCCGCTGTCCAGCAGCGCGGGCATGAGGGTGCGCGGGAAGTCGCGCCCGCCGAAGCCGTCCACCAGCACCCGCACCGCCACGCCGCGGCGCGCCGCCCGCGCCAGGGCGGCGGCGATCATGTGTCCGGTGTCGTCGTTCTCGAAGATGTAGGTTTCGAGGAAGATCTCGTGCCGGGCGGCGTCGATGCTGCGGCGCAGCAGGGGAAAGAAATCCGTTCCCGATTCGAGAAGTTCGACCAGGTTTCCGGGAACGAACTCCGAGCCCACGGGCGCTGCGTTCAGGTGGCCAGGAGATGGGTGCTCATCAGCGCGTGATCCGAGATCTTCGACCAGGGTGGGCCAAAGTAGACCTCGGAGCGCTCGATGCGAAAACCGCGCACGTAGATGCGGTCGAGACGGAACACCGGCAGCGTGCTGGGATAGCTGCGCGCCGGGCGTCCCCTTGCCCCCATGAACACTTCTTCCAGCCCGAGGCGCTCCGCCAGCAGGGTGTCGGCACGGTTGCGCCAGTCGTTGAAGTCGCCGGCGATGATCAGCGGCGAGTCGCCGGGCGCCAGGCGTTCCACGCGCTCGACGATGGCCTCCATCTGGCGCCTTCGGCTACTGGCGATCAGGCCCAGGTGTACGCACATGCAATGCACCGGGGCTAGCGAGAAGGGCAGCGTGATTTCGCAATGCAGCAGGCCACGCCGCTCCATGGCGTGGTCGGACACGTCCTGGTTCTGGGTGGAGAGGATGGGGTAGCGGCTGAGGATGGCGTTGCCGTGGTGGCCGTGATCGTAGATGGCGTTGCCGCCGTAGGCCGTGCTGGTCCAGATGCCCTCGGCGAGGAACTCGTGCTGCGGCAGCAGCGGCCAGTCGGCCAGCCGCCGCACGTGTCCCACGTGCATGCCCTGGACTTCCTGGAGGAACGCCAGGTCCGGGTTGAGCCCACGCAGCCGCTCGCGCAGTTCGTGGATCATCATGCGCCGGTTGAACTGGGAGAAGCCCTTGTGGATGTTGTAGCTCACCACGTGCAGGCGCTGTCGCACGGGGCTGTGTGGAGCGTTCACGAGGCGGCCAGCATGCGCTCGAGGGCAAGCTTGGCCAGCACCGCCTCGTGTTGCGGCACGCCGATGCGGTTGACGGTCTGGCCCGCGGCGAGATTCTCCAGGCACCAGGCCAGGTGCTGGGGGTCGATGCGCGCCATGGTGGAGCACATGCACACGGTGGGCGCCATGAACTGGACGATCTTGCCCTCCGCCTTGACCTCTTCGGCCAGCCGGCTGACCAGGTTCAGTTCCGTGCCCACCAGCCAGCGGGTGCCGGGGGCGGCCGCCTTGACGGTCCTGATGATGTGTTCCGTGGAGCCGACTTCGTCCGACTGCCGGCAGACCTCGAAGCTGCATTCCGGGTGGGAGATGACCAGCCCGTCGGGATACTGGTTGCGAAAGCGCAGGATGTGGCTCGGCTGGAACATCTGGTGCACCGAGCACCAGCCCTTCCACAGGAGGATTTTGGCGCGGCGGATCTGCTCGGGCGTGAGGCCGCCGTATTCCAGGTCCGGGTCCCACACCGCCATGTCCTCCAGCGGGATGTCCATCTTCCAGCCGCTCCAGCGCCCCAGGTGCTGGTCGGGGAAGAACAGCACCTTCTCCCTCTGGCGGAAGGACCAGTCGAGGATCTTGCGGGCATTGCTGGAGGTGCACACGATGCCGCCGTGCTCGCCGCAGAAGGCCTTGAGGTCGGCGGCCGAGTTGATGTAGGTAACCGGGGTGAACAGCCTGTCGGGGTCGCCGACCACCTCTTCCAGCTCCCGCCAGCAGCGCTCCACCTTCGCCAGGCTGGCCATGTCCGCCATGGAGCAGCCGGCCGCCAGGTCCGGCAGGATGGAGACCTGCTCGGGGCGCGACAGGATGTCGGCCACTTCGGCCATGAAATGCACGCCGCAGAAGACGATGAATTCCGCGTCGGTCTGGGAGGCCAGGCGCGAGAGCTTGAGCGAATCGCCGGTGAGATCGCCGTGGCGATAGACGTCGGCGCGCTGGTAGTGATGCACCAGAATCACCACGCGCTTGCCCAGCCGGGCGCGCGCCTCCAGGATGCGTGCCTCGGCCTGTTCGTCCGCCAGGGCATTGAAGCGGTCGAACTGGATGGCGGCGGCCTGGGTCATGGGGTCGGTCTCCTCTCGTGTCGTTTTCTGGCGAACTGCGCCGGGTCTTGCGCGGGGAACATGGGGACGATGTCGCGCCGATTCAACTCTGGTACCACGGCAGTCCGGCACGGCGCCAGCCCCCCACGGTGTCGCGGTGGGCGTTGGCGTCCTTGTCGCCCTGGAATCCCTCCAGCACGTTGTAGCACTCGCAGTAGCCGGACTGGGTGGCGAAAGCGGCGGCGGCGTGGGAGCGCCTGCCGCTGCGGCAGATGAACATCACCAGCGATTCCGGATCCACCTGCTGGCGCAACTGCTGCAGGAAATGGGGGTTGAGGGTGCGCATGCCGTAGGCGTGCCACTCGATCTCGACGATGCCGGGGATGCGCCCGACGTAGTCCAGTTCCGCCCGCGTGCGGATGTCCAACATCTTCGCGCCCGGCGCAAGTTGCAGGACTTCCCATGCCTCGCCGGGGGTGAGTGCGCCAGCATACGGGAGCTTGAGCTGTTCGCCGCGGCTGCGTGCCAGCGCGAGGATTTCGGACAATCGTCCCATGGTATCGTGAGCCCCTACAATCGCGGTCTGTGAGTATAAGACAAACGCCAATGCACGGTCTGACCGTCGAAACGCCGCCGGGGACGGGCGATTCCCGGCGTACCCGGGTGGCCCAGCGCGCCACGTGGATCAGTGCTGCCCTCAACCTGTTGTTGACCGTGGCGCAGATCGTGGTGGGCTGGCTGGCCCATTCGCAGTCGCTGATCGCCCACGGCCTGCACTCCTTTTCCGACCTGCTGTCGGATTTCCTCGTCATCTACGCCAGCCGCAAGGGCAGCCACCCGGCGGACTCGCGCCACCCCTACGGGCACGCCCGCGTCGAGACCGCGGCCACGCTGGTCCTTGGGGTGTCCCTGGCCGCCATCGGCCTGGGCGTGCTGTGGGACGCCGTCAACCGGCTGCAGCATCTGGATCGGCTGGAGCCGGTGGAGCTGGCGGCGCTGTGGATCGCCCTGGCCACCGCCCTGGGGAAGGAGGCGCTATACCACTACCTGATGCGCGTGGCGGAGCGGTTGCGCTCGTCCATGCTCGCCGCCAATGCCTGGCATACGCGCGCCGACGCCGCTTCTGCGCTGGTCGTGGTGGCGGGGGTGGGCGGCAGCCTGCTGGGCTGGACCTACATGGACCTGGCGGGGGCCGCCATCATGGGTTTCATGATCCTGCACATCGGCGCCAAGCTGGGCTGGGGGGCGTTGCAGGAACTCATCGACACCGGCCTGGACGAGGCCGAGGTAGCCGCGATCCGGGACACGCTGCGGTGCTCGCCGGGCGTGATCGACGTGCACGAACTGCGTACCCGGCGCATGGCGAACCACGCCCTGGTGGATGCCCACATCCAGGTCGATCCGCGCATCAGCGTCTCGGAGGGGCATCGCATTGCCGACCACGCCCGCTTCACGGTGCTGCAGGAGCACGCGGAAGTGATGGACGTGCTGGTGCATATCGATGCCGAGGACGACATGCAGTCCGAAGGGCGCCTGTCCAGCCGCATGCCGGACCGCGAGGCGCTGCAGGCGCAGTTGCGCCAACTGCTGGGGCCTGAGCTGCCCGTGCCGGAGCGTACCGTGCTGCACTACCTGGCCAACGGCGTGGAGGCGGAAATATTCCTCCCTCCGGAGGTGGCGGAGGATTCCCGGCGGGTGGCCGACCTGGAACGGCGCATCCGGGAGGCCGTGGCCCGCGACGGCCACTTCCGGGCGATTTCCCTGAACCTCCGGATTGCACCACGATAGTGCGCCGTGGCTGTGGCAACGCACCGTTATGGTGCTCGCGACGAAATGCATTTCCGGCGTGCCATTGTGAGAAAATGCTTTTTTTGTCTCCGGCAGTGGCATGGAACGTGCTAAAGCTCCGGGAACCATTTCACCCGCCTTTCTTTAGGAGAAAACGAGGATGTCCCCGCAAGAAGTCATGAGCCTGATTTCGGAGAAGGAGGCCAAGTTCGTTGACCTGCGCTTCACCGACACCCGCGGCAAGGAGCAGCACGTCAGCGTACCGGTCAAGGCATTCGAACTGGACAAGTTCGAATCCGGCCATGCCTTCGATGGGTCCTCCATCGCCGGCTGGAAGGGCATCCAGGCTTCCGACATGCTGCTCATGCCCGATGCGGCCACGGCCTTCGTCGATCCGTTCATGGACGAGACCACCGTGGTGCTGACCTGCGACGTGGTGGAGCCCTCCGACGGCAAGGGTTACGACCGTGACCCCCGTTCCCTGGCCAAGCGCGGCGAGGCCTACCTCAAGAGCAGCGGCCTGGGCGACGTCTGTTACTTCGGTCCCGAGCCGGAATTTTTCATCTTCGACTCCGTGGAGTGGAAGGTGGACATGTCCGGCTCCTACTGCAAGGTGATCTCCGAAGAGGCCGCCTGGGCCTCCGCCGACAAGTTCGAAGGCGGCAACATCGGCCACCGTCCCACCGTCAAGGGCGGCTATTTCCCGGTCCCGCCGGTCGATTCCCTGCAGGACATCCGCTCGGCCATGTGCCTGGCCATGCAGGACTGCGGCGTCGAGGTGGAAGTGCATCACCACGAAGTGGCCACCGCTGGCCAGTGCGAGATCGGCACCCTGTTCAACAGCCTGGTGCGCCGCGCCGACTGGACCCAGGTGCTGAAGTACGTGGTGCATAACGTGGCCCACAGCTACGGCAAGACGGCGACCTTCATGCCCAAGCCCATCGTCGGCGACAACGGCTCCGGCATGCACGTGCACCAGTCGATCTGGAAGGACGGCAAGAACCTGTTCGCCGGCAACGGCTACGCGGGGCTGTCCGAGTTCGCGCTGTACTACATCGGCGGCATCATCAAGCACGCCCGCGCGCTCAACGCCATCACCAACCCCGGCACCAACTCCTACAAGCGCCTGGTGCCCGGCTTCGAGGCCCCGGTCAAGCTGGCCTACTCGGCCCGCAACCGTTCCGCCTCCATCCGCGTGCCCTATGTCCAGTCCGACAAGGCCCGCCGCATCGAAGTGCGCTTCCCGGACCCCACCGCCAACCCCTACCTGGCCTTCACCGCCATGATGATGGCCGGTCTGGACGGCATACAGAACAAGATCCACCCCGGCGATCCGGCCGACAAGAACCTCTACGACCTGCCGCCGGAAGAGGATGCCAAGATCCCGACCGTGTGCTCCAGCCTGGAGCAGGCCCTCGAGTACCTGGCCAACGACCACGAGTTCCTGACCCGTGGCGGCGTGTTCAGCAAGGACATGATCGACGCCTACATCGAACTCAAGATGGAGGAAGTCACCAGGTTCCGCATGACCACCCATCCGGTGGAGTACGAGATGTACTACAGCATCTGATCCATTCCGGGTCGGCTGCAATCGCGGGAGGACGGGCTTGCCCGTCCTTCTTTTTTTTGTTTTGATGGACTGCGCAACGCATACACTTGAGCCTGCTGCTTCTCTGCGTATTGCCCACCGACCCGCGATGCCTGCATCCCGCTCCGCACGATCCGCGATCCCCAGCCCCGTGACCGTCATTGCGGCGCTCGCGGCCTTGTGCGCTGCTCCCACGCCGGCCTGGGCGGACATCTTCAAGTGCGTGGAAGCCGACGGTGCGGTGACCTATTCGAACATCGCCGGGCGCAACTGCAAGCGCATCCATCTCGAGCCCCTATCCACCATCCCCGGCGGCAATTCCGCCGCGTCGCGACCCAGGGGTGCCCCCGCCAACGGGGCGTCGGCGGCCTTCCCGAAGGTCGATGACGCCACCCAGAAAAAGCGCGACACCGACCGGCGCAAGATCCTCGAACAGGAGCTGGAAGGCGAGCAGGCCGGCCTGGAGCAGGCAAAGAAGGAACTCGCCGAACAGGAAGCCGTTCGCCACGGTGACGAGCGCAACTACCAGAAGGTGCTGGACCGCCTGCAGCCCTACAAGGACCGGGTGGCCCTGCATGAGCGCAACATCGAGGCACTGCGCAAGGAACTCGGCGGCGTGCGCTAGTGTTTAATTGCATTAACAGGCGATAGTATTATGATACCCACTCCGCTTGGTAGAAGGGGGTGGTTCATGGCACGAGTAGCGGTTGAGTTGTCGTGTACGGCAGAAGTGATATCCGAGCTTGAGCGCCTGTCTCG
>JACQYB010000057.1 GCA_016208415.1 Betaproteobacteria bacterium | reverse complement strand
GTCACCGTCGGCGGCTGCGGCGGCTGAGCGGCAATGCACAACCACACACGGAGAAGGATAAATGGCTGATCCGATGAAGATTCGTGCCAAGATGGAAGGCGATGTCGCCGACATCAAGGTGCTGATGAGCCACGCCATGGAGACGGGCCAACGCAAGGACTCCAGCGGCAAGACCATCCCCGCCCACTACATCCAGTCCATTGTCGTGGAAGTCGGGGGCAAGACGGTGGTCGAAGCCGGCACCAACACTTCGGTTTCCCGCAATCCCGTTCTCGGCTTCAAGGTCAAGGGCGCCAAGGCCGGCGACAAGGTCGTCATCACCTGGACCGACAACAAGGGCGACAAGCGCACCGACGAGACAACCGTCGCCTGAGCACCCGCCGAGGGTGTTTGGGAGACTGCGCGCCCATGGAAGGGCGCGTTTTTTCGGACCGCGCACAAGGCCTACGACACACCGGAGCGGCGCAAGGCCGCTCCGGTGCAGTACCCACCCTACGGAGGAGACCATGATGAAGCCGTTGCTCGTGCTCGGCGCCGTTGTCGGCACACTCTCCTGCGGCGCCGTGCTGGCGCAGCAGGTCGTCAACAAACCTGCCCCGCCCAAGAAGGCCGTCACCAAGCAGGAGGCCGCCAAATCCACCAAGGACGCAACCACCGCGGAATTCGAGAAGTTCCGCGAGGTCCTGGAGGCGGACAGCCCGGCCGAGTTGTTCGAGGCCAAGGGCGAGGACATCTGGAAGAACAAGCGCGGCCCGGATGGCGGATCCATGGCCCAGTGCGACCTGGGGCTGGGCGCCGGCGTGGTCAGGGGCGCCTACGTGCAGATGCCGCGCTACTTTGCGGACGCGGACAAGGTCATGGACGCAGAGCGGCGCGTGGTCCATTGCATGACCAGGTACCTGGGCTACCAGGAAGCGGACATCCGCAAGCAGCCCTTCAGCAATGAACAGAACACTCCCGACCACGTCTCGGTGGTGACCTACGTTGCCAGCCAGTCCCGCGGCATGGCGGTGGCGGTACCACAAAAGCACCCCCGGGAGCGCGAAGCCTACGAACTGGGCAAGGCGGTGTTCGCCTACCGCGCCGGACCCTACGACTTCAGTTGCGAGACCTGCCACGGCGACGACGGCAAGCGCATCCGCATGCAGCAACTGCCCAACCTGGCCAAGAAGGAGGACGCCATGAAGTCCTTCCAGGGCTGGCCGGGCTACCGCATGACGGGCGGCTTCATGCTGACCCAGCAGTGGCGCATGAACGACTGCTTCCGCCAGCAACGTTTCCCCGAACCCAAGTACCTGTCCGATGCCGTGACCACGCTGCTCACCTACCTGACGGTGAACGCCAACGGCAACGTGTACAAGGGACCGGGCGTCAAGCGCTGAGAGGGAGGAAATGCCATGAACAACATCATCAAGACATCCATGCTGCTGTCCGCGGCGCTATTGCTGCCCCAACCCGCCCAGGCCGACAAGGATTACCGCTCCGAGGCCATCGCCATGCTCAAGCGCGACTTCCAGCCGCGCGGCATCGCCAGCGTCGACCGCCTCGACGAGGACGGACTGCAGGCCGTGTGCAACCGCAGCGCCAACAACCCGCCCAAGGAAGTGGCCCAGCGCCTGGAGCAGGACCAGATGGCGGCCGTGAAACTGCCCGCCGACGGCAAGCTGCTGGGCGACTGGAAGTCCGGCGAGCGCATCGCCCAGAGCGGGCGCGGCTTCACCTGGACCGACAAGCCCGGCCTGCCGGTGGGCGGCAACTGCTACAACTGCCACCAGATCAGCCCCGCCGAGACGTCCTTCGGCACCCTTGGACCCAGCCTCTTCCACTTCGGCAAGCTGCGCGGCAATGGCCCGGACATGCAGAAATACGTCTACACCAAGATCTACAACGCCAAGGCCCACAACCTCTGTTCGGCCATGCCGCGCTTCGGGCATGTGGGGGCACTGAACGAAGCGCAAATAAAAGACCTTGTAGCCCTCTTGCTCGACCTCAACTCACCCGTAAACAAGTAGGTGCCGGCCAAGAGCCCGCGTTGTTCGTCCTGACTGCCGGGCGGACAACGCGTCGGCGAAGCGCCGGACATCCGGGTCTTGGGTAAGGCTTGACCCGCCGGTCAAGCCTTTTTCATTTCAGGAGGATAACTATGTCCCTGAGCCGTCGCGAATTTCTGCAGGTCCTTGCCGCCGGCACCGCCGCCGGATTCGCTCTGGATGCCCCCGGCGTCCTCGCCGCCGAACGCGGCGCGGAACTCTATGATGTCCCGCGCTATGGCAACGTCCACCTGCTGCATTTCACCGACTGTCACGCCCAGTTGCTGCCGGTGTATTTCCGCGAACCCAGCGTCAACCTGGGTGTGGGCCGAGCGCGCAACAGGGCCCCGCACATCGTGGGCGAACAGTTGCTCAGGGCCTTTGGCGTCCGGCCCAAGGGGGCTGAGGCCCACGCACTCACCTACCTCGATTTCGAAGCCGCCGCCGCCACCTACGGGCGGGTGGGCGGCTTCGCCCACCTCGCCACGCTGGTGAAGCAATTGCGCGCCTCGCGTCCCGCAGCGCTGCTCCTGGACGGCGGCGACACCTGGCAGGGCTCGGCAACGGCCCTGTGGACCAAGGGCCAGGACATGGTGGACGCCGCCAAGCTCCTGGGCGTCGACATGATGAGTGCCCACTGGGAATTCACCCTCGGCGCCGAACGCGTCAAGGAGATCATCGACAAGGACTTCAAGGGCAAGGTGGAATTCCTCGCCCAGAACGTACGCACCACGGACTTCGGCGACCCGGTATTCAAGGGCTACGCCATGCGCGAGATGAACGGCGTGCGCGTTGCGGTCATCGGCCAGGCCTTCCCCTACACCCCCATCGCCAACCCGCGCTGGATGGTGCCCGACTGGACCTTCGGCATCCAGGACGACACCATGCAGGAGACCGTCACCCGCGCCCGCACCGAAGGCGCCCAGGTGGTGGTGGTGCTGTCCCACAACGGCATGGACGTGGACGTGAAGATGGCCGGGCGCGTCACCGGCATCGACGTCATCCTCGGCGGCCACACCCACGACGCGGTGCCCCAGCCGGTGCCCGTCAGGAACGCCAAGGGCCACACCCTGGTCGCCAACTCCGGCTCCAACGGCAAGTTCCTGTCGGTGCTGGATTTCGACGTGCGCGGCGGCAAGCTGAAGGGATGGCGCTACAAGCTGCTGCCGGTGTTCTCCAACCTGCTGCCCGCCGACAAGGAAATGGCGGCGCACATCGAATCGGTGCGCGCGCCCCACAAGGCGAAGCTCGAAGAGCAGCTCGCCGTGACCGAAGGCCTGCTCTACCGTCGCGGCAATTTCAACGGCACCTGGGACCAGCTCATCCTCGATGCACTGATGGAAGTCAAAGGCGCCCAGATCGCCTTCTCCCCCGGGTTCCGCTGGGGCACCACCTTGCTGCCGGGCCAGCCCATCACCTTCGAGCATGTGATGGACCAGACGGCCATCACCTATCCCGCCTCCACCCTCACCGACATGAGCGGCGAGATGATCAAGACCATCCTCGAGGACGTGGGTGACAACCTCTTCAACCCCGACCCCTACTACCAGCAGGGGGGCGACATGGTACGCGTGGGTGGGCTCACCTACGCCTGCGATCCCCACGCCGCCATCGGCAAGCGCATCCTGGACATGCGCCTCGACGGCAAACCCATCGAGCCGAACAAGACCTACAAGGTTGCGGGCTGGGCGCCGGTGGCCGAAGGCGCCAGCGGCGAACCCGTCTGGGACGTGGTGGCCGGCTGGCTGCGCAACCGCAGGACCGTCACCCCCCGCCAGCTCAACACCCCGCGTCTCATCGGCGTATCCGGCAACCGCGGCATCGCCTGAACGGACGTCGCCCCAACCAGACCCCTTCGTCCCGGCCGGCACGGCCGCGGCGAAGGGCTCGCCGTAACCTGGTGCGCATGGCGGCGGCGCACCGTGCACGTGCGCACCTGTCACGCGGGCGAGGTGGCGGCTGCGACCCGTCCGTCCTAGAATCGGAGCCCTCCCCATCCCGGCGTTCGCTCGGGCCTGCCCGTGGAGGAACCCGACGTGGCGACTGAAACCGAACTCAAGCTCAGCCTCTCCCCCGCCCTGGTGCCGGCGCTGCTCGGCCACCCGTTGGTGCGCAACGCCGAGCCCCTGGGCGACGAACAGCGCCTGGACAACACTTACTTCGACACGCCGGATCTGGATCTGCAGCGCGAACGCGTTGCCGTGCGCCTGCGCGCCGGCGGCGGGCCGCGCCTGCAGACCGTCAAGTGCGCCGGCGAGGCGGTCGGCGGGCTCTCCCATCGCCCCGAGTGGGAGCAGCCCGCGCCTGCAGCGGGCGGATTCGACTTCTCGGCCATCGACCTGGCGCCCCTGCGGCAGCGGCTTGAGGCGCTCCAGCGCAACGGCGCGCTCGTCCCGGTGTTCGAGACCCACTTCACGCGCCGCACCTGGCGTTGCCCGGTGGATGGCGACGGCGCCATCCTGATCATGCTCGACCGCGGCAGCATTCGCGCCGGCGACCGCGAAGAGCCCATCTGCGAACTCGAACTGGAATTGGAGCGCGGCAGGGTAGCCGACCTTTTCGGCCTCGCACAAGCTCTGGCGCTTGCCGTTGCGCTTCGTCCGGAATCCGCGTCCAAGGCCGAGCGCGGCTACCGTCTTTACCTTGGCGAGGCCCCGCGGCCGGTGCGCGCACAGCACCCGCAGCTCACTGCCGGGCTATCCCACTGGCAAGCTTTCGCCAGGGTCGCCGCAGGCTGCATCGAGCATCTGCAAGCCAACCAGCAAGGCGCCATTGCCGACGACGATCCGGAATACATTCACCAGATGCGGGTGGCGCTGCGCCGATTACGCTCCGCCCTGCGCCTGTTCCGCCCCGCCCTGCCGCCGGACCAGGCTGTGACCCTGGGGCCACCGCCGAGGCAACTTGCCCGGGCCTTGGCGCCGGCGCGCGAGTGGGATGTGGTCATGGACGAAATCCTGGCACCCATCCAGGCCGATTTTCCTGAGGACGAGGCGCTCGCCCAGGTAATGGCCGCTGCCGCCGTGGAACGCGCCGTAGCCCGCGGCCAGGCCCGTTCGGCCCTGCAGGCCGCGCAATACGGACAACTGATGCTGGCCCTGGGCGCGACCCTGCACCATCCCGCCCCTCCCACGCCGGGGCAGAAGGGGCTCCGGGGCTTCGCAGCGCGGCGCGTCGAAAAGCTGCGGCAGCGTGTGCTGGGGAAGATCAAGGCGGCCCATACCCTGGACTTGCCAGGGCTGCACGGACTGCGCATCGCCCTGAAGCGTCTGCGCTACACGCTGGAGTTCTTTTCCTCGCTCGGCGAGCAGCCACCGCGCACCCGCAAGGAACTCCTGCGCCTGTCGCGCTACCAGGGCGAACTCGGCCGCATCTGCGATCTCTTCGCGGCGCAACGCCTGCTAGGCGGACTGCTCCTGGCCGACCCGCGGCTCACCGGCCCCGTCATCGACCTGCTGACACGCCACGCCTCGCGTCTCAAGCCCGACCTGTACGCCCTGCCGCGACGGCTCGACCGACTGAGCCGACGGTTGCGCCGGGCCGCAGAATAGGGAGGAAGATCATGGACCTGCTGCTGTGGCGCCACGCCGAAGCCGAAGACGGATTTCCCGATGAGGCCCGCGCACTCACCACGAAAGGCCGGCGCCAGGCCGAACGCATGGCGCGCTGGCTCAACCGGCACCTGCCGCATGGAGCGCGCATCCTGGTCAGCCCGACGCGCCGCACCCGCGAAACCGCAGAGCCCCTGGGACGGGATGTCGAAGTCTCGCCGCAGGTCGGCACATCCACCACCGCGGCGGACCTGCTCGACGCCGCCGGATGGCCCGATGCCGGCGACGACGCCACGGTGCTGGTCGTCGGCCACCAGCCCACCCTCGGCCAGGTCGCCGCGATGCTGATGACCGGCCAGCCGGCAGGCTGGCCGGTGAAGAAGGGCGCCGTGTGGTGGTTTTCCAGCCGCATGCGGCACGGGCATCGGGAAGTCGTGCTGCAGGCGGTGGTGGGGGCGGACCTGGTTTGACGCGAGGGTGCCGCAAACGCGGGATTCCGCCACATGTCGGCGGAACCACCGGGTGCCCCTCCGGCAGGGCGTTCTTCCCATCCCTTTGCGAACCGATACACGCAACCGCGCAACCAGGCACATCCCGATGTAGGGCGCGAATCGGCGGCTATTTGAGCTTTCGCCGGATGCGCGCCTAGGTGACAATCCCCATCGTGGTCGCGCGCGCTTCCCCGCTGCAAATTTCTTGTCGGTCAGGGTACCGCGCAATCCACACAGTTCACATGGATCGACCACCCTTCGAACCACCGCACGCTCCAAACCGGACGTCGCCCCGGGACACTGGCACGTGAGCGCGATGCGCCGCAAAGGCCGTGGCGCAGTGCCTGGCGTGCCGTTCGAAACGGAAACTGCTCGCGCCCGCTCGCGCGGCCTGCGGGTCATGTTCAGCGCGGGGGCCGGCGGCGTTGCCAGGGTCATTGCCGCCGGCGCCCAGTTCCTGATGGTGCCCCTGTGCCTTGCCCATCTTGGAGGCGAGCGTTTCGGCATCTGGGCGGCCATCACCTCCCTGACCATGCTGCTGACCTTCGCCGACCTGGGCCTCGGCAACGCCCTGATGAGCGCCTCGGCTCGGGCCGCCGGCCTGAACGACCATGCGGCGGTTCGCCGCCTGGTGTCGAGCACCTTCGTGCTGCTTCTGGCGGCGGCCGTCGTCGGCTTCTCCGTCTTCCTGCTGGCTCGGGCCCGTATACCGTGGGCCACGCTGTTCGGCGCCCGCGACGCCCTGGCCACCGACGCCCGGACGGCCGTCACGGCGTTCGCGGCAATGTTCGCCCTCATCATGCCGCTCGTCGCGGTAGCCCGCGCGCAGTATGGCTTGCAGGTCAGCCATGTCGCAAATTTGTGGCAGGGTGCGGGGGCATTGATGTCGCTGGCGCTGGTGTGGCTGGCGATACGGCACGATGCCGGTCTGCCCACGCTGGTGGCGGCGTTGATGGGCGGGCCGTTGATTGCCGCAATGGCCAACGCACTGACGTGGCTGCCCCGCAACCGCCTGACGCCACGCCTGTCCGAACTTCGCCGTGGCGATATCCGGGATCTCGGCCGTACCGGCCTTGCCTTCTTCGTCCTCCAACTGGGCGCCGCGTTGCTCTACAGCAGCGATCACCTGATTGCCGGGCACGTCCTCGGCGCCGATGCGGTAGGGCAGTACGCGGTGGCGCGGACCCTGTTCAGCGTGATCCCCATGGGCGTGAACCTTCTGCTCCAGCCGCTGTGGCCCGCCTATGCAGAGGCGCAAGCGCAGGGTGATCAGGCCTGGATCCACAGGACAGTCTGGCGGGCGCTCGGCTGGAGCCTGTTTCTCTCCCTCTCGGCCAGTCTGGTGCTGCTTGCCGCGGCGCCGTGGCTTCTCGATGTGTGGCTGGGCGCACGCATGGAGATTTCCACCGGACTTCTCACCGCCTTGGCCGTCTGGGCAGTCGTCGAAGCCGCCGGCAATGGCATCGCCATGCTGGCGAACGGGCTCGGACGGTTGCGCTTCCAGCTTGCGTTGGCGTTGCTCTGCGCCATCTGTTTTCCCATCGTCAAGGTGTTTGGCGCGCAGGCCGCAGGCCTGCCGGGAATGGTCACGGCTACCATCGTCCTCTATCTGTGCATTCACGTGCCGGCCTACGGCTGGCTGCTGCACAGACTGGAGCCGCAGCGATGACCACGGCACCACCGCCAACTGTGTCGCAACACCCTGTGCGGGCGGAGTGGAAGTAGGCGCTCATGGACAGGACGCCTCCTGCCTCACCCTCTGGCGCCCCACACACAGGCTTCCCTGCTGACGCGGACAACATCGTCGCATGGGGCGGCCGGCGACGCTGCGGCCTTTGCCAGCCTGCGTTGTGGAACGGGAGCGCCCCGGCCGGCGAACCGCCGCTGGTGTCCATCGTCACCGTCTGCCGCAACGCCGCGGATGTCCTGGGCGGCTGCATCGCCAGCGTGTTGCGGCAGGATTACGGACGCGTGGAACACATCGTGATTGACGGGGCTTCCACGGACGCCACCCTGGCCTTGCTGCAAGATCACGACGCCATCATCGACCTGTGGCTGAGCGAGCCGGACGAGGGCATCTTCGCCGCCATGAACAAGGGGCTGTCTCTTGCCGGCGGCGACGTGCTGGCCATACTCAACGCCGACGATCGCTACGAGCCGGACGCCGTCTCCCGCAGCGTCGCGGCGCTGGCGCACAGCGGTGCAGATTTCTCTTGTGCGCCGGTGCGCCTGCTCCATGACGGCGTGGCGATTGCCGTGAGGCATCCGCTGCCCCGGGACGAATGGCGGCGGCGTTCCCTCCAGGAGATGCCGTTCGCCCATGTTTCCCTGTTCCTGCGGCGCAGCACGCTGGAACGTGTCGGCGGCTTCGACCTGCGCTACCGGGTGGCGGCGGATCACGACTTCGTGGTGCGCATGCTGGCCGCAGGGTGTCGCGGCGTGGTCTTGCCTCGACCCATTGGCGACATCGCCCTGGGAGGCGCCAGCAGTGCTGCCCTGGCCCAGCGCGAAAGCCGTGACATCGCCCTGCGCCACGGCAAACCGCCGCTGCAGGCATGGGGAACCTGGCTCATCCAGGTCTTGCGGCGGCTGGCGCGCGAGGTGCTGCCCGTGCCCTTGCAGCGGCGGATCACGCGCCTGGTGCCGCGGCGCTACGACTGGCTTTGACGGCGTCGGTGCGCCGCCAATACCTCCGCGTACAGGTCGGCGTAGCGCTCCACGCACAACTCCTGCCGGAAGGATTCGCACGCGCGCCGCCGCGCCTCGCTCCCCATGGCCGCTGCCCGCCGGCGGTCCGCCGCCAGGCGGCGGCAGGCATCGGCAAGAGCGCCAACGTCCGCGGTCGGGCAAAGCCAGCCTGTCTCGCCATGGGCTACCAGTTCGGGCAAGGCGGTGTTGTCGCTGGCAACCACCGGTCGGCCGACGGCCATGGCCTCCAGCACGGCATAGGGACAGGCCTCCGCGCGGGTTGGAAGGAGCAGCGCTTCACACCATCGGTAGGCGTCAAGCAGTGCGTCACCATGCAGGGTGCCGAGATCGGTCATGTTCGGGCCGAGCTGGCGGACCGCCCGACCCTTGCCGGAGGTGAATCGCAACTCGAAACCCGGCCCCAGCGCCCGCGCAATGCCTTCCAGCAGGTCCGCCCCCTTGCCGTGGGTGGCATTGCCGACAAACAGCAGGCGAAACGGGCCGCCGGGTGGGAGTGCTTCGGGAGACGGACTGAACCTCTCCACGTCCACCCCGTTGGGGATCACGCGTACATCCGCTGCTCCGCCCCAGCGCTGCGCACTCCGTGCGGCGTAGCGGCTCACGGCGACGACGGCCTGGGTGCGCCGATACAGCCTGCGCTCGAAGCGCCGTATGGCGCCGAGGTGATAGGCACGTCGCAGCGGCGTCCTAAGGGCCGTCACCTCGGGCGAGTAGCCGGCATGGTGGATGGTGGCCACAAGAGGCAGACCTTCGTGCCTGAACCAAAGGCCATGCCAGGAATTGCAGTGGATCAGCGCCGTGCCCGGCGGCGGAGCCGCCAGCGACAAGCGCCACGGGCGCAATTCGTCGGCCAGGGCAAACCAGTCGATCACCGGGTCCAAGCCCCTCGCCCTCAGACCCTCTGCCAGCCGCTCGGTGAAGCGATCGGCACCGCTGCCCGATCGCACCGCCGGCAGCCAGATGCGCAGCCCGCCGCCGTCGATGGGCGACTTCATGTCGCGGATGCCTCTTCACACAGGTCGCGGCACAACGCTCGCAGGCGTCTTCCGTAGATCTCCCAGGAGAAACTCTCGGCGAAGGCACGGCATCCCGCCGCGACGGCGGCCCGGTCGGGCGCCTCCAGTTGGCGGAGCACGGCAATCGCCATGCCCGCGTAGTCGCCTGGCGTCACCACCCGCCCGGACACGCCGTCGGCCACGGCATCGGCCACCCCACCCGCGGCAAATGCCACCGTCGGCAAACCATGGGCCGCAGCCTCCACCGCCACCATTCCGAAGCCTTCCACGTCACCGGGAAGATCGCGCACCGGAAAGACGTGCACGTCGGCGCCGGCATAGGCGTCGCGCAACACGTCGTCTTCCACGGCACCCAGCAGCACCAGGTGATCCGCCACGCCGGCTTCGCGTGCCAGTTGCATCAGACGCGGCGCTACGGGTCCCCGCGACCCGCCCGCCGCATCGGTGGCCTCTCCGCCAATGACCACGAGCAGGACGTCAGGATGCACAGCAACGATCTCCTTCAGCGATCCGACCACGAATTCCGCCAACCCCTTGCGCGGCGTCAATCGACCCACGTTCAGCAAGATCCGGCGCTGTCCCGCGCCGATGCGTTGCCGGAAGGCCGTGGCGTCGGCAGGACGGTCCGGCGCCATGTCCACGCCTGGATGGAGGATTACCGTGCGGGCGGCGGCGATGCCCGCCCGTTGCGCCAGGCGTGCCGTGTTGGCGCTGTTGGCGACCACCCGCGTGGCGCCACGCATTGCCGGGAGAAAGCCTCGACGATAGATCGCGTTCGGCACCACCAGGTCCAGGCCGTGTACGAACGTCACCCACGGTGCGCCGGCAACACGCGCAGCCAGCCACGCAGCCGGGGCGGTCAGACCGCTGGCGGCGATCACCAGATTCGGTCGGGCGTCCCGGGCCAAACGCAAGGCTGACCACTGGGCACGCACCAGAAACCGTGCCAGCGGTCGCGGGGGGATCTCCACCACATCCGCAGTCCGGGGCGCGAAAGCCGCGGCACCCTCGGGTCCGCAGAGCACGACCCGAAATTCGGCGGCCAACTCGTGGACGAGGTGCTGGGTCAGCCGCTCCATTCCGCCGCGCAGGGGCGGGAAATTGCGGGTGACCACCAGGATGCGGTGTCTGCCGATCTCGGTTGTCACGGCCGTGCGCCGGGCAGGATCAGCGCTCGCTGTCCTTGAAGTTGAGGGCGGTGATCTGCTCCGACACCAGTCCGATGAGGAATACCAGCACCGAGGTCGTGAGCAGCAGCGCACTCATGTTGGTGAAACGGTGGAAGGCAGCAAAAGTGTATCCGTAGTACGCAAGACCGGTCATGAAGAACCCCAGGCTCATCGGAAGGAACAGCTTCAGCGGCGAATAGAGGGTGCCGATCTTGAAGATGATCAGAAGAAAGCGTACGCCGTCGCGCCAGATGCGCAGATGGCTGCGGCCGATGCGCTTTTCCGCCGTGATGGGGAGGTAGGCCACCGGATAGCCGGTTCGGAAGAAACACATGGTGCTGGTGGTGGGATACGAAAACCCGTTCGGCAGCAGGTACAGGAACTTGCGGAACTTGTCGGCACGCACCGCGCGCAATCCGGAGGTCAGGTCCAGGATGGGCTGGCCCACCACCCAGCTCGCCAGGCGATTGTAGAAACCGTTCGCCGCGGCCCGGTGCACGCCAGCCTGGGAGTCACGGGTGCGCGCCCCGACAACCAGGTCAAATCCCTCATCGAGCTTCGCCAGCAAACGCGGAACGTCGGCGGCGCGGTGCTGGCCGTCGGCGTCCATGAACACCAGGACCTCGCCCGCCGCCGCGCGGGCGCCGGTCTTGATCGCCGCACCGTTGCCCAGGCTGTTCGGGTGGGAGCGCACGCCAACGCTGTGCTGCTCGCACACGGCCCGCGTGTCGTCGGTGGAGCCATCGTCCACAACGAGGATTTCCGCGTCCGGAAGAACGTCGCGCAGCCGCGGCAGCAGTGCCCGCAGGCCCTCGGCTTCGTTCTTCGCCGGAATGACGACACTGACCGTGACGCGATCCTGGATGCCGTCCGGTTCTTCGCTCCCCGGACAGGTTTGGCTACCCGCGTCCGTCCTCCGGGGAGGGATCTTGTCCAGCGCAACGCACATCCCGGAACGCCCCCCTGGCCTCATCTCGTTCCCTCACTCGCGCGCGCCAGTACGACGTCGATGCGTTGGCCGTATCGGCCTCGCACATCATCCACACGTGCCTGCCTTGCGTGTTGCATTGCCACATCCGCCTTCCCGATGGCGAGATAGAGATCGGCAAGCTGGAGCCTGCGGCCCGGATCGCGCGGATCCAGTTGCACGCCGCGCAGCAGCGCACGCTCCGCACCACTCCAGTCACCCATCTTGTGCGCCAGGTAGATGCCCTTGATGCTCTCGAAGTCAGCCCGCCGGACATCATGATTGAGCGGGTTGCGCAAGGCGGCGTCCAGCAGCCCCAGCACGGTGCCGTCGGGAAGCCGGCACACGAGGGGTTTGGTCACCTGGCAGCGGGCAAGGCTGTGCAGGTGGGTCACGTTGCCCACGGGCGGCATGACCGTCGCCAGCCGACGTTCCGCCTCCGCCAGCAGTTCCGGCTCCACCGGCTTCCCGGCCCGGAGGCGAAGCATCACTCGCCCAAACACGGCGCCCACATCGCCACTGCCGAGTTCCGCGGCAGCGGCGAAACTGCTGTCCGCGGCATGATAGTGGCGCTCTTCGTCGGGCTCGCGATCGAACAGCATTGAGTGGACGCGACCCAACTGGTGGCGAGCCCGGGCCGAGCCCGGATGATTCGCGGCCTCGATGGCCGCGTGGTCCACCAGGTTGCTCCACTCCAGCGCTCGTGCGTAGGTCATGCCGCCGAAGAGCGCGACATACGCCGTCGCCGCCAGGGCGCACCCGGCGGCGCACCACCGTGGCCGCCACACCAGCAGGCCGTAGGCAACGGCAAAGATCGGACCGAACAGCGGCAGGTAATTGCGGTGTTCGTACACCAGTTCGAGCGGGAACACCGAGCTTTCCAGAAAATGTCCCGCCACGAACCACAGCACGCCAAAGGCCGCCACCGGGGCGCGTCGCCGCAACCACACGGCCAGGGTTACCGCGGCTGCCCAGCCCGCCATGGCAAAGGCTGTCCAGGGCGGATCGGCCCACCGCCTGGATACCACGAAATCATCATGGTAGATGCCGAATTCGTTGAGGCGAGGCACGATGGCTTGCTGAAGGTAGAAACCCAGCACCCGTGACTCCGTGAGCAGCCTTTCCGCGAGCGTGAAGTCCCTCCCCGCGTATCCGCCCAGAATCCACTCGGGTCGCGCAATCGCATAGGCTGCCGCCGCCACGCCGGGAATTCCCACGGCCATGATGAAAAAGACCATCGCAGAGCGGCGCCCCCCATCGGCACGATCCGAAGCGTCGAACAGGCAGATCTCCACCACCAGCAGATAGAGGGGCAGCAGGATCCCGACCTCCTTGCTCAAGGACGCCAGGATCACCCCGGCCACCGCCCCGATCCACATCAGCAGCAGTCCACGCTTGCCGTCGCGCAGGTTCGCCCTGCCGATCACCCAGCAGATCATGCCGAGCAAAGTAAAGGTAGCGGACAGGCTGGTCATTCTCTGCACCACGTACAACACGCTAGTTACGTGAAGCGGGTGCAGGAGCCAAAATCCGGTCGCGCAGAGGGCGACGATCCGCCGCGCCCAAGGATCGGCCGCAATCGTGCGCAGGCGGGTGCGCGACAAGAGCAGCAGTGCCAGGACGTAGGTCAGCGCACCGTTGACCAGATGGATCCCGAGATTGGCGAGTTTGTAGCCGAGAGGCTCGAAGCCGTGGAAGTGGGAATTCAGCGCAAACGACAGCATGCTCAACGGGCGACCCAGAGGTCCTGCGTCGCCCGACATCGACGCTTCCCAGAGGCTGCGCATCGAGAGATTGGCTAACGGAAGGCTCTGGTTCGCCAACAGGTTGATGGCGTCGTCAAATTCAAAATCACCCCGCAAGCCTGGCCAATAGGCCATGGCTGTCGCGATGAGCAACAGCGGGAGAAACAGCCCACCGGCGCCCCAGGATCTGCATGCGACGGAGCGCAATGCTGCGCCGTTATCAGCCACGCGGGGCCACCGGCGTGAAAATGGCCGCTCTCAACGGACACACGCTATAAGCGACACGCGCTGCTGGGTGTACCCACCGCGCCGCTCGCCTCCCGCCATAGAGGAACTGGCGACGGCGCCACGGATAACCGTCAACCGCAAGGCTCCAATAATCCCCGCCTAAATTCTGTCCAATCAATTGGGGCCACCTCTTCGGGAAGTAGTGCTGCAGACGGTGGTGGGCGCAGAGTCGGTTTGATTGGCCCTTCCCGTGCCCCAACATCCGGATTTCGTTGCTCCCGAATCCGGGTTGCGCAGATACAGGGGGAAGTCCGGCTCAGCGGCAGGACGCGGGGAGGTACTTGGCGGGCAGCGTGGTGCCGACTCCGTTGCATGTCCACTGGATTGCCGACGAGGGTGAGGAACCCGCGGCAATCGGTGTGCCATCCGCGCTGGGCACGAGCTGGAGTTCGTTCACCCCAGCCGCCGCCACCGAATCCTTGTACGTGATGGTGATCTTGCCATCGTTTCCGTCGAGTGCCACCGATTCAACACCGCCGGTGGCTTCCGGAGCATTCCAGCCGATGGAAAGGGAATCCTTGGCGGCAAGGGCGTTTTCCCACACGATGGCTTTGGCGGTCGCCGCCAGCAACAGGCCTTCGGCGACCCGCGCCCGCACCGCGTAATCCCGGTATGCCGGAACGGCGACAGCAGCAAGAATGCCGATGATCGCCACCACGATCATCAGTTCGATCAAGGTGAAGCCACCATTGCCGTTCCTGGATCGGAGCACGATATTCACCGTATTGCGGCCGGGCCTCGCGCAGCCATGCGTGATCACCCGGCCGGCGGAAGTCTACTATCGGCAGTTGGACGGACGGTACTTGTCATCCACCGAGCCACCGGTGCAGTCCCAGCTCACGTTTCCGGCGTTGGCGGTAGGCGTCATGATCAGAGTGGCCGCGTTAGTCACCTTTGAGTTGTAGGTAATCGTGATCGCGCCGGAGGTGCCCACTGCTACGGACGTTACGGCATTGCCCGTAATCGTGCCGGCAATGCCCGCCATGGCATTGGTGGTCGGAAACGCCCCTTGGGAAGCCTGGTACTCGGTTACCGCCGCCTTCGCACCCCCGGCCAGTTGAAGGCCTTCGGAAACGTGGGTGCGCTTGGTGTAGTCCTGATAGGCCGGCAGCGCAATCGCCGCCAGAATGCCGATGATGGCCACGACGATCATCAGTTCGATCAGGGTAAAGCCCTTCTGTGCTTGTTGCATCATGATTCTCCTTTAATGACTCATGGATTTGTGCCAAGACATGAAACCGCTGCACGATAGACATAGCAACCGCCGTGCCAAGGGTGACTACGACCGTCAAGGACCGGAACTTGAGGGCTTCCCGGTATGTGCCGCGTCACGCATCGCCATCGCGGGTGACGATTTTTGTCACACTTGGCCGCGTTGCGGCGCCCCCGTCGCGATCGGTGGCGTTGGGGAAGAGCGCACCGGCCGGGAGCGGGGGCTCACGAAGGAAAAGGCACTCGCCGGCCTCACCAACATGAGGCAGGTGCACGCGGTGTGCATGCACTGATCCGTCGCCCGGATCGTGCAATCCCCGACCGCGGCATTGCCCGGCGCGCGACTTCTTTTGTATCGCGGCGCGGTCGCGCTGCTGGAATTCTCCCGCCGGTCCCATTCAGTGATAGTCGTCTTCCCGTTGATGGCGAACCGCCAGCACCGTCACGTTCCGGTCGTCGTCGATCTCGAACAGGGCGACGTAGCCGCAAACCCCGAAAGGAATGACGATCTCACGCAAGAACGGATTGTCCGAACGGGCTTTCCGATAGCTGAATGGCGATAGCTCCAGCCCCAGGAGTGCGTGCTTGATCGCCGCCAGCGCACGCTCGGCGACCGCCCAATCGCCGGCATCCTGTTCAAGGATGAATTCGTAGAGTCTGACGAGGTCTTCTTCAGCGGCCTCGGCAAACCGAACGCGGTAATTCACCGCCGCGCTTTCGCGTCGGCGAGGATTTTCTCAAGGCGGGTCACAACGTCGCCGGCAGCAACGTAACGCCCACTCCGGCGCGCCTCGTCGCGCGAGCGCAGGCCGCGGGCGATGAACTCCTGTTGAGCCTGTCGCCGTTCGATGCCCTCGCGGATCGATTGCTCGACGAAGCCGGAAAGCGTCTCTCCTTCCTGGAGCAGTTGTTCGGCGGCCTGACGCAGTTCGGGCGTCACCCGAACGGAAGGAAAACTCGCGGATTTCATGTTTGGACCTCGCTGCATTGCATTTGCAGTGCAATTCTGGAGCGCAACTTGTGTTTGCACAAGTGCCGCCGGATACGGCGCGTGCACGCGGCGCCAGGCGTGGCATGGACCGGCGGGCACGGCCCGCCCGATCGGACTTTCCCTCGTGGCTGATCAAGTCAGCGCATGCACACCGCGCGCACCTGCTTCATGTCGGTCAGCCCCGCCAGCACCTTTACCGCCGGCCTTCAATCCACGTTGCGGAACACGCGCACCCAGGGGATATCCACGCCGAGGCTCGGCAACGGCAGGGCCGCGTCCGGGGCGATGTCTTCCAGCGTCCAGCGACCGTCCGCGTCATGGCGGAACAGTTCGATGGAGCGCGCCTCCGGATCGATGAGGACGTATTCGCGCAACCCGGAGAGGTGGCGATACGCCTGGAACTTGCCGCCGCGGTCGAAGGCGGCGGTGGAGGGCGAGAGCACCTCCACGATGAGTGTGGGGGCGCGCATCACCTGCGCCGCGCGGTGATCGTCGGCGTCGCAGGTCACGAAGACGTCAGGATAGAAGTACGCCTGCGCCGCCGCCACTTCGAGTTTCATGTCGGACATGTAGACCCGGCAGGGTCCGCCTGCGAGAAGCTCGGACAGGGCGCTGGCAACATTGAGTGCCACGGTTACGTGCCCCCTCGAAGCGCCCCCCATGGCGAACACCTCCCCGGCCACATACTCGTTCTTGCCTGGTTGTTCGCTCTCCCAGGCGAGATACTCCTCGGGCGAGAAGTGAAGGGCTTCGGCGGTCTGTCCCATGGGCGCGCTCCGGCAGCGGTGGAAGGCCCATTATAGCGGCGGGCGCACCCCCCGCCCCGCCACCGGGCGGCGCGCATCAGCGCATGCACACCGCGCGCACCTGCTTCATGTCGGTCAGCCCCGCCAGCACCTTTTCCATGCCGTCCATCTTGAGGGTGCGCATGCCCTCGTTCATGGCGGTGACGAGCAGCGTGGCCACCCGCGCCTTCTCCTGGATGAGGCGCTTGACCTCGTCGCTGCCCAGCATGAGTTCGTGCAGGCCGACGCGGCCCTTGTAGCCCGTGCCGCTGCATTCGGGGCAGCCCACCGCCTCGTAGAGGGTGAATAGACCCTGAGGATCGGCATACAGGCGTGTCCATTCCTTGAATACGGCGGCGTAGGCGCCGCGGGTGTTCACGCGGAACAGGTCGGTCTTGTTGAGTTCGTCGCAATACTCGGCGAGGAGCTTCTCCATGTCCGCCGGCGCCGGCTGGTACGGCTTGCGGCAGACGGGACACAGCCGCTTGGCCAGCCGCTGGGCCAGCACGCCCAGCAGCGCGTCGGCGAAGTTGAAGGGGTCCATGCCCAGGTCCAGCAGCCGCACCACCGATTCCGGGGCGCTGTTGGTGTGCAGGGTGGCGAACACCAGGTGGCCGGTGAGCGAGGCTTCCAGACCGATGGACATGGTCTCGCGATCACGCATCTCGCCCACCATGATCACGTCCGGGTCGGCACGCAGGAAGGCGCGCATCACGGTGGGGAAGTCGATCCCGGCCTTGCGGTTGACCTGCACCTGGCGCAGCCCCTTCTGGGTGATTTCCACCGGGTCCTCCACGGTCCAGATCTTGGTCTCCGGCGTGTTGATGTGGCCCAGGATGGAATGCAGCGTGGTGGTCTTGCCCGAGCCGGTGGGTCCGCACACGAAGAAGATGCCGTGTGGCTTGGTGATGGCGTGGTCGAGCCGGCTCCGGGTGTGGGGCAGCAGGCCGATATTGTCCAGCGGGATGGGCTTGCCCGAGGCCAGGATGCGCATGACTACGTCTTCGAGCCCGCCGGTGGAAGGCAGGGTGGCCACCCGCAACTCGATGTCCAGCGGGCCGAACTTGCGGAATCTGATCTTGCCGTCCTGGGGCTTGCGCCGTTCGGAGATGTCCAGGTCGCACATGATCTTGATGCGCGTGATCAGGGCGTTGCGAAAGCTCGCCGGAACCTCGATGTAGGGCAGCAGGCTGCCGTCGCGGCGGAAGCGCACCAGGGTCTTTTCCCGTCCCGGCCCCGGCTCGATGTGGATGTCCGAGGCGCCCTGCTGGTAGGCGTCGACGATCATGCGGTTGACCAGCCGCACCAGTTCGTTTTCCGCCGCCGCCGAGATGTCCTCCGGACTGATGTCGGCTTCCTCGACATCGTCTTCCAGTCCGGTGAGAAGGTCCGCCACGCTGGACTCGTCCATGGCCTGGCGGAAATAGAGGTCCAGGGTCTGCTCGAACTCCCGCGCCGTGGTGGCATGGAAATCCAGCCTGCCGCGTGGAAAGATGTCCTTGACGATGCGCGAGCGGCGCACCTGTTCCGGGTCCTTGGCAAGGATGACGATGCCTTCGTCCGTCTCCTCCAGCGGCAGCCAGTCGGCTTCTTCGAGAAAATCCCGCTTGAGGTTGTGCAGCAACGATACCGGCTTGATGCGGTCGGCGCGGAAGGGCTCGTAGGGCACGTCGTAGAACTTGGCCAGCGCCCGCCCGATGGCGGCCACGGGCACCTGGAACTCGCCGTGCAGTTCCTCTTCCACGTGGACGCCCTTGCGCCGCGCCGAGTTCATGGCCGCGTCCAGTTCCGACTCGGTGATGACGGCATCGATCACCAGGTAGTCATAGCGCGTCTTCAGGCCGGCGCGCCGCCGCTGGCGCTGGCCGAAGGCGATGGCCAGCGTCTTGGCCATCTCCGCAACGCCCTCCTCCACCATGGCCGAGAACGGGCCGCCGACCTTGTTGTTGATGACCTGGATGACGCCCAGCAAGCGTCCCCCGGGCGCGTCCTCGATGGGCACCACCAGCATCTGCCGCGTCCGGTAGCCGGTGCGCGCGTCCACGTCCTTGAGGAACTTCAGCTCCGCCCCGATGCGCTTGAGTTCCGCCTGGTCATAGACGTCATGGACGTTGATGGGCTTGCGGGTGCCCGCCACGAATCCGGCCACGCTGCGACTGGAGACCGGCAGGCGAAGGTCGCGGAAAGCGTGCAGGCCGGTCTTGACGCGGGAAATGATGGAGCGGCCGTCTTCCGAAGCCTGGTAGATGGTCAGCCGGTCGGCATTGAACAGTCCGCAGACCTCGCCGGACAACTCCTGGATGATCTCGTCGATATCCCGCGCGGCGTGGATCTTGTTGGTCACCGCCTGCAGGTCGCGGAAGAAGCCCAGACGCAGGGCCAGGTCCGCCTGGCGCGCGCTCTGGGCGTGGGAAACGCCGGTTGATGTCATGTCGATGTCCGTCCAGCCTCCTGCGGCTTCGGCCATGGCGCTGAACGCGCTCTTCGCCGATATCCGGTCGCAGTGCGTGCGCCCGGCGATTCAGCCCCGGTGCGCGCCTCCCGTCAGGGCCGCGACGCGCAGCCCGCGCCGGGCAAGCAGCAGCGCGGCCACGGCGCTGCGGCGCCCGCTGGCGCAGCAGGTAATGTATTCCCGACGCGGGTCCAGTGCCACCCGCCCCAGCCTCAGTTCCCGCAGCGGAGCGCTTATCGCACCGGTTCGCAGGCTGTGACAGGACTCCTGGGGCTGGCGCACGTCCAGCCACGCGGCGCCGGCCGCCACTCGCGCTTGCGCCTGCGCGGCATCCAGCCGGATCAGCGGAGCGCCGAGACGACCGAGCAAGTCCTCACGGGCCCAGCGCAGAAGCGTGCCGTCACTGGCGGCACTCACCGTCGCGTCCGCCGCCGCATGGTTGAGCATGGCCGCCTCGCCGAATCCCCCGCCCTGGTGGATTTCCCCCAGCGTGCCCGTGCCCGCCGGCTCGCGCCGCACCGCCACGAACTGCCCCGCTTCCACCACGAAACAATGCCCTGCGAGTTCCCCCTGGGAAACGACGACTTCGCCGCGACGCGCTTCCAGGCGATCGGCGGCATGGCGCAGGGAGGCGATATCCTGTGGTGGCAGTGCGCCCACCAGCCCACGCGGAATCTGCACGCCCGTCGATGTCGCCGCGCCAGCGGGGCCACGGGCCTGCGACGTCGCGTCTGCGGCCGCCCAACTGGCGCCGCCCAGTGCGTCCCAGGTGGCGGCAACATCGAGCAACTCGTCGTCGAAGCACACCAGTTCCACATCCGTCAGAGTGCGTATCTGCGTCGCCACACCCCGCCCCTTGCCCAGGGCACGGCGTGCCCCTTCGCTGCCGCCCTCCACGCGCTGGCTGCTGCCGTCGGTGTAAAGCACTCGCACTTCGCCGCGCAGCGGGTAGATGGATTGGCGCTGCACATCCCGCGCAGGCAGCAATTCAGTGTCCTTGGGCAGGTATTCGCGGAAGCTCAAGGCCACCACCCGCTGCGCGGTGACCGTGCTCAGACCGGAGAAAGGCTGGAGGCGGGAGATGATGTCGGCCAGCCGCGGGTCGTTCGACATGGGTACGAAGGCGGGCGCCGCAGCCTCATGCCCGCTGCGGCATCACAGCTCGAAGAGTTGGCCATTGGCCAGTTGACGGGGGAAATAGTCTTCCGCCCGTTGGGCGACCTCGGCCATGATGAGGTCCGCCTCGCCGGGCTTGAGATGGGTCACGTACAACTCCGGGCGCCCCTTCAGGTGCGCCAGTTCCTCGGCGAGCATGCTAGGGCACAGGTGCCGCGAGGCACTGGCCAGCGCTCGTTCGCCATCGGAAAAGGCGGTTTCGGCCACCAGGTAGCGCAGTTGCGGCAGCTCGTTGATGGCCCGCCACAGGGCATCACAGGAGGTGGTGTCACCGGTGTAGGCGAGCGTGGCCCGAGGCCCGATCAGGCCATAACCGACGGCGGGCACGGTATGGTTGGCCGGCAGGGCGCGGAAGCCGCGACCCTTGAGTTCCACCGTCTGCCCGGCCTCGATGGGTTGGAAGCGCAGCAGCGGTGTCTCCCGGCTGGGTATGGCGCTGAAGTCCGGCCATATCGCCCAGTTGAAGATGTGCTCGCGCAGGATCTGTATGGTGGCGGGCAGCGCGTGCACTACCAGAGGGCGCCCGCGCTGCTCGCCGACGGTATCGACCAGGAAGGCGATGGATACAACGTGATCGAGATGGGAGTGGCTGACGAATACGTGGTCGATGCGCAGCAGTTCGTCAAGCCCGAGGTCGCCCACGCCGGTGCCGGCGTCCACGAGAACGTCGTCATCGACCAGAAACGCGGTGGTGAGCAGGTTGCGGCCGCCGATGCCACCGCTGCACCCGAGCACTCGCACTTTCATCCGCACCGGCTCCCTGCCTGATCACCACGAGACTTGGACGCAAGACGCCCGATCCCCCTGTCCGGGGTGGCTCGCCGGGATTGGCAGCCGGAATGCCGCTGATCACCGCGAGCGGGTTCGGGACCCATCGCCGGGCGGGCCAAATCCCCAGGTACCGGCGCGCCGACCCGAAGGGATCGGATAGCCGCGAAAGCTATCACGACCGACCCGATGGTCTGAGGAACTAATTCACGCCTGCCGCGTTGGCCTGGGCGCTGGCAACCGGCATGGGCCGCAACACGAACTCCATGCGCACGCCGGCCAGTTCGATGACGTCGCGGTCGCGCAGCGGATGGGGCTGACCCTCCACCACGATCCCGTTCACGCTGGGCCGATTCGCACCTTCCACGTGGCTGAGGTAGTAACCGTTGGACCGCCGGGTGATCACGGCCACCTGGACACCCGGCTTGCCGAGGGTGGTCAGGGACTTGGTCAGCAGAAGCTCACGCCCGGCATTGGCCCCATTGAGAAGTTGCACCACCCCAACGGGCTCGACACCCGGTGTCGTCGCCGGCTTGCTGGCGCCGCCTTCATCGGCAGCGGACCGCTCCCTCCCCGTGCCGGCGCCGCCCGCCCCCCCCTCGCGCGCCTGCGCCGGAGGCGCCGCGTGCGCCGCAACGGTATCGCCGCGTGCCGCCGGGGCACGCTCCTGGGGACGCCGCATGTGCTCGGGACGCAACAGCACGGTCTTCTGGAAGTCATCGGACCCGTTGCCCACATGGGCGTCGCTGATGTACTTGAGGCGATACTTGCCCAGTTCCACCACGTCGCTGTGCTGGAGAAAGTGCTTCTTCACCGGCTGGCCATTGACGTAGGTGCCGTTGGTGCTGTTCAGATCCTCAAGGAAGGAATCGTTAAGAATTGTCACGATCACCGCATGCTCGCCGCTGATGGCCAGATTGTCGATCTGGACATCGTTGTGCGGCTTGCGGCCGATGGTGGTGCGCTCCTTGAGAAGCGGGATCTCCTTGAGCACCAGGCCGTCCATGCTGAGAATCAACTTCGCCATCTTTGCACCCATCCGTATTGCAATGACTTAACCGCAATGCACCCGTCCGGCGGGTGCCTGGTCGTGACACACCCTACTCTTGAGTGCCCGCCCGGAACGCGCCGTTCTCCCGGGCGCCTCGTCGAAAAGCACCCCTCCGGCTGGCGCCTAGCCGAACCGCGCCAGCAGCCGCGCCAGCCAGCCGCGCGGCGCAGGGTGTTCGCGCACGATGCGCACCAGCACTACCGAAACGTTGTCCCTGCCGCCGTGGTCGTTGGCCATCTGCACCAGATGGGTGGCCGCAAGT
>JACQYB010000059.1 GCA_016208415.1 Betaproteobacteria bacterium | reverse complement strand
GGACATCCTTGCGGACTCGCGGCAGCGGGCTTGCCCGCGAACCCATGACACCGCAATCGCGGGCAAGCCCGCTGCCACAAGAGCACGCGTCGCGGATGACGCCTTCGATGACACGCTGACCCCTGCCCACCGTGATCGACATTCTCTCCGACCCCATCTGGCTGGCCGCCGCCTGCACCGTGCTCGGCCTGCTGGTGGGCAGCTTCCTCAACGTGGTGATCCATCGCCTGCCGTTGATCATGGAGCGCGACTGGCAGGCGCAGTGCGCGCAAATGCGCGGTGACGCCGCCCCCCATCCGGAGCCTCTGTCCCTCGCCCGTCCGCGCTCGCGCTGCCCGCAGTGCGGCCATGCCATCACCGCCCTGGAGAACATCCCGGTATTGAGCTGGCTGGCGCTGCGCGGGCGTTGCCGCGGCTGCGGCGGCGCCATCAGCGCGCGCTACCCGATGGTGGAACTGCTGTGCGCGGCGCTGAGCGGATACGCCGCCTGGCATTTCGGGCCGGGATGGACCACCGCCGGCGCGCTGGTCTTGCTGTGGGCGCTGCTGGCCCTGACCTTCATCGACTTCGACACCCAGTTGCTGCCGGACGCCATCACCCTGCCGCTGCTGTGGGCCGGGCTGCTGTTCAACCTGTGGGGCAGCTTCACCGACCTTCAGTCTGCCGTCATCGGCGCCATGGCCGGGTATCTGAGCCTGTGGCTGGTCTACCAGGGCTTCCGCCTGGCCACCGGCCGCGAAGGCATGGGCTTCGGCGACTTCAAGCTGCTGGGCGCCATTGGCGCCTGGCTGGGCTGGCAGATGCTGCCGCTGGTGATCCTGCTGTCGTCGCTGGTGGGATCGGTGGCGGGCGTCGCGCTCATCGTCCTGGCGCGCCATGGACGCGCCACGCCCATTCCCTTCGGCCCCTACCTGGCCGCCGCAGGCGTCATTGCCCTGTTCTGGGGCCGGTGGATCACCGCGACGTATCTCGGCACCCTTGGCCCGGGCTGAGCGTCCGTCAAGGCGGCGCCTGGAGACCCCTCGGCGCATCCGGCAAGCATCCGTTATCGCCAGTGCGCTTGAAAATACCGCCGCCGCCCCCCATTCTCGCGGTGACCCCACCAGCGCGCTCCGCCCGGGCGCCGTGCCCTGACCACGCTCCAGGATCACGATGGCGGCGCATGAGGCAAGCGCGCGCCGCTAAGCCTGCGTTATCATTCGCGTTTTTGTACGGAGGTTGCGATGCCGATCTATGAATATCGTTGTGACGCCTGCGGCTTCCAGAAGGAGCACCTGCAGAAGGTGTCCGACGTTGCCCTGAACGCCTGCCCGTCCTGTGGCGCCGAGTCCTACCGCAAGCTGCTGACCACCCCCGGCATCCAGCTCAAGGGCGGCGGCTATTACGCCACGGACTTCAAGGGTGGCGCCTGCAAGCCCGCCGAGAGCAAGTCCGATGGCCCACCCTCGCCCGCCTGTGGCACGGGTGCCTGCCCCGCCTGCCAGTAATGAAGAAGTACTTCATCACCGGCCTGCTCATCTGGATCCCGTTGGCGATCACGGTGTGGGTACTTCACCTGATCGTCAGCACCATGGACCAGTCGCTGCTTCTGCTGCCCGCCAGCCTGCGCCCGCAAAACCTGTTCGGGTTCAACATCCCCGGCATCGGCGCCATCCTCACGCTGCTCATCGTCTTCCTTACCGGGCTGGTCACGGCCAACCTCATCGGCCAGCGCCTGCTCATGTTCTGGGAAGGCGTGCTGGCGCGCATTCCGGTGGTGAAGTCGATCTATTACAGCGTCAAACAGGTTTCCGACACGCTGTTTTCCTCCCGCGGTGAGGCATTCCGCAAGGCGCTGCTGGTGCAGTATCCGCGTCAGGGCTCGTGGACCATCGCCTTCCAGACCGGCGTGCCCGGCGGCGACGTGGTGAACCACCTCCAGGGCGACTACCTGAGCATCTACGTGCCGACGACGCCCAACCCCACTTCGGGGTTTTTTCTGATGCTGCCGCGCACCGACGTGATCGAACTCAACATGAGCGTCGATGACGCACTGAAGTACATCATTTCCATGGGGGTGGTGGCACCGCAGTCGCGCCGCGGCAACAACGGCAGCCCGGGCGGAGCACCGGAACCCGGAGCCGATGACCCCGGTTTCTCCGGCAACGGCGACTTCGTCCGTCGCCCCGCATTGCCGGGGCAATGATCCCGGCGGCCCGGGCCGCACCCCGGACCAGGCCCGCTTTCCAAGAAGATACCCACACCGTCGAACCATGCGAACCCACTATTGCGGCCAGCTCCGCGCCGAACACCTGGACCAGACCGTCACCCTCTGCGGCTGGGCCCACCGCCGCCGCGACCACGGCGGCGTCATCTTCATCGACCTGCGCGACCGCGAGGGCATCGCCCAGGTGGTGTGCGACCCCGACCAGCCGGAGCTGTTCCGCCTCGCCGAGACGGTGCGCAACGAGTTCGTGCTGCGCGTGACCGGCAAGGTGCGCCACCGCCCGGAGGGCACCACCAACCCCAACCTGCCCACCGGCGAGGTGGAAATCGCGGCCACGGCGCTGGAGATCCTCAACCCTTCCGCCACGCCGCCGTTCCTGCTGGACGACGAGAACCTCTCCGAGAACGTGCGCCTCACGCACCGAGTGCTGGACCTGCGCCGGCCCCACATGCAGCGCAACCTGATGCTGCGCTACCAGGTGGCCCGCGCCTTCCGCCGCTTCCTCGACGACCAGGGCTTCATCGACATCGAAACCCCCATGCTCACCAAGAGCACGCCGGAGGGCGCCCGCGACTACCTGGTGCCCTCGCGGGTGCATGCCGGGCAGTTCTTCGCCCTGCCCCAGTCGCCCCAGCTCTTCAAGCAGATGCTGATGGTGGCCGGCTTCGACCGCTACTACCAGATCACCCGGTGCTTCCGCGACGAGGACCTGCGCGCCGACCGCCAGCCCGAATTCACCCAGGTGGATATCGAGACTTCGTTCATGGAGGCGCCGCAGATCATGGCGCTGATGGAATCCCTCATCCGCACCGTGTTCAAGGACGCGCTGGACGTGGACCTGCCCGATCCCTTCCCGCGCCTGGCCCACGCCGAGGCCATGGCGCGCTACGGCTCCGACAAGCCGGATTTGCGCATTCCCCTGGAACTCACCGAACTCACCGACGTGATGAAGTCGGTGGAGTTCAAGGTCTTCCGCGCCGCGGCCGAGCTGCCGGACGGGCGCGTGGCCGCCCTGCGGGTGCCCGGGGGCGGGACGCTGTCGCGCAAGCAGATCGACGACTACACCGCCTTCGTGGCGATCTACGGCGCGCGCGGGCTGGCCTACATCAAGGTCAATGAGCTGGCCAGGGGCGCCGAGGGGCTGCAGTCGCCCATCGTCAGGTTCCTGCCCGCGGAGGCAATCACCGCCATCCTGGAGCGCACCGGCGCCCGCGACGGCGATCTGATCTTCTTCGGCGCCGACCGCGCGAAAGTGGTCAACGACGCCCTCGGTGCCCTGCGCGGCAAGGTCGGCCACGAACGCGGGCTGGTGGAAGCCGGCTGGCGCCCGGTGTGGGTGACCGACTTCCCCATGTTCGAGTACGACGAGGAAGACAAGCGCTGGGTGGCCTGCCACCACCCCTTCACCAGCCCCCTGGACGAGCACGTGGACCTGCTGGAGACCGACCCCGGCCGCTGCATGGCCAAGGCCTACGACTTGGCGCTCAACGGCTGGGAGATCGGCGGCGGCTCGGTGCGGATCCACCGCGAGGCGGTGCAGAGCCGTGTCTTCCGCGCCCTGAACATCGGCGAAGAGGAGGCGCGCGAGAAGTTCGGCTTCCTGCTCGACGCCCTGCGCTACGGCGCGCCGCCCCACGGCGGCCTGGCCTTCGGCCTGGACCGCATCGTCACCCTCATGACCGGGGCCGAATCGATCCGCGACGTCATCGCCTTCCCCAAGACCCAGCGCGCCCAGTGCCTGCTCACCGACGCCCCCGGGCCGGTGGATGAAAGGCAGTTGCGCGAGTTGCACATCCGGCTGCGGCAGGTGGAGGCAGCCAAGCCGGTGGGTTGATGAGCACCGCAACGCCCACCGCCGCGCGCCGCCGGTCCGCACAGCGGCGGCGCCGGCCGGCCAGCCTGGCATGCTGGCTGGCCATGGTGGCGGTTCTTCTTCTGGGTGCGCTGGCCACTCCCTCCCCCGCCCATGCCTTCCAGTGGGGCAGGCGGGCGCAGCAGGAGGTGGGCCTGGCGGAGTTGCCGCCGGAAGCGGCGCACACCCTGGCGCTCATCCGCCAGGGCGGCCCCTTCCCCTACCGCAAGGACGGCGTGGTCTTCGGCAACCGCGAGCGGCACCTGCCGCGACAACCCCGCGGCTACTACCGCGAATACACGGTGCCCACGCCAGGCGCCCGGGACCGCGGCGCGCGGCGCATCGTGGCCGGCGAAGGCCCCCAGGGCGACGTGCGCCGCTCCGGCGAGTACTACTATTCCGACGACCACTACCGCAGCTTCCGGAGGATACGTCCATGACCCCGGCGCACCGCACCGCACTCCTGCGTGAGCCCGGCCGGGCCGGCGTCTATCACCTGCCGTCCACGGGCGCCGATGACATGCTGGCCGCCGCCGAGGCCATGGGACTGGCGGTGCTGCGGGTCGATCTGACGGGGGTACGCACCAAGGCCGCCCTCATGGACGCCATGGGCCGGGATCTCGATCTGCCGGCCTGGTTCGGCCGCAACTGGGACGCCCTGGAAGACTGCCTCACCGACCTTTCCTGGCGGCCGGCCGACGGCTGGGTCATCGTCCTGGAGCACGTCGACCAACTGGCCACGGCGCGGGTAAAGGACCTGCGCACCGCCCTGGAGATCTGCAACGCCGCGGCCAACTTCTGGCGTGGCGAGAACATCCCCCTGTGGACCCTGGTGGATCTGCACGCCGACGGCCTGGCCTGGCTGCCCGAACTGCCGTGACCAACCCCGCCCGGACGTGGAAGCGTCCGGTTTCCGTGCTGGTGCTCGTCCACACGCGGCAACTCGACGTCCTGCTGCTGGAGCGCGCCTCCCACCCCGGCTACTGGCAGTCCGTCACCGGCAGCCAGGAAGACCACGAGGATCTGCGCGCCACCGCCGTGCGCGAACTGGCCGAGGAGACCGGCATCCTGGCCCGCGCCGAGACACTCGTGAACTGGCGCCTCGCCAACCGCTTCGAGATCTTCCCCGAATGGCGCCACCGCTACGGCCCGGGCGTCACCCAAAACACCGAACACGTCTTCAGCCTGATGCTGCCCGGGCAGGCGCCGGTGCGGGTGGCGGCCGAGGAACACCTGGCCAGCGTCTGGCTGCCCTGGCAGGAGGCCGCGGCCAGGGTCTTCTCTTGGACCAACCGCGACGCCATCTTCATGCTGGCGGCGCGCTCGTCGCGCCTGCCGTAGCCAGTTCCCGCAGGCAGTCCGGACAGTAGCAGCCGTGCGCCGGGTCCGTCACCGGCAGCGGCGGGAGATCCATGCACCAGCAGCGCGCCAGGCCGGCCCGTGCACCGCAGGCGAAGGGCCGGGCGCAGCGCGGGCAGGTGCCGGTTGCCCCCTGGGGACCGGGCCGCGGGAGAGGGCGAGCGTCATTCATGGACATGTGCGCATTCTTGAAAGCGGGCTGACCGCGCCCCATATTGAAAGCGTAGCAACCTCAAGGTTGTCGAACCAGCTCAAGGAGGACATCATGGCCAACATTACCCGTACCGACCCGTTCGAGGACTTTTTCCGCGGCTTCTTCGTGCGCCCGGTGGAGTTCGGCGCCCCCCCGGAAGCGCCCACGATCAAGATGGACGTCAAGGAGGAGGGCGAGAGCTACGTGGTGCATGCCGAGCTCCCCGGCATCCGCAAGGAAGACATCCACGTCACCATCGACGGCCCGGTGGTGTCCATCAGCGCGGAGCGCAAGCAGGAGAAGGAAGTGAAGAACGGCGAGCGCGTGCTGCGCACCGAGCGCTACTTCGGCAAGGTGTCGCGCAGCTTCCAGTTGGGCCAGGACGTGGACGAGTCCGGCGCCCAGGCCCGCTTCGTCGACGGCGTTCTGGAACTGACGCTGCCGAAGAAGGCGGCCACCAGCGCCCGCCGACTGACCATCGCCTGATCCGCCGACGGCGCGCGGGGGTCCGGCACCGCGCTTCCCGCACCGCCGCCCGGGCCACCGCCCGGCGGCCCCCGCCACAGAGGGTGACGGCCATCCCGGGCCGTCGCCCTTTTGTTTGCGCTAGAATCGCCCATCCCCCGCACCTGCCCAACCCCGCAGACATGATCGAAAGCCTCGCCCCGGCCGCCAAGGCCGCCGTGCTCGCCGAAGCCCTGCCCTACATCCGGCGCTTCTTCGACAAGACCATCGTCATCAAGTATGGCGGCAACGCGATGACCGACCCGAAGCTCAAGGACTGCTTCGCCCGCGACGTGGTGCTGCTCAAGCTGGTGGGCATGAACCCGGTGGTGGTGCATGGCGGCGGCCCCCAGATCGACGAGCTGCTCAAGCGCGTGGGCAAGCAGGGCAAGTTCATCCAGGGCATGCGGGTAACCGACGAAGAGACCATGGACATCGTCGAGATGGTCCTGGGCGGCGCCGTCAACAAGGACATCGTCAACCTCATCAACCGCCACGGCGGCAAGGCGGTGGGCCTCACCGGCCAGGACGGCAACTTCATCCGCGCCCAGAAGCTGCTGATGCCCAGCAAGGACAACCCGGCCGAGATGATCGACCTCGGCCTGGTGGGGGAGATCACCTCCATCGACCCGTCCATCATTTCCTTCCTCGACAGCGGCGACTTCATCCCGGTGATCGCCCCCATCGGCGTCGGACCCGACGGCGAGACCTACAACATCAACGCCGATGTGGTGGCGGGCAAGCTGGCCGAGATCCTCGGCGCCGAGAAGCTCATCCTGCTCACCAACACGCCGGGGGTGCTGGACAAGGCAGGCCATCTGCTCACCGGCATCACGCCCAGGGATATCGACGCCATGGTAGGCGACGGCACGCTTTCCGGAGGAATGCTGCCCAAGATCGGCTCGGCGCTGGATGCGGCGCGCAGCGGCGTGCGCAGCGTCCACATCATCGACGGCCGGGTGGAACACGCGCTGCTGCTGGAGATCCTCACCGACCAGGGCGTGGGCACGCTCATCAAGAGCAAGTGAGGGCACGCCCGCGCCAGCCGCGCAGGCCGGCGTCCACGCCCGTCCCGTAAGCCCGTCATGACCGCCCCCGTCTGGCTGTTCGACCTCGACAACACGCTCCACGACGCCACGCCCCACATCTTCCCCCACATCAGCCGCAGCATGACGGCCTACCTGGTGGAGCATCTGGCGCTGTCGGAAGAAGATGCCTCGGCGCTGCGCGTGCGCTACTGGCAGCGCTACGGCGCCACCCTGTTGGGGCTGGTGCGCCACCACGGCACCGATCCGAAGCACTTCCTGTGGCACACCCACCAGTTCCCGGAACTGCAGCGCATGGTGGTCTGGGAGCGCGGGCTGCGCGCCGCCCTTCGCCGCCTGCCGGGACGCAAGATCGTGTTCTCCAACGCCCCGCTGCACTACGCCGAAGCGGTGCTGGAGATCACCGGCCTGCGCGGCCTGTTCGACGCCGTGTTCACCATCGAGCACATGCGCTTCCAGCCCAAGCCCGCCCTGCGCGCCTTCCGCCGCCTGCTGCGCCAACACCGCCTCGCTCCCGATCGTTGCATCATGGTCGAAGACACGCCCGAGAACCTGCGCCCGGCGCGCCTGCTGGGCATGAAGACGGTATGGGTCACACGCAGCCCGCGCAACCCCGCCTACGTGGACATCAGGATACAATCCGTCACAGAACTGCCGCGCCTGGCGGCGCGTGGTTTCCTGTGCCGCCCAGGGTAACCGGGGCGCACTGTTGCATGATGCGCCGCCGGGGTGGCCAGTCGGCAGGTTCGTCCGGGCACCCTCGAAGGGTGCACTGCGACCGAGAAGAACAGAGGAGGTGAAAAATGGGGGGACGAGCGGGAAACCGGCGGCTCGAGATCCTGCAGACGCTGGCGGCAATGCTCCAGCAGCCCAAGGGGGAGAAGATCACCACGGCAGCGCTGGCAGGCCGGCTCGAAGTCTCCGAGGCGGCGCTCTACCGCCACTTCGCCAGCAAGGCCCAGATGTACGAGGGGCTGATCGAGTTCATCGAATCGAGCCTCTTCTCCACGATCAACCGCATCGCCGCCGATGAAACCTCCGGCCTGCGCCAGACCGAACTCATCGTCGCGCTGCTGCTGGGTTTCGCCGACAAGAATCCGGGCCTCACCCGGGTGCTGGTAGGCGACGTGCTGGTCAACGAGGACGACCGCCTGCAGGCACGCATCAACCAGCTTCTGGACCGGGTGGAGGCCAGCCTGCGCCAGGCGCTGCGCCTGGCGGCCAGCGGCACGGAGCTCGACGGTGCCGCCGACGTGGCGACGCTGGCCAACCTGCTGCTCGCCTACGCCCAGGGTCGGTGGCTGCAGTTCGTCAAGAGCGGCTTCTCGCGCAGCCCCACGGCCCAGTGGCCGGCCCAGTGGCCGCGCCTCCAGGCCGCCTGCCTCATCCAGACCACACCCGCTTCCCAACTCCAGCAGTAAGTGCGGCAGCGCCAGAGGCCTCCCGCGGCCGGCGCCCCCTTCTCGGCGGGGCCTACACCCCGTCGTCTCGGAGCCAGCGCGCCGCATCCATGGCGTAGTAGGTCAGCACGCCGTCGGCGCCGGCGCGCCTGCAGGACAGCAGCGCCTCCAGCACGCAGGCGCGCTCGTCCAGCCAGCCGTTTTGCGCCGCCGCCTTGAGCATGGCGTACTCGCCGCTGACGTGATAGACGTAGGTGGGCGCGCCGAAGGCGTCCTTCACCCGGCGCACGATGTCCAGGTAGGGCATGCCGGGCTTCACCATCACCATGTCGGCGCCTTCCTCCAGGTCCATGGCCACCTCGCGCAGGGCCTCGTCGCTGTTGGCCGGGTCCATCTGGTAGGTGTATTTGTTGCCCTTGCCCAGGTTGGCGGCAGAACCCACGGCGTCGCGGAACGGCCCGTAGAAGCTGGAGGCATACTTGGCCGAGTAGGCGAGGATGCGGGTGTGGATGTGCCCCGCGCCTTCCAGCGCGCTGCGGATGCGGCCGATGCGCCCGTCCATCATGTCGGACGGGGCCACCACGTCGGCGCCGGCGGCCGCGTGGGCGAGCGCCTGCTTCTCCAGCACCGCCAGGGTCTCGTCGTTGAGCACGTAGCCGCGCGGGTCTTCCGGGTCGATGAGGCCGTCCTGGCCGTGGCTGGTGTAGGGGTCCAGCGCCACGTCGGTGATCACGCCCAGTTCCGGCACCGCCTGCTTGAGCGCCTGCACCACCCGCGGCACCAGGCCGTCGGGGTTGAAGGCTTCTTCGGCGCCGGCGCTCTTGAGCGAGGCATCCACCACCGGGAACAACGCCAGCGCGGGGATTCCCAGGCCGAGGGCCTCCTCGGCCACGGTGAGCAACCGGTCGAGACTGTGGCGGAACACCCCGGGCATGGAAGGCACCGGCTCGGAAACCCGGCTGCCCTCCAGCACGAATACCGGATAGATCAGGTCTTCGGCTGCGAGACGGGTCTCGCGCATCAGCCGGCGCGAGAATTCGTCGCGGCGCATGCGCCGCATGCGGGTGCTTGGAAAACGGCCCTGACCTGCGCTGCTTGAACTCATGGTGCGCCTCCCCGTGCCGCTTTCCCGCCATCGGGCCTACAACCATCCGGCATGCGGCAGAGCAACAAACAAATTTGACAAAAAGAGTCGGGAACTTTTCTGCCCGCCACAAAATCATAGCTCGCAGATGGTGACGAGCCGTCTCCCGCTTTACCTCCCTGAGCGGGTGCCTTAAGCAAGTTAAGGCATTAGGCCCCCGGTTTCCTCCCCTTTTACCGGGGGCCTTTCTTTTCTGCTCCTGCAACCGCGTCCAGGCCCAGCCAGCCCGCCAGCATTGCCTCGGCTTCGTCCAGGCCGGTGCGCTTGAGGCTGGAAAACAGTTGCGCCGAGACCTCCGGCCTGCCCTCAAGCGACCGACGCACCTCGGCGATGGTTTGGGCGGCTTCGCTGCGGGTCAGCTTGTCGGACTTGGTGAGCAGCAGATGCACCGGACGACCGGTGGGGCGAAACCAGTCCAGCATCTGCCAGTCGAGTTCCAGCAGCGGACGGCGGGCATCCATCACCAGCACCAGCCCGAACAGGCTCTCGCGCAGCGTCAGGTAGCCCTCCAGCAGTTCGCGCCAGTTGCGCTGCACCGCTTCCGGCACGGCGGCATAACCGTAGCCCGGCAGATCCACCAGGAACGAACCGCCGCGCAGGCGGAAGAAATTGATGAGTTGGGTGCGACCCGGCGTCTTGCTCACGTGGGCAAGCCGCCGCTCCCCCGCCAGCGTGTTGATCGCGCTGGATTTTCCGGCGTTGGAGCGCCCGGCGAAGGCGATCTCCGGAGTGCCGGGCGCCGGGAGTTGGCGCAGTTGGGCCACCGAGGTGATGAACTCGGCGTGGGCGAAGACGGACACGGAGGGAGCTTGGTGGAAGGCCTATAAACTGATATAGAATAGCAGGTTTATGAACGTCCCAAGGCTCAGGGACGCAACTGAGGGAATGCACATGGGCAAGCGATTCATGGTGGTGCCGCTCCTGCTTGCGGCCGCCACCGCACAGGCCGCCGGGGAAGCGGCGCCGAAGGCCGATCCCGCCAAGGGCCAGGCCATAGCAACGACGGTATGCGCCGCCTGCCACGGCCCGGACGGCAACAGCACCGCCCCGGCCAATCCCAAGCTGGCCGGCCAGTTTCCCGAATACCTGCTCAAGCAGATGCGCAACTTCAAGGCTGCCGGCGACAAGCAGCCGGAGCGCATGAACGCGATCATGAACGGCATGATCGCTGCCGTGGCCGACGACGACCTACCCCATGTCGCCGCCTATTTCGCCACCCAGAAGCTCCAGCCCGACAGTGCCAAGAGCAAGGAAACCCTTGAAGCCGGGCGCAACATCTACCGCGCCGGCATCGCCTCCAAGGGCATCCCCGCCTGCGCCGGCTGCCATGGCCCGACCGGTTCGGGCCTGCCGGCCCAGTTCCCGCGCATCGCCGGCCAGTACGGCGAATACACCGAGGCGCAACTCAGGATCTTCCGCGCCGGCGAGCGCGCCAACGACCCGAACAGCATGATGCGTACCATCGCCGACCGCATGTCGGATCGCGAGATCAAGGCCGTGTCCGACTACATCGCCGGACTTCGCTAGTGTTTAATTGCGTAAATTAACAATAGTATTTCGAAGCTGCGACCCCCGAACCTCTCGTTTGCGCCAGACGAACGGTGCCGCCCTTTCGTTGTAGGCAGCGGTAAAGGCATGGATGGCCTCAATGAGTTGCTCGAT
>JACQYB010000055.1 GCA_016208415.1 Betaproteobacteria bacterium | reverse complement strand
TCGCCGCCGCTGTCGGATGCCGAAGGCATTCCTGCGGTGCGGGAAATATTTTCAAACAAATGCAAAAAAGACTTGACATGACGTTCGATTTGCGCGGCGACCAATGAGGGGTTTTTCCTCTCGGATACTCGCTCATGTCGCTCACCGCTTCGGTTTGCCTGCTGCTCTCGGAATGGATTTCCTTTCTGCTGGTGGCCGTGCCGCCCCGCTCCCGCCGGACCTTCGTCGAGTTGCTGATCGGTTGCATGCTCAGCCCGGAAGGCTGGGTCACCCGCGCTATCGGGGCGATTTGCCGAGAAGCGCACTGGACCACCTATTACAAGCTGATCGAGCGGGCGCATGTCTCGGTCGCCGATCTGTCGATTCGCCTGCTGCATCTGGTGCACTGGGTCTTCCCGGCCGAACTGGTGAATCTGATCATCGACGATACCCTGGTGCCGCGCACGGCGAGGTCCGGGCCGGGCATCGGCATCAAGCACGATCATGCCAGGAAGGCCAATCGACCGACCTTCCTCAACAGCCAGTGCTGGGTCACGCTGGCCCTGGTGGTGCGGGTGCGCCTCGGGTCGGCGCTGACGGTGCCGATTCGCTCCTGGCTGGTCGAGGCATCGGGCCAGCGCGGCAAGCTGTGGGTGGCGCGACAGTTGATCGACTCGGTCCGGGGGCACGTCAAGGAGGCGCGCTTGCTGATCGATGCTTGGTTCATGCGCAAGAGCCTGATTCTGCCCATGCTCGAACAGCGGGTCCGGATCATCGGGCAGGTGCGACGGGATACCGCCTTGTTCCTTCCACCCGAACCGCAGCCAAGACGTCGCGGGCGCAAGCGCAAGTATGGCCAGCGGGTGGATGCGGCCTTGGCTGCCGCATTGCCGGCGCAGGAGATGGAACTGATGCTGTACGGCAAGGTGCAACGGGTCCGGATGCGCTCGGTGATTGCGCTCGCCCGATTTCTGCGGGGAGTTCCGGTACGGGCGGTGTGGTGCGAGATGCAGCAGGAAGACGGCACATGGTCGCGGCCACGCCTGATTCTGGCGACCGAGACGGATCTGACGGCGCGGGACGTGGTGGAGATCTATGCCACGCGCTGGGGTATCGAGCCCTTGTTCCACAATCTGAAGCGCTGGTGGGGCGTCGGCAATCTGTGGCAGCAGTCGAAGGAGGCGCTGGAACCAAGGGCGCCATGATCACGGCGGGTCTCTTCGGTCAGTGGATGCGGATTCAATTTATCGGACTTCGCGTGCGCGACGCCTACGACCCGAAGCTGGAGAATTTCGTGATGTCTTTCCCCGGCCAGGATCAGCGTTTGCAGTGTTGAAGAATCCAGAATCACGTCAGCCGCCTTCGTCTCGGTGGTATTTCTTGTTTGTCATGGTCCGCCGCACCGGAAATTCCGCGCAGCAGGATGCGGCGTGTGTCTAAACTTCAATCAGTATAACAACTCGGAAAATGGCAGAAACCGCACCAGATCGCCGCGCCGCACCGCCTGGCCGGGCGGATTGTCCACCAGCCCGTCGGCCCAGGCGGTGGAGGTGAGCACCGCGGAACTCTGGTTGGGATAGGCTTCCACGCCGCCGTCGTCGTTGAGCCGCACCCGCAGGAACTCCCGCCGCGCGTCGGGACGGGGCCAGTCGAAGTCGGCACGCAGCATCTGCGCCCGCGGCAACACCCGGGCCGCGCCCTGGGCGCGCAGGATGAACGGCCGCACCATCAGCAGGAAGGTGACGAAGCTCGCCACCGGGTTGCCCGGCAAGCCGATGAAGGCGGCGGCGCCCACCCGGCCGAAGGCCAGGGGCTTGCCGGGCTTGATGGCCACCTTCCACAGCTCCAGGCTCCCTTCCGCCTGCACGGCCGGGCGCACATGGTCTTCCTCGCCTACCGATACGCCGCCGCAGGTGACCACCAGATCGTGCCCGGCGGCCGCCTGGCGCAGCACCTCGCGGGTGGCGTCCAGGCTGTCGGAAACGATGCCGAAGTCCGTCACCCGGCAGCCCAGTTGCTCCGCCAGCCCGCGCAGCACGAAGCGGTTGGAGTTGTAGATGGCACCGTCGGGCAGGGGTTGGCCGGGCATCACCAGTTCGTCGCCGGTGAAGAACAGCGCCACCCGCAGGCGCCGGAACACCGGCAGGCGCGCCACACCCACCGACGCGGCGAGCCCGGCCTCCTGAGGGCGCAGGCGGGTGCCGGCGGCGAGGATCGTCGCGCCGGCGCGGATGTCCTCCCCGGTGCGGCGAATCCACTCCCCCGGGCGGGGCACGTGGTTGATCACCACGGCACCGCCCTCGGCGACGCACAGTTCCTGCATGACCACCGCGTCGGCGCCGGGGGGCAACGGCGCGCCGGTGAAGATGCGCGCCGCGCCGCTGGGAGCCAGGGGCTGGCCGACGCTGCCGGCGGGGATGCGCTGGCCCACCTCCAGGCGCGTGCCCGGAGTCGGCACGTCGGCACAGCGCACCGCGTAGCCGTCCATGGAGGTGTTGTCCAGCGGCGGCACGTCGATGCCCGAAACCTGGTCGGCGGCCAGTACGCGGCCCACCGCCTCAAGCGTATCCACCGTCTCCACTTCCGGCACCGGGCGCGCACCGGCCAACAGCCGCGCAAGCGCCTCGTCCATCGACAGCATGCTCATGGGCGAACGTCTCCCGTCGCGATCTGGAGTCCGACATGGCGCATGATGAAACGCCCGATCGCCGAGGCGTCGTTGAGATCAAGCAAGGGCAGGCGCGTGTCGATGGGCGCGTCCGCGGCCACGGCCACGACGTGGGGATTGTCCGGGAACATCAGCGGCCGTCCGTGGGCCGGACGGTGCACCTCGATCTTGGGAATGGGCAGATCCTTGAAGCCCTCCACCAGCACCACGTCGCAGGGCGAGAGGATCTCCAGTTGCCGCTCGATGCCGGGCTCGGGCGCGCCGCGCAGCTCGTGCATCAGCACCCAGCGCTCGCCGGAGGTGAGCAGCACCTCCGTGGCGCCGGCCTCGCGGTGGCGCCAGGAGTCCTTGCCGGGCCGATCGATGTCGAAGCCGTGGTGGGTGTGCTTGATCACCGAAACCTTCACCCCGTGCGCCACCAGGCGCGGCACGACCCGCTCGATGAGGGTGGTCTTGCCGCTGCCGCTCCAGCCGGCAAAGCCGAACACTTTCTTCACAGCGTTCTCCCGCCCCGTTCGCCGCCACGATGGTTCAGCATGTACATCCCTCCGCGTCGTCGCCGCAGGGCACCGTAAGCACCGGGGCGAAGCCGCCCCCGGGGGTGCGGAAATTGGTGGTCTGGCCCTGGTACAGCCGCGCCGCCACCAGTTGCACCTGCCCGCCATAGGCGTAGTTGCGCAGGTCGATCTTGAGGTCCACGGTGGCCGCATCCTGGGCCACGCGCCGCGCGCTGGGAGGCACCAGGTCCTGGACCACGTAGTAGCCGGCGCCCAGGATCTCGTCGAAGACGCGCCGCGTCAGCTTGTCGCCGCGGTAGGCGGCGCGGCTGCCGTAGCCGAAGGCCGGTTTGAAGAACAGCCCGCGCCGCCGGCTCCACAGGATCTCCGCGTGCTGCGCGCGCACCACCTCGGTGTGGGGGATGCCCCCGGCCAGCACCGACCGGTCGACCGGTCCTACACCCATCGCGGCCAGCGCCGCGGCGTCGCAGAGCAACGCCAGGTTGCGCTTGTCGGCGTACAGCGCGTGGGCGCGTGGATGGGGCGTGATTACCGCCGCATCGTCGAACCAGGCCTGGCGCAGGGTGGCGTGGCGCGGCTCGTCGAAGTAGAAGTCGGTGAGCCGGTTGTAGACCAGGTCAATGCGCCGCGCGCCATGCCACAGCGCCCCGTCGCGCAGCGCCAGTTCCGCCGCATCACACACCACCGCCTCCATGCCGTGGCGCTCGAACAGATCCCGGAACAGCAGGAACTCGGGGTACATGTACTGCTCCCGGGGCGCGTCATCGACGACGGCCACGGTATGCAGTTCCAGCGCGCCGCGCATGGCGCCCCACTCGGCGCGGAACATCTCCACGAAGGCCGCCTCCGCCGCGCATTCGCCTGAAGGCCCCGGAATCACCGCCGCCACGCTGTCGCAGCAGGCCTGCTGGGCGCGGGCCAGGGCGGCGCAGAGCATGCCGCCGCCGGCGTTGGTATTGATCTCGATGAGCCGCGGCCCGGCACCGCCGAGGTGAAAGTCGTAGCCCAGGCAGGCGCCGCCGGAGGCCCCAGGATGGCGGGCCACCGCGGGCGCGGCGCACAGCACGGCTTGCCGGTACCCGGGCAGGGCGATCACCCGCTCCAGCGCGGCGACGATTTCCGCCATGCGCGCGATGTGCTGCGCCCCGACGAACACCGCGGTGGTGGCGAACAGGTTGGGACGTTCCTCCGCCACCATGGCCCACACGCCGCCCGTGGCGTCGCCGCCCTCCAGTTCCCGGCGCAGACGCGCCCGGTCCAGGGAGACACACAGGCAGGCGTGGTTAAGCTGGGCTGCCAGTTCGGTGCAGTCGCCCTGGCAATTCAGCGCTTCCATTGCCCCGCCCGGCAACGTCTTGACGGCGAAATCCTGGTCGGAGGACGTGTCCATGCTGTCGTGCATCGGAGTAAGAATTCCGCCGCTTCGTTGCCGGCGGGGGCCCGCGCCGCTTCGCGGCCCGCAATCCCGTGTCCCGGGCCGATGGCGAGGATTCTAACACCCACGCTCCCCGGCCTATCCCGCGCCCCCGGCGGCGGCGAAGAAGGCCACCGCCTCGGCCGGCTCGCGGCTGCGGCGCATGGGCGGGAGGCTGCGCCAGACGGTGCGTCCGTACGGTCTGGAGAGCATGCGCGGGTCGCAGATCATGAGCACGCCGCGGTCGGTGGCATCGCGGATCAAACGGCCGGCACCCTGCTTGATGCTGATCACGGCCCGCGGCAACTGGTACTCCATGAAGGCGTTGCGGCCCGCCTTCTGCAGCTTCTCGATGCGGGCCGCCAGTACCGGGTCGTCGGGCGGCGCGAAGGGCAGGCGGTCGATCACCACCAGCGACAGCGCCTCGCCGCGCACGTCCACGCCCTCCCAGAAGCTCTGGGAGGCCACCAGCACGGCGTTGCCCAGGGCGCGGAAGCGTGCCAGCAGTTCGCTGCGCGAACTCTCGCCCTGCAGCAGCAGCGGCGCCGCGAAGCCCTCCGCATCGAAGTGCTCGCGCAGGCGGGCGTGGATGCTGCGCATGGCCCGCAGGCTGGTGCACAGCACAAAAGTCCGCCCGCCGGCGGCGTGGATCACCGGCCAGGCGGCCTCGGCCACCGCCTCCGCATAGCCCGGCGAGTTGGGATCGGGCATGCGCGGCGGGGCATAGAGCAGTGCCTGGTTGGGGTAGTCGAAGGGGCTGTCCCAGGCAGCGGTGCGCGCGCCCTCGAGGCCGAGTTCGTGGCAGAAGTGGCCAAAGTCGCGCCCCACGGCGAGGGTGGCGGAGGTGAAGATCCACGCCCGGGGATGGCTCTCCAGCTGGCGGCGAAAGAGGTCGGCCACCGACAGCGGCGTGGCGTGCAGCGCCATGGACTGGGTGAACACCTCCACCCAGCGCACCCGCTCCGGGTCGTCGGGCCGACGCCAGCGCTCCAGCCGCGCCGCCATCTCCAGGCTACGCTGGCGGCAGGCCTCCAGGCCGGGGGAGCGCTCCGCCTGGGTCTGCAGCAGCGCGCCCATCTCCCCCATCCGCTGGGCCACGGCATCCAGCGCGTCGCCGAATCCGGCGCGGGCTTCGACGCGGCTGCGCGCCAGTCGCACGCCCTCCTCGGGCACCGCAAGGCGCAGGTCGCGCACCGTCTTCTCCAGCACGTGGGTCGCCTCGTTCAGGGGCGCGAAATCGGCGGCCGCGGTGAGCGCCTCGCCCCGGGTATCGCGCGCGAGTTCCTGCAACTGCCCGGTGGATAGCGACTCGCCGAGGAAGGCCGTGGCGGTTTCCGGCAACTGGTGCGCCTCGTCGAAGATCACCGCGTTGCAGGCCGGCAGCAACTCGCTCACCCCCTCGTCGCGCAGCACCACGTCGGCGAAGAACAGGTGGTGATTCACCACGACCACGTCGGCCTCCAGCGCCTGGCGCCGCGCCGCCATGACGAAGCAGTCGTTGAAGCCGGGGCATTGCTGGCCGAGGCAGTTGTCGCGGGTGGAGGTGGCCACGCTCCACGCCGGGGAGTCTTCGGGCACCTCGGCAAGCTCCGACTTGTCGCCGCTGTGCGTCACCTTGGCGAAGCGGGCGATGCGCCGCAGATGGGCGGCGTGCTCGGCGCTGGGCAACCGCGCCTCCCCCATCGCCCGCTCCAGATGGTAGGGACAGACGTAGTTGGCGCGGCCCTTGAGCAGCGCCACGGTGACGGGCACGCGCAGCGCCTGGCGCACCGTCGGCAGGTCGCGGCGGAAAAGCTGGTCCTGCAGCGTCTTGGTGCCGGTGGAGATGATGACCTTGACCCCCGACAGCACCGCCGGCACGAGATAGGCGAAGGTCTTGCCCGTACCCGTTCTCGCCTCGGCCACGAGCACGGCATTGTCGTGGATGGCCCGCGCCACTTCCCGCGCCATTTCGATCTGCTGCTGGCGCGGACGATAACCGGGGATGACGCCGGCCAGCGGGCCGTTGCTGCCCAGTATGAATTCGGGATCGGTCATGACGGCGGGGGAACGGACGTGGGGCGCACTGTAGCAGGTTCCGCGGCGAGCATCGGACAGCCGGCGAAGGCCGGACCCGTGCGGCGCTTACTCCAGTTCATCCACCCGCAGCCAGACCTGCCGCGGCTCGGCGCCCGACCGGGTGGAGTATTCCCGGGCGCTTGCCCGTTCCCGCGCCGATTCCTGTCCCGCGCCGCCCAGCGCGATCCACTCGCCGAGGCGCCCCGACACCGTGGTGGACAGGCGCATGCCGCGGGCGGCCCCCGGCACTGCGCCGGAAGCGGTGGTGTGCTCGGGGCTGATCTCCAGCGTCACCCGTTCGCCGGCAAGCTGCGGCACGGCGAGAAAGCCGCTGCCCAAGTCGCGGAAGACCACGCTTTCCGACACCCCCACGCCACCCGGCCCGAAACCGACCTGGCGCAGCGGCACGGGCAGGGAACGGCCGACATGGATGAGCGCGGCTCCGCCCTCCACCGCCTGGACCTGCAGCGCCACCCGGTCATCGGCTCGCCCGCGGGTGCTCCATGCCCTGGTGCCGTCAGACGCGCCCGACAGCTCGTTGTCCAGCCGCAGGCTGATCACCAGGCGACGCAGCGGACGGTCCAGCTCCGCCACCGCGCGGCGGATCTGGGCGCGATTGGCACTTGAGGCGCGCAGGAACAGGGCGTCGTTCTGCCCCGTGAGCGCACCGCCGGATTCCACCAGCGGACGCAGTGCCGGCAGCACCTGCTCGGCGCTGCGGTGGCGCAGCCTCAGCACCTCCAGTTCCTGCGCCGCCAGGCCGTGGCCGAACAGTGCGAGGACGAGCAGCAGGATGAACCGTTTCATGGGCGTAACGGCTTTCGCCCGTCAGGACGTGCGGTGGACGCTGGCAAGGTAGTCGTGGGTGCGCATCTCCACCAGCCGGCTGACGGTGCGCGCAAACTCGTGGGCTTGGGTTCCCTGGCGATAGAGGTTTTCGGCCGCGAGATCCGCGGCGATCACCAGCTTGACGCGATGATCGTAGAAGACGTCCGCCAGCCAGGTGAAGCGGCGCGCTTCGCCGGCCATCTCCGGCGTCATGGCGGGCACGCCGCTGAGGAATACGGTGTGGAAGCGACGGGCGATCTCCAGGTAGTCGTTCTGGGAACGCGGACCGCCGCACAGCACGGAGAAGTCGAACCAGATCACCCCCGGCGCACGGCGGCGCACCGGCAGCGTGCGACCGAGGATCTCGATGTCGCGCTCGTGGCCGCCGCCGCCGGCAATCTCGGCGAAGGTGCGGGCCATGTTCCGTTCCACCGTGGCGTCCGCCGGCACGTGGTAGACGTCGGCCCGTTCCAGGGCGCGCAGCCGGTAGTCGGTTCCCCCGTCTATCTCCACCACCTCCAGGCGGTGTTTGAGCAGTTCGATGGTGGGGAGGAAATTCGCGCGCTGCAGGCCGTTTGGGTAGAGCCCGTCCGGCGGGTAGTTGGAGGTCATGCAGAACACCACCCCGCGCTCGAACAGAGCCTCCAGCAGGCGCCCCAGGATCATGGCGTCGGCGATGTCCGAGACGTGGAACTCGTCGAAGCACAGCAGCCGCGTCTGCACCGCAATGCCTTCGGCCACGCGCAGGAGCGGATCGGCCTCGCTCTTGTGGTGCCTCAGCGCCTCGTGTATTTCCTGCATGAAGGCGTGGAAATGCACCCGCCGTTTGCGCTGGTAGGGCACGGCGGCGAAGAAGCAGTCCAGCAGCAGGCTCTTGCCGCGGCCGACACCGCCCCAGAAGTAGATGCCGCGGGGCAGCGGCGGATGTACCAGCAGCTTGCGCACGCGGTTGCGCCGGGCCGCCTTGAAGGCGATCAGGCCGTCATAGAGGGCCTGCAGCCGCCGCGCGGCGTCCACCTGCGCGGCATCCGCAGTGATGCCGCGCTTGCGGAACTCGGCATCGAAGGCTTCCAGCATGCCATGCTGCGGAACCTTGAGGATGCGGTGGGGCGATTGCATCAAAAGTGCAGCGCCCGCTTGTCCACCGCCAGCGCCACCTCGTGCATCACTTCCGAGAGCGTCGGGTGGGCATGGCAGATGCGCGCCACGTCCTCGGACGAGGCGCCGAATTCCATCGCCACCACCGCCTCGGCGATGAGTTCCGAGGCGTTGCGCCCGATGATGTGTACCCCCAGGATCTCGTCGGTCCGTTCGTGGGCCAGCATCTTGACGAAGCCCGTGGTGTCGCCCTGTCCCAATGCCCGGCCGTTGGCGGAGAAGGGAATCTGCGCCGCACGGTAGGGCACGCCCTCGGCGCGCAACTGCTGCTCCGTGCTGCCCACCCAGGCAATCTCCGGATCGGTGTAGATCACCCACGGGATGGCGCTGTAATTGACGTGCCCGGCCTGTCCGGCGATGGTCTCGGCCACCATCACGCCCTCTTCCATGCCCTTGTGGGCCAGCATGGGTCCGCGCACCACATCGCCCACGGCCCAGACGTCGGGCAGGTTGGTGCGGCAGTGGCCGTCCACCTCGATGCGGCCGCGCTCGTCCAGCTTCAGCCCGACGTGCGCGGCGTTGAGCCCGTCGGCATTGGGCACGCGCCCCACGGAGACGATCAGGCGATCGCATTCCAGGCTCGCCTTGCCCTGGTCGTTCTCGTACTCGACCACCACCGCCTCGCCGCGACGCGTGACCCCGGTGATATTGACGCCCAGCTCGATGGCCAGGCCCTGCTTGCCGGTGAACACCTTCCAGGCTTCCCTGGACACTGCGGCGTCGGCGGCGGCGAGGAAGTCCGGCAGGGCCTCCAGGATCGTCACCTCGGAGCCCAGGCGCTTCCACACGCTGCCCAGTTCCAGGCCGATGACGCCGGCGCCGATCACGCCGAGGCGACGCGGCACCGCCTTGAAGCTCAGGGCGCCGGCGTTGTCGCAGATGAACTCGTTATCCACCGCAACGCCCGGCAAATGGCGCGCCCGGGAACCCGTGGCGACGATGACATGGCGCGCCCCCACCCGTTCCACGGTGCCATTCCTTGCAGCGACGTCCACCTGCCACCGATCGCCTTCGCGTCCGCCGAAGCTGCCGTGGCCGGCCAGCAGCGTCACCTTGTTCTTGCGGAACAGGCCGCGGATGCCGCTGGTGAGCTGGGTGACGATGTTCTCCTTGCGGCGGATCATGGAGGGCACGTCCATGGTCACGCCCTCGGCCTTGATGCCGTGCATGATGAAGGCGTGACCGGCCTGGTCGTACAACTCCGAGGACTGCAGCAGCGCCTTGGAGGGAATGCAGCCGACGTTGAGGCAGGTGCCGCCCAGGCGCACCTCGCCCTTGGGATCGGCGTAAGACTCGGATTCCACGCAGGCGGCGGACAGGCCGAGTTGCGCCGCGCGAATGGCGGCGACGTAACCTCCCGGGCCGGCGCCAATTACGACGACATCAAACTGTTTCGCCATGTTGTTACCCCCTTCTAACGCAGAGTACGCAGAGGCGCAGAGGGCGCAGAGAAAGGCAAGAGAAGGAACTCCGTGTTCTCTGCGTCTCTGCGATCTCTGCGTTGAACGCGGTTCCTCAAATATCCAGCAGCATGCGCGCCGGATCCTCCAGCGCCTCCTTCATCGTCACCAGGCCCAGCACCGCCTCGCGCCCGTCGATGATGCGATGGTCGTAGGAAAGCGCCAGGTAATTCATCGGCCGGATGACGATCTGGCCATTTTCCACCACCGGACGGTCCTTGGTGGCATGGATGCCGAGGATCGCCGACTGCGGCGGATTGATGATGGGCGTTGAGAGCATCGAGCCGAACACCCCGCCGTTGGAGATGGAGAACGTCCCGCCGGTGAGTTCCTCGATGCCCAGCTTGCCGTCCCGGGCGCGGGCGCCGAAGTCGGCGATCTTCTTCTCGACCTCCGCCAGCGACATCTGGTCGGCGTCGCGCAGGATGGGCACCACCAGGCCGCGCGGGCTGCCCACGGCAATGCCGATGTCGAAGTAGCCGTGGTAGATGATGTCATTGCCGTCCACCGAGGCGTTGAGCACGGGAAACTTCTTCAGCGCCTTGATCACCGCCTTGACGAAGAAGGACATGAAGCCCAGTTTGACGCCGTGCTCCTTCTCGAACCGGTCCTTGTAGCGGTTGCGCAGATCCATCACCGGCGCCATGTTGACCTCGTTGAACGTGGTCAGGATGGCCGCCGTCTGCTGGGACTGGACGAGGCGCTCGGCCACGCGCTGGCGTAGCCGCGTCATGGCCACCCGCTGCTCGGGGCGTTCGCCGATGATCGCCTCCAGGGCCACCGCTACGGGAGGCTGCCGCAGGGGCGCACGCGGGGCCGGAGCCGGGGCCGCGGCGGCAACCGCGGCGGAGGCCGCCATGTAGGGCGCGGCGGCCGGCGCCGGTGCCGGCATCGCCATCGCGGCCGGCGCTGTGGCAGGCTGCGCCGCCAGGGCGTCGGCCTTGGTGACTCGGCCACCGCGGCCGCTGCCGGCCACGGCGGCGGGCTCCAGGCCTTTCTCCAGCAGGATCTTGCGCGCCGCAGGCATGGCGGTCACCGACGCCAGCGCGGGCGCTACCGCCGCCGCAGACTGCCCGCCGGCCTTGGCGGGGGCCGCTGTGCCCGCCGCAGCCTCGGTGTCCAACTGGGCGATCACCTCGCCACTCACCACGGTGGAGCCGTTTCCCTTGAGGATCTTCACCAGCACGCCCGCATCGGGGGCCGGCATTTCCAGCACCACCTTGTCGGTTTCGATGTCGATGAGATTCTCGTCGCGCGCGACCGCTTCGCCTTCCTTCTTGTGCCAGCTTACGAGGGTGGCCTCGGCAACCGACTCGGAAAGCTGCGGAACCTTGACTTCAATAAGCATGGGGTACTCCGTTGGGGGTCATTTGTACTTTTTAAGTTTGCCGAAGGCGCCTTCGATCACCGCCTTCTGCTGTTGATGATGCTTCGCGTAGTAGCCTACCGCCGGCGCGGCCGCCGCCGGCCGGGCGACAAGGTAGAGGTTGCGCACCGTGCCCAGGGAGCGCACCAGATACTGCCGCGACACCAGCCAGTACCACACGCCCTGGTTGCGCGGCTCTTCCTGGCACCAGACGATCTCCTTGGCCTTGGGCCACTTCGCCAGCTCGGCGGAGAGCGCTTCGTCCGGGAAGGGGTAGAGTTGCTCGACACGCACCACGGCGGTATTGGTGATGTTCTGCTCGCGCCGGTGGGCCATCAGCTCGTAGTAGATCTTGCCGGTGCACAGCACCACGCGGCCGACCTTGGCGGGATCGAGCGCTTCCTTCTCGCCGATGACGGTGCGGAACGTTGCCTCGGCCAGTTCGACGAGGTCCGACACCGCGTCCTTGTGGCGCAGCAGCGACTTGGGCGTGAACACCACCAGCGGCTTGCGGATCCGGCGCAGCATCTGCCGGCGCAGCAGATGGAAGATCTGTGCCGGCGTGGTGGGGATGCACACCTGCCAGTTGTGCTCGGCGCTGTTGTTCATGAAGCGCTCCACGCGCGCCGAGGAATGCTCCGGTCCCTGACCCTCGTAGCCGTGGGGCAGCAGCAGGGTGAGGCCGCACAGCCGCCCCCACTTGGCCTCGCCGGAGCAGATGAACTGGTCGATCACCACCTGCGCACCATTGACGAAGTCGCCGAACTGCGCCTCCCAGATGACGAGCTGGTTGGGCTCGGCGGTGGAGTAGCCGTACTCGAAGCCAAGTACGGCTTCTTCCGACAGCACCGAGTCGATGACGGTGAAGGGCGCCTGGTTGTCCTGCAGGACCTCCAGGGGAATGTGGATGCCGCGGTCCCAGCGCTCGCGCTTCTGGTCGTGCAGCACGGCGTGGCGGTGGAAGAAGGTGCCGCGCCCGCTATCCTCGCCGGACACCCGCACCGCGTAGCCCTCCACCAGCAGGGTGGCGTAGGCCAGGTTTTCGGCCATGCCCCAGTCCAGGGGCAGCTTGCCCTGGCCCATGGCGGCGCGATCGTCCACGATCTTCTGCACCCGCGACTGCAGGGTGAAGTCGGGCGGCACGGCCACCAGCCGCTGGGCCAGGCGGCCGAGTTCGGCCGCCGGAACGCGGGTGTCGCATTCGTCGGTGTAGCCGTGCCCGACGAAGGGTTTGAAGTCCACCGCGAACTTGCGCTGGAAGTCGTTGAGCACCGGGTCCACCAGCAACTGGCTGCGGTCCAGCGCCGCCCGGAAATCGCGGATCATCTGCTCCGGCTCGCCGCTACCGCACACGCCCAGTCCTTCCAGGCGCTCGGCGTAGAGCTTGCGGGTGCCCGGGTGCTGGCTGATCTTCTTGTACATCAGCGGCTGGGTCACCATGGGCTCGTCCTGCTCGTTGTGGCCGAGCCGGCGGAAGCACACGATGTCCACCACGGCGTCCTTGTGGAACTCCTGACGGAATTCCATGGCCAGCCGGGTGACGAAAGCCACCGCCTCCGGATCGTCGCCGTTCACATGGAAGATGGGCACCTCGATCATCTTGAAGATGTCGGTGCAGTACAGCGAGGATCGCGTGTCGCGCGGATCGGAGGTGGTGAAGCCGATCTGGTTGTTGACCACGATGTGCACGGTGCCTCCGGTGCCGTAACCGCGGGTCTGGGAGAAGTTGAGCGTCTCCTGATTCACGCCCTGCCCGGCCACGGCGGCGTCGCCGTGGATCAGCACCGGCAGCACCTGGGTGCCCATTTCGTCGCCGCGGCGCTTCTGGCGGGCGTAAACGGAGCCTTCCACCACCGGATTGATGATCTCCAGGTGGGACGGGTTGAAGGCCAGCGACAGGTGCACGGGACCACCCTCGGTGGCGACGTCGCTGGAAAAGCCCATGTGGTACTTGACGTCGCCGGCGGTGAGATCCTCGCCCTGCTTGCCCTCGAACTCCGAGAACAGCATGCCCGGCGGCTTGCCCAGGGTGTTGACGAGGACATTCAGGCGCCCCCGGTGGGCCATGCCGATGACCATTTCCTGCACGCCCAGGCGCCCGGCCGCGTGCACCAGTTCGTCCAGGGCGACGATGGTGCTCTCGCCTCCTTCGAGGGAGAAGCGCTTCTGACCGACGTATCGGGTATGCAGGTATTTCTCCAGCGTCTCGGCGGCGGTCAGCCGCTCCAGCAGGCGCTTGCGCTCGGCCGGCGTGTAGGCCGGCGTGGCGCGGATGGGCTCCAGCCGAGCCTGGATCCAGCGCTTCTGGGCCACCTCGGTCATGTACATGTACTCGGCACCGATGGTGCCGCAGTAGGTCTGGCGCAGCGCCTCGATGATCTCCCGCAGGCTGGCCTGGTTGGTGGGCGGGAACTGGAAGGAGCCGGTGTTGAAGATCTGCCCGAAGTCGGCCTCGGTGAAGCCGTAGTACGAGGGTTCGAGTTCGGCGATGGCTGGGCGATCGCAGCGGCGCAGCGGATCCAGGTGCGCCCAGCGGTTGCCCAGGAAACGGTAGGCGGTGATGAGCTGGAGCACCGCCACCTGGCGTGGGTCGCCGCATTCCGTCTGCGCCCGACCCGGGCGGGTGGCGCCGCGACGCCCGACGTCGATGAAGGAGGCGATGATGGGCGTATGCGCCACGTCGGGGCCACGTGCCCCCGGGAGGTTCTGCAGGGAGTCGAAGTACTGCTGCCAGTGTTCAGGCACCGACGCCGGGTTTTCCAGGTATTTTTCGTAGATCTCCTCGACGAACGGCATGTTGCTGCCGAAGAGGTAGGACGTGCTGAGCATCTGCTTCGTCATGGTCTTCGTCCTCGATTGAGGTGCGGTCCGGGGGCGCGGATCGATGCGCTGCCGATCGCGCCGCCGCCCCGCCCTGCGACCCTTGCGGGGCCGGCGGGCGCCTGCACCCGCCCCGCATTCGACGGCCGGGTTCCCGCCCCCCGCCGGCAATGTCAGGCGCGCTGTGGCATCGACACCACGTCGCGCTGCTGGGCACCCACGTAGAGTTGGCGCGGGCGTCCGATCTTCTGCTCCGGATCGCCGATCATCTCGTGCCACTGGGCGATCCAGCCGATGGTGCGGGCCAGGGCGAAGATGCCGGTGAACAGCTTGGTCGGAATGCCCAGGGCACGCTGGACGATGCCCGAGTAGAAGTCCACGTTGGGGTAGAGCTTCTTCTCGATGAAGTACTCGTCCTCGAGCGCGATGCGTTCCAGTTCCAGCGCCAGCTTGAACAGCGGGTCGTCGTGCAGGCCCAGTTCGCCCAGCACCTCGTGGCAGGTCTCGCGCATGAGCCTGGCGCGCGGGTCGAAGTTCTTGTAGACCCGGTGGCCGAAGCCCATGAGGCGGAAGCTGTCGTTCTTGTCCTTGGCGCGCCGGATGTATTCGGGCACGCGGGAGATGTCGCCGATCTCCTCCAGCATCTTCAGGCAGGCCTCGTTGGCGCCGCCGTGGGCGGGACCCCACAGGCAGGCAATGCCGGCGGCGATGCAGGCGAAGGGGTTGGCCCCCGAGGAGCCGGACAGCCGCACCGTGGAGGTGGAGGCGTTCTGCTCGTGGTCGGCGTGCAGGATGAAGATGCGGTCCAGCGCCCGCACCAGCACGGGGTTGGGCTTGTACTCCTCACACGGCGTGCCGAACATCATGTGCATAAAGTTGGCGGTGTAGGACAGGTCGTTGCGCGGGTACATGAACGGCTGGCCGGTGGTGTACTTGTGCGCCATGGCCGTGATCGTCGGCAGCTTGGCGATGAGGCGGATGGCCGCCACCAGCCGGTGTTCCGGATTGCTGATGTCGAGGGAGTCGTGATAGAAGGCCGACAGCCCGCCCACCACGCCCACCATCACCGCCATGGGATGGGCGTCGCGCCGGAAGCCCTGGTAGAAGCGGGTGAGCTGGTCATGCACCATGGTGTGGGTCTTGATGCGGCGCACCCAATCGTCGTACTGGGGCCTGTTTGGCAACTCGCCGTTCTTGATCAGGTAGCAGACTTCCATGAAGTCGCAGTGCACGGCCAGTTGCTCGATGGGGTAGCCGCGGTAGAGCAACTCGCCCTCGTCGCCGTCGATGTAGGTGATGGCCGACTTGCAGGCGGCGGTGGACACGAAACCCGGATCGAAGGTGAAAACCCCCTGCTTTGCGTACAGCGCCCTGATGTCCACGACATCGGGGCCGATGGTGCCGCTCAGTACCGGCAATTCGGTGCTGTTGCCGTCGAGGATGATGGTGGCGGAGCGTGGCATGGTCATGTGCGTCTCTGTCTGTGTTGGAGTCGGAAAAAACCCAGGTCGTGCCTTGTCCCCCTTCAGGTCGCCCGCAACAGCTCGACCAGTCCTTGCAGCCCCGCCTGCTCGCAGGCGCCACGGCCGCTGATGATGTCCCAGAGATCCTGATCCTCATGGGCGAGGAGTCGCTCCAGAACCTTCAGTTGTTCCTCGTCCAGGCGGTCGAAATGCCTGTCGAGGAATCTTGTGAAAACCAGGTCCAGTTCCAGCAGCCCGCGCCGGCAGTGCCAGCGCAGCCGGCCGCGGTTGATGCCGGAGACCGGCTGTTCGCACGGGGCGTTCATACGGCCCGGCGCACCATGAGGTCCTTGATCTTGCCGATGGCCTTGGTGGGGTTGAGGCCCTTGGGGCAGACATCGACGCAGTTCATGATGGTGTGGCAGCGGAACAGCCGGTACGGGTCCTCGAGATCGTCGAGGCGCTCGCTGGTGGCCTGGTCGCGCGTGTCGGCGATGAAACGGTAGGCGGCCAGCAGGCCCGCCGGGCCGACGAACTTGTCCGGGTTCCACCAGAAGGATGGGCAGGCCGTGGAACAGCAGGCGCACAGGATGCACTCGTACAGGCCGTTGAGTTCCTCGCGCTCCTCCGGCGACTGCAGCCGTTCCGTCTCCGGCGGCGGGTCGTTGTTGATCAGGTAGGGCTTGATGGAGTGGTACTGCGTGAAGAACTGGGTCATGTCGACGATCAGGTCGCGGATCACCGGCAGCCCCGGCAGGGGGCGCAGCACCACCGGCTCCTTCAGGCTCGCCACGTCGGTGAGGCAGGCCAGGCCGTTCTTGCCGTTGATGTTCATGGCATCCGACCCGCACACGCCCTCGCGGCACGAGCGGCGGAAGGCCAGCGAGTCGTCCTTCGCCTTGAGCTTCACCATGGCATCCAGGAGCTTGCGGTCGGTGGCATCCAGTTCCACCGAGATGTCCTGCATGGTGGGGCGCTCGTCCTTGTCCGGATCGTAACGGTAGATCCTGAACTGCATGGTCCGGGTGGTCATCGCGCTCGGCTCCTCAATACGCACGCTTCTTCAGCTCGATGGTGGGAACGCTCAAGGGGGTGAGCTTCACCGACTTGTAATCGAGACGGTTGCCCTCCTTGAACCACAGCGTGTGCTTGAGCCAGTTCTTGTCGTCGCGTCCGTTGGGGCGTTCGGGGGTGTCGGGGGCGTCGTCGCGCACATGAGCGCCGCGGGACTCCCTGCGCGCCTCGGCGGAGACCATGGTGGCCACGGCCACCTCGATGAGATTGTCCAGTTCCAGCGCTTCCAGGCGGGCGGTGTTGAACACCCTGGACTTGTCGCGGATCCCGGCTTGGCCGACCTGCTGCGCCACCTCATGGATCCTGGCCACGCCCTCGCGCAGCTTGTCGGCGAAGCGGAACACGCCGCAGTGGTTCTGCATGGTGCGCTGCATGGCCAGGCGCGTCTCATGCACGTCGGCGCCGTCGCGCTGTGCGTCCAGTCGGACGAGCCGCTCCAGGCTGCGGTCGATGGCGTCCGGGGGGATGTCCTTGTGGGCCTTGGGGAACTTCTTCATGTCTTCCACGGCGCTCTCGCCAGCGGACTTGCCGAATACCAGCAGGTCGAGCAGCGAGTTGGTGCCCAGCCGGTTGGCGCCATGCACCGAAGCGCAGGCGCACTCGCCGGCGGCGTAGAAGCCGTGCACCGGCATGTTCATGGTGCTGCCCCGGGGCACCACCACCTGGCCGCTGTAATTGGTGGGAATGCCGCCCATCTGGTAGTGGCAGGTGGGCACCACCGGAATGGGATCCTTGATGGGGTCGGTGCCGGCGAACTGGATGGAGATCTCGCGTATCCCCGGCAGCCGGCTCATGATGATCTTCGGGTCGAGGTGGGTGATGTCCAGCAGCACGTAGTCCCTGGCCGGACCACAACCCCGCCCCTCGTTGATCTCGGTGACCATGGCGCGGGAGACCACGTCGCGCGAGGCGAGATCCTTGGCATTGGGCGCGTAGCGCTCCATGAATCGCTCGCCGTCGCTGTTGCGCAGGATGCCGCCCTCGCCGCGCACACCCTCGGTGATGAGCACGCCGGCACCCGCCACGCCCGTCGGGTGGAACTGCCAGAACTCCATGTCTTCCAGCGGAATGCCGGCCCGCGCCGCCATGCCCAGGCCGTCTCCGGTGTTGATGAAGGCGTTGGTGGAGGAGTAGAAGATGCGCCCCGAGCCGCCGGTGGCGAAGAGGGTGGCCTTGGCCTGGAACACCGTGACCTCGCCGGTCTCCATTTCCATGGCCGTCACGCCCAGCACCTGGCCTTCCTCGTCGCGCATCAGGTCCAGCGCCATCCATTCGATGAAGAACTGGGTATTGGCCTTGACGTTGCGCTGGTACATGGCGTGCAGCATGGCGTGGCCGGTGCGGTCGGCGGCGGCGCAGGAGCGGCGCACCGGCTTCTCGCCGAAGTTGGACATGTGGCCGCCGAAGGGGCGCTGGTAAATGCGCCCGCTGTCGAGGCGGTCGAAGGGCATGCCGTAGTGCTCGAGCTCGATCACCACCTCGTTGGCCTTGCGGCACATGAACTCGATGGCGTCCTGGTCGCCGAGCCAGTCGGAGCCCTTCACCGTGTCGTACATGTGCCAGTGCCAGTGGTCCTCCTCGGAATTGCCGAGGCTGGCGGCCACGCCCCCCTGCGCCGCGACGGTATGGGAGCGGGTCGGAAAGACCTTGGACAGCACGGCGGTCTTGAGGCCGGCCTCCGAAAGCTGAATGGCCGCGCGCAGCCCGGCGCCCCCCGCGCCGACGATGATTGCATCAAAACGACGCACAGGGACCTTCATCCTCAGAGCCTCCACAGGATCTGCACTGCCCAACCGGCGCAGCCGACCAGTACGACCAGCGTCGCCACATGCAGCGCCAAGCGCACACCGACCGGCTTCACGTAGTCCATCCAGATGTCGCGCACGCCGATCCAGGCGTGGTAGGCGAGGCTGACGATGAACAGGAAGGTGGCGAACTGCACCACGCCGTGGCTCATCAGGCCGCGCCAGCCCTCGTAGCCGCCCGCGGCCGCCAGCGGTGCCGCCACCATCATGAACAGCGTATACAGCGCCATGAGAAGCGCGGTCACGCGCTGCACCAGCCAGTCCTTCAGGCCGTAGTGGGCGCCGACGACGACTCGTTTCACCATAGCAGCGCACCTCCCAGGATCACTGCCAGCGCGACGCTCACCACCAGCACCGCCTTCGCCGAAGCATTGGCGGCGCTCTTTTCGACGCCCACATGCACGTCGATCAGCAGCACCCGGATACCCATGCAGAAGTGGTGCAGGTAGGCCCACAGCAGCCCGAGCAGGATGAGCTTGACCAGGGGATGGGCCGCCACTGCCCCGAGAGACTGGAAACCTTCAGGCGAGGAGAGGGACATCTGCAGCAGCCACACCAGAAACGGCAGCATGAGGAACATGCCCGCGCCGCTGAGGCGATGAAGGATCGATGCGTACCCGGCCACGGGAAGCCGGATCGCCATTAGATTCAGATACTTCGGACGCTGCTTTCTTGCGGCTGGCTCGGGCATCGGCCTTTCCTCGCTATCGGCGTACCGCTGGCAACCCATAAGATTGTCGCACTGCACCATCAAATTTTGATTATATAACCCTACCGCCGCCAATTCGAATTATTTTATGGGTCCATTAGCCGATCAGATCAATTCGTTGTGGTAATAGTGCTCTGCCGTGCAATAGAGGCCGCGCCGCCACTCCACGGCCCGGTCGCCGTAGGTGTAGGCCACGCGCTCCACCGACAGCAGCGGGCTGCCCTCCCTGACCCCGAGGAGATCCGCGCTGGCCCGGTCCGCCGCCACGGCGCGCAGGCGTTCCTCCGCCCGGATCATGCGCACGCCGAAGCGCGTTTCGAAGAAGCTGTAAAGCGAGCCTTGGTGCTCCTTCAGCAACTCCAGGGTGAGCCCCTGGAAGACATCCCCCGGAAGATAGATTTCGTCCACCACCACCGGCTTGCCGGAGAATTTCAACACCCGGCGCAGCACGATCACCGGCGCACCCGCCTCGATACCCAGCACACGCGCGACTTCCTGCCCCGCCTTGGCGCGCCAGCATTCCAGCGGCACGCTGACGGGAGCGGACAGGGCACCCTGCTCGGGCACCAGCCTGAGAAATCGGAAGAGGGAACGGGGATCGGCGTGGGTGGCGACGTAAGTGCCCTTGCCCTGGCGGCGCACCAGGAGGTTCTCGGCGGCCATCTCGTCGATGGCCTTGCGCACCGTACCCTGGCTCACGTTAAATCGCAGGGCGAGTTCCGATTCGCTGGGAATGGCCTCCCCAGGACGCCACTCGCCCGATTCAAGCCCCCGCAGGATCAGGCTCCTGATTTGCCTGTACAGCGGGCTAAAAGTGGGAGAATCGTGAGCCATGTCGTATTTGAGCACAAACATCTGCGCTCGTCCATAGGTGGTTAGATATCTTATATAAGATAACATATATTGACACCGGACAGGCGCCGTCCTACACTTCCGCGTCAGCTCTGCCAGCCCCGTGGCTGCGGCGCGCAGCGCGGAACGCCCGCAGCTTCCACACGACCGTAAAGAGGAGACACCCAGAATGGCCAAAGCACCCGTACGCGTCACCGTGACCGGCGCCGCCGGACAGATCGGTTACGCCCTGTTGTTCCGCATCGCCAGCGGCGAAATGCTGGGCAAGGACCAGCCCGTCATCCTGCAGATGCTGGAACTGCCCATCGAGAAGCCGCAGCAGGCGCTCAAGGGCGTCATGATGGAGCTGGAAGACTGTGCGTTTCCGCTGCTGGCCGACATGGTGGGCACCGGCGACCCCAAGGTCGCCTTCAAGGACGCGGACTACGCCCTGCTGGTGGGCGCCAGGCCCCGCGGCCCCGGCATGGAGCGCAAGGACCTGCTGATGGAAAACGCGCGCATCTTCATCGAACAGGGCCGCGCCATCAACGAAGCGGCCAGCCGCGACGTGCACGTGATCGTGGTGGGCAACCCCGCCAACACCAACGCCTACATCGCCATGAACTCGGCGCCGGACCTGCCCCGCGCCAATTTCACCTCCATGATGCGCCTGGACCACAACCGCGCCATGTCGCAACTGGCTGCCCGCACCGGCAAGCCGGTGGACAGCGTGGAGAAGATCGTGGTGTGGGGCAACCACAGTCCCACCATGTATCCCGACATCCGCTTCGCCACGGTAGACGGGCAGGCCGCCCCCGGCCTGGTCAATGACGAGGCCTGGTACCGCAACGACTACATCCCCACCGTGGGCAAGCGTGGCGCGGCCATCATCGCCGCCCGGGGGCTGTCTTCCGCCGCCTCCGCCGCCAACGCCGCCATCGGCCACATGCGCGACTGGGCCCTGGGCAGCGACGGCCAATGGGTCACCATGGGCATCGCCTCGGACGGTTCCTACGGCATTCCCGAGGGCATGATCTACGGTGTGCCGGTGGTATGCACCCCCGGTCGCTACGAGAGGGTCCAGGGCCTGGAGATCGACGGGTTCTCGCGCCAGAAGATGGACGCCACCCTCCAGGAACTCCTGGAAGAGCGCGCCGGCGTCCAGTCGATGCTGGGCTGAGCCTTGGAAGGCGCCAACGTGCGGGACGGAGGCGGCACGCCATGAGCGCGCGCCGCCATCCCGCCGAGGTGCTCTTCGCCGGGGAGAAGCCCTTCCCGGCGCTGCCGGCGGTGGATCACTACGCCGGCGCGGAGAAGCTCATCCGCAAGGCCCTGGCCCTGCAGCAGGAGATGGGGCCGCTCTTCGACGTCACCTGCGACTGCGAAGACGGCGCCCCCGCCGGCGCCGAAGCCGCGCACGCGCACGTGTGCGCGGCCCTGGTGACGGGCGAAGAAAACCGCTTTGGGCGCGTGGGAGCGCGCATCCACGACATCACCCACCCCCGCTGGCGGCAGGATGTGGAAATCCTCGTCGGCGAGGCCGGAGCACGGCTGGCATTCCTGACCCTGCCCAAGGCCCGCTCCGTGACCGACGTGGCGAGCCAGATCGAAGTCCTGCGTGCCGCCGAGGACCGCGCCGGGCTGAAGCGGCGCATCCCCGCGCACGTTCTCATCGAAACGCACGGCGCGCTGCGCCACGTGTGGCAGATCGCCGCCCTCGAAGGCGTGGAATCCCTGGACTTCGGGCTGATGGATTTCGTCAGCGCCCACCACGGCGCCATCCCCGCGAGCGCCATGAAATCGCCCGGCCAGTTCGCGCATCCGCTCGTCGCCCGCGCCAAGTGCGAGATCGCCGCGGCGGCCCTGGCCCACGGCGTGGTGCCGTCCCACAACGTCACCACCGAACTGCGCGACACCACCGTGGTCTTCGACGACGCCCGCCGCGCCCGTCAGGAATTCGGCTACCTGCGCATGTGGAGCATCCACCCCGCCCAGATCCGCCCGATCCTCGACGCCATGCAGCCCTCCTTCGCCGAGGCGGACGAGGCGGCGGCCATCCTGCTGGCGGCCCGGGCGCAGGACTGGGCGCCCATCCAGCACGCCGGCCGCCTGCACGACCGCGCCTCATACCGCTATTACTGGGACCTGCTCGCCCGGGCGCACGCCACCGGCGTGGAACTGCCGCAGCAGGCCCGCGCGCTGTTCTTCAACTGACGACCACTACAACGACACCCCCAACCCCAAGCCCTACAACAGAGAGGAAGACTGCCGTGCTTGAAGCCTATCGGAGCCATGTCGCCGAGCGCGCCGCGCTGGGCATCCCGCCGCTGCCCCTGTCCGTGCAGCAGACCCGCGATCTGGTGGCGCTGATGGCCAACCCGCCCGCCGGCGAAGAGAGCCTCCTGCTCGAACTGCTGACCCACCGCGTACCCGCCGGGGTGGACGACGCCGCCAAGGTCAAGGCCGAGTTCCTGGCGAAGGTGGCCAGGGGCGAGGAAAGCTGTGCGCTCGTCTCCCGGGGCCGCGCCACCGAACTGCTGGGCACCATGCTCGGCGGCTTCAACGTCAAGCCGCTGATCGACCTGCTGGGCGATGCGCAGGTGGGCCGCGTCGCCGCCGGTGCGCTCAAGTCCACGCTGCTGATGTTCGACTACTTCCACGACGTGGCGGCACTGGCCAGGTCCGGCAACGCCAATGCGCGGTCCGTCATGCAGTCCTGGGCCGACGCCGAGTGGTTCACCTCGCGTCCCGAAGTGCCGCAGAGCCTGACCGTCACCGTGTTCAAGGTGACCGGCGAAACCAACACCGACGACCTCTCGCCCGCCCCGGACGCCTGGAGCCGCCCCGACATCCCGCTCCACGCCGTGGCCATGCTGAAGAACCCGCGCCCCGGCATCGAGGCGGATGAACCCGGCGCGCGCGGCCCCATGAAGCAGATCGAAGCGCTCCAGGCCAAGGGCCATCCGGCGGCTTACGTCGGCGACGTGGTCGGCACCGGCTCCTCGCGCAAGTCCGCCACCAACTCCGTGCTGTGGTGGACCGGCGAGGACATCCCCTTCGTGCCCAACAAGCGTTTCGGCGGCGTGTGCCTCGGCAGCAAGATCGCTCCCATCTTTTACAACACCATGGAAGACGCGGGCGCGCTGCCGATCGAACTGGACGTATCGAAGATGGACATGGGCGACGTCATCGAACTGCGCCCCTATGACGGCAAGGCGCTGAAGAATGGTGCGAATGGGCCAGAAGTGATCGCCGATTTCGCCCTGAAGACCGACGTGCTGCTGGACGAAGTGCGTGCCGGCGGCCGCATCAACCTGATCATCGGCCGCGCCCTCACCGCCCGCGCCCGCGAGGCCCTGGGTCTGCCCGCCTCGACCCTGTTCCGTCTGCCCAAGCCGCCGGTGGATACCGGCAAGGGCTTCACCCTGGCGCAGAAGATGGTCGGCCGCGCCTGCGGCATGCCCGAGGGCCAGGGCATTCGCCCCGACACCTACTGCGAGCCGCGCATGACCTCGGTCGGCAGCCAGGACACCACCGGCCCCATGACCCGCGACGAGTTGAAGGACCTCGCCTGCCTCGGCTTCTCCGCCGATCTGGTGATGCAGTCCTTCTGCCACACCGCCGCCTATCCGAAGCTGGTGGACGTCAAGACCCACCGTACCCTGCCCAGCTTCATCACCGCCCGCGGCGGCGTCAGCCTGCGCCCCGGCGACGGCGTGATCCACTCCTGGCTCAACCGCTTCCTGCTGCCGGACACCGTCGGCACCGGCGGCGACTCGCACACCCGCTTCCCAATCGGCATCAGCTTCCCGGCCGGCTCCGGCCTGGTGGCCTTCGCTGCCGCCACCGGCGTCATGCCGCTGGACATGCCCGAGTCGGTGCTGGTGCGCTTCAAGGGTTCGCTGCAGCCGGGCGTCACCCTGCGTGATCTGGTCAACGCCATTCCCTTCTACGCCATCAAGGCCGGTCTGCTCACCGTCGCCAAGCAGGGCAAGAAGAATGTCTTCTCCGGCCGCATCCTGGAAATCGAGGGGCTGCCCGACCTGAAGGTGGAACAGGCCTTCGAGTTGTCCGACGCCGCCGCCGAACGCTCCGCCGCCGCCTGCTCGGTGCGCCTGAACAAGGAACCCATCATCGAGTACCTGCGCTCCAACATCACCCTCATGAAGTGGATGATCGCCGAGGGTTATCAGGACGCCCGCACCCTAGGCCGCCGCGTCAAGGCCATGGAAGCGTGGATCGAGAGCGGCGCCCTGCTGGCGCCGGACGCCGACGCCGAGTACGCGGCGGCGATCGAGATCGACCTGGCCGACGTCAAGGAGCCGATCGTCGCCTGCCCGAACGATCCGGACGACGTCAAGCTGCTCTCCGAAGTCGCCGGCGAGAAGATTGACGAGGTGTTCATCGGCTCGTGCATGACCAACATCGGCCACTTCCGCGCCGCCGGCAAGGTGCTCGACGGCAAGTCCGACATTCCGACGCGCCTGTGGATCGCCCCGCCCACCAAGATGGACGCCATGATCCTCAATGAGGAAGGCTACTACTCGGTGCTCGGCAAGTCCGGCGCGCGCATGGAAATGCCCGGCTGCTCGCTGTGCATGGGCAACCAAGCGCAAATCCGCAAGGGTTCGACGGCGATGTCCACCTCGACTCGCAACTTCCCCAACCGGCTGGGCATCGACACCCGCGTCTATCTCGGCTCGGCGGAACTGGCCGCAGTGTGCGCGCTGATGGGCAGGATTCCCACCGTGGCGGAGTACATGGAGCAGGTGCAGGCGGTGAATGCCAAGGCGGCGGAGGTGTATCGCTACATGAACTTCGATCAGATCGGGGAGTTTGCCGAGGCGGCGGATACGGTGGAGGTCTGAGTTTCACCGCAGACCGAAGATGCACCGGGTATTGACACTTCGGCGCACCTGACCGTACAGTCATTCCGTACATTCAGGAGTCTGTCATGAGCGACGTCAGTGTCACAACCCTGCGCCAGCACCTGCCGGAGTATCTGGCGCGCGTAGCGCGAGGTGAGCACATTCGCGTGACCTCGCGTGGGCGCGTCGTCGCCGAAATCGCCCCGCCTACTCCGGAGCCGAATGAGGTTGAAGCGGCGCGGGCAAGGCTGCGTGGCTCCCTGGTCCGCTACGACGCCCCCCTTGAGCCCGTCCTGCCGGTCGAAGAGTGGGAGATGAACCGTTGATCCTGCTGGACACCCACGTGCTCGTGTGGTGGCTTGCGCAGGCGCCCCAGCTCTCCGCCGCGGCGAAGCGGGCCATCCAGAAACACTCCCGCCACGGCGAGATCGCCGTCTCCACCATCAGTGTGCTGGAAATCGCAACTGCCGTTCGCCGCGGCCGGCTGCAATTCTCGGTGCCCATCGCGCAATGGCTGGCCGACATGCGCTGCATTCCCGAGTTGCGCCTGGAGCCCGTCTCGGCCGACATCGCCGCCCTCGCCGGGAGCCTGCCCGAACCCATGCACGGCGACCCCGCCGACCGGATCATTGCTGCTTCCGCCACCGTCCTGGGTGCAGCCCTCGTTACCGCCGATGACAGACTGCGCTCCATTCCGGGAATTCGGACGATCTGGTGATTCTTCGACGAGCGATCCGATTCCCTTCCTCCACATTTCCGATTTCCATGTCGGGAAAGGCAACTGGGCACAGCAGTAGTAGCGGTGCCGGGGGCCGCAAACGCCGCCCTCAGTGCTCCTTGCCATCCACCCGCGGCTGCATCAGGAATGGGATGTATCGCCAGGCGAGGATGCCGAAGCCGGCGAACCAGCACCCCGCCGCAAGGCCAAGCCAGAGGGTGTAGCCCTCGGGATGAAGCTGGGGGGCGCCCACGCGCGACACCAGGGCCAGGATCATGATCCACAGCACCAGCCTGTCCACGGAGTCGAAGACCACCTTTCTGCCCGTGTGCCCCCTGGAAATGCGGATCAGCATCGCCGGTACGACCAGTCCCATTACGCCGAAGGTGAACATATGGACCGGGACGCTGCCGACCCAGGCTGCCCCGGCCGTCGCGCTGATGGCCTCCAGCAGCAACTGGACGACGATGGCCAGGTAGCCGAGGTACATGATGCCGATATCGAGCCGGCGCAGGGCCAGGTGCGGCTTCCAGAAGACGAACCGGCCGGCCAGCAGCAGCGCCAGCAACAGGGCCAAGCCGCCCCACAACCAGGGCGGCATCAGCCCGCCGAACACCAGCACCAGCGCCAGCGACTTGATCGCCGTGTCCAGCGCCGGATGGCGCAGGATCGCCGCCTGGAACACGCCCCTCATGAACTGGGTCAGGGTGCGCTCCAGCATCGCCAGAAAGGCCACCCGGAACAGCCCCAGGGTCATGCTCCAGCCGGCCTGGAAGTGCTCCCCATCGAGCATCAGGTTCTTCGCCACGATGAACAGCGGAAGGATGAGGATGAAGAAGTAGTTGTCGCGGAAGGCGTCGGCCGCACGATGACGCGCCAGCGTCCACAGCAGCATGGCGACGATGGCGACCAGGAAAAGGTTGGCCGAAACCAGGGCGAGCGCCGCCGGCCACGCCCCGCCGAACCCCATGCCCGCGCGCTCGAAGAGCCAGGCCAGTGCCAGGAACACCAGCGCGCCGCCGTGGTAGCCGCGCACCTTCACCCAGTTCTTGGTGGACGTGAGCAGGAAGCCGCCCAGCACCGCCCAGCCGAAGCCGAAGAACATCTCGTGGGCGTGCCATTGCAGCGCGGACAATGCCGTCGCGGGCGCCGGCATGGCGCCGGTGAACATCAACACCCACAGCACCGGCAGGCTCATGCCCGACAGGCACGCCAGCGCGAAAAACGGGCGGAAGCCCACCAGCCAGAGGGGGTGTGCCAGCAGTCTCATCTCGATCTCCCGCCCAGGACACGGGCGCGGTTCGTTGCGGTCGCAGGTGCCACTTGTGCATGCCAGTGCCGCAGGGCGGCCTCCGGCGCGTGGCAAAGCGCGAAGTATATCGGCCCTGCCCTGCGTCAAAGAACCGCCGGCGGGATGCGCTATCCTCCGGGCTCGTCCCCGCCTGCGCGATCCCGCCCGCCATGAAAGCCCTGCTGCTCCTTCTCTGCCTCGTTCTTTCCGCGCCCGCCGCAGCCGCGGACGCCCCCGACATGCCCGACGCGGCACCCTTGTTCGCCGCGACGCTGGCGGACGCCAACGACCAGCCCTTCGCGCTGGAGAAGCTGCGCGGCAAGCCCCTCATCGTCAATTTCTGGGCGCGCTGGTGCGGACCGTGCCGGGTCGAGATTCCCGAGCTGGTGGAGGTGCATCGCCGCTTCAAGGACAAGGGGCTGGTGGTGCTGGGCATCGGTCTCGAGGACAAGGCGGAGTCGGTGCGCGATTTCGCCCGCGCCTACGACATGGAATACCCCATCCTGCTGGCCAGGGAGCACGGACTGCCGCTGCTGCGCGCGCTGGGCAACACGAAGGCTGGCCTGCCCTACACCCTCGTCATCGACCGCAGCGGGCGGGTCGTGGCACGCAAGCTCGGCCTCATGACCCGGGCCGATCTGGACAGCGCCATCGCCCTGCTGCACTGACGACGCGACAGCCCCGTACGTCACCGCAACGCCGGCGATTCCCGGCCGCCCCGGCAGGCGCCATGGCGGTACGCGGAACGTTCGCCACGAAGCGCATCCCCGAGCCGTCGGGCGGTGCTGCACGTGCACACGGGCAGCGACCTGCCGGTGTAGCATCGCAACTCTCCCACCGCAGCGGGAATGTTCGTTTTCTGAACGGGAATATCGAGATGAGCGCGGAAACTGCTGTCGTCCTGGAACACGAAATCGCCCGTTTGCGCGTTGCGGCCCCATTCCGGGACGTGGCACCGGCGCGCCTGAGCGAGGTCCTGTCGGCCAGCCGCCTGGAGTTCTTCGGCCGCGGCAGCGTGGTCCTGCAACCGGAAGCCGGCGCCCCGCTGGCGAAGGTCCTCATCATGCGCCAGGGCACCGTACTTATTCGCAGCCTCTTCCAGCCCGTTCACTCCGGCCATCGGGACTTCACGCTGGGCTGCGGCGCCATCCTGCCCCTGGACGCGCCGCGTGCCGAGCAATACAACTGTTGCGACTACGTCGCCGCGGAGGACACCTGGTGCTGGGTGCTGCCGCGGGAGGTGTTCGCAACTCTGCTGGACGAACCCGGCGTGTTGCGCTGGTTCCTGGAGAACGCCTGGCAGCGCCAGGATCTGCTCACCGAGAAGTGCAGCGCCGACACCCAGGCCAACCAGATCGCTGCCCAGACCATGAGCCTGCCCCTGGGCAGCGTCGTCACCCGCGTGCCGGTGACCGTTTCGCCTTCCGCCACCATCGCCGACGCGGTAGCGCTGATGGCCCGCGAACGCATCGGGTCGCTGGTGGTCGCGGACGACGGCAAACCCATCGGCATCCTCACCCAGTCCGACGCCCTGCGGCGCGTCTTCGCCCGCGGGCTGGACGGTTCCACCACCGTGGGCGAGGCCATGACCCCCGCGCCTGCCGTGCTCGCCAGCAGCGCCACCGTGGCGGAGGCGGCCCTGACCATGACCACGCGCCTGATCCGCCACATCCCGGTGGTGGACGATGACGGGCAACTGGCTGGAATGGTGTCCGAGCGCGACCTGTTCCGCATGCAGCGCGCCGGCTTCGACCACTTCGCCGCGCCCATCGAACGCGCCGCCGACGCCGACGAGCTGCAGCATGCCGTGGCTCGCATCCGCGAAATCTGCGGCGGCATGTTCCTCAACGGCATGGCCGCGGAACCCCTTACGGCGCTGGTATCGGCACTCAACGACCGCGTGGTGGAGCGCATGCTGGAGTTGGCTCGCGCCGGCGCGGACCCAGGCGTGAAATTCTGCTGGATGGCCTTCGGTTCCGAAGGCCGGCACGAGCAGACCTTCTCCACCGACCAGGACAACGGGATCATCTTCGTCGCGCCGGAGGGCGAGGAAGTGGAAGCCGTGCGCCGGCGCGTTCTGGCCTTCGCCAACGTGGTCAACGAGGGGCTGGGCCGTTGCGGTTTTCCGCTGTGCAAGGGCGACATCATGGCGCGCAACCCCGACTGGTGCCTGACGCTGGACGAATGGCGCCGCAAGTTCGGCGCCTGGATCCGCACCCCCACCCCCGAGGCACTGCTCAACGCCAGCATCTTCTTCGACCTGCGCCCGCTGAGCGGCGAGGCCCACCTGGCCGAGGAACTGCGCGACTTCCTGCTCGCCCGGGCGCGCGACAATCCCCTCTTCCTGCGGACCCTGGCGGGCAACGCGCTGGAGGTCTCACCGCCGCTGGGCAAGTTCGGGCGCTTTGCCACCGACGGCGGCGAGTACGGCGCCACCCTCGACCTCAAGAAGGTGGGTGTGCGCCTGTTCGTGGACATGGCCCGCATCCTCGCCCTGGCCCACGGCGTGCGCGCCACCAACACCGCCCAGCGCCTGCGCCTCGGCGGGCGGAAGGCGCGGCGCAAGCCCGACGCCGTCGAGGCGGACATCGCCGCCTTCCACTTCATCCAGGCCATACGCCTGCGCGGGCAACTCACCCGTCCGGCCGGCTCCACCGTCGACCCCAACCGGGTAGCTCCCTACGCGCTCAACGAGATCGACCAGCGCGTGCTGCGCGAGTCCCTGCGCCAGGCCCAGTTGCTGCAGGAGCGCTTCAAGATGGACTACCAGTTATGAGTCTGCGGCAACTGCTGTTCGGGCGTTCCCGCGCCCTACCGCCCACGGTGGAGGAACAACTGGAGCGTTGGCGCGCCCTGCCCCCGGTGTCCCCCGACATGCCCCTGGCCGCCACTTCCTTCGCCGTGCTGGATGTGGACGTCACGGGCATCGACCTGCGCACCGACCACCTCACCGGCATCGCCATCGCCGTGGTGGAGAACGGCGGCATTGCGGTGGATCGCCTGTGGCACGGCCGGTTGAGCGAACCGGGGCCCCACACCCTGGGCCCCGCCGACGGGCCTGCCACCCCGCCCGCCGATGCCACCGACGGTGCACGACTGGCCTGCGCGCTGCTGGAGCATCTGGGCAAGCGGCCGCTGGTCACCTTCAACGCCCCCTTCGTCGACGCCATGCTGGCGCAGTTCCTGGCCGGGGTGGGCAACATCGACCTGGGCGCGGTACCGCGCATCGATCTGGTGTGGGTACTGCCCGCCCTCCTGGGCGTGGACGTGGACGCTTCCCCCTCCCTCGAAGCCTGGCTGGCGCACCTGGGCATTTCCCAAGTGCGCCAGCACGATGCCCTGGCCGATGCCTGGGCCATGGCCCAGGCACTGCTCATGCTGCTCGCCGCGGCCGAAGAGCACGGCCTGCGGACCTTCGGCGACGTCGTCAAGGCCCAGTCGGACCGGCGCTGGCTGCGCAGCAGCCGGGGCTGAGGGCAACGCGCCACCCTTGCGCCCGCCGGGGCGGCCACCATCACCGCCAGGCGGGATATCGGTCACCGTCGCCGGCGCCGCAGTGCGCTTGCCGTATCATTGAGCGCGCCGGCGCAGCCACTGCGCTCCGCTCCGAACGATACCGCCTGGAGATCCCCATGTTCGATGCCTCGACTGCCTCGTCCCCCATTCGACTGGCCCGCGCTGCCGCACTGGGTGTGGTCGCCTTTGCCCTCGCCGCCACCGCCCAGGCCATGGAAGTCCCCAAGCGCAAGCCCGGCCTGTGGGAGATCAGGACGCAGACCAGCGCGGCGCCCATGGGCACGACGATCCAGAACTGCATCGACGACAAGACGGACGACCTGCTGCGCCAGCGCGGCGAGCAGCAGGCCGCGAAATCCTGCTCCCGCCAGGACATGCGGCGCGACGGCGAGCGCTGGATCGTGGACAGCGTCTGCGATGTCAGCGGCTCCAAAGCGGTGACCCACGGGGAGTTCTCGGGGCGCTTCGACTCCAGCTACCGCGGCGAGATGGTCACCACCTTCACGCCCCCGGTGATGAACATGAAGCAGGCCACCACGACCATCGAGGGCCGCTGGGTGGGTCCCTGCAAGCCCGGCCAGAAGCCCGGAGACGTCATCATGGCCGGCCCTGGCGGGGGCACCATCAACATGAAGGAGATGACGGACCCGAAGAAGATGCAGGAAATGATGAAGCAGATGAATGAGGCGATGAAGAACATGCCGCGGCCCGCGCAGTGACGGGCGCCGCACACGCCGCCGACGGCGGTCCTCGACCCGATCGACCGGCCCCTCGGTAAGGGACTCGTCGTCCCGCGCGAGCGAAAACCCGCACCGTTCTGAACCCGCGCCGCATTCCGCGGACAAACCTTGTGGGCGATCCCCCGCCCGGAAACCCAGTCCGTGAGGTCCGCCATGAATGCGCATCCGTTCGACACGCTGCGTCCCTTCTCCCCCGGTAGCGGGGAAAGCGGCCTGCTCCATTCCCTTCCCGCCCTGGAGGCCACCGGCATCGGCCAGGTTTCGCGCCTGCCGGTGTCGCTGCGCATCGTGCTGGAGTCGCTGCTGCGCAACTGCGACGGTTTCAAGGTCACCGAATCCCACGTGCGCGCCCTGGCCAACTGGGCGCCCAATGCGCCGCGCGTCAGCGAGATCCCCTTCGTCGTCGCCCGCGTGGTGCTGCAGGACTTCACCGGCGTGCCGCTGCTGGTGGACCTGGCGGCCATGCGCGCCGTGGCCGCCGACATGGGCCGCGACCCCGGGTGCATCGAACCGCGGGTGCCGGTGGACCTGGTGGTGGACCACTCCATCGCCATCGACCACTACGGCTCGAAGGACGCGCTGGACCTCAACATGCAGCTCGAATTCCGTCGCAACCGCGAGCGCTACGCCTTCATGAAGTGGGGCATGCAGGCCTTCGGCAGCTTCCGCGTGGTGCCGCCGGGCACCGGCATCGTCCATCAGGTGAACCTGGAGTACCTGGCCCCCGGGGTGCACCAGCGCGACGGCGTCTGGTTCCCCGACACCCTGGTCGGCACCGACAGCCACACCACCATGATCAACGGCATCGGCGTGGTGGGCTGGGGCGTGGGCGGCATCGAGGCGGAAGCCGCCATGCTGGGCCAGCCGGTCTACCTGCTCACCCCGGACGTGGTGGGGGTGGAACTCACCGGCCGCCTGCCCGAAGGCAGCACCGCCACCGACCTGGTGCTCACCGTCACCGAGCTGCTGCGCCGCGAGAAGGTGGTGGGCCAGTTCGTGGAGTTCTTCGGCGAGGGCACGGCGTCGCTGGCGGTGCCGGATCGCGCCACGCTGGCCAACATGGCACCGGAGTACGGCGCCACCATGGGATACTTCCCGGTAGACGAGGCGACGGTGGATTACCTGCGCGCCACTGGCCGCAACGAAGCCGCGGTGGCGGCCTTCGAGGCCTGGTTCCGTGCCCAGGGGCTGTTCGGCGTGCCTGCGGCCGGCGAGATCGATTACTCCCGGGTGCTGCGCCTCGACCTGGGCAGCATCCGGCCCTCCCTGGCCGGACCCAAACGTCCCCAGGACCGCATCGAGCTGCCGGCCATGAAGGCGCGCTTCACCGAGCTGTTCAGCGCCCCGGTGACGGACAACGGCTTTGGCCGGCCGGCCCGGGAACTCCCCCGGCGTGTCGGCGCCGACGGCATCGACATCGGCTCCGGCGACGTGCTCATCGCCGCCATCACCTCCTGCACCAACACTTCCAACCCCGGCGTGCTGCTGGCTGCCGGGCTGCTGGCGAAGAAGGCGGTGGAGCGCGGGCTGGCGGTAAGACCCCACATCAAGACCTCCCTGGCCCCGGGCTCGCGGGTGGTTACGGACTACCTCGAACGCACCGGCCTGCTGCCCTACCTGGAGCAGCTCGGGTTCTACGTCTCGGGCTACGGCTGCACCACCTGCATCGGCAACTCCGGCGACCTGGCGCCGGATTTCAACGACGCCATCGCCGCCCACGACCTGGTGTGCGCGGCGGTGCTGTCGGGCAACCGCAATTTCGAGGCGCGCATCCACCCCAGCCTGCGCGCCAACTTCCTCGCCAGCCCGCCGCTGGTGGTGGCTTACGCCATCGCCGGCACGGTGCTGCGGGACCTGGCCACCGAACCGCTGGGCGCGGGCGGCGACGGGCGGCCGGTGTTCCTGCGCGATGTCTGGCCATCCGGGCGCGAGGTGGCGCAGGCCATGGATCTGGCCCGTGACCCGGACAGCTACCGCCGCCGCTACGCCGATCCCGGCCACGACCACCCGCTGTGGAACGCCCTGCCCGGGCGCAGCGGCCAGGTCTACGACTGGCCGCCGTCCACCTACATTGCCCGACCACCCTTCTTCGACGGCTTCGACATGCAGCCCCAGCCGCCGGGGGACATCCACGGCGCCCGGGTGCTGGCCATCCTGGGCGACTCGGTCACCACGGACCACATCTCGCCCGCCGGGTCCATCCGCGAGCCCTCGCCCGCCGGGCAATGGCTCATCGGGCACGGCGTGGCCAACCACGAGTTCAATTCCTACGGCTCGCGCCGCGGCCACCACGAAGTGATGATGCGCGGCACCTTCGCCAACGTGCGCATCCGCAACCTCATGCTCCCGCCGCGCGCCGACGGCAGCCGCGAGGAAGGCGGGCTCACCGTGTTCCAGCCCGGCGGCGAGCAACTGCCGATCTTCGACGCCGCCATGCGCTACCTGGCGCAGGGCACCCCCACGGTGGTCTTCGGCGGTGAGGAGTACGGCACCGGGTCGTCGCGCGACTGGGCCGCCAAGGGCACCCGGCTGCTCGGCGCCCGGGCCGTGATCGCCCGCAGCTTCGAGCGCATCCACCGATCAAACCTGGTGGGCATGGGCGTGGCACCGCTGCAGCTCCGGGACGGCGACAGCGTGCAGTCCCTGCGCCTGCGCGGGGACGAGGTCGTGGACATCGTCGGGCTGGCGGACCCGCGCCCGCAGCAGGACGTGCTGCTGGTGATCCACCGGCCGGACGGCTCGCGCAGCGAACTGAAGGTGCTGCTGCGCATCGACACCGCCATCGAGGCGGAGTACTTCCGCCATGGCGGCATCCTGCCTTACGTGCTGCGGGAACTGCTGGCGGGGTAGGCGCTTCCGTCAGGCCCGGGTGGGCCGGCGCGACGGTACCCGGTTCACCAGGACGATCCCCGCCACCACCATGGCCACCGCCATGCCGAACGCGGGGGTCATGGGCTCGTCCAGCAGCAGGACGCCGAAGGCCACGCCCGTGAGGGGCGTGAGGAAGGAAAAGACCGCCAGCCGGCTGGCCAGGTAGCGCGTCAGCAGCCAGAACCACGCCAGGTAGCTGGCGAAGGCCACCACCACCGCCTGGTAGGCCAGCGACAGCAGCACCGGAGTCGTCAACGCCGTGACGCCCGACTCCCCCATCAGCGGCGACAACGGCAACAGCAGCGCCGCCGACACCGCCAACTGGTAGAGCAGCACCTTGGTGGCGCTGATGCGCGCCAGCGGCGTGGCGCGGATGAGCACCGTCGTCGCCGCCCACAGGATGGCCGCGCCCACCCCCATGAGATCCCCCAGCCAGTGGCCGCCACGGCCCCAGCCGTCGGCGAAGGCCAGGGCCACGCCGCCGAACGCCAGGATCAGGCCGAACACATGGCTCCAGCGCACCCGCTCGCCGGGCACGAACCAGTGCAGGCCCAGCACCGTGAAACAGGGCGCGGTGTAGAGAAAGACCACCATGCGCGAGGCGCTGGTGAGCGTGAGACCGAAGAAGATGAGCGCGAATTCGGCGCCGAACAGCAGCCCCGCCAGCAGCCCTGGCCGCAGCGACCGGTCGGGTTGTGCCAGCGCCACACCCCGGAAACGCGCCCACGCCAGCACCAGCACCAGTGCCACCGCCGAGCGCAGGCCCGCCTGCAGGATGGGGCTCACCCCGGCGATGGCCACCTTGATCGCCACCTGCTGGAACCCCCAGGCCGAACACAGCAGCACCATCAGGGCGAAGGCGGAGGCGCCGGGTGGACGACGGTCGGGCATGAACATCTCGGGAGCCGGGGGAGGCGCAAGGCTACCCGAAGTGATACAGGAGCGCCAGTTACGGCGGGGCGAAAAGTGTCAGAGCGCGTCCCGAACCACGGCCCGGTGGACGGCCACCTGCCGCCACCAAAGCGACCCGCACCGGCGGGGCCGCGCCGCTACACCTTCTCGAAAATCCCCGCCGCCCCCATGCCGGTGCCGATGCACATGGTGACCATGCCGCGCCGGGCCTCGCCGCGCTGCATAGCGGCCATGACGGTGGCGGTGCGGATGGCGCCGGTGGCGCCCAGTGGATGGCCCAGGGCAATGGCGCCGCCGAGGGGATTGACCTTGCGCGCGTCCAGGCCGAGGCTGCCGATCACCGCCAGCGCCTGGGCGGCAAAGGCCTCGTTGAGTTCGATCCAGTCGAGATCGTCCTGCCTCAGGCCGGCCTGTTTCAGGGCACGGGGAACGGCCTCGATGGGGCCGATGCCCATGATCTCCGGCGGCACCCCCGCCACCGCATAGCCGGCCACCCGGGCGACGGGTGCGGCGTCGCAGCGCTTGAGCGCCGCCTCGCTCATCAGCAGCACGGCACCGGCGCCGTCCGACATCTGCGACGAATTGCCCGCCGTCACGCTCCCCGCCGCGGCAAACACGGGGCGCAGCCTGCCCAGGGCTTCGATGGAGGCATCCGGACGCGGCCCCTCGTCCGTGTCGCACACTCGCTCCACGACGCGCACGGCGCCGGAGGCCAAATCCGGCCGATGCTCGCGCACGGTGTAGGGCACGATCTCGTCGCCAAAGCGCCCGCCGGCAATGGCAGCCACGGCCTTGCGATGGGAGCCCAGCGCGAACTCATCCTGCGCCTCGCGGCCCACCTTCCAGCGCGCCGCGACCTTCTCGGCCGTGAGCCCCATGCCGTAGGCGATGCCCACGTGCCCGTCACGGGCGAAGATCTCCGGGTTGAGGGCGACCTTGTTGCCCATGATCTGGGGCATCACGCTCATGGACTCCGTACCCGCGGCGAGCATCACGTCGGCTTCGCCGAGGCGGATGCGCTGGGCGGCATCCATCACCGCCTGCAGCCCGGAGGCGCAGAAGCGATTGACCGTGTACCCCGGCACACTGTCCGGCAGCCCGGCCAGCAACGCGCCGATGCGCGCCACGTTCATGCCCTGCTCCGCCTCGGGCATGGCGCAGCCGACGATGACGTCGCCGATCTCCTTCGGATCGAGCCCGGGCACGCGCCGCACCACTTCCCGCAGCACGTGGGCAAGCAGGTCGTCGGGGCGCACGCGCCCGAACATGCCGCGACGCTTGCCCACCGGCGTGCGCACGGCGGCGACGATGTAGGCGTCCTGGATCTGTCGGCTCATGGTCAGTTCCTCAGCGGTTTGCCGGTGCGCATCGTGTGTTCGATGCGCGCCTGGGTCTTTTCCTGCTTCAGCAGTTCCACGAAAAGTGCCCGCTCCACATCCAGCAGCCACTGCTCGCTCACCAGGCTGCCGGCGTCGATGTCGCCGCCGCACAGGGCCGTGGCCACGGCGCGGGCGACGCGGTGGTCGTGTTCCGAGATCTGCCCGCCTTCGCGCATGTTGACCAGCATCATCTCGCAGTTGGCGATGCCGGCCCGCCCGGCCACGGCAATGCCGCGGGGCGCCTGTCGCGGCCGCCAGCCGGATTCCGCCAGGGCGCCGGCCTGGCCGAGCGCCACGTGCAGCACCTCGCCGGGGTGGAACACGACGACGTCACTGTCGCGCAGCAGACCCAGTTCCCGGGCGTGAAGCGCGCTCTTGCCCACGCTGGCCATGGCGACGGTGGAAAACACGTTCTGCAGGAAGGGGAAGACCTCGTTGTTGGCGCTGTGCGGGGCGAGCCGCGCCGCGCGCAGGGCGAGTTCCTTGCAGCCGCCGCCGGCGGGGATGAGGCCGACGCCCGCCTCCACCAGGCCGACGTAGGTTTCCAGCGCCGCCACGGCGCGGGCCGAATGCAGGGTAATCTCGCAGCCGCCGCCCAGCGCCATGCCGTTCAGCCCCACCACCACCGGCACCTGGGCGTACTTGACGGTCTGCGTCATGTGCTGGAAGCGGGCGACGAAGCGCTCCAGCGCGGCGAAATCGCCGGCGGCGATCAACTTCAGCACGCCCTTGAGATCGGCGCCATAGGCGAAGGGCGGCTGGGGATTCCAGATCACCAGGCCGCGATGGTCGCGTTCGGCGCGCGCCACCGCCTCGATGATGCCCTCCACCACGTCCTGGGTCAGCACGCCGCGGGTCTTCATGGACAGCACCGGCACGTCGCCATGGCCCTCGGCGACCCACAGGCGCACGCCGTCGTTTTCCCAGAGGGTGGCGCTGGCGGGTTCGAGCTCGCCCAGCACCCGGTCGGGGAAGAGCTGGCGCCGGTAGCACGGCAGCGTCGAACGTGGCTTGTCCGTGGCCTCCCTGGCGGACCAGGAGCCCTGCGGCCCATGCACCCCGCTGCGTCCGTCGCCCACCCAGCCGGGCAGCGGCGCGGCGGCCATGGTGCGCCCGGCGGCGATGTCCTCGGCGATGGCCGCGCCAATGCCCTGCCAGCCGGCGGCCTGCCAGGTCTCGAAGGGGCCCGCCTGCCAGCCGAAGCCCCAGCGCATGGCGAGATCCACGTCCCGCGCGTTGTCGGCCACGGCGCCGAGGTGCACGGCGCAATAGTGGAAGACGTCGCGGAAGATGCTCCACAGGAACTGCGCGTGGGGATGTTCGCTGGCGCGCAGGCGTGCGAAGCGCTCGGCCGGGTTCTTGAGCTTCAGGATCTCCAGCACTTCAGGCGCCGCCTCCCGTCCGCTGTCGATGTAGTCGCTCGTCTCCAGCGAAAGCACCTTGATGGCCTTGCCGTCCTTGCGGTAGATGCCGGCTCGGGTCTTCTGGCCCAGCGCGCCACGGGCGATCAGGGCCTCCAGCCAGGCGGGCACGGTGAAATGGGCATGCCACGGATCGTCCGCCAGCGCATCGCGCATGGTGTTGATGACGTGGGCCATGGTGTCCAGGCCCACCACGTCGGCGGTGCGATAGGTGGCGCTCCTGGGACGGCCGATGAGCGGGCCGGTGAGGGCATCCGCCTCGTCGAAGGCCAGGCCCAGGCGCGCGGTGTGGTGCATCACGGCGAGAATGGAGAAGACGCCGATGCGGTTGGCAACGAAATTGGGGGTGTCCAGCGCACGCACTACGCTCTTGCCGAGCGCGGTGGTGAGGAAGGTCTCCAGGTCGTCGAGCATCTCCGGCTGCGTGGCGGCGGTGGGAATCAGCTCCACCAGGGCCATGTAGCGCGGCGGATTGAAGAAATGGATGCCGCAGAAGCGGTCGCGCTGCGCCTGCGGCAGGCCTTCGGCCAGCCGGGCGATGGACAGCCCCGAGGTGTTGGTGGCGAAAATGGCGCCGGGCTTGAGGTGGGGCGCCACCCGCGCGAACAGATCCAGCTTCCAGTCCATGCGTTCGGCGATGGCCTCGATGACCAGGTCGCACTCCCCCATCCGGGCCAGATGCTCGTCGTAGTTGGCCGCCTCGATCCGGTCCAGACGCTCGTTCGCGGCCAGGGGAGCGGGTTCCAGCTTCTTCAAGCCCTCCAGCGCCCGCAGCACGATGCCGCTCTTGTCCCCCTCCCGGGCAGGCAGGTCGAAGAGGATCACCGGAATATCGGCGTTGGCCAGATGGGCGGCGATCTGCGCGCCCATCACGCCGGCACCCAGCACGGCGGCCCTGCGGACATGGAATTTGCTCACGTGCCACTCCTTTCCTGAAGTCGGTGCCAGCCGTGACACACGGATGAATGGTCAGGACTCGCCCGCCATCGCGCGTGGGCGGCGGGCCATACGGCACCGTATAGTGACAGCCATGCTACGCCAGCGCGGCTGTCGTTTCAACCTCGTCTTCTCGGCGGCCAGCACATGGCTCGCCATCGCGGCCCTCCTCCCCCGGGGCCGTTGGCGTCAATCGTCGTAGTCGATATAGCGGAAACGCGGATCCCCGCCGGGGGTGCCCTCCAGCGGACCGCCCTCCCGGCCCGGTTGCCAGGCCACCACCTCCTCGATCTTCCTCGCCAGCGCGAAGTCCTTGTCCGTGACCCCCTTGGCGCTGTGGGTCGCCAGCTTCACGATGACGGAGGCGTAGGAAACGGCAAGATCCGGGTGATGCCACGCCGCTTCCGCCAGGTGGCCCACCGCGTTGACCACCATCAGGGTTGCCTTCCAGCCCGCGGTGCTGTACTCGCGCCGGATCCAGCCGTCCTCGAAGGTCCAGTGGGGCAGTTCCCGCGCCAGCCGCTCGCGGATCTGCGCCTCGTCCAAGGCCCTATCCTCGCTGCGCATCGTCATGTCGTCCTCCTCCGGGATGAGGAATGTCGTGCGTCCGGCCACTGTGGCCGTCATCATTCAGGATAGCCGAGCCGGTGCGCCATCCAGGCCTCCCGGCGGCACCATGGACACGGGCGCCGAGCGGGGCGAAGCGTGGTATAAGCTCGCCCTCGCCCTCATGGACAACGCATGGGTGTCGCCGTATTCGAGGATGCACCGCCGATCGACACGAAACCGACGTCGGTTGGCAAGGGAAAGAAACCGCAATGAACCCCGACACCGCAGCCGAACAGCACGTCTTCCTCGGCCTGGGAAGCAATCTGGGCCAGCCGGAGACGCATGTGCTGAGAGCCTTCGACGGCCTGGCCCGCATGCCGGGGTCGCGGCTGCTGCGCCGCTCCTCGCTGTACCGCACCGCTCCGGTGGGCTTTGTGGACCAGCCCCACTTCGTCAATGCCGTGGCCGAGATGCGCACCGTGCTCTCGCCCGAGGCGCTGCTGGTCGCGATCCTGGCGCTGGAACGCGATCACGGCCGGGTGCGCAGCTTTGCCAACGCACCGCGCACCCTGGACATCGACATCCTGCTCTTCGGCGGTCTGGTGCGCCACACGGATCGCCTCACCCTGCCCCACCCGCGGGCCCATCTGCGGGAGTTCGTGCTGCGCCCGCTGGCGGAGATCGCGCCGGACTGCGACTTCCCGGGCCGCGGCCCGGTTTGGGAACTGCTCGCCGCCTGCGAACCCCAGGGTGTCACCCGCCTGGGCGGGGTCGCCGACGCGGGAACTCAGGCGTCCGCCAGGATGCGCTCCGCCAGCCTGACCCAGTAGGTCGCCCCCAGCGGCAGGATGTCGTCGTTGAAGTCGAAGTGGGGGTTGTGCAGGGTGCAGCCGCCCTCGCCCGGACCGTTGCCGATCCACACGTAACAGCCGGGGCGCTCCCGCAGCAGGTAGGAGAAATCCTCTGCGCCCATGCTGGGCGGCAGGTCGGAATGGACCTGTTCGTCGCCCACGAGCTGCGCCGCCACGCTGCGGCACACCTCGGATTGCTGCGCCGAATTGACGGTGGGCGGATAGCCGCGCACATAATCCAGGCCGATGCTGGCGCCGAAGGCGGCAGCCACCCCGTTGCAGATCCGCTGCATGGCCGCTTCCACCGCATCCTGCACCCGTGGCTGAAAGGCCCGCACCGTGCCACCCAGCCGCACCTCGGACGGAGTGACGTTGTAGACCTCGCCGCCGTGGAACTGGGTGACGCTCAGCACCGCGGAATCCAGCGGATCGACGTTGCGGCTGACCACGCTCTGCAGCGCCTGCACCAGCGTCGCTCCGGCCAGGATCGAATCCACGCCCTGCTGCGGCATGGCAGCGTGGCCGCCGCGGCCGGAAATGGTGATGTCGAAGCGGTCGGCGCAGGCCATCACCGGGCCGCTGGTCACGCCGAACTGCCCCGTCGGCAATCCCGGCCAGTTGTGCATGCCATACACCGATTCCATGGGGAAGCGCTCGAACAGCCCCTCCTCCACCATCACCCGGCCGCCGCCGTCGCCCTCCTCGGCGGGCTGGAAGATGAAATGCACGATGCCGTCGAAGTTGCGCGCGGCGGCCAGGTACTCCGCCGCCGCCAGCAGCATGGCCACATGGCCGTCGTGGCCGCAGGCGTGCATCTTTCCCGGGTGGCGGGAATGGTGCGGGAAGGTGTTGCGTTCCTGGAGGGGCAGGGCGTCCATGTCGGCGCGCAGGCCGATGGCCCGCCGGCTGCTGCCGACGCCCAAGCGCCCCACCACGCCGGTGCCGGCCAGCCCGCGGTGCACCTCGATGCCGCAGGCCTCAAGGCGCTCCGCCACCACCTCGGCGGTACGCCGCTCCTCGAAGGCGGTCTCGGGATGGGCGTGGATGTCGCGGCGCAGAGCCACGTGGCGCTCGCGGGCGGCTGCGATTTCCTCAATGAGTTTCATGGTGGTCTCCGC
>JACQYB010000054.1:83115-112160 GCA_016208415.1 Betaproteobacteria bacterium | reverse complement strand
GCGACATGAGCGAGTATCCGAGAGGAAAAACCCCTCATTGGTCGCCGCGCAAATCGAACGTCATGTCAAGTCTTTTTTGCATTTGTTTGAAAATATTTCCCGCACCGCAGGAATGCCTTCGGCATCCGACAGCGGCGGCGAATGTCTAAACTTCAGTTATACTGAAAACCATGGCCCTTAAAGTCCTTTATTTCGCCAGCTTGCGCGAGGCGCTCGGTACCGCGGCGGAAAGCTTCCAGCTTCCCGCCGGCATTGCGACCGTCGGCGCGTTGCGGGCCCATCTGGAGGCGCGGGGAGACGCCTGGGCGGCGCTTGGCACTACCCGCAACCTGCGTGCGGCGGTGAACCAGCGCATCGTGGGGCCGGACGCCTGCGTGGCGGACGGCGACGAGGTGGCCTTCTTCCCGCCGGTTACGGGCGGCTAGCAGCCGTGGCTGTGTTTCCGCCGGGCAGCCGTGAAGGGTGCGTTGCGAGCGAGGAGCAGGCGGCATGACGGTGCGCATCCAGACTGCGGATTTCGACATCGGCGTCGAGGTTTCCGGCCTGTGCACCGGGCGGCCGGACGTGGGCGCGGTGGCCAGCTTCGTCGGCAAGGTGCGCGACCTCAATGACGGCTCCGGCGTCTCGGCCATGACCCTGGAGCACTATCCGGGCATGACCGAGCGGGCGCTGGAGGAGATCGTTGCCGAGGCGCGGTCGCGCTGGGACATCCTCGACGCGCTGGTGGTGCATCGTGTGGGGCCGCTGCTGCCGGGCGACAACATCGTGCTCGTGGTGGTGACCGGCGCCCATCGCGGCGAGGCCTTCGCCGCCTGCGAATTCATCATGGATTACCTCAAGACCCGCGCGCCGTTCTGGAAGAAGGAACGCACCCCGGAGGGGGAGCGCTGGGTGGACGCCCGCGATTCGGACGACTCCGCCGCGCGCCGCTGGGGGGAATGACCCGGGCGTCGCGGGCTCAGCGAGTTGCCAGCCCCAACTCCCGCTCCATGGGCGGCGCCGGGTAATGGAAGCGCACCGGGCCGTCCGGCCTGGCGTGCACGAACTGATTCACGAAGTCGCTCGGCGAGGCGAGGATGTCGCCCCGCGCGCCCTCCGCCACGATGACCCCCTCGGAGATGAAGTAGGCGTAGTCGGCCACCTTGATCGACTCCGACACATCGTAGGTGACGACGATGGAGGTCACCCCCAGCGCATCGTTGAGGCGGCGGATCAGGTTGGCGATGACGTTGAGGGAGATCGGGTCCAGCCCGGCGAACGGCTCGTCGTACATGATGAGCATGGGGTCGAGGGCGATGGTGCGGGCCAGCGCCACGCGCCGCGCCATGCCGCCCGAGAGTTCCCCCGTCATCAGACCGTGGGCGCCGCGCAGGCCCACGGCGTGGAGCTTCATGAGCACCAGGTCGCGGATCATGCGCTCCGGCAGGTCGGTGTGCTCGCGCATCGGGAAGGCGACGTTGTCGAACACCGTCAGGTCGCTGAACAGCCCGCCAAGCTGGAACATCATCCCCATCTTGCGGCGCAGCGCCAACAGGCCGGTGTCGTCCAGTTCATGGACGACCTGCCCGTCCACCTTCACGTAGCCGCTGTCCGGGGTGAGCTGGCCGCCGATGTGGCGCAGCAGCGTGGTCTTGCCGCAACCGCTCATGCCCAGCACCGCCACCACCCTGCCGCGGGGGATGCTCAGGTTGAGTCCCTTGAGCACCGGGCGCGATCCGAAGGCGAAATGCAGGTCGCGGACTTCGACCAGGGGTTGCCGGTTCACGGGCGTTTGCGGCGGTTCATGGGTCGCCATGCCAGATCAGGGATTTCCATCGATATGGCCCGGAAAGGGCCCGGGCTCGACTTTCAGGCCGTTCCGCCGGCTGCCACGCACCAGGCCGTTCAGGCCTTGGGGGTGCGCTTGCGCGGTGCGGCGGCCTTGGCGGCGGGCTTCGTGGTGGCCGCCTTGCGCGCCACCTTCGGCGCGGCCTCGGGCGCAGCGGCAGCCGGGGTGGGAGCGTCCTGCGCGGCGGGGGCGGCCTCGGTCACCGACCGGGCCGCCTTGGCTACGGTCTCCACCGCCTTGTCGGCCATGGATTCGGCCGCCTCGGCCGCCGACTCCGCGGCCCGCGATGCCGCGGTGGAGAAGGTGCTGAACGCGTCCGCGGAGGCGCGCGACACCTGGTCGAAGGCGGCGCGCGCCGTGTCCATGGCGGACTGGATGGCGCTGGAAGCGTTGTGGTCGGCCACGGGCATGCCGCTCAGTGCCTTTTGCAGGGCCTCCATGACTTCGTGGGAACCGCTGGTGAGATGCTGCCCCACCATCCGCCCGAACTCGGCCTGGGTCTCGCTGGTGATCTCGGCGATGCGGCGGGCGCAGCCCAGCATCTTTTCGGTGGTGGCCTGGGCGAAGTGGGTGCGCAGTTCCATGGCCTTGCCGGGGTTCCTGGCCTCGGCCATGTCCCTGGCATTGCGCATGCCTTCGTCGAAGAGTGCCTTCGCGGTTTCGACCTGCAGCGCCATGATGCGCTGGGAGTTCTCGATGGAAAGCTGGGCGAGGCGCATCGCCGCGTCCAGGTTCTTGCGCTGGAGCTGGTTCATCCGATCGTTCGTGGTCACCATGTCTTCCTCCCCCTGGCAGCGGGCGATTGCCTCCGGCGCGGCCATTGCGATTCAGCGCGGCCATGGTTTGCAGGTCGCATTCAGCTGCGACATTAGCACAAGCTGCGGCGGTGCAACAGCCGTGCTCCGGCGCGCTTGAAAAGCGGCCGCCGCCCCCCAAGATAGTCGCCAGACAGATTGCAGGGGAGCCGCCATGCGCTTCGACAAACTCACCACCAAGTTCCAGCAGGCACTGGCCGATGCCCAGAGTATCGCCGTTGCCCATGACAACCAGTTCATCGAGCCGACGCACCTGCTGCTGGCCATGCTGCAGCAGGACGACGCGGCCACCGCCTCCCTGCTGGCGCGCGCCGGCGTGGCGGTGGCACCCCTGAAGGCGGCGCTGGAGAAGTCCATCGCGCGGGCGCCCAAGGTGGAGGGGCACGGCGGCGACGTGCAGATCGGGCGCGAACTGTCCAACCTGCTCAACGTCACGGAGCGCGAGGCGCAAAAGCGCGGCGACGACTTCATCGCCTCGGAGATGTTTCTGCTGGCGGCGCTGCAGGACAAGGGCGAGGTGGGACGCGTGCTCAAGGAGCACGGCGTGGAGCGCAAGGCGCTGGAGAAGGCCATCGACGCCGTGCGCGGCGGCCAGCACGTGGGCAGCCAGGAGGCGGAAGGCAGCCGCGAGGCGCTGAAGAAATACACCCTGGACCTCACCGAACGCGCCCGCGCCGGCAAGCTTGACCCGGTGATCGGCCGCGACGACGAGATCCGCCGCACCATCCAGATCCTGCAGCGGCGCACCAAGAACAACCCGGTGCTCATCGGCGAACCCGGCGTGGGCAAGACCGCCATCGTCGAGGGCCTGGCGCAACGCATCATCAACGGTGAGGTGCCCGAGACCCTCAAGGGCAAGCGGGTGCTGAGCCTGGACATGGCGTCGCTGCTGGCCGGCGCCAAGTACCGCGGCGAATTCGAGGAGCGGCTGAAAGCGGTGCTGAAGGAGATCGCCCAGGACGAAGGCCGCATCATCGTCTTCATCGACGAGCTGCACACCATGGTCGGCGCCGGCAAGGCCGAGGGCGCGATCGACGCCGGCAACATGCTCAAGCCCGCCCTGGCCCGTGGCGAGATGCACTGCATCGGCGCCACCACGCTGGACGAGTACCGCAAGTACGTGGAGAAGGACGCCGCCCTGGAACGGCGCTTCCAGAAGGTGCTGGTGGACGAGCCGAGCGTGGAATCGACCATTGCCATCCTGCGCGGCCTGCAGGAGAAGTACGAGGTCCACCACGGCGTCGACATCACCGACCCGGCCATCATCGCCGCGGCCGAGTTGTCGCACCGCTACATCACCGACCGCTTCCTGCCGGACAAGGCGATCGACCTGATCGACGAGGCGGCCGCGCGCATCAGGATGGAGATCGACTCCAAGCCTGAATCCATGGACCGGCTCGACCGGCGCATGATCCAGCTCAAGATCGAGCGCGAGGCGGTGAAGAAGGAGAAGGACGAGGCTTCGCTCAAGCGCCTGCAACTCATCGAGGACGAGCTGACCCGCCTGCAGCGCGAGTACAACGACCTGGAGGAGATCTGGAAGGCCGAGAAGGCCCAGGTGGCCGGCACCCAGTCGGTGAAGGAGGAGATCGAAAAGATCCGCCTGCAGATCGAGGAGCTCAAGCGCAAGGGCGACTGGCAGCGCGTGTCCGAGCTGCAGTACGGCCGTCTGCCGCAACTGGAGGCGCAACTCAACCAGGCCGCCGCCGCCGAGGGCAAGCCGCGCCAGCACCAGTTGCTGCGCACCCAGGTGGGCGCCGAGGAGATCGCCGAGGTGGTGAGCCGCGCCACCGGCATCCCGGTGAGCAAGATGATGCAGGGCGAGCGCGACAAGCTGCTGCTCATGGAAGAGCGCATCCACCGGCGCGTGGTGGGGCAGGACGAGGCGGTGCGGCTGGTGTCCGACGCCATCCGCCGCTCGCGCGCCGGCCTGTCGGAGGAGAACCGCCCCTACGGCTCCTTCCTCTTCCTCGGCCCCACGGGCGTGGGCAAGACGGAGCTGTGCAAGGCGCTGGCCGAGTTCCTGTTCGATAGCGAGGAACACATGGTCCGCATCGACATGAGCGAGTTCATGGAGAAGCACTCCGTGGCGCGGCTCATCGGCGCGCCGCCCGGCTACGTGGGCTACGAGGAAGGCGGCTACCTGACCGAAGCGGTGCGGCGCAAACCCTACGCCGTGATCCTGCTCGACGAGGTGGAGAAGGCCCACCCGGACGTCTTCAACGTGCTGCTGCAGGTGCTCGACGACGGGCGCATGACCGACGGACAGGGCCGCACCGTGGACTTCAAGAACACGGTGATCGTCATGACCTCCAACCTGGGCAGCCAGATGATCCAGCAGATGTCCGGCGACGACTACCAGATGATCAAGCTGGCGGTGATGGCCGAGGTCAAGACCTACTTCCGGCCGGAATTCATCAACCGCATCGACGAGGTGGTGGTGTTCCACGCCCTCGACGAGAGGCACATCGCCTCCATCGCCCGCATCCAGCTTGGGCTTCTGGAGAAGCGCCTGGCGAAGCTGGAGATGGGGCTGGAGGTGAGCGAAACCGCGCTGGCGGAACTGGCCGAGGCCGGCTTCGACCCGGTGTTCGGCGCCCGCCCACTCAAGCGGGCGATCCAGGAGCGCATCGAGAACCCGCTGGCCCGCGGCATCCTGGAAGGACGGTTCGCCGCGAAGGACGTGGTGCGGGTGGATGTGGAGTATGGGCAGTTGGTGTTCTCGCGCACCGGGCGGGAAACGGCGGGATCTGGCTGAAGTGCAAAGAAAGTGGCTGGCGGCGTATTGCACTGCACGAGCGGCACTGTATGCAACCGCGCTCGAACTGGATGCGACAGCTACGTTTGAGGAAAACGGGGGGCAAACCCCAACTACCTCTTGCGCTTGCGCCAGTAGCCCGGACGACGGCTATGGTGGGCAACAGCCAGGACTCGTATTTCTTCCGCCGTCACCGTATAGACAACGGCGTATGGGAAGTGCTTCATGACCAACCGCCGTTTCCCGTGAAGCCACAGTGCCCCGAGTCGAGGATGCTCCATGAGCAGTTGGATGGAACGCTCGAATTCCGCAAGGAGTGACTGCGAAAGGGCAGGGCCGGCTCTTGCTCGGTAGTACTCGGCCGCTTCTCGAAGGTCGGACTCCGCTTCGGGATGCAGCGAATACTTCATTGAAATTCCGCTTTCAGGCGCGCCAAGGTCTCGGCGCCAGGGAGTAGGGAGACGACTCCGCCTTCTATCTCCGCGTGACGCCTTTCCACTTCCTCCGCCCACGCGTTTTCAACATCCGGGTCAATATCGAGACTCGCGATCAGCTTTTCCACGAGGCGGGCACGCTGCATGGCAGGAAGGCTAAGGGCTTCGGCTTCGATTTCTTCAACGGTGGCAGCCATGACTTGCTCCTGACGTTACTGCTACGTGGCAACAGGGTGCCATAAGGCAGACGGCGTGAGCAACTTCATTCCGGAGGCGGATGGGTGTCGCCTGAGGTGATGGATTTCGCCGCAGCCGTCGCGGGGATGGCGCCACGGATCGCGCCGTGATGAAGGGCTGCGGTGTGCCCGCGCCGGGCTGGTGGAATCAGAACGCCGTCAGCGACTGGCGCCCCCACCAGGATTCGCCGCTGTCCAACGCCACCGGGCGGCCGACCACGGCGGCCTCCACGCACAGCATGCGGCGGAAGCCCAGCGGTTCCATGTCCGCCAGGGCGGCGCACTTGGTGTCCCAGGGGTTCCACACCACCACGTCGGGGAAGCCTTCGGCGTGAATCGCGCTTCGGCGCGTGGGCTCCGTCAGAAGCAGGTCGGTGGGGGCGTCCAGGTAGATGCGATCGATTTCGGCGCTGAAGGAAAGGCTGGTGGCATCGTCGGTGGTCTCGGCGTCGCCGTGCGTGGCGTCGAGATAGGTGGTATCGCGCAGGCCGCCGAGCTGGACGGTCTCCACCTCGTCCACCCGCAGGTAGGTGTGCAGTGCGGCGCTGAAGCGCAGCGGCTGCGGGCCCGGGTTCTCCACCTCCAGTTCCACGTCCAGGCGATTGACGCCCACGGCCACCGTCAGTTCGGCGGCGAAAGGGCTCGGCCAGATGGCCAGGGTGGCCTCGTCACTCTCCAGGCGCAGGGTGGCGGTGGCGAAATCGCGTCCGACGCGGCTTTCGTCCGGCACCCACTCACGGGTGCGGGCGAAGCCGTGTTTGGGCAGCGGGCCGCGCGCGGCGAACTGGGGAAAGATCACCGGGATGCCGCCGCGGATGGCGCTGCCGGCGGCGAAGGCCGAGCGCGGGCTGAGGAAGAGGCGCTCGTCGCCACCCGCCGGCCGCCACGACACCACGTGGGCGCCGTGCAGGGTGACGATGGCACAGGCGCCGTCCGGTGCGGTGAGGCGCATGGCGGGGAGGCCGTGGAAGTCGATGCGATCGATGGCGCCGGTTGGCGGGGTCATGGGTTCTCCGAAGGGGCAGTACGGCGGGTGCGGGGCGGCCGGGCATGGGGCCGCAGATGCGCGTGCCTGGGTGCGTTTCAGGTGCTGGCGGCGAGGCGGGCGATGGCCGCGTGCCGCGGGCAGGCAACGGTGTGGTCGTTGACCATGCCCACCGCCTGCATGAAAGCGTAGCAGATGGTGGGGCCGACGAAGCGGAAGCCGCGCGCCTTCAGGTCCTTGCTCAGGGTGTTGGAGGCCGGTGTGCTGGCGGGAACCTGGGCCAGGCTGGTCCAGGCGTTGGTGACCGGACGCCCGTCCACGAAGCGCCACAGGTAGGCGTCGAAACTGCCGAATTCCTCCTGCACGCGCAGGACGCACCGGGCGTTGCCCAACGCGGACTCGATCTTGGCGCGATTGCGCACGATCCCCGGATCGGCGAGCAGTGCGGCGATGCGGGCATCGTCGAAGCGGGCCACCGCGTGGGGGTCGAAGCCGTCGAACACCTGCCGGTAGCGGCTGCGCTTGCGCAGGATGGTGATCCAGCTCAGTCCCGCCTGGGCGCTTTCCAGCACCAGGAACTCGAACAGGCGCCGGTCGTCGTGCAGCGGCACGCCCCACTCCTCGTCGTGGTAGGCCAGGTACAGCGGGTCGTCGCCGGCCCACGCGCAGCGTTGCGGGGTCATGGCAAGAGGCTCGCGGTGGGGGCTTTCATGGCGGCAGGGCTCATCCCTTCGGGTGGCGAACGGCTGCAATGCCGGCCCGTATAATGTCCGCATTTTCCCGCATTGGAGCGAAGACTGCCATGAGTCTGCCGCGGGCCGCGGATCGCGCGCAGGGCGCGACGGATAAGCGCACGCTGCGCTCCAGCCTGCGCCCGCACGGGGTGACGCTGGTGCTGCTGGGGGTGATCGCCTGGCTGTGGTTCCGGCCGCTGGCGTGGGTGGAAGACGCCGACCGCCCGCTGCCGCCCTTTGCCGTGGAGACCTTCGATGGCGCCAGGGTCGATTTCGCCGCGCTGCGCGGGCGCGTCGTGCTGGTCAATGTGTGGGCTTCGTGGTGCGTGTACTGCTGGAAGGAGATGCCCGCCATCGAGCGCTTCCACAACGACTACCGGGAGCGGGGTTTCAGCGTGCTGGCACTGTCCACCGACGAGTCTGCCGACGACGCGCGACGCTTCCTGCGCGACAAGGGTTACACCTTCCCGGGGGGCATGGTGAATGCTTCAGTGGCTGCGGCTCTGGGCGATGTCTCGCGCCTGCCCACGTCCTTCATCATCGATACCGGCGGCCGGCTGCGTCATCGAATCGTCGGGCAGGTGCACTACGGGCGGCTCCAGGACCTGGTGGAGCCGTTGTTGGTGGCGCCCGGACGTCCCGCGGCGCCGTAGGTTGGCCGGGAGGCCGGGCGCAAACGGCCGGCCGCCGCGATGCAGGATCAGCGCTGCAGCGCCAGCACGCCATGCTTGATGGAGTTGTCGTCGGGGCTGGTTGACAGCGAGAAACCCAGCCGGGCGACAAAGCGCAGCATGCGTTCGTTGTTGGCGAGGAAATCGCCGTTCATGAACTTCAGCCCCTTTTGGCGGGCGGTGGAGATGATCACCTCCATCAGCTTGCGCGCCAGCCCGACGCCGGCCCACGAATCCGCCACCACGATGGCGAACTCGCAGGTCTCGCCGTCCGGGTTGGTGGCGTAGCGCACCACGCCCACTTCATCGTCACGCCCGTCCTTGCGCACGATGGCGACGAAGGCCATTTCCCGGTCGTAGTCGATCTGGGTGAGGCGGGCGGTCATGGTTTCGGTGAGTTCGCGCAGGGTGTTCATGAAGCGGAAATAGCGCGTCTCGGGGGAGAGGTTGCGCACGAACTCGCGCTCCATCTCGGCGTCTTCCGGGCGCAGCGGGCGGATGAGCACCTCCTGCCCGTTGTTGGCCTGCCAGGTGGTGACCAGATGGGCCGGGTAGGGGTGGATGGCCATGTGGTCGTAGCGGTCCGAGGCGGGCGGCACGTCGCCCACCAGGATGCGCGCATCAACCGCCACGGCACCGGTTTCGTCGAGGATCAGCGGGTTGATGTCCATCTCGCGGATCCACGGCAGTTCGCAGACCATTTCCGACACCCGCAGCAGCACCTGTTCCAGGGCCTGCAGGTTGGCCGCGGGCATGCCGCGATAGGCGTCCAGCAGTCTTGATACCCGGGTGTGGCGCACCATGTCGGCGGCCAGGAAGTGGTTCAGCGGCGGCAGCGCCACGGCGCGGTCGCGGTGTACCTCCACGCGGGTGCCGCCCTCGCCGAAGGTGATGGTGGGGCCGAACACCTCGTCGCGGATCACGCCCACCAGCAGTTCGCGGCCGTTGGGCTTGATGACCATGGGCTCGATGGCCACGCCGTCGATGCGCGCCTCGGGGCGGTTCCTGCGCACCTCCTCCTGGATGTCCTGGAAGGCCGAGCGCACCGCCTGGAGGCTGTTGAGGTTGAGCCGCACGCCGCCGGAATCGGACTTGTGGGTGACGTCGGCGGAGGCGATCTTCATGGCCACCGGCAGGCCGATCTCCTCGGCCAGCACCATGGCTTCGGTGGCGCTGCGGGCGATGACCGTGCTGGCGATGGGAATGCGGAAGGCCGCCAGCAGCGCCTTGGATTCCATCTCGTTGAGCACCGTGCGCCCTTCGGTGAGCGCGGTCTCGATGACCAGGCGGGCGCTCTCGATGTGGGGCGGCGTCTCGTGGGTGAGCGGCCCCGGCGTCTGCATCAGCAGCTTCTGGTTGCGGTAGTAGGCCGAGAGGTGGGAGAACAGCTCCACCGCCGGCTCCGGCGTGGGGAAGGTGGGGATGCGCGCGTCCTTGAACAACTGGCGCGCCTCGCGCACCTGCTCCTCGCCCATCCAGCAGGTCACCAGCGGCTTGTCGGACTTGCTGGCCGCCTCGATCACCGCCCGGGCGGCGTCGGTGGGATGGGTCATGGCCTGGGGGGTGAGGATGGTGAGCACGCCATCCACTCCGTCGTCGGCCAGTACCAGTTCCACGGCGCGGCGATAGCGCTCCGGATCGGCGTCGCCGATGATGTCCATGGGATTGCTGTGGGACCAGGTGTCCGGCAGGAATTCGTTGAGCCGGTCCAGCGTTGCCTCGGCCAGTTGCGCCATGGGGATGCCCAGGTCGGCCGCCCGGTCCACGGCCATGACGCCGGGTCCGCCGCCGTTGGTGATGACGGCGAGGCGGTTGCCGCGGGGCGTGAAGCGCGAAAACAGCGCCTCCGCCACGGCGTAGAGCTGGTTGATGTTGTACAGGCGCACCACGCCGGCGCGGCGCAGGGCGGCGTCGAAGACGTCGTCGGCGCCCACCAGCGAGCCGGTGTGGGAAAGCACCGCGCGCGAGCCTTCGGGGTGGCGTCCCACCTTGATCAGCAGCACCGGCTTGACGCGCGCCGCCGCGCGCAGGGCGCTCATGAAGCTGCGGGCGTGGCGGATGCCTTCGATGTAGAGAATGATGTTGTGGGTGCGCGGATCGGCCACCAGATAGTCCAGGATCTCGCCGAAATCCACGTCGGTCGAGCCGCCCAGCGAGATCACGCTGGAAAAGCCGACGCCGTTGGGCCGTGCCCAGTCGAGAATGGCGGTGCACAGCGCTCCCGACTGGGAGATGAGGCCGATGGAACCTGGAATGGCACCGCCCAGCGCAAACGTGGCGTTGAGGCCGACGCTGGGGCGCATGATCCCCAGACAGTTGGGGCCGATCAGACGCACCTTGAAGCGGCGGGCGTTTTCCAGCACCGCCCGCTCCAGTTGGGCACCCCGTGCCCCGGTCTCGGAGAACCCTGCCGAAATCACCACCGCCGCCTTCACGCCGGCCCGTCCGCAGGACTCGATGATGCCGGGCACCGCCTGGGCCGGCGTGGCCACCACTGCCAGGTCGAGGCGGTGGGGGATGTCCTCCACCGATCCGTACGAAGGCAGCCCCAACACCTGGTCGTGCTTGGGATTGACGGCGAACAGCTTGCCCTTGAAACCCGCGTCCAGCATGTTGCGCAGCAGCACGGCCCCGATCGACTGGGGTCGTTCGCTGGCGCCGACGATGGCCACCGATTTCGGTTCGAACAGGGGCGTCAGATAGTGTCGTTCGTTCATGGCATCGAGACGCGGAGGATCCGTTGCCCCGGTGCGGCAACACGGGTGGGCCGGTGCGGCGACTCTGCCGAAGCATCCGCGATTATACTGCGGTGCACAAATTCAGTCTCTGTCAAAGTGTCTATCGACTCGGGTAATGGTTGCGTCAACGGCATTTCTTGCGCCGGGTGGATGCTTGAATGAGCGACTTTGAAGTCGCCGCCGGGGCCTGACAGATTCCCCTGCGCCGCGGGCACTACAATATCGCCTGCTCCCGTTCCCGCGGGCATTTCGTGCCCCGTGCCTGCCATGCACGCAGAGTCCCTGCCGCCGTCCTCCTGGGTGTGCCGTTTCGCTCCGCTCATCCGCCCTCGTGGCCGCGTGCTCGACCTCGCCTGTGGTTCGGGACGTCACGCGAGGTGGCTGGCTGCGCGTTCGTGGGAGGTGGAGGCGGTGGATGCGGATCCCACGCTTCTTGTTTCTCTGGCGGGGAGTGCCGGCATCCGGGTGCGCTGCGCCGATCTGGAAGCGGACGCCTGGCCCTGTGCCATGGAGCGCTTCGATGGCATCGTCGTCACCAACTATCTGCACCGGCCGCTCTTCCCGCGCCTGTGCGAAGTCCTGGCGCCTGGGGGCGTGCTGATCTACGAGACCTTCATGGAGGGCAACGAACGCTTTGGGCGGCCGCGCAATCCGGCCTTCCTGCTGCGCGAGGGCGAACTGCTGGAGCGGGTGGCGGGGCGTCTGCGGGTGGTCGCCTTCGAGCAGGGGGAGGTGGCCCGGCCGGCCCCGGCCATGGTGCAGCGGCTGTGCGCGGTCCGGTCCGCCGTTGCGGTCAGACTGCCAGAATCCCCTGTGCCAGGTTGCTGAGGGCCCGGGGCGACAGGTCGGCCGCGACGAACTGCGGCCCTTCGCCGTAGCGGACATAGTTCCTGTCCTCGGATCGGCGATAGAGCGGGTCGTAGTGCTGCACCAGCAGATCACGCACCAGTTCCGGCCAGGCGCCTGCGTCCACCCACTGCAGCCAGGCATCGATCCGTTCATTGCTGTGCAGCGCCCGCAGGCAGTTCAGCCGGGCCTTCAGGGCCTGCGGGTCGGCAATGAAGTAGCGGTAATCCGCCAGCAGGAAGCGTACCCGCTCCTCCAGGTCGGCTTCGATGCGCAGGCATGTGCCCGCCCGCATGGCAGCGATGAGTTCGCCCGGCACCTGGATGCTGCCGATGCGCCGGCTCTCCGCTTCGACGAAGACGGGCCGCGCGGGATCCAGATCGTGGAGGGCGGTGTGCAGGCGCGTTTCGAACAACCTCTGCGATGGTTGGGGTGTGTCGGGAAGGTTGCCCAGCACCGAGCCCTTGTGTTCGGCCATGGCTTCCAGATCAAGCACCTGGCCGCCCTGGGCGGCGATTTCCGTCAGCAGGCGGCTCTTGGCACTGCCGGTGGCGCCACACACCACCCGGTAGCTGAAGCGCCCGGGCAGCACCCGCAGTGCCTCCACCACCATGCGGCGGTAGGCCTTGTAACCGCCGTCGAGTTGCCGGGCGTCCCAGCCGATTTCGCGCAGCACGTGGGTGAAGGCTCCGCTGCGCTTGCCGCCGCGCCAGCAATAGACCAGGGGACGCCAGCGGGCGTCGCGGTCGTTGAAGTGGCGTTCGATGTGATCGCCGATGTTGCGCGCCACCAGCGCCGCGCCCAGCCTGCGCGCGGCAAAGGGCGAGGCCTGCTTGTAGAGTGTGCCGACCCGGGCGCGTTGCGCGTCGTCCAGCACCGGACAACTGCGGGCGCCGGGAATGTGGTCGTCGGCGAACTCGGAGGGCGAACGGGCGTCGACGATCTCGTCAAACTCGCTGAGCTGTGCTACGGTCGCCAGCCCCCGCTTGAGGTTCGGCATGCCGGCCACCGGCGGCGCGAGGGCTCCCTGCCACGCTGCCGGGTGGTCATGCGGCGATACGCCGGGTGCGGGCGAGTGCTTTCCGGGTGTTGCCACGGCGTGTGAATCCTCAACGGTTCGAGAAGTGATGGACATCCGACTGACCCGATTTTCCCACGGCGGCGGCTGCGGCTGCAAAATCGCTCCCGCCGTGCTGGCCGACATCCTGCGCGAGGCCGGCGGCGCGGCGGCGATTCCGCCCCAGTTGCTGGTGGGCACCGAGACCGCCGATGATGCCGCCGTCTATCAGCTCAACGACGAGCAGGCGCTGGTGGCCACCACCGACTTCTTTACCCCCGTCGTCGATGACCCCTACGATTTCGGGCGCATTGCCGCCACCAATGCGCTGTCCGACGTCTATGCCATGGGCGGGCGGCCGATCCTCGCCCTGGCGGTGGTGGGCATGCCCCTGGCCAAGCTGCCGCGGGAGGTGATCCGCGACATCCTGCGCGGCGGCGAGGTGGTGTGCGCCGCCGCCGGCATCCCCGTGGCCGGGGGGCATTCCATCGACGTGATGGAACCCATTTATGGCCTGGTGGCGCTGGGCCTGGTGCATCCGGCGCGGCTCAAGCGCAACAGCTCGGCCCGGGCCGGCGACGTGCTCGTCCTGGGCAAGCCGCTGGGCGTGGGCATCCTCGGCGCGGCGCTGAAGAAGGAGCGTCTGTCCGCCGAAGGCTATGCCCGCATGCTGCACTGGACCACGCGCCTCAACACGCCCGGAGTGAGCCTCGCCGGCCTGGAGGGGGTCCACGCCATGACCGACGTGACCGGCTTTGGCCTGGCGGGGCATCTGCTGGAGATGTGCCGCGGATCGGGGCTGGGCGCCAGCGTGCGCTTTGCCGACCTGCCGCTGATCCCGGAAGCCCTCGCCTTTGCGCGGGAGGGGTTGGCCACGGGCGCCTCCTCGCGCAACTGGGCGGGTTACGGCCAGGACGTGGATGTGCCGGCTGGTTTCGCCGATTGGCAGCGCACGCTGTTGTGCGATCCCCAGACCAGCGGGGGCCTGCTGGTGGCCTGCGCCCCCGGGGCCATCGGCGCGGTGCTGCGGGAACTGCGCGACGGCGGCTTCGATGAATCGGCGGTCATCGGGCAGATGGAAGCAGGCGCGCCCCGACTGCGGGTGGTGGCGGCCTAGCGGCGCCCGCTCCGCATTCTTGCTCAGCGCCCCAGTAGCGGACGCAGCGCCGGCCAGATGTTGTCGAGGATGCGTGGCTGCGCGGCGGCCGTGGGGTGGATGCCGTCATCCAGGAACAGGCTGCGTTCGGTGCCGAAGCCTTCGAGCATGAAGGGCACGAAGGGCGTCTTGTGGGCCCTGGCCAGTTCGGCGAAGGTCTGTTCGAAGCGGCGCGTGTAGTCCGGGCCGTAATTGGGCGGCAGGCGCATGCCCAGCAGCAGCACCCGGGCGCCGGTGGCGCGGCTGGCGGTGATCATGGCCAGGAGATTGGCCCGCATCTGCTCCAGCGGCAGGCCGCGCAGGCCGTCGTTGGAGCCGAGGGCGAGGATGACCACGGAAGGATGATGCTGGCGCAGCGTTTGCTCCATGCGCGAGCGCGCGCCGGCGGTGGTTTCACCGCTGATGCTGGCATTGGCCACCTGCATGCCCGGGTCCTGCCTGGCCAGCCGCGCCGCCAGCAGGGAGGGCCAGGCTTGTTGCTGGCCGATGCCGTAACCGGCCGAAAGGCTGTCGCCCATCACCAGCACCGTTGCCGCCGAGGCGGGTGCGAAGGCCGAGAAACACAAGAGGACACATGCGAAAAGGCGCGTCATGAGGGGTGAATTCTCCGCACAAGCCATGCTGGAAGCCGTCGACCTGGGCAAGGAAGTGCCCAGCGGCGAAGGCAGGCTGACGATTCTGCACCAGATCAACGTCTCCGTGATGCGCGGCGAGGCGGTGGCGGTGGTGGGCGCTTCGGGCTCGGGCAAGTCCACCCTGCTCGGCCTGCTGGCAGGCCTGGATGTGCCCAGCACGGGCCGCGTGCGCCTGGCCGGCGAGGATCTGTTTGCGCTGGACGAGGACGGGCGGGCACGGCTGCGCGGGCGAGTGCTGGGCTTCGTCTTCCAGTCCTTCCAGCTCCTGCCGGCGCTGACGGCGCTGGAAAACGTCATGCTGCCCCTGGAACTGGCGGGGCGCACGGACGCCCGGGCCGTGGCGGCGAAGATGCTGGAGCGGGTCGGCCTGGCGCGACGCACGCGCCACTATCCCCGCCACCTCTCCGGCGGCGAGCAGCAACGGGTAGCCCTGGCGCGGGCCTTCGCTCCCGGGCCGGAGGTGGTTCTTGCCGACGAGCCCACCGGCAATCTGGATGCCGCCACCGGCGCGGCCGTCATCGACCTCATGTTCGCCATGAATGCCGAGCGGGGCACCACGCTGGTGCTGGTGACCCACGACGAGGCGATTGCGCGGCGCTGCGACCGGGTGGTGCAGTTGGCCGCGGGGAGGCTGGTCGAGGAGAGGGGCATGAGCAGTGAGGAGGGGGCATGAGTTGTGGGAGCGGGCTCGCCCGCGATTGCGCCCTGGTGCCGCCACCGACCGCCGTCATCGCGGGCGAGCCCGCTCCCACAGCTCGCTACCTCTCATCGACTTCACGCGTCCGCCGGTCTCGCATCAGCAGACGGGCGCAGGTCACGCCGCTGCGCACCGCGCCTTCCAGGGTCGCTGGATAGTCGCCCGCGGTGTAGTCGCCAGCCAGGTAGAGCCCCGGCACCGCGGTGGCGTTTCCCGGGCGCTGCAGGCCGGGGACGCAGGCGAAGGTGGCGCGTTTTTCCACGATCAGACGGGTGAAGCCGGGGGAGCCGCGCAGGCCCAGGCGGTGCGCCAGGTGCCCGCACAGTTCCTCGCGGCGCGTTGCGTGGGGCGCATCGCAGCAGGGCTCGGCGGCACTGGTGACGGCGGCAAACAGCCGTGCGCCGTCGGGCAGCGGTCCGAGGTCGAAGACCCACTGGAAAGGCGCATCGGTGAATCCGATCATGGGTGCCGGCAAGGGGGGGGCGTCGGCCCAGGCGGCATAGAGGGTGGCAATTGGAAGGTGGCGCCAGCCTGCCATCCGATGGCTCAGATCCGCGAGTAGCGGCCACGGGTGCAGCAACTGAGGTACTGCCCAGGGACCGGTGGCGATGATGACCTGGGCCCAGGTGCGGGCTTGCGGGTCGCCGGTCAGGGTGTATCCACCCTCGGTGGGCACGATGTCGCGGATGGGCGTGCCCAGGCGTACCTCGCCGCCGCGACGGGCGAGGTAGCGGGCGGCAGGTTCGGGGAATGCGGCACCGAGGCCGCCGCGCGCCAGCAGCAGATCGGATGCGTCGCGGCGCCCGCCCAGGGTGTCGCGCAATACGTGGCAGAACACCTGGGCCGAGGCCGCGCGCGGCGGGGTGTTGAGGGCGGCTAGGCACAGGGGCTCCCATAGCCAGCGTCGCAGGGCCGCGGGTTGGGTGTGGCGGTCCAGGAGTTGAGTGACCGATGTGTCTGCCGACAGTCGGTAGCCGCGGCGCGCGAGGCGGCGCACCATCGTCGCCGCCGCCAGGCGTTCGCGCCAGTCGAGGCCACGTGCCGCCATCAGCCCCGCCATCAGGTGCCAGGGCGCCGGCAGCCGCGGCAGCCGCAGGGTAAAGCCGTCATCGAACTGCAAGTGCAACGGCTGGCGCTGGAAGAAACGTTCCGGATCGGCGCCCACCCGCCTCATGATGCGCAAGGTCTCGCTATAGGCGCCGAGCAGCAGGTGTTGGCCGTTGTCGGTCGGCAAAGCGCCGCCCGGCACGGTGCGGGCCCGTCCGCCGGCGCTGCGTGTCGACTCGAACACGCTCACCGGCACGCCGGCGGCGGCCAGTTCCACTGCCGCCGCCAATCCAGCCCAGCCGGCGCCGATGACCGCGACGCCGCCGCTCAACGCCCCGCCCAGGTGCGCCAGGCCAGCCACAGCTTGCGCAGCGGCGTGAGCGAGGTGCGCTGCTCCAGCACGCGGCAGCCGTCGCGGCGGATTTCTTCGAGCAGGGTGCGGTAGATGGCGGCCATGATGAGCCCCGGTCGCTGGGCCCTGCGGTCGGCGGCGGGTAGCGCCGCCATGGCCTGCTGGTAGAACTGCCCGGCGCGTTCGATCTGGAACTCGATCAGTTCGCGGAATCCGCCGCTGCTGCGGGCGGCGAGGATGTCGGCCGCGCTCACGCCGAAGCGGCGCAGTTCGTCCATGGGCAGGTAGATGCGCCCGCGGCGCGCGTCCTCGCCCACGTCGCGGATGATGTTGGTGAGCTGGAAGGCCATGCCCAGGTCGTGGGCGTAGCGCAGGGTGCGGCGGTCGGTGTAGCCGAAGATCTCCGCCGACATCAGGCCCACCACGCTGGCCACGCGGTAGCAGTAGAGCTGCAGCGCCTTGAAGTCGAGATAGCGGTTCTGTTGCAGGTCCATCGCCATGCCGTCGACGATTTCGAGGAACTGTTCCTCGGGCAGGTTGTAGGTGTCCAGGCAGGGACGCAGGGCGCGGGTGACGGGATGGGTAGGCGCGCCGGCGAACAGGGCGCCGATCTCGCCCCGCCACCAGGCCAGCTTGGCGTGGGCCAGGGTGGGGTCCTCGCATTCGTCTACCACGTCGTCCACCTCGCGGCAGAAGGCGTAGAGGGCGGTGATGGCACGCCGCCGCGGCGGCGGCAGAAAGAGGAAGCTGTAATAGAAGCTGGAGCCGCTGGCCGCAGCCTTGCGCTGGCAGTATTCGTCCGGGTCCACGGCTGGGTCAGCCACGGATTGCCCGCCACAACAGGAGTGGCCAGTCGGCGGCGCGCAACACGGACCGGGCACGGAACACGTCGCCGCGGCAGACCGCCAGCTTGTCCAGGATGCGCAGTCCCCCGGCCACGATCATGCGCAGTTCGAGGCCGATGCGCCCCGGCAGCGCGCGACCCAGCGGTGCGCCCGAGAGCATGAGGCTGCGGGCGCGTTCGATCTGTGCGGCCATGAGACGGCGCCAGTGTTCGTCGCATTGTCCGGCGCCGATCTGCGCCTCTCCCACGCCGTGTTCGCGCAACTCCGATTGGGGAAGGTAGACCCGCCCTCGCGCCCAGTCCCCTGCCACGTCCTGGAGGAAGTTGATGAGCTGCAGGCTGGTGCAGATGGCATCGGACTGGCGCTGGTGTTCGTCGCTGCTGGCGTCGTACAGATGGAGCAGCAGCCGTCCCACCGGGTCGGCGGAACGACGGCAGTAGTCGCGCAGTTCGGCGAAATCTGCGTAGCGGTGCTTGACCACGTCCTGGGAGAAGGCATCCAGCAGGTCGCGAAATGGCTGCAGCGGCAGGCCGTGGGCGGCAATGGTGCGGGCGAGACGCCGGAACAAGGGGGTGGCGGCGCCGTGGCCCGCAGCGATGCGGTCGAGTTCGCCGCGGTAGCCGTCGAGCTGCGTCAGCCGCGCCTCGGGAGGCAGGTCGCCCTCGTCGGCGATGTCGTCGGCACTGCGGGCGAAGGCGTAGATGGCGGTGACAGGCTCGTGCAGGTGCCGGGGCAACAGCAGTGAAGCGACCGGGAAGTTCTCGTAGTGGTCGACCGGCATGAGGAGGTCGTTGGGGGTCGGAAGCAGGCCCGGAAGCAGGCCTGGGGCGCCGACGACCGGGGCTGTCAGTATATTCGCGCGGCGGATAAAATGGCAGCAGGCGAGGGTGGCGGAATTGGCAGACGCACTGGATTTAGGTTCCAGCGCCCCACGGCGTGCGGGTTCGAGTCCCGCCCCTCGCACCAGTCCTTTCCGGGTTATCCCCCTGTCCAGGTGCCCCGGTTCTGCGCGGGGGGCATGCGGTGAATTTCGCGCGCTCCGGTGCTGATGCGGCGGGCGTTCCATGCCACGGCCCTTTCCGGCCTACCTTTACCGCACCTCCGCCTTTTCATTCCTGAAACGCCGGGCGCCAAAACCGCGGCCGGGGCGGCTCTATGGGACTTCGTCGAGATTCGTCCGCAACGGCGACTCAGTGCCTGCTGCCGCGGCACTCCTGCGTCATTTCCATCCGACCGTCCTCGTGCAGGGTTTCCAGTCGCACGGTAAATCCCCAGAGTCGGGCAAGGTGCTTCATGACCTCGGCGGCGGAATTGGACAGGGGCCGGCGCTGGTGCTCGTTCAGCCGCAGGGTAAGCGATCGGTCGCCGCGGACCTCCACTTCCTGCACCTGGAGGTTGGGCTCCCGGCTGCCGAGGTTGTAATGCTCGGAGAGCGCATGGCGGATTTCGCGATAACCGGCCTCGTCGTGGATGGCGCTCACGCGCAGGCGCGCGTTGCGGTCGTCGTCGAGTACCGCGAAAAGCTTGAGATCGCGCATCACCTTGGGCGACAGGTACTGGGCGATGAAGCTCTCGTCCTTGAAGTTGCGCATCGAAAAGTCGAGGCTCTGGCGCCAGTCCGAGCCCGCGAGTTCGGGAAACCATTCCCTGTCCTCGGCGGTGGGCTGTTCACAGACGCGGCGCAGGTCGCGCCACATGGTGAAACCCAGGGCGTACGGGTTGATCCCGTTGTAGTAGGGGGCGTTGTAGGGCGGCTGGAAGACGACATTGGTGTGTGACTGGAGGAACTCGAGCATGAACTGATCTTCGAGCACGCCCTCGTCGTACAGCGTATTGAGCAGGGTGTAGTGCCAGAAGCAGGCCCAGCCCTCGTTCATGACCTGGGTCTGGCGCTGCGGATAGAAATACTGGGCCACCTTGCGCACGATGCGCACGATTTCCCGCTGCCAGGGTTCCAGCAGGGGGGCGTTCTTCTCGACGAAATACAGCAGGTTTTCCTGGGGTTCCGGCGGGAAGCGCCGGGCGTCACCCTTCTCCGGCCTGGCGTCCTTGGCGGGGAGGGTGCGCCACAGGTCATTGACCTGGGACTGGAGATACTCTTCCCGCTCGCGCTGGCGTGCCTGTTCTTTCTGCAGGGAAAGACGGGGTGGTCGCTTGTAGCGGTCCACTCCGAGGTTCATCAGGGCGTGGCAGGAGTCCAGCAGCAGTTCCACCGCTTCCTCGCCATGGCGTTCTTCGCACTCGGCAATGTAGTTGCGCGCGAAGATCATGTAGTCGACGATCGAGTCGGCGCTGGTCCAGGTGCGGAAGAGGTAGTTTCCCTTGAAGAAGGAGTTGTGACCGTAGGCGGCGTGGGCAATGACCAGTGCCTGCATCGTCATGGTGTTTTCTTCCATGAGATAGGCGATGCAGGGGCTGGAGTTGATCACGATCTCGTAGGCCAGGCCCATCTGGCCGCGGCGATACCCGCGTTCGGTGGCGAGGAAGTGCTTGCCGAAGGACCAGTGGTGGTAATGGACGGGCATGCCGACCGATGCGTAGGCATCCATCATCTGCTCCGAGGTGATGATCTCGACCTGGATGGGATACCAGTCGAGTCCATACCCCGCCGCAACTCGCCCGATCTCGACGTTGTAGCGGTCAATCAGTTCGAAGCTCCATTCCGACGGCGCCGGGAGGCGGGTACGCACAGCGCTCATATGAGTTTCTTCTTGAACAGTTCGCGGAACACGGGGTAGATGTCGGAGAGCGTCTCGATGCGCTGCATGGCGAAATGGGGGTGTATCTGCTTGATCTTGAGGTACTCGCGCCACAGGTTCTGCGGCTCGCCGGGGGTGATCTCGATGTAGGCGAAGTACTGCACCATGGGCATGACTGCGTCGACGATCAGGTTGCGGCAGATGGGCGAGTCGTTCTCCCAGTTGTCGCCATCGGAAGCCTGGGCGCCATACACGTTCCATCCCCCGCCTGAGTAGCGTTCCCGCAGGATCTGCGCCATCAGCTCCAGGGCACTGGAGACCACCGTGCCGCCCGATTCGCGGGAATGGAAGAACTCCTCCTCGGTGACCTCGCGGGCGATGGTGTGATGGCGGATGAAGACCAGTTCGATCTGTTCGTAGGTGCGGGTGAGGAATAGATAGAGCAGCATGAAGAAGCGCTTGGCGATGGTCTTCTTCTCTTCGTCCATGGAACCCGAGACGTCCATCAGGCAGAACATGACGGCGTGGCTGGAGGGCTTGGGTTCGCGGATGCGATTGTTGAAGCGCAGGTCGAAGCTGTCGATGAAGGGGACGGCCTCGATGCGCGCACGCAGGCGCTCGATTTCCTCGCGCAACTCGATCACCTTCGGGTCGCTGTCGTCGGCCGTTCTCAGCAGCTCTTCCAGTTCCGCCTCGGCGGCGCGCAGTCGCTCCCGGTGTTTGCGCGACAGGGCGACGCGCCGGCCCACGGCGCCGCGCATGGAACGCACGATGTTGATGTTGCTGGGTACGCCGGTGGACGTGAATCCTGCGCGCACGCTGCGATACTCGGTGATCTTCTCCAGTTGGGTGCGCACCAGATCCGGCAGCGCGAGGTCGTCGAAGAAGACGTTGAGGAACTCTTCACGGGAGATCTGGAAGACGAATTCGTCCTCGCCTTCGCCGTTCTGCCCGGCGCCGCCCTTCCCCCCGCGTCCGCCACCGGTGGGACGCTCCAGTTCATCACCGGCCTGAAACTGGTCATTGCCGGCGTACACGGTTTCCCAGCGTCCGCCGCGCTCCAGGGAGAAACTCGGCTCGGCGAGATCTTTGGCAGGAATGCCGATGCGCTCGCCATTGTCGATTTCCGTAATGCTGCGTCCGGCGATGGCATCGCCCACGGCGCGCCGGATCTGGTCCCGGTAGCGGCGGAAGAACCGCTGGCGATTGACTGCGCTGCGGTTCTTGGCGTCAAAACGCCGGTCTATGACGTTGACCATGCCCGCCCTTTCGGCCCGGTGGTTGAGTGCCTTGGAGACAGCGCAGCATTCAGCGGCATTCAGGAAGCCTTGCGCACCCGCAGGTACCATTCCGTGAGCAGCCGGACCTGGCGCTCCGTGTACCCCTTCTCGGTCATGCGATCGACGAAGTCCTGGTGTTTCTTCTGCTCGTCCACGCTGGCCTTGGTATTGAAGGAGATGACCGGCAGCAGTTCTTCGGTATTCGAGAACATCTTCTTCTCGATCACCGCACGCAGCTTCTCATACGACGTCCACAGCGGATTCTTGCCGCCGTTGCGGGCGCGGGCACGCAGCACGAAATTCACCACCTCGTTGCGGAAATCCTTGGGATTGCTGATGCCCGCAGGCTTCTCGATCTTTTCCAGCTCCTCGTTGAGCGCCGAACGGTCGAATATTTCGCCGGTATTCGGATCGCGGAATTCCTGATCCTGGATCCAGAAGTCGGCGTAGGTAACGTAGCGGTCGAAGATGTTCTGGCCGTACTCGGAATACGACTCCAGGTAGGCTGTCTGGATCTCCTTGCCGATGAATTCCGCATAGCGCGGCGCGAGGAACTCCTTGATGAAGCGCAGATACTTCTGCTCCATCTCCGGCGGGAACTGCTCCTGCTCGATCTGCTGCTCCAGCACGTACATCAGATGCACAGGGTTGGCGGCAATCTCGCGATGGTCGAAGTTGAAGACCTTCGACAGGGTCTTGAAGGCAAAGCGGGTGGACAGCCCCGTCATGCCCTCGTCCACGCCGGCGTAGTCGCAGTACTCCTGGTAGGACTTGGCCTTGGGATCGGTGTCCTTGAGGTTTTCGCCGTCATAGATGCGCATCTTGGAGTAGACGCTGGAGTTCTCCGGTTCCTTGAGCCGGGACAGCGCGGAGAACTGCGCCATCATCTTGAGCGTGTCCGGTGCGCAGGGCGCGTCGCGCAGCGAACTGTTGGCCAGCAGTTTCTCGTAGATGTGGATCTCTTCGGACACCCGCAGGCAATAGGGCACCTTGACGATGTAGATGCGGTCGAGGAACGCCTCGTTGTTGCGGTTGTTCTTGAAGCTGATCCATTCCGACTCGTTGGAATGGGCCATGACGATGCCGTCGAACGGGATGGCACCGAAGCCCTCCGTACCCTTGTAGTTGCCCTCCTGGGTGGCGGTCAGCAGCGGATGCAGCACCTTGATCGGCGCCTTGAACAGCGCCACGAACGCGAGCAGGCCGCGATTGGCCAGGCACAGTCCGCCGGAGTAGCTGTAGGCGTCGGGGTCGTCCTGCGAGTAATGCTCCAGCTTGCGGATGTCGACCTTGCCCACCAGCGAGGAGATGTCCTGGTTGTTTTCGTCGCCCGGCTCGGTCTTGGCCACGCCGATCTGCTGCAGCACCGACGGACGCTGGCGTACCACGCGGAACTTGGTGATGTCCCCGCCGTATTCGTGCAGCCGTTTGACCGCCCAGGGCGACATGATGCCACCCAGGTAGCGGCGCGGAATGCCGTAGTCGTCTTCAAGGATGCGGCCGTCTTCGTCGACGTTGAAAAGACCCAACGGCGACTCATGAACCGGGGAACCCTTGATGAAGTAGAACGGCACCCTTTCCATCAGGTGCTTCAGCTTCTCCGCCAGCGAGGACTTGCCGCCACCCACCGGGCCGAGCAGATAGAGAATCTGTTTCCGTTCCTCCAGTCCCTGGGCGGCGTGGCGGAAATAAGCCACGATCTCCTCAATGACCTCCTCCATGCCGAAGAAGTCACGGAAAGCAGGGTAGATCTTGATGATCTTGTTGGAGAAGATGCGGGACAGCCGCGCGTCGAGTCTGGTGTCGACGAGTTCCGGTTCGCCGATGGCCATGAGTATGCGCTCGGCGGCAGTGGCATAGCCCCCGGGATCGGACCTGCATAATTCCAGGTATTCCTGGATCGACAGTTCTTCCTCCCGCCCCGCTTCGAATCGGGTCTGATACTTGCTGAAGATTGTCATCAATCATCTCCTCTACGGATCGAGCCCGCGGCCTGTACCATGCGGATGAGTCCTCCAGTTACTACGGCACCGCGCCGCCCTTTCCTGAGCCCCTTCCGGAGGACGCGCAATTCTCCTGATCCGGCCGATTTGATCGCCATTCACCTGCCGAAGTTTCCGTAATCCCGGCGTCCATTCCGGGATTGGTCGCGCTGTCGCGCGCCGTCCGTAGTGCCTGTCCGACCGGCGTTCAGGGGAAATCCGATGAGACACCCCGGACGCAAGCGTTGGCCGGAGCGGCTTCCGCACCCGCTGACCTGGTTTGCGGCCCGGCACAGACTTCATGTGCTTTGCAGCCGCGGCGGGCGGTGCAAGAGCACCGCTGGTAGCTGCGCAACGCCAGGCAGGCCAAGTGAACCCTTGAAAAAACATGGGGTTACATGGCGAACGGTACGGCGCATCGGAGCGAAGGGCACTTAACAGTGTGCTAGAATCGCTTGCCTGGCCCGTATCTCCGGTCTTCTGGAGCGCTGCGTCGAGAATCGCACCACGGCTCGCAGTTCTCGTGGTGGCTTGCGCCGCAGGATTCCCCTGGAGACGTGTGGTGTGGCGAGGGAAGTGTATTCCTTATCGTGCCGGAAGGCGCCAATCGCGCGGGTGCGCGTCCGAGGAAGAGGATTTTCGGTGGAGTGATGATCCAGATGCAAACAAGTGAGAATTTGGGGCCGCTCGAGCGCCGTATCGAAATGACCGTCCCCATGGCGGAGGTCGACAAGGATGTGGACGAGAGGCTGAAGAAACTGGCGCGCACCGTGCGCATGGCGGGTTTCAGGCCGGGGAAGGTGCCACTGAAGGTGGTGGCGCAGCAGTATGGGCCGCAGATGCGTTCCGAAGCCCTTGGCGAGGCCTTGTCGCGGGCTTTCGGCGCGGCCGTGAGTGAACAGAAGCTGCGTGTGGCTGGTCAGCCCCGGATCGAGGCCCAGTCCACCGGCGACGAGTCCAGCATGGCATTCAGCGCCGTGTTCGAGGTGTATCCGGAGATCGTGCTCGGCGATGTCTCCGATCGAGAGGTGGAACGTCCGCAATTGGTCGTCGGCGATGCCGAGGTGGATCGCACCATCGAGGTGCTGCGCAAGCAGCGCACGGTATTCGAGATCGCGCACAGGCCTGCCCAGGAAAGCGACCGAGTGACGATCGACTTTACGGGCCGGCGCGACGGCGAAATCTTCGAGGGCGGGCAGGCCAGCGATTACCCCGTCATGCTGGGGAGTGGGGCGATGCTTCCCCAGTTCGAGTCGCAACTCGCCGGATTGGCCGCGGGTGAGTCGCGGACCTTCGATATGACCTTCCCGGAGGATTACCACGCGCCGCACCTGGCGGGTCAGCAGGTTCAATTCGAAGTGTCGGTGAAGAAGGTGGAAGCGCCACGCCTTCCGGAGGTCGATGGGGATTTTGCCCGCTCCCTGGGGGTTGGCGATGGCGATATCACCAGGATGCGCGAGGAGGTGAAGGCCAACCTGGAGCGGGAGGTGCGCAAGCGCATACAGGCGCGGCTCAAGGAGCAGGTGATGGAAGCGCTGCTGGCGACCCACCCCCTGGAAGTGCCCAAGACACTGGTCGATGAAGAGGCCGGTCAGCTTGCGGAGAACGCACGCGCGGATCTCGCTCGTCGCGGCATCGATGTCAAGCAGGTGCCGGTGGATGGATCGTGGTTTGCGGATCAGGCGCTGCGCAGGGTAAAGCTTGGGCTGATCGTTGCCGAAATCGTTAAGCAGAACCACTTGGAGGCCAAGCCGGAACAGGTGCGTGCGCTGATCGATGAGTTTGCGCAGAGCTACGAAGATCCCAAGGACGTGGTCCGTTGGTATTACGAGCAGCCCCAGCGCCTTGCGGATCTGCAGGGGATGGTGCTGGAGAACAACGTCGTCGAGTGGTTTCTTGCCAACGCCCGCCCCGTGGACAAGCCTGTGGCGTTCGAGGAACTGATGGAAACTGCGGCGTAGATTTGCCGCTGCACACGAGAGGGCAAGCGATGTTTGTACGTGACGAGAGAAGTGGTGGCGGATCCTGGGATCCCCAGGGCCTGGGCTTGATACCCATCGTCGTTGAACAGAGCGGCCGCGGGGAGCGCTCGTACGACATCTATTCCCGACTGCTCAAGGAACGGGTGATCTTCCTTGTGGGCCCGGTCACCGACGTGACGGCGAACCTGGTGGTGGCGCAGTTGCTCTTCCTGGAGTCCGAGAACCCCGACAAGGACGTCTACTTCTACATCAACTCCCCCGGGGGTTCGGTGTCCGCCGGGATGGCCATCTACGACACGATGCAGTTCATCAAGCCGGACGTGAGCACGCTTTGCGTCGGACACGCGGCGAGCATGGGGGCCTTCTTGTTGACGGCGGGCGCCAAGGGCAAGCGGTTCTCGCTGCCCAATTCCCGCGTGATGATCCACCAGCCCTTGGGCGGGTTCCAGGGGCAGGCCGCCGATATCGAGATCCACGCCAAGGAAATTCTCTATCTGCGCGCCAGGCTCAATGAACTGATGGCGAATCACACGGGTCAGCCGCTGGATCGTATCGAACGGGACACAGATCGGGATTTCTTTTTCTCCGCGGACGAGGCGGTGGACTACGGCCTTGTGGACCGTGTCTTGCTGAATCGTACAGAAGCGGCGGGGCAGAAATAACCCGCTCGGGGCTTGGCTCAATCCAGCAAGAGGGACAAGGCGATGTCGGAACGGAAATCGGGTGGGGAAAAGCTCCTCTATTGTTCTTTCTGTGGAAAGAGCCAGCACGAGGTGCGCAAGCTGATCGCCGGGCCGTCCGTGTTCATTTGCGACGAGTGTATCGACCTCTGCAACGATATCATCCGCGACGAGATCACCAGCGAGCAGGGCGCGCGCGGGGGCAAGGCCGATTTGCCGACACCGCGCGAGATCTGCGGGATCCTGGACCAGTACGTGATCGGACAGGACTACGCCAAGAAGATCCTCTCGGTGGCGGTCTACAACCATTACAAGCGCCTGCGCCATCTTTCCAAGAGCGACGAAGTGGAACTGGCGAAGAGCAATATCCTGCTTATCGGACCCACGGGTTCCGGCAAGACCTTGCTCGCCCAGACCCTTGCACGCCTGCTGAACGTTCCCTTCGTCATGGCCGATGCCACCACCCTCACCGAGGCGGGCTACGTCGGCGAAGATGTGGAGAACATCATCCAGAAGCTGCTGCAGAAGTGCGACTACGAGGTCGAAAAGGCGCAACAGGGCATTGTTTACATTGACGAGATCGACAAGATATCGCGCAAGTCAGACAACCCCTCCATCACCCGGGACGTCTCCGGCGAGGGTGTGCAGCAAGCGTTGCTGAAGCTGATCGAAGGAACAGTCGCTTCCGTGCCACCTCAGGGGGGGCGCAAGCACCCGAATCAGGATTTTGTGCAGGTGGATACGACGAACATCCTGTTCGTCTGCGGTGGTGCCTTCGATGGACTGGACAAGGTCATCCGCAATCGTACCGAACAGGCCGGCATCGGCTTCGGCGCCGAAGTCAGGAGCCGCGATACCAAGAACGCCGGTGAGGTGTTGCGCAATGTCGAGCCCGAGGATCTGATCAAGTACGGCCTCATCCCCGAGTTCGTCGGGCGCCTGCCCGTGGTGGCGACCTTGCAGGAGCTGGATGAGGCGGCGCTGATCGAGATCCTGGTCGAACCCAAGAACGCCCTCATCAAGCAATACCAGAGGCTGTTTTCCATGGAGGGCGCCGATCTGGAAGTGCGCCCCGCCGCGCTCCAGGCCATCGCCCGCAGGGCGCTGAAGCGCCGTACGGGAGCGCGGGGCCTGCGTTCCATCCTCGAAGGGTCACTGCTCGACACCATGTACGAACTTCCCACCATGGAAAATGTCTCGAAGGTCGTGATCGACGAGAGCACGATCATCGGCGAAGGCAGGCCGATCCTGATCTACGCGGACCAGCCCAAGGTCGCCAGCAGCAGTTGATCGTCCTGCTGCAACGCGCAGCTTGAATCCAGGAGTGCCGGCCCCACGTGTGGTGTGAGCATCCCTGAGGGATGCACGGCCGAGCACCCAACACACAGGAACCATAAGATATGTCAGGCGCGCAGGAATTCCCCCTCGAGAGAACCGAACTACCGCTGCTGCCGTTGCGCGATGTGGTGGTGTTTCCGCACATGGTGATCCCCCTCTTCGTGGGGCGGCCCAAGTCCATCAAGGCGCTTGAGAGCGCCATGGAAAGCGGCAAGAGCATCCTGCTGGTGGCGCAGAAATCGGCGGCCAAGGATGAGCCTTCGGTCGACGACATGTATGACATCGGCTGCATCTCCAACATCCTCCAGATGCTCAAGCTGCCGGATGGCACGGTGAAGGTGCTGGTCGAAGGCACACAGCGTGCGCGTATCGACAAGGTGACGGACCTCAAGTCGCTGTTTACGGCGGAGGTTTCGGCCGTTCCTGCGGATGAAACCCGCGGGCACGAGATCGAGGCGATGCGTCGGGCGATCGTCAGCCAGTTCGATCAGTACGTGAAGCTCAACAAGAAGATCCCCCCGGAAATCCTGACCTCTCTGGCGGGAATAGAGGAGGCAGGCAGGCTGGCTGACACCATCGCTGCGCACTTGCCGCTCAAGCTGGAGCAGAAGCAGGAGGTCCTTGAGCTGTTCGGGATCGGCGAGCGCCTCGAGCGTCTGCTCTCTCAGTTGGAAACCGAACTCGATATCCTTCAGGTCGAGAAGCGCATCCGTGGGCGAGTGAAGCGCCAGATGGAAAAGAGTCAGCGCGAGTATTACCTCAACGAACAGGTCAAAGCCATCCAGAAAGAGTTGGGAGAAGGCGAGGAGGGCGCCGACCTCGACGAAATGGAAAAGAAGATCAAGGCGGCCGGCATGCCTAAGGACGCCTTGGCGAAGGGTCTTTCCGAGGTCAAGAAACTGCGCCTGATGTCGCCCATGTCAGCCGAGGCCACGGTGGTCCGGAACTACATCGAGACCCTGGCCGGCCTGCCGTGGAAGCGCAAGAGCCGTATCAGCAAGGATCTGGGCGCCGCGGAGAAGGTGCTGGAGAAGGATCACTACGGGCTGGAGAAGGTCAAGGAGCGGATCCTTGAGTACCTCGCGGTGCAGCAGCGCGTCGACAAACTGAAGGCGCCGATCCTCTGCCTGGTGGGGCCGCCGGGGGTCGGGAAGACCTCGCTCGGGCAATCCATCGCCCGCGCCACCAACCGCAAGTTCGTCCGCATGTCGCTGGGCGGCGTCCGCGACGAGGCGGAGATCCGCGGGCAC
>JACQYB010000054.1:0-83080 GCA_016208415.1 Betaproteobacteria bacterium | reverse complement strand
AGGTGGGCGTGCGAAACCCGCTGTTCCTGCTTGATGAGGTGGACAAGATGGGCATGGACTTCCGGGGTGACCCGAGTTCAGCGCTGCTGGAGGTTCTGGATCCGGAGCAGAACAACACCTTTGTCGATCACTACGTGGAGGTTGAGTACGATCTGTCGGATGTGATGTTCGTGGCCACGGCCAACACGTTGAACATTCCTCCGCCACTGCTCGACCGGATGGAGGTCATCCGACTGTCCGGTTATACGGAGGACGAGAAGCTCAACATCGCCAAGCGTTACCTGCTGCCCAAGCAGATGAAGAACAACGGGCTGAAGGGTGATGAGCTTGCCGTGAGCGACGATGCCATTACGGACGTCATCCGCTACTACACCCGCGAGGCGGGAGTACGTTCGCTGGAACGCGAGCTTTCGAAGATATGCCGCAAGGTGGTCAAGACCTTGTTGCTGGGCAAGCGCAAGACGCGCATCAATGTAACCCCCAAGACGCTAGACAAGTTCGTCGGGGTCCGCCGTTACACCTTTGGCATTGCCGAAAAGGAAAACCAGGTGGGGCAGGTGACCGGGCTGGCGTGGACCGAGGTGGGGGGGGAACTGCTCACCATCGAAGCAACAGCGATGCCCGGCAAGGGCAATATCATCCGGACCGGCCAGCTCGGTGATGTGATGAAGGAATCCATCGAGGCCGCGCGGACGGTAGTGCGCAGCCGCGCGGCGACGCTCGGCATCACCGGAGACGCCTTCGAGAAGAAGGACCTACACATCCACATGCCCGAGGGTGCCACGCCCAAGGATGGACCCTCCGCGGGAATCGCGATTACCACGGCCATGGTGTCCGTGCTGACGGGCATCGCAGTACGAGCCGACGTGGCGATGACCGGAGAGATCACCCTGCGTGGGGAGGTGCTTCCCATCGGCGGACTCAAGGAGAAACTGCTGGCGGCGCACCGCGGCGGCATCAAACAGGTGCTGATTCCCCAGGAAAACGTGAAGGATCTCCCGGAGATACCGGAGAACATTCGCCGTGGTCTGGAAATCATCCCGGTCAAGTGGATTGATCGGGTGCTTGAACTCTCGCTCGAGCGCCTCCCCGAGCGCCTGCCCGAAGTGGAGGCCAGTGCTCCGGTGCCCCCGGCTGCGGACCAGGCGGCAGGACAGAGCGTAATCACCCATTAAGGCAATGAGTCTGGAGCCGCCTTCCCAAAGGCGGACTTCTTTATGCAAGCTTCTTGCGTCCACAGTGGGCGGCCGACCGAAGACGCGCTTGACAGCGTGATTTCTGGCTTGTTATAAAGTGTGCGATGCGAAATGGGGTGAGTTTCTTGGTCCGACCGACACGAGGGGGCTTGAATGAATAAGTCTGAACTGATAGACCAGATCGCCAAGTCGGCAGACATTTCGAAGGCTGCTGCGGCCCGTGCGCTCGATGCGACTGTCGGTGCGATGAAAGCCTCCCTGAAAAAGGGCGAGATGGTCACCCTTGTTGGTTTCGGTACCTTCTATGTTGGCAAGCGGGCCGCGAGAACCGGCCGCAACCCTCGCACCGGGGATTCGATCAAGATCAAGTCGGCCAAGGTTCCGAAGTTCCGGCCTGGCAAAGCTCTGAAAGATGCGGTAAACTAGCGCCCTTTCGCGCGAGCAGCCTCGCAGGAACGCGCGGGGTGCTTAGCTCAGCTGGTAGAGCGTCGCCCTTACAAGGCGAATGTCGGGAGTTCGATCCTCTCAGCACCCACCAGAGCGAAATGCCGATACGGCTTTGTCTAATAAACATGGAGTGGTAGTTCAGTCGGTTAGAATACCGGCCTGTCACGCCGGGGGTCGCGGGTTCGAGTCCCGTCCACTCCGCCAGTCCTGCAAGGCGAACGCGTGTTCGCCTTTTTTTTGCGGTTTCTCCCGGGGTCGCGCGGCCGCGCGCTACGGGAGGTGGGAGGCGCGCCACGATTCATCGTGCGCGCTGGTCAGCGAAACACGATGGTGGCGCAACCAGCAAGGGCGCGTCGCTAGCGGCCTTTCGAAGTGCATAGTGATCCATGTTTGATGCTGTCCGCAACAACAAGCGAATTGTCCAGGTATTCCTGATTCTGATCACGTTGCCGTTTGCATTGTGGGGCGTGGATTCCTATGTTCGCGACGCAGGGCAAGCCAACCATGCGGCACAGGTGGGAGACAGTCGCATAGCGCAGCAGGAGTTCGAGGCCAGCCTTCGCGAACAGCAGGATCGGATTCGTGCGTCGCTTGGGCGGCAGGTCGATTCGTCGATGTTCGATACCCCGGACTTCCGGAAAGGGGTGCTCGACGGAATGGTCCATCAACGATTGTTGGTTCTGCGGGCATCCGAGGATCACCTCACGGTGGCCGATGATGATCTGCGCAACGTTATTTCAGGGGTGCAGGCATTTCAGGACGGCGGCAAGTTCTCCTCGCAGCGGTACGAAGCGATCCTGCGCAATCAGGGAATGTCGCAGAGGGCATTTGAGGCGCGCCTGAAACAGGACTTGATGCTGAGGCAGATCACGGCTGCAGTCGGGGACGGTGCCCTTGCCTCCAGTACGGTCGCCGATCGGTGGCTGGCCATGGTCATGGAAGAGCGGACGGTCGAGGAAGCATTGATCGCTTCCGCAAGCTATACGTTACGCGCCGAGCCCTCAGCGGAAGCCATCGCAAAATACTACGAGGCCAATCAGGCGCGGTTCAGGATCCCGGAACAAGCTCGTGCGGAGTATGTGGTCCTCAGCCAGGATGCCTTTGCAGGACAGGTACAAGTGAGCGATGCCGAGATGGCCTCCTGGTATCAGGGCCACAAGGATCGCTACCAACAACCCGAGGAACGACGCGCGAGCCACATTCTTCTTCCGGTGCCCAAGGACGCCACCGAGGCTCAGGTAAAGGCCGCTACGGAGAAGGCTGAGCAGATCGTCGTACAGCTTCGCGCGGAGCCGGGCAGGTTCGCCGAGTTGGCGAAAGAGCATTCGCAGGATCCCGGGTCAGCGGCCAATGGTGGTGATCTGGGTTACTTCGGCCGGGGCGCGATGGTCAAGCCGTTCGAGGATGCCGTCTTTGCCCTCAGGGAAGGGGAGATCAGCGGCTTGGTGAGGTCCGATTTCGGCATTCATGTCATTCGCTTGACGGGCATACGCCGGGAAAAATTGCGGGCGCTCGACGAGGTGCGCGGCGAGATCGCTGCGGAGATCAGGAACCAGACCGCGGCGAGGAAATTCGCTGAAGCGGCCGAGGCATTCAGCAACCTCGTTTATGAGCAGGCGGACAGCCTTCAGCCGGCGGCGCAGAAGTTCAGCCTTGAAATCCGTCAGTCGGGCTGGATAACAAGGGGGCAGAAGACCGGATTGGGCCCGTTGGGGAACGACAAACTTCTCGATGCCCTGTTCTCCGACGATGTCGTCAAGGGCCGTCACAATTCCGAGGCCGTGGAGGTTGGCAACAATACGCTCGTTTCGGCGAGGATCCTGGAGCACAAGGATGCTGCGTTGCGGCCGCTGGACGAAGTGAGCAAGGAGATACGTGACGCACTGGTGGCCGAGGAGGCCGCGAAGATGGCCTCCCGGGAGGGGGAAGCGACCCTCGAACGCCTGCGCAAGGGTGACAAGGTCGATCTGGCATGGGGTGCGCCCAAGCCGGTGAGCCGCCAAGGCGCGGCAGGAGTTCCGTCGCCGGCCGTGCGGCCAATTTTCGCCACTTCCGTGAAGGAACTGCCTGCCTACGGGGGGGTTGCGCTGCCCGGAAGGGGATATGCGCTGTATAGAATCACTGCGGTCCGGCAACCCGAGGTCAAGGGCGCGGGTACTGGGGAAGGGCTGCGCGCCCAATACGCCCGTGCGGTGGCAGACGAGGAGTTCTCAGCCTATCTGGGGGCGTTGCGCAACAGGTACCCGGTCACGGTCAATCCTGCCGTGCTGGAGGGGGGGAGAAGCCGCTAAGGCGGCGAGCGATCCGCCGGGCTCAGGACTCTCTGTGGGGAGACGCCATCGCCCCGCCCGGGAACGACTGGCACGTCCGCGGGCGTCAATCGGGGGCTACGCCAAGCGCCGCGGTGTTGAATCCGCCGTCCACGTAGAGCACTTCCCCGGTGATTCCACTGGCCAGGTCGCTGCAGAGAAACGCGGAGGCGTTTCCGACCTCGTCAATGGTCACGTTGCGGCGCAGGGGGGCGCTGCGCTCGTTGATGGACAGCAGCTTGCCGAAGTTGGCGATTCCGGAAGCGGCCAAGGTCTTGATCGGACCGGCGGACACGGCGTTCACCCGCAGACCGCGCGGTCCCAGGGTTGCGGCGAGGTATCGAACCGACGCTTCCAGGCTGGCCTTGGCCATCCCCATGATGTTGTAGTTGGGAATGGAACGCACGGCGCCGAGGTAGGTCAGCGTCAGCAACGAGCCCTGGCGCCCCTCCATCATCGGCAGGGCGGCCTTGGCCAGCGCCGGGAAGCTGTAGGCGCTGATTTCCTGCGAGATGCGAAAGGCGTCGCGGGACAACCCATCGAGGAAATCGCCATCCAGGGCCTCGCGGGGGGCGTAGGCGATGGAATGAACGAGCCCGTCCAGGCCGTCCCAGGCCTTGCCCAGCTCGGAGAACACCCCAACAATTTGTTCGTCCTCGGCGACGTCGCAGGCAAAGATCAGATCGCTGCCGAAGGATCGCGCCATCTCGGCGACCCGGTCGCGGAAACGCTCGTTCTGGTAGGTGAAGGCAAGCTCGGCGCCTTCGCGCTGCATCGCTTTGGCGATCCCGTAGGCGATGGAGCGATTGCTCAAAAGCCCGGTAATCAGGATTCGCTTGCCGGCGAGAAACCCCATCTCAATCTCCTCAGTTCGCTGGCGGCGAATTATAGCGGATGGGCTCGGGCTCAGGCGTGCCGTGACGTGCTCGGGGCCATCGGCTAAACTGCCGTGCCATGCGCGCGCACGGCAGGTTGTTGCTGATTTGGCTGGTCACCACGCTGGCCACGGCCTGTGGCCAGACGTGGAACGATCCCTACGCCGCGGCGGACAGTGGCGCCAACATTCTCTATTCCGCCTTCACGGATCGCCCGAAGCATCTCGATCCGGTACAGTCCTACAGCGAGGACGAAGCCGGGTTCAACGCCCAGATCTACGAGCCCCCGCTGCAATATCATTACTTGAAGCGGCCCTATACGCTGGTGCCGCTCACAGCCGCGGACGTACCGAAACCCGTTTTCACTGACGCCCAGGGCCATCCCGTTGCGGAGGACTCACCGCGGCTGGCTTTTTCCGTCTTTCAGATCAGCATCAAGCCGGGCATTCGCTATCAGCCGCATCCGGCCCTGGCCGTGGACGGCGCCGGTAAGCCTGTCTACCCGACGCTGAGCCCCGAGGCGTTGCGTGGCATCCACGCGATGAAGGATTTTCGCCACACCGGGACGCGGGAACTGGTGGCGGACGATTACGCCTACCAGATCAAGCGCCTTGCCCACCCCCGCCTGCATTCGCCGATCTTTGGGCTCATGAGTGAGTACATCGTCGGTCTGCGCGAGCTGGCCGAGACGCTTCGCGCGGAAGACCGGCGGATGACGGAGCAGGGGCGTGCCGGGGAGTGGCTGGATCTGGCTCAGTACGCTCTCGATGGGGTGGAGGTGGTGGATCGCTACACCTACCGCCTCCGCGTCAAGGGGCGCTACCGGCAATTCCCGTACTGGCTTGCCATGAGCTTCTTCGCGCCGGTGCCGCGGGAAGTGGACCGCTTCCACGCCCAGCCCGGCATGGCCGAAAAGAACCTCACCCTCGACTGGTACCCTGTCGGCACCGGGCCCTACATGCTCACGGAGAACAATCCCAACAGCCGGATGGTGCTGGAGCGCAACCCCAATTTCCGTGGCGAGACCTATCCGTCCGAGGGCCAGCCGGAAGATCGGGCCGGGGGCCTGCTGGCCGACGTGGGAAAACCCCTTCCGTTCATCGACAAGGTGGTGTTCACCCGCGAGAAGGAGGGCATCCCCTACTGGAACAAGTTCCAGCAGGGCTATTACGACGCCTCCGGCATCGCCTCGGACAACTTCGACCAGGCGGTGCGGATCTCGGTCGAGGGTGACGCCAACGTAACGCCCGACATGGAGAAGAAGGGCATCCGCGTGGAAACCTCCGTCGCCACGGCCACGCGCTACTTCGCCTTCAACTGGCTGGACCCGGTGGTGGGAGGCGATTCGGAACGCGCCCGCAAGCTGCGCCAGGCCGTTTCCGTCGCCCTGGACTGGGAGGAGTTCATTTCCATCTTCGCCAACGGCCGCGGCATTGCCGCCCAGGGGCCGGTGGCGCCAGGCATTTTCGGCCATCGCGAAGGCAGGGAAGGCATCAACGCCCAGGTGTACGAGTGGGAGAACGGCCGACCCCGTCGCAAGCCCATCGCCGAAGCCCGCAGGCTGCTGGCCGAGGCGGGCTACCCGGGAGGACGCGATGCCGCCAGCGGCGAGCCACTGGTGCTCTACCTCGACACCACGGATCGCGGCCCCGGCGACAAGTCGCGGCTGGACTGGTATCGCAAGCAGTTCTCCGCCCTGGGCGTGCAACTGGAGATCCGCGGCACGGATTACAACCGCTTCCAGGACAAGGTGCGCAAGGGCGCCGCGCAGATGTTCGTATGGGGCTGGAACGCAGACTACCCGGACCCGGAGAACTTCCTGTTCCTGTTCCAGGGCAGCCAGAGCCGCGCGCGCTTCCAGGGCGAGAACGCCGCCAACTACTCCAATCCCGAGTTCGACCGGCTGTTCGAACAGATGAAGCACATGGAGAACGGCCCTCAGCGCCAGGCCCTGATCGATCGCATGGTCGCGATCCTGCAGCACGATGCGCCCTGGTCGTTCGGCTACCACCCCAAGGACTACAGCCTGCGTCATGAGTGGACCGGCAACGTCAAGCCCAACCAGATGGCGCGCAACGGCGTGAAGTACCAGAAGATCGATGTGGACCTGCGCACTCGCCGCCGCGCCGAGTGGAACCAGCCGGTGCTGTGGCCCCTGGCGGGACTGGCGCTGCTGCTGGTGGCCGCCGTATGGCCGTTGCTGCGCAGTTGGCGGCGGCGAGAGGCGATGACCGCCACATGATCGCCTACATCGTCCGGCGCATCCTCCACGCCCTTCCCATCCTGATCGGGGTGAATCTGATCACCTTCGCGCTGTTCTTCGTGGTGAACACGCCGGACGACATGGCGCGCATGCAGTTGGGCGTCAAGCGCGTCACCCCGGACGCCATCGCCAAGTGGAAGGCCGATCGCGGCTACGACAAGCCGCTGCTGTGGAACGAGCAGGCACAGGGCAGCGCCCGCCTTACCGACACCATCTTCTTCCGCAAGTCCGTGCGCCTGTTCGTGTTCGATTTCGGGCGTGCCGACGACGGGCGCGACATTGCCCGCGAAATCACCACCCGCATGGGCCCCAGCCTGGCCATCGCGCTGCCGACCTTCCTACTCGGCCTGTATGTGACCGTCTCCTTCGCGCTGCTGCTGGTGCTGTTCCGTGCCACCTATTTCGATCTCTGGGGCGTGGTGCTGTGCGTGGCCATGATGTCCATTTCAAGCCTGTTCTACATCATCGGCGGGCAGTACCTGGTGAGCAAGGTGTGGAACCTGGTGCCCATATCGGGCTATGCAGAGGGTCCGGACGCGCTGCGCTTCCTCATCCTGCCGGTGGTCATCAGCATCGTCGGCGGGGTGGGCAGCAGCACGCGCTGGTACCGCACCATCTTCCTGGAGGAGATCGGCAAGGATTACGTGCGCACCGCCCGCGCCAAGGGGCTGGGCGAGACGGTGGTGCTGTTCCGCCACGTGCTGCGCAACGCCCTCATTCCCATCCTGACGGGCGTCGTGGTGGTGGTTCCGCTGCTGTTCATGGGCAGCCTGATCACCGAGTCCTTCTTCGGCATCCCGGGCCTGGGCAGCGATACCATCGACGCCATCAACGCCCAGGATTTCGCCGTGGTGCGCTCCATGGTGTTCCTGGGCTCCGTGCTCTACATCGTCGGACTGCTGCTCACCGACATCTCCTACACCCTGGTGGACCCGCGGGTGCGGTTCGAATAGCCATGACGCCCGTGGTGCTGTGGACCGACGCCCTGATCTTTGCCCTGCTGGCGGTGGCGAGTGCGTTCGGCTGGTATTCCCGCCACAACCCGCTGCTGCGCTCCGCCTGGCAGAAAGTGGGGGGAAGCCGCGCCGGCATGGCGGCGCTGACCCTGCTCGCCGTATTCGCCGTCGTGGGCCTGCTGGATTCCCTTCATTACCGCCCGCGCCTGGAGAGTGCAGGCGGGGACGGGGAGCGTGCGGTGTATTCCGGGGAAGTCCTCAGTGCGCTGGACGCGCTGGCCACTGGCCTGCGCAGCCGCGGCGAGAAGACCTACTCCGCGCCCCTGGCGACGCACCTGTTCGCCCGCGAGACCGTGGAGCGCGCCGACGGCACCCAGTTTCGGGCCCACCCGCGCCTGCGCCACGGCGGGGTGCATCTCGACGACCCGCCGGCGCAACACGCCGCGGACCTCGCTCGGCGCTTTGCCGCCGGTGCGCTGAGCGGCGCGGCAATCTGGATGGTGCTGGCCGGAGTCGTGGCGCTGCGGCTGGCGCGGCGGGAGTCGGTCGGCCTGGGCGTGACCTGGCGACGTATCTGGCGCGGCGACACCGCCGTGGCGTGGAACGCCGTGCTGGCGACCTTTGCCGCCCTGCTGCTGGTGGCCGGCCCGGTGATCTTCCTGGCCGACGCCTACCACGTCCTGGGCACCGACAAGGTGGGCCAGGACGTGCTCTACCTGGCACTGAAGAGCGTGCGCACCGCGCTGGTGATCGGCACCCTGACGACGCTGGTCATGCTCCCCTTCGCCGTGGCGCTGGGCATCATGGCCGGCTACTTCGGCGGTCGGGTGGATGACGTCATCCAGTATCTCTACACCACCATCAACTCCATTCCCGGCGTGCTGCTCATCGCCGCCGCGGTGTTGATGATGCAGGTCTTCATCGACACCCACGCGCAGTGGTTTGCCACCGCCGCCGAGCGCGCCGACGCACGCCTGCTGGCGCTGTGCTTCATCCTCGGCCTGACGAGCTGGACGGGCCTGTGCCGGCTGCTGCGCGGCGAGGCGCTGAAGCTGCGCGAACTGGACTACGTGCAGGCCGCCCAGGCCTTCGGCGTATCGCAGTGGCGCATCATGGCGCGCCACCTGCTCCCCAACCTCATGCACATCGTGCTGATCGCCGTGGTCATGGACTTCAGCGCCCTGGTACTGGCCGAAGCCGTGCTGTCCTACGTCGGCATCGGCGTGGATCCCAACACCTTCAGTTTCGGCACCATGATCAATGCCGCACGCCTGGAACTGGCGCGGGAACCGGTGGTCTGGTGGTCGCTGGTGGCGGCCTTCGTCTTCATGTTCGTGCTGGTGCTGGCTGCCAACCTGTTCGCCGACGCCGTACGCGATGCCTTCGACCCACGCATCGCGGCGCGCGTTACCGGCGCAGATTCGGGAGTCAAGGGATGAGCCCGCCGCTGCTGGAGGTGCGCGATCTGCGGGCGTGGATTGCCTCCGGGCAGGGAGCAGTGCGGGCGGTGGATGGCGTGTGCCTCACGCTCAATCGCGGCGAGACCTTTGCCCTGGTCGGCGAGTCCGGCTGTGGCAAATCCATGACTGCCCTGACGCTCATGCGCCTGTTGCCCGAGGGCGGGCGCATCGTCGCCGGCGAGGTGATGCTGGAGGGCCGCGCCCTGCGTCCGTTGAGCGAGGCGCAGATGCGCGAGGTACGCGGCGGCGCCATGGCGATGATCTTCCAGGAACCCGCCTCCAGCCTCAACCCGGTCCTGAACGTCGGCACGCAACTCGCAGAGGTGCTGCAGCGCCACGTCGGCCTGCGCGGTGGCCCGGCGCGCAGGCGTGCGGCGGAATTGCTGGCGGCCGTGGGCATCCCCGATGCCGAACGGCGCCTCGACGACTACCCCTTCCAGCTTTCCGGAGGCATGAAGCAGCGCGTGATGATCGCCATGGCGCTGGCCGGCGAGCCGCGTCTGCTCATCGCCGACGAGCCCACCACGGCCCTGGACGTGACCATCCAGGCCCAGGTGCTGGAACTGCTGGCGCGGTTGCAGCGCGAACGGAGCATGGGCATGCTGCTCATCACCCACGACCTTGGCATCGTCTCCCAGATGGCCGACCGGGTGGCGGTGATGTACGCAGGGGAGATCGTGGAGGAGGCGCCGCGGGACGCTTTTTTCGCCGCTCCGCGCCATCCCTATTCGCGCAAGCTGTTCGCGGCGTTGCCCACGGCCCGGCGCCGCGGCGCCTCCCTGGAGACCCTGGCGGGTTCCGTGCCCGCGCTGACCGGCGAGTTTGTCGGCTGCCGCTTTGCCGGGCGCTGTCCCGATGCCTGGGAGCGCTGCCGCATCGAGGCCCCGGGGTGGACCGACATGGGCGGCGGACAGCGGGTTCGCTGCCACCTGTATGGCGCCGACGGACATGCCCCCCAGGTGCGTCGCGCCGAGCAGGGCGAACCCACCGAGGGCTCGGTCCCCGCCGAGGGCGACGCGGTGCTGAGGGTGCGCGATCTCCGCGTCCATTTCCCGGTGCGCAAGGGCGTCTTGCGTCGTGTCGTGGCGCAGGTGCGGGCCGTGGACGGCGTAAGCCTGGATCTGGCAGCGGGGCGTACCCTGGCACTGGTGGGCGAGTCGGGCTGCGGCAAGACCACGGTGGGCAAGGCGGTGCTGCGGCTGATCCGGGCCTCCGGCGGCAGCGTGTCGTTCGATGGCAGGGATGTGGGCTCGCTGGATCGTGCCGGCATGCAGGCGGTGCGACGGCAACTGCAAATGGTCTTCCAGGATCCCTTCGGCTCGCTGAATCCGCGCATGCGGGTGGGCGAGATCATCCGGGAGGGCATGACGGCACTGGGCGTGGCCGGCACGGAAAACAACCGCGCGGAGCGCGTGGCGCAATTGCTGGAGAGCGTCGGACTGGCTGCGGGGATGCGTGGGCGCTATCCCCACGAGTTTTCGGGCGGACAGCGCCAGCGCATCGCCATCGCCCGCGCGCTGGCGGTCTCGCCGCGCGTCGTGGTGTGCGACGAACCCACCAGTGCGCTGGACGTCTCGGTCCAGGCGCAGATCCTCAACCTGCTCCGAGCGCTTCAGGAAAACCTCGGTCTGGCTTACCTGTTCATCACCCACAACCTGGCGGTGGTGGATTACATGGCGCACGAGGTGGCGGTGATGTACCTGGGACGCATCGTGGAGCGCGGGCCGGCGGTGGACATCCTGCGTGCGCCGCAGCACCCCTATACCGAAGCGCTGCTGAAGGCGGTGCCGCAGATCGATGCCGAGCGACGCCGGCCCGTGATCATGCTCAAGGGCGACATGCCCTCAGCCGTCGCCCCGCCGGCGGGATGCCACTTCCATCCGCGCTGTCCCAGTGCCTTCGACCATTGCCGCAGCGTCTATCCACAGGAGACGGTGCTCGGCGACGGTCGGGTCGTACGCTGCCATCTGCATTCCTGAACGGGAGGCTCAGCCGCCCGAGTTGCGTTTCTTCCGCGATGGACCCGACTTGCGGGCGCTGCCGGGCTTGCCGTTCGGAGCCTTCTTGGCGGCGACCGTACGGGGCGGTTTCGCCTGGCGTTCCCGAGCGTCGGTCCCCGATGCGGGTTCGCCCGCGCGTCGCTGCGATTTCCTGGCGGTCCCGTTGATGGTCGCCGCGCGCACTTCCCCTCGGCTCTCCCTGTCGCCTTGTAGCGCCGTGGCCCGTTCGTCCGCGGCCACGGAGCCTGCCCCGAGGCTCGCCAGACGTGGTACGACCCCGGTCTGGCCGCTGGCGGGGACGAGCAGGGTGAGACCCGCGGGCAACTTGCTGTTTCGGCCGAGGCCATTGATCTCTCGCAAGCGGCTGGCGGGGACGCCGAACCGCGATGCAAGGGCTTCGAGGCGTTCCTTACGCTTCAGGGTGTACGAGTGCCAGCTTACGAGAGGCTGCCTGTGCTCTTTCACATTGCGCAGGAATGCCTCCACCTTGTGGGCCGGGAGCACCAGGGACGGACCCTCGGACGCCCTGATCACGGGGCGGTTATGGGCGGGATTGAGGGCGCGGAATTCGTCCACCGGCATGTCGGCCAGACGCGCCGCCAAGGCGAGATCGATGTCCAGGGGCTTGCCGAGCTGCTTGAAGTAGGGGCGGTTGGGGATCGGCGCAACCTGCATGGCAAACAGTTCGGGCCGGGAAATGATGTTCTTGAGCGCCTGCAGTTTCGGCACGTAGTTGCGGGTCTCCGACGGCATCGACAGGCTGGCGTAATCGGTCGGCAGGCCTGCCGCCTGGTTGCGCGATACGGCACGCCCCACGGCGTTCTCGCCCCAGTTGTAGGAGGCCAGCGCCAGGTGCCAGTCCCCGTGCATGTCGTAGATGGTCTTGAGGTACTCCAGCGCGGCCTCGGTGGATGCCAGGACGTCGCGCCGCTCATCGATCCACCAGTTTTGTGCCAGGCCGAAACTTCGCCCCGTCGAGGGGACGAACTGCCATAGGCCCGAGGCGCGGGCGGGCGAGTGGGCCATGGGATTGAAGGCGCTCTCCACCATGGGCAGCAGCGCCAGTTCGGTTGGCAGGCCACGCTTCTCGATTTCTTCGACGATGTGGTAGAGGTAGGGGCGGGCACGCTCGAACATGCGCCTCAGGGCTTCCGGCCGGTTGAGATACCACGCCTGCTGTTCCGAGACCAGATCGCTGTAAAGGTTCGGCATGGCGAAGCCGTTGCGAATGCGCTCCCATACGTCATCGGCAGCGGTGGTGAGGTCGATGGTCGGAATGCGCAGGGGTTGCGCCGGGAGTTCTTCGCTGGGGATGGGTTCGGGGGCTGTCTGCTGCGACGACTCGCCAACGGCGAGGGCGGGCGCAGGCGGCTCCGGGGTCTGCGCCGACTCGGGCGACGGATCTGCCGCAGAGGCCGACTTGTCCGGCTGGACGACGGGTGTGTTGCCTGTCTCGGATGCGGACACGTCCTGAGCCTGAGACGGTGCGCACACCAGGGTGAGGAGAAAGACGAGAAGGGCGCGACGGAACATGCGTGAAGCGGAATCGGCAGGCAGCGTTCGATGGTAGCGACCGGGGCTGGTAGCGTCAAACCATGTGCCCCCCAGGGCGCAACGGCACGCTGCAAACCGGCATGAAGGAGGGTGACGCTATCGCGCCATTGAAGGATATCGAATACTGCCCAATAATTGGCCACTTTTCCTCCGACTGAGGCTGACCGGTGGCCCGGAAATGAAAGCCCTCGTCATCGAAGACACCCTGACGACGCTGACGGTCGTGTGCCAGCAACTCGAACGCATGGGAATCGTGCCGATTTCCGCACGCGACTGTGCTGCCGGCCTCAAGCTGTTCGAGGAGCACCGTCCCGACATCGTGTTGCTGGACATCATTCTGCCCGGCATGGATGGCCTGGAGGTGGCGCGCCAGATTCGCACCATGGAGGCGGGCACAGAGTGGACGCCCATCATCTTCCTGTCTGCCCGTACCAGCGACGACGACGTGAGTCAGGGCATCGCCGCCGGGGGTGATGACTACCTCACCAAGCCGGTGAGCATGAGCGTGATCGGCGCCAAGGTGCGGGCGATGCAGCGAATCGCCCAGATGCGCTACTCGCTTCTGGTGCTCACGCGTCGCCTGAACGAGGCAAACCAGGAACTGCAGCGGCTGTCGGCAGTGGACGGGCTGACCGGGATCGCCAATCGCCGCCATTTCGACCAGACTCTGGAGCGGGAATGGCGTCGCTGCCTGCGTGCGGCGCAGCCCCTGTCGTTGATCCTGTTCGACATTGACTGCTTCAAGCAATACAACGACGCGCTGGGACATCAGGCCGGCGACGAGTGCCTGCGCACCGTGGCCGCAGCCCTGGGGGCCCAGTTGCGGCGTCCGGCGGACATGGTGGCACGTTATGGCGGCGAGGAGTTCGTCGCAGTCCTGCCCGAAACGGATCTGAAGGGCGCCATGATGCTGGCCGAGAAGATGCGTCGCGCGGTGGAGTTCATGGCGATCTCACACCCGTGCTCGGTTGCCGGATCGAACGTCACGGTCAGCGCGGGCGCGGCGAATGCCCTGCCGTCGCGCGACAGCAACCCCGCTGCGCTGCTGGAGATGGCGGATGCGGCGCTATACGACGCCAAGCGTGGCGGACGCAATAGCGTGTGCAGCAGGACTGCCGCGGCTCTGGATCCGTCCGGCACAGAAGAAGATTAAGGGCGCCGCCCGGGGGCCGGCACAGACCTCAGAAGTTGTTCTTCCACGCCCGGATGGCGGCGAAGACCTCCACCTCGTCACCCGGCCGACGCCCCAGGAATCGCTCGGCCGCCCGCCTGACGGCCGGCTGTTCGGTGCGCAGGAAGGGATTGGTCGCGCGCTCTTCCTCCAATGTGGAGGGGACGGTGGGGATGTCTGATCCGCGCAACTGGGCGACGGCGGCAACGCGCTCACGCAGTCTTGCGTTGTCCGGCTCCACGGCGAGGGCGAAGCGACAGTTGGACTCGGTGTATTCATGGGCGCAATAGACGTTCGCGTCGCCCGGCAACGCCGACAGTCGCTGCAGCGAATCGAGCATCATGGCCGGGGTGCCCTCGAACAGCCGCCCGCAGCCGCAGCCGAACAGCGTGTCGCCACACAGCAGGGCGTTTGCCCCATAATAGGCGATGTGGCCGCGGGTATGGCCCGGCACCTCGATGACACGCAGATTCAGCTCAAGCTCGGGCACATCGACGAAGTCACCGTGACGCAGTGGATTCGTAACGCCGTCTATCTCCTCGTGCCATGGCCCGTACACGGGCATCCGGTAACGGGCTCCAAGATCGTCCAGGCCCCCCACGTGATCACCGTGATGATGTGTGACCAGGACGGCCAGCAGGCGCACTCCGTTCTCTTCGACAAAGCGGATCACCGGCTGCGCGTCGCCGGGATCCACCACCACCGCCAGATCGCCGCGGCGCATGACCCAGATGTAGTTGTCGCGAAAAGCTCGAATCGGCGAGATGTTCATGGGCTCCATTGTCGATAGGATGGAAGCAATGTCAATTCCGGGGGTGGATGCCTGGCTCGCGTCGCCCCTGGGCCAGTACGTCCTGCGATGGGAACAGGCCCAGTTCGACCAGATCGTCGCCGATGTTTTCGGCTACAACGCGCTGCAGGTGGGCCTGTGGCAGTGTGATCTGCTGCGCGCCAACCGTATTCCCTTCCGTTTCCGCTGTGACAGCAACGGTTCGGCCGATGTGGTCGACGCGTACTGCCGGCTGCAGCACCTGCCCTTTGCCACCTCGAGCATCGACCTGGTAGTGCTGCCTCACGTTCTTGAATTCGTCGAAGGCGCACACCAGATCCTGCGGGAGGTGGAGCGCGTGCTTGTCCCCGAAGGGCATGTCGTCATCAGCGGCTTCAATCCTTACAGCTTCTGGGGGCTGCGCCGGGCGCTCGCGCGCACGCGCAGCGTGTTTCCCTGGACCGGGAAATACATCAGCGTGATGCGGCTTCGCGACTGGCTTTCGCTGCTGGGGTTCGAGTCCCGAGCCGGGGCCTTCGGCTGCTATCTGCCCGCAGTTTCCGGGGATCGATGGCTGCGTCGTGCCCACTGGGTGGAACTGGCGGGGCGCCGATGGTGGCCGGTGGCCGGAGGTGTCTACCTGCTTCACGCCGTCAAGCGCGTGCAAGGCATGCGGGTGATTACCCCCGCCTGGAGGCACGGCAAGACGGCGTCCCGGCGACTTGCGCCGATGGTGCAGCGGGACGGCCAGAAATGAACGGGGATACGGTGGATATCTTCACGGATGGGGCCTGCAGCGGAAATCCCGGCCCCGGCGGCTGGGGTGCGCTGCTGCGCACGGGCGGCCACGAAAGGGAGATCTGCGGCGGCCAGGCCCACACCACCAACAACCGCATGGAACTGCTGGCGGTGATCCGCGCCCTGGAGGCACTGAAGCGCCCGGTGCGCGCAAGGGTGCACACGGATTCGCAATATGTGCAGAAGGGCATCAGCGAGTGGATTCACTCCTGGAAGAAGCGTGGCTGGAAGACGGCGGGTCGTCAGCCGGTAAAGAACGCCGATCTCTGGCGGGATCTCGATCGCGTTGCCGCTGCTCACGAGATCGAATGGCATTGGGTTCGCGGCCACGCCGGACACGAGGATAACGAGCGCGCCGATGCCCTGGCCCGGCGCGGCCTGGAACTGGCCCGCAAGGGGGGGTGACGTGCGGCAGATCGTTCTGGATACGGAGACCACCGGACTCGACCACCGGCTCGGTGATCGGGTGATCGAGATCGGCTGCGTGGAGATCGTTGCCCGCAAACTCACGGGGCGTCGATTTCATCGCTACCTCAATCCCGAGCGGAGGATCGACGCCGGAGCCCAGGCGGTGCACGGGATCAGCGATGAGTTCCTGCTGGATAAACCCAGGTTCCAGGAGGTCTCGGGGGAATTCATCGACTTCATCGCCGGCTCCGAACTGGTCATCCACAATGCCTCGTTCGACGTCGGATTCCTCAACCACGAACTCTCCCTGGCCCGTCTTCCGGCGCTGGAGCAGATTTGTGGCGGGGTGTGCGACACGCTGACGCTGGCGCGCGAACTGCATCCCGGGCGGCGCAATTCCCTGGATGCGCTGTGCGATCGCTACGAAATCGACAACGCCCACCGTAGCCTGCACGGTGCGTTGCTCGATGCCGAACTGCTCGCGGAGGTGTTCCTGGCGATGACCCGCGGCCAGGAAAGCCTGATCATCGATGTTGAATCGAAGGCGGAGTGCGAGTCCGTCATCCGGGAAATCGCGGTGGATCGCTCACGGCTGTGCGTCCTGAGGGCAAGTCCCGAAGAGCTGGCTGCGCACGATTCAGTCATTGAAGATATGTGGAAAGGCGGAAAGGGGTGCTGCCTCTGGGCGGCGCGGCCCGATCCCGCCCTCGACTGAACGTCCTGCGGGCACAGGACGTACGGCGCTATCTCTGAGATGGGCGGCGCGCGCATCCGGTCTCCATCGGGCGGCATTGACCCCTGATCCGTCTTGGTCGCGATCGAGAGGGCCGGATCAGGGACTGCGCCGTTCTCCGTTCGGATCATCTGGCTTTCCTTCCCCTTCACCTGGCCTTGCGGCTCTCGGCGTGAGACCCGGTTTGTAGGAATTATTCCTACACGGACATCAGACGAGTTCCTAGGCAAGGATCAGACGGGCGCCAATTACGGGCCCTCGCGACGATCGTTAAGATTTCCACACCTTTCGATGACTGCGTCGCGGGATGTTGGCGGACCTGACGGGGGTGCGCCGGACGAATTCTGCGAAGTTCAGGATGTCACGAGAACGGCCTGAATCATCGAAGGAAGCGCGCACCGCGAATCGGCGGTCAGCGTAAAGGAACTGAGGCATTGCCCGACAAGAATAAGCGGGGAAGGTAAGGGGGACATGTCTGGCACACAGAATCTGGCGCACTTGCGGCATGTAGAGCGCGAGTGCGATGGCAGTCAGCCAAGAATAAGGCGCTCCATCCCCGAGGATCAGGAACGCGGAAAGCTTGGACAAGGTTTTTATCTGGTCTTGTGGTCGGCGCGTCCCCAGGGTGGGGGTGGCGGCCGGAAGGGTAGGTTCTTCGGCCCCTTCGCGTCGCTTACCCAAGCGCAGCAGTTGCGGGTGAGTGCGGAGGCCCTGGGTCTCGTGGGACCCGGACCGGGCCATGCGGAAATACCAGCAGGAGCCGTACCGAGGCGGCGCGTCAGGTACGACGGTTCATCGATCATTCTCGCCGGCCAAGCCCTTTAAGCGGGGCGGCGGGTGAAGGGGGCAGGCCCCCTGGTTCGCGGGATTGCGGCGGCAGATCCCAAGCGACCGATAAAGGTTCCCAAGCCGCTGTTGGTTAGCCGGGGTTCGCCCCGGCTTTTTTTTTGTGCGGCGGTGTGCGCCTGACGTTTGCCACGCCGACCGTGGTTTGCCCAGAATCCACTTTTCGTACCGCCGCGTTGTCGCGTGGCGGCCAATCGTCTTGGGGTTGCGGAATGCAGAAATGAAAAGACCCGGCACGGGTGACGCCGGGTCTTGAATCTGGTGGGTGGTACTGGGATCGAACCAGTGGCCCCTGCCGTGTGAAGGCAGTGCTCTACCGCTGAGCTAACCACCCTTGCGGGAGGGCGGTATTTGACCACAAATCTGGATACGCATCAATTGTAGGAGGCGAGGGAAGCGAGGGAACGTCGATCCTCGTTCATCCGGTGCGCGGCATGGCGCAATTCCGGAACTCGCAGTCTCTGGCGCAAGACTCCCATGTGCGTTTGAAGTACTTACAATATCCGCTTTTCGCCCGGCCCGTATTCCATGAGCCAGCCTCCAGTCCGTACGCGGTTCGCGCCCAGTCCGACCGGCTTTCTGCACATCGGTGGCGCGCGCACCGCGCTGTTTTCATGGGCGTTTGCCCGTCGGCACGGTGGGAAATTCATCCTGCGCGTGGAGGATACGGATGTCGAGCGTTCTACCCAGGTTTCGATAGATGCCATCCTCGACGGCATGGGCTGGCTGGGTCTGTCATGGGATGAAGGCCCTTTCTTCCAGATGCAGCGCCTGGCGCGCTACAGCGAGGTGGCGCAGCAATTGCTCGCGGAAGGCCATGCCTACTGGTGCTATTGCACCCGGGAGGAACTCGAGGCGATGCGCGAAGGTCAGCGCGCCCGCGGTGAGAAACCCCGTTACGACGAGCGCTGCCGTCATCGCACAGGCCACCACGAGGGGGTAAAGCCGGTGCTGCGCTTCCGGAACCCTCATGATGGCGCGGTGGCCTGGGACGACCTGGTGAAGGGGCGCATAGAGATTGCCAACCGCGAACTCGACGACCTGGTGCTGCTACGCGCCGATGGCGTGCCGACCTACAACTTCGGCGTCGTGGTCGATGATTTCGACATGGGCATCACGCACGTGATCCGCGGCGACGACCACGTCAACAATACCCCGCGCCAGATCAACATCCTCAGGGCGCTGGGCCAGCCGGTGCCGCAGTATGCCCACCTGTCGATGATTCTTGGCCCGGACGGACAGAAGTTGTCGAAGCGGCACGGCGCGGTCAGCGTGATGCAGTACGACGCCGATGGATTCCTGCCGGAGGCGGTGCTCAACTACCTGGCGCGCCTGGGGTGGTCCCACGGCGACGACGAGATCTTCTCCATGGAGCAGTTTTGCCAGTGGTTCGATCTCGACCACATCACCGCCTCCGCCGCTCAGTTCAACACCGAGAAGCTGTTGTGGCTCAACCAGCACTATCTTCGTGGAGCAGACCTTGGGCGCCTGGCGGGCGAGGCGCGCAAGAGGATGGAGGCCAGCGGCGTCACAGTAGGTGTGCAACCGGCGCTGGAACGGGTGGTTGCCCTCTACCGGGATCGCGTCGCCACCCTCAACGAACTGGCCGACGCAGCCCACCCCTTCTACGCCATGCCTCACCTGCCCGAGGAATTGACAGACAGGCATCTGACACCGGCCGCTCGTGTCGCTCTGGCCGATCTGGCGCACCGGTTCGAGACGGTGGAATGGCAGGCGCAGTCCCTGTCCGCGGCGCTGAAGGAGGTGATGGCCGCCCACAAGCTCAAGATGCCGCAACTGGCCATTCCATTGCGGGTGGCGGTGCTGGCGCAGACCCAGACGCCGTCCATCGACGCGGTGCTGGAGGTGATGGGCCGGGATCTGGTGCTGGCGCGCCTGAGTGCGCTGTAGACGACGGAGCGCCCCGGCGGGGCGCTCTTCCCGGCGCGACGAGGGAATTAGAACTCGGCCGCAATCGCTCCGTTGGTCACCTTCACCCGGTCACCGCTGCGCCAGGTGGGTTGCTGGTCCTGGGAGAAGACTTTGGTGCTGCCGTCCTCGAAGCGCACCGTGACTTCGTAGCGGGTGGTCTTGCGCACCGATTTCTCGATCTGGTGCCCGGCCACCGCGCCGCCCACCGCTCCTGCCACCGTGGCAAGATCCTTGCCGCGGCCGCCGCCGATCTGGTGGCCAAGCAGACCGCCCACAACGCCTCCCGCCACGGCGCCGATTCCCGATCCGTCGCCCTTCTCTTGCACCTCCCGCACCGACTCGACGGTGCCACATTCCCGGCAAGGCGCGGCCGCGGGCTTGGCCGGCTCTGGCGTCGTCCCGGAAACGGGGGGAAGTGGCCCAGGCGGGTTCTTCTCGACGGTCATGGCCCTGTCGGCTCGGGCGGTCCTTGCCGGGGCGGCCTTGGCGGGGGTTGCGCGTCTTTCTGTGGCGGGGGCCTGCGCGGCGGCCGGCGCGGGCGCGCTGGCGGCGGGTGCAGGCGCGGACGATGCAACCGGCGGTGCGCCGACCGGCGGCGCGGCGGTTTGTGGGGGTGCGTTCTGCGTCACCGTGTCCCCGGTCTTCCCGCCTGCCACGGGAATCAGGCCGGTGATGGCGCCGACACCCGCCAGGCTGAAGACAATCACGGAAACGGCCGCTACCCAAAGCAGGGGGTGAAGCCTATGGCGCGGCGCGATGTCTGTTTGCATGTTCATCTCCTTGTTGGGCTGGCCGGAAAAATAACGCATCCCCGCGACACGCGATGACCCCCGACACATCCGGTTACAAGAACGCCTTGCGTCGTCGCGGCAGGCCGACACGGAAAATGCGCCGCCGGGATGCGGGTGATCAACCCCAGGTCAGCGAGGGGCGGTGCGGCGCCGCCCGCGGACGAAACGCTCGACTTCCAGTGCTGCCACGAGTTCGCGCTCCAGCGGCAACGGCTCGCCGTTGATCCGGGCGGCAAGGAGTTCGGCACAGAGCTGCCCCCAGACCATGCCGCGAGCCCCCAGGCCGAGCAAGACATGAAGTCCCCGCCGATGCGAGGCGACGTGCGCGGGTGTGTCTGCCATGTCAGCCGGCGACAGGGCTCCCACCATCGGCATCCGGTCCGGGGTTGCGGTGCGCCAGCCGACCCTGCCTTGCAGCGTGCCGGCGTCCGTCCCCGCGGCGAAGCCCGGCAGTACGCGTTCCAGCCGCGCGAGATTGGCGTCGTGGTCAGCGGTGGTGGGCCGCGGATCGCCGATACCCGTGGCGAAGCTGGCGCCGAAGCAGTGGATGCCGTCGATGGCCGGGGTGACGTAGCCCTCCCGGCATACCGGCACGCGAAGAGGGCGGGTCCGGGAGGCGGGCAAGTAGCTCACCTGGCCGCGTACCGGGGTCAGCGGCAAGTGCTTTGCCTGTGCGAGTTGAGCGGCTTCGTAACCCGAGGCGAGGATGACCACCGGCGCACAAGCCAGAGCCATGCCCCTCTCGTCCAGCACGGTCCAGTCGTCGTTGGCGCCAACGATACGTGAGGCGCTGGCGCCGAGGCGAAGATCCACGCACCCCGCATGGCGGAACAGATTGGCGGCGCAGTAGTCGGGCGGACAGACCCAGCCGGCGCTCTCAAACCACCACCCGGGGCCCGCCACAGCCTGGCTGCAAAGCCGTGCCGCGGCGGCAGTGTCGACGTAGTCCAGGACCGATGGGGGCAGGGCCAGTGCCTCGACGATGCGCTGCTGGCGTGCGGCGTGGTCGGCGTCGCGGGCCAGTTGCAGCACGCCGCAGGCTTGGTGGCGCAGCGGCGCACCTTCGTCGGCCAGGGCGCCGAGGTGGCGCAGCGCGTACAGCAGGCAGGCGCGGGACAGCCGCGCCCTGGGGCCGTCTATGAGGTTGAACAGCGGCAGCAGGATGCCCGCGGGATTGCCGGAAGCACCGCTCGCCGGTGTCCGCTGGCGCTCCAGCACGGTGACGCTCCAGTCCCGGGCCGCCAGCCGCTCGGCGACGGCGGACCCGGCCAGTCCCGCGCCGATGACCACAGCGCGGCGCGCTGCGGCACGCTCGGCGGTGCCCGTCTCGGGGCCGGATCGCCGGCCGACAAGCATCTCGCGCTTGTCGCCGAAGCCGGGGCGCCGGTCCAGTTCGAAACCGGCTTCCGTCAGCCCGCGCCGTACCTCTCCGGCCACCGACCAGGTGGCGAGCGTTGCGCTGGCGCAGCCGAGGCGGGCAAGTTGCGCAAACAGGTCCGGTGACCACATGTGCGGATTGCGGGACGGGCTGAAGCCATCCAGATAGATGGCGTCGAAGCAGCCGTCCAGGCGGCTCAGGGCTTCAAGGGCGTCGCCCAGCAGCAGTGTCAGGGTGACCCGCCCGCCGTCCAGGTGCAGGCGGTGGAATCCCGACATGAGCGGCGGCCAGGCGGCACGCAACTGGCGCGCCAGCGGCTCCAGTGCGGGCCAATGCTGGTGGGCGCGCTGAAGATCGTCGCGGGTGAGCGGGTGGCGCTCGGCGGAAAAGAAATCAAGGCGTCGCGGGGCGCTGGAATCCTGGCGCAGGGCGGCCCAGGTGGCGAGGAAGTTCAGGCCGAGGCCGAAGCCCGTCTCAAGGATGGCGTAGTGCTGCCGCCCGGCCCAGCGTCGAGGGAGTCCATTGCCGTGGAGGAAGACGTGCCGCGCCTGCTCCGGGCCACCCGCGGCGCTGTGAAAGACATCGCCGTAGGCAGGGCTGGCGGGTACGCCGTCTGCGTCGAAGTCGAGGCGGCCGGGTTCGATCTCCAGGCGGCTCATGGCTTGCGTGCCGGCTCAGCGGCGGGCTTCGATCCCAACGCCTCCGTCACGGGGCGCTCGGTCCAACCGCGGACACGCCGCTCAGGCCTCGGGGCGCAACTGCGGGAAGAGGATGACGTCCCGGATGGAGGGCGCGTCGGTGAGCAGCATCACCAGGCGGTCGATGCCCACGCCGCAGCCGGCGGTGGGGGGCAGGCCATACTCCAGGGCGCGGATGTAGTCGGCGTCGTAATACATCGCTTCCTCGTCCCCGGCCTCCTTGGCGGCCGCCTGCTGGTTGAAGCGCTCCGCCTGATCTTCCGGGTCATTGAGCTCGGAGAAGCCGTTGGCGATCTCGCGCCCGGCGACGTATAGCTCGAAGCGCTCGGCCACGTCCGGGTAGGCGTCGGAGCGGCGCGCCAGGGGCGAGACTTCCGCGGGGTAGTCGATGATGAAGGTGGGTTCGAACAACTCCGCCTCGGTGGTCTCCTCGAACAACTGCATCTGCAGCGTGCCGATGCCCGCCATGGGCTTGGCTTCCACCTTGAGATCGGCCAGCTTGCGCCGTAGCCAGGATTCGTCGCCCAACTGCTCGAGGCTGAATCCGGGGTGGTAGTGGTGGACGGCCTCGATGGTGGTCATGCGGCGAAACGGCCGGGAGAGATCCAGGGGGCGCCCCTGGTACTCGACCTGCAGCGTGCCCAGCGCCTCCTGGGCCGAGTGGCGCAACAATCCTTCGGTGAAGTTCATGAGCAGGCGGTAGTCGGAATACGCCTCGTAGAACTCCATCATGGTGAATTCGGGGTTGTGGCGGGTGGAGATGCCCTCGTTGCGGAAGTTGCGGTTGATCTCGAAGACCTTCTCCATGCCGCCCACCACCAGCCGCTTGAGATAGAGCTCGGGGGCGATGCGCAGGAACAGCTCCATGTCCAGCGCGTTGTGGTGGGTCTTGAAAGGGCGCGCTGCGGCACCGCCGGGGATGGGGTGCATCATGGGCGTTTCCACTTCCAGGAAGCCGTGCCCGGTCATGTACTGCCGCATGGACTGGATGATGCGCGAGCGCACCACGAACAGCCAGCGGGTGCGATCGCTGGTGATGAGGTCCAGGTAGCGGGCGCGGTACTTCTGCTCCTGGTCGGTGAGGCCATGGAACTTGTCGGGCAGGGGGCGCAGCGCCTTCGACAGCAGGCGTACCTGGCTGCACAGCACGGTGAGTTCGCCGGTGCGGGTGCGGAACAGCGTGCCCTGCGCCGCCACGATGTCGCCGATGTCCCAGTGCTTGAATGCGGCGTGGACCTCGGCGCCGGTGCCGTCGTTGGTCACGTAGAGCTGGATGCGCCCGGACAGGTCCTGCAGCGTGGCGAAGCTGGCCTTGCCCATGACGCGCTTGAGCATCATGCGCCCGGCCACCTTGACGCTGACGGGCATGGCTTCCAGCTCTTCGCGGCCCTTGTCGCCGTAGAGTTCGTCCAGCTTGGCGGCGGTGTTTTCGCGCTGGAAGTCGTTGGGAAAAGCGGGCCCGGCCTGCCGCAGGGCGCGCAGCTTTTCGCGCCGCTCGGCGATGATCTGGTTCTCGTCCTGGGGGGTGGGTTTCTGTTCTTCCATGTTAGTGCGCGGCCCGATAGTGGTTACACGCCCTGCTTCAGGCTGGCCTCGATGAAGGTATCGAGATCGCCGTCCAGCACGGCCTGGGTGTTGCCGATTTCGACGTTGGTACGCAAGTCCTTGATGCGCGACTGGTCCAGCACGTAGGAGCGGATCTGGTGGCCCCAGCCGATGTCCGTCTTGGAGTCTTCCAGCTTCTGCTGCTCGGCCTGGCGCTTGCGCAGTTCCAGTTCGAACAGGCGGGCGCGCAGCATCTTCCACGCTTCGTCGCGGTTGCGATGCTGGGAACGGTCGTTCTGGCACTGCACCACGATGTTGGTGGGGACGTGGGTGAGTCGGACCGCCGAATCGGTCTTGTTGATGTGCTGGCCGCCCGCGCCCGAGGCGCGGAAGGTGTCGGTGCGCACGTCGGCGGGGTTGATCTCGATCTCGATGGAGTCGTCGACCTCCGGATAGACGAACACGCTGGCGAAACTGGTGTGGCGTCGGGCGTTGGAGTCGAACGGTGACTTGCGCACCAGGCGATGAACGCCGATTTCCGTGCGCAGCATGCCGTAGGCGTAGTCGCCGCTGACCTTGATGGTGGCGCTCTTGATGCCGGCGACTTCGCCTTCCGACTCCTCCAGCAGTTCGGACTGGAAGCCGCGGCGCTCGCAATAGCGCAGGTACATGCGCTCCAGCATGGACGCCCAGTCCTGGGCCTCGGTGCCGCCGGCGCCGGCATTGACCTCGATGAAGCAGTTGGCAGGATCCATCGGGTTGGAGAACATGCGGCGGAACTCCAGCGCCGCGATCTGTTTTTCCAGGCCGCCGGCGTCGGTTTCGACGCTGGCGAGCGTGTCTTCGTCATCCTCTTCGCGGGCGAGATCGAACAGTTCATGGGTATCGCGCAGGCCCGCGTCCACATCGCGCAGTGCGAGCACCACGGCTTCCAGCGACTTGCGCTCCTTGCCCAGTTCCTGGGCGCGGGCGGGATCGGCCCAGACGGCGGGGTCTTCCAGCGTGCGGACTACTTCTTCCAGACGGTCGGACTTGGTGGGGTAGTCAAAGATACCTCCGCAGTTCCTGCGCGCGGGCACGCAGGTCGGCCAGGCGGCCGGCGATGAGGTTGAGGCGTTCGGCGTCCATGGCTTGCCCTCGGTCTCCAGGTAAAATCCGAAGGCATCCGTTATGAAGACTTGATCCTTGATATCTTGTATTTAGGGGCAAGTCGTTGGGGAATGCTGGAACCGCGCTACATGCCGATTGAAAACGGAAAATCAAGGTAACGAACGCACAGGCCCCGGAAATCCGGGGCTAGAACTCCGAGAAGATGCCGATCTCCAGGCCTGCGCGATCGTAGGAAGGGTTGGAGTAGTAGCTGGATCGCAGGTTGAATCCAGTCTGGTTCGTGACCCACTGGCGCCACACCGCGGCGGTCTCGCGACTGGAGAAGTTGCTGATGGCGCTACCGCTGCCGACAATCTGGTAGGCCTCGCGGCCGACCTCGTGGCGCAGGGTGAGGTAATGGGACTTGTCGCGCCCCCAGGTCAGCGCCCCGAAGCCGCGCCTGGAAGACACGTCGCCGGGTGTGCTCCGGTTGAGCGTCACCCCACCTTCGGCGATCCACGGCGCGTCGAAATAGTAGGCCGCACCCAGGGAATAGATGCGATCGGTGTAGGTTTCCTTGGCCCGGTTGTGGCCCATGCCGAGTCTCACATCGAGGTTGCGGGCTTCCAGGAACTTGCGGTGGAGGGTCGCGTCCGCGCGCCAGCGCGGCAGGAAGAAGCCCCCGGAACTGGCGATGCCGCCCAGCGAGCCGTACCAGTCGTCATCGAAGATGTGGGTGACGCCGGCGCCGAAGACGCTCCCGGAACCCCCGAAATGGCGCTGGTGGGCGGCCTCGCCGGTAAAGTAGGTGCTGGTGCTGGCCTCATACTGGCCGCGCACGTAGACGTCGTTCCAGTCCGGATTGGCACCTGACAGCCGGTGATGCCCCAGCCCGGCCTCGATGTAGCCGTTGCGGGGCATGGGAGTGGGCGGTTCAATCGTGTAATCCGGGGCCGCGCTGGCGGAAGCCGAGGCGACGGTAGCCAGCAGGAGCAGGCCGCGTCGGGCGATAGGCATGGTCATGGTCAATTTCCCTGAGCTGTCGGAGGTCCGTCGGGGTACTCGAACGCGGGAATCGCACCGCGCCTCCGTCCCGTGCCGCCAGGGCCGGGCGGGGGGCTGGCCGCTTCGAGCGCTCCGCTGCATCAATAACGGGTCGGCGCGGTGAGGCTTGAGGGCCTGCTCATTCCACGAGGTGATCCTGTTCCTGGGGCACGCGCCAGCTCATCGCATAGCCGTAGAGCGCGACGCAGCCCAGCATCAGCAGGGGAATGCTGAACACCAGGAAGAACAGCGGCAGGAACAGAATGGTCAGATTGAGCAGCAGCCAGATGTGCAGCGAGGCCTGCAGGGGAATGGCAACGGCGAGGAAGCACAGCGTGAGTGCGGTCAGTCCCAGCTTGTGGATCAGGCGGAAATCCAGGATGTAATACACCAGCGCGTGCACCCACGGGATCACCAGCATGAAGGCGATTCCCGTCACCAGCATGCTGGTGAAGTACTGCGGAATCGAATGCGGAAAAGCGGCGGGCATGATGGCGAAGAACACCTGGGCGGTGAGTTGTACGAAGCACACCAGGCGGAGCAACAGTCGCACCGGCAGGAAGGCCTCGTGCATGCGTCCGGTGGCCAGCCACACCACCGCGATTCCGATCAGGCTCCATGCCCAAACGGACCAGTCGGCCATGGGTGACGGTGCCTCCAGCGTCGGCAGAAGCAGTTCGACCCAATCCGGCCCGCTGTAGGCCAGCGATAGCGCGGCGTCGAGTTCGAGGCGCTGCATCCAGAACTCGGTGATTCCCATCCAGGCAAAGGCCAGGGGTTGGCGCGCGCCCCACACCAGCAGGGTAAAGAGCGTCGGCAAGCCGATGACCTGCAACAGCCGTGACTTGGGAAATGCCAGGTTGTGGATGGCGCGATGGGGAATGATCTTGAGCCCGCTCACGCCCCGGGCGGAAAGGAGCGACAGCGCAGCGGCCTTGGGATGGGGTTTGGCGTGCATACGGTGTCCGGAAACGGGGATCAGTGGGTCTGGGGCGGCAGGCGAAAGGCGAGCCTCGCGCCTTCGCGGGTTTGCACCAGCCATTCAGGCTGCCTGTCGATGATCTCAGCCTTGCCTTCCAGAATCTCGGGGCGGGCGAAGCGCCGGGCGGGAATGCGCCAGGTCACGCGCGCCAGTGAATCGGAGTGCGTCGCCCTGAGGGTCAGGCCGCCGTCGCGGGCGCGTACCAGTTGCCACTGCACCTGGTCGCGGCGGGACATGAAGCGCGCGATGTCAGCCATGGTGTACCAGGAGAAGGCACCCTGGGCGCGATGCGCTTGCGCGCGTTCGAGCCATGCATCCACGGCATTGGGAAAGAACATCAGCCCCGGGGGATGGAAGTAGATCAGACGAACCACGCCCTGGCTGGCCGCGAAATCGGTGATGTCCCGCAGCCAGGACGCCACATCGGTTTCGGGGACCCGGTCGAGGAGCATCTCCTCGAAGGAGGCGTTGCCGCCGAAGATGGATACCGGGAAGGCCCACACGTCCTGGTAGGAACGCCGGTCATTGCGGTAGCTGCGGGTGGGGCCCATGCCGGAGTTGCCGGTGGAGTAGTAGGAGTGTATGTCCTTGCCCCTCATCCATTCCGTAACCCACAGCGGATGGGTCCCCACCGGCGCGGAGTATTCCGTAACCGCCCGCCCCGTCATCTTCTCCAGGACATCCTTGTTGAGCTGGAGGAAAGCCTCGAACTCGGCGCTGTTCTTGTCCGAGACGTGGGTGCCGAAGTAGTCGTGGATCCAGCCGCCGTGGGAACCCACTTCATCGCCGCGCTGGGCGAAGAATCGCACCCATTCCTGGGCCTCGGGGTTGGCGGGGATGTTGAGGCCGAGGCCGTCGTTGAAGGCGCGGGTATCGGGGCCGGCGGTGAAATGTACCGAGTAGGGCCCCTGTTCGAAGATCCCGGTGGCCTTGAGGCGGCGCAGCGCCGGCAGCGCCGCATTGGAATCCACGTGCCAGTTCATCACCAGTCCGCCGATGCCGTTGGGGGCGGGCGACACCACGGGCAGGCCGGCCAGTTCCGCACCGAAGTAGTTCAGGAAGCTGTGCAGCAGGAGCCCGTCGGTGCGGGTCTTCAGGTAGCCGGCGGCGAGGTTGAGGAAGAACACCTGTCCGGTGCCGAAGCGACGATAACCGGCCACCAGGTCGCCCTGGGCGCTGGCCAGGAGCATCTTGCCGGGGTACTTGCCGCGGGTGACGAAGAAGCCGTAGGCCAGTGGTTCGTACTTGTAGGCGGAGAGCAGGGATGCCGTGTCATCCTTGCTGCCTGTTGCGGCGGTGTCGGCGGCGGCGTTGGCCGCGGCGATGAACTTCCCGGGCGGAATGCCGATGGACAGCATCTCGTGTTGCGCGGCATGAATCTCCCCGCTGCGCAGGGTGTGATCTCCGAGCGCGTCATAGAGCGCGTAATCCACACCCACCAGGCCCGACAGGCGCGATTTCCTGCGGGCATAGGCACCGCCGGGCAGCGTGAGGGTTGCCGCGTCATAGACCACCATGAGCTGGCCGCCGCGCTGGACGTACTGCTCCAGGTGGGTCAGCAGGGTGTCGCTGGCGGCCCGATGCACCGTGTCGGGGAGGATGAGCCCGGCGTACTCCACCGGCCCGCCCCAGGGGCGCGGGCGCAGCAGTTGGCTGGCGCTGACGGTGCGCAGCGGCAGGCCTTCCTCCGCGGCGGCGTCCAGCCACGCGGTGAGGACGGGGTTCGCGGGGTCCACGTCGTCGGGCACCACCAGGCCCAGGGTGACGATCCGCTCCGACGGATCAAGGTAGATCCGGGCGATGAGCACGCCCGCCACGACGATGGCGGCGAGAATTCCCAGGACCAGCAGCTTGCGCTTCAATATTGTCATTCGGTTCTTGCCAATGCCGCGCACGGTCTACCCGCAGCTCGGGGTGCCCCCGCTCCTGGCCAGGAGCGAGGCGAATACCGCTTCTTCAACGGCGTTCCAGCGCGGCGAATAGCGGTAGGGGGCGGCCCGATGCAGCCAGCACCTCACCCGCGGTTCGTCGCCCTGGCGCCAGGCCACCAGCGCCACCAGGCCCCAGGGGAAATCCGTGTCGGCCTGCCGTTGCCAGGCCGCTTCGTGGCGTGCCATCCAGTCCCGGTAGGCACGGGCGCTGTCCCGCGGTTCGGGCATCCCGGCAAGGAGGGGGTAGAGTTGCGCCACGACCTCGGGGTAGAAGCCGTCGTGGGTACCCGGCTGAAGCGACACGCGGTAGCGGCCCTGCGCCGGCATCCAGAATTCGCGCCATATGGCGGCGCGCAGCGCGTCGGACTTCTGCTGCCACTGGCGCGCGGCACGGGCGTTTCCACGCGTGCGGTGATAGCCGCTCACGGCCTGGTACGCGCGGTAGACCTCGGTGTTGTCCATGAACAGCCCGACGGGGAGGGCCTCCGAGACGACGAAGGTGCCCCGCGTCGGTTCGACAAGGCGTTCGAGGTAGGCCAGCGTGCGGTCCATGCTCTGCGCCCAGGCGGTGGGCATGTCCCCGGCCGGGGCCAGCTTCACCAGCAGTTCGATCCACACCGCGAGCGCGGAGTCGTCGGCATCCGCGACGTCGCAGGCGCGCCAGATGCCCCCGGCCAGGCAGTAGCGGTCGAAACGACCGTCCGGGCGCTGGAGCTTCAGCGCCCACGCGATCCACGCGGTGGCGGCGCGGCGCACGTCCATCCCCGCAGCGTCTCCCGCCAGCAGGGCCATTCCGGCGAAATAGGGATCCACCCGGTCGCCGTGATGGTAGAGGGTGATGGCACCGTCGGCGCGCTGGTAGCCGCCGAGGACCAGTTCCGGCGCCTGGGCCGTGGCCTCGCAGCCGAGCAGCCACACGGCGGCGAAGGCGGCCACCAGGCCGCGCAGCAATCCGCGCAGGACTGTGTTCATCGCCGTGACGGGGCGGGGCGGAGGGGATTGCGCGGCGCGCATCATGCCTGAGCCGGGGATGAACTGCGGCCGAGCTTTCTCGCCCACACGGTGCCATGGGCGACCACCTCCGGTCCCACGCGGATGGCCGGCGCGCTGACGGTGGACGGCTGCGCGAGCGCGCCGATGCGACTGCGCGCGCCGATGTCGATCATCCGCTCGGACACCACCGGCCCGCCGATGGCGCAATCCATGCCGATGTCGAGGCGCTTGACGGCGATGGTCGAGCCCTGGATGTGCGCGCCGTCGCCGATGGTGAGGTCGCCGTGGGCCTTGATGTTGCCGCGGATGTGCGAACCCGCTCCGATGACGAGGCTGCCCCGGACGATGATGTCGCCGTCAAACAGCGAGTTGGGCGGGAATTCCACGTCGCCGGTCTCCACCAGCCGGTCGGAAGGATCCAGCGGCAGGATCACGCGCCTGAAACCGGTGCGTTGCGTGGCGGGCATGGGCTCTTCGCGGTCGAAGCCGTAACGGTCATCCGGTTCGGTGAGCATGTCCAGCAGCACCGGTGGCTCGCCGGCCTCCAGGCCGGCGGACAAGGGCGCGCCGCTGGCCACGAAGCGCACCGTGGGGGCATGGACGCGCCGGAAGTAACTGCCGCGTGCGATGAAGATGTCGGAAGTGGCGGACAGCCGGCCCAGCATCATGCTTCCGGCGCCCACGTGGATGGACCGGGCATGGGCCCAGCGCAACAGCGCGCTCTCGGCGCCGAAGAGCAGGCGGTGTTCGGCCAGGGTGGCACGCACCTGGACCCTCTGTCCGACGAAGATGTTCTTGCGGCTGTAGACCTCGCGGGTGAAGGTGAGGCCGTCGGGCAGGCGCAGGTCGCCGAAGCCGACCAGGATCCGGTCCACCTCGCCTCGTGTCGTTTCTTCATCCTCGGGCACAAAGCGCGCGCCCACGCCGATCACCCGGTAGTTGGCGTGCGGTTCGGCGGTGGGGCGTGCCGACATTAGGGCGCGCACCTCACCGAGGATGAAGGCGCGGAATTGGTGGGCGAAGTAGGCTGCATTGCCCTCGTGTTCCTGGACGATGCGCAGCGGACGCACGTCGCGCTTGCCGACCCACTCGATCATGGCCGGGGTCATGGGCAGGCCGAACACCAGCAGGACCAGCGCAATGAGAAGCAGCTCCCACATCGCCCTATCGGCTCTGACGGTAACGCACGGTCTTGTCCCACTTGAACTCGCGCTTGAGCACGGCGTCCAGGAGCTGACTGACCGTGGCACGGGTGATGGCGGTGATGCTCACGACGAACCCGAGCAGATTCAGGGGCAACAGGCGGATGCGCTCGCGACTGCCGTCGAGGCGGGCCGCGGCGGCAATCTCGAAGAACGCGGCGGTATTTCCCAGCGCGGTGTACGAGATCAGGGCGAACAGCACGATGGCGCCCGGGACCAGCCAGGAGTTGGTGAAGTAGAACAGCAGCACCGCCAGCAGCCATCCCGCAACGATGAGCGGCGACATGGCGTACACGCCCAGCAACGCCATGCCGTCCAGGCGTTCAAACAGCCGGAGTTGGGCCGAGCCCATGGTGAAGGAGAGGTGGCGGATCATGGCCTGGTTGTGGCCCTTGGCCCAGCGCATGATCTGGCGCTGCCGCACCGCCCAACTCTCGGGCACCTCTTCGTAGCACTCGGAGCGGTTCTGATAGACCGTCTTCCAGTTCTTGAGCAACAGGCGATAGGTGAGATCGGTGTCCTCGGCCAGCACGTCGTCGTGCCAGCCGCCGATGCTCTCCAGCGCCTTGATGCGGATGCCGCCCACCGTGCCGCCGTACTGCGGCACCAGCCCCAGGTTCATGCGCGCCTGCTGGTCCACCTGGTAGCCGCCGGCGCGCTCCAGGTCGAGCATGCGGGTGAGCAGGTTGGTGCCCACGTTCTGCGGCACCACGCGGCCCATGGTGGCGCCCACCTCGGGGTCGAAGAATGGGGCCACCAGTTGCTTGATCAGGCCGCGGGAGGGCAGGTAGTCGGCGTCGAAGACGATGATGATGTCGCTGCTCACCAGCGCCGTGGCGTCCTTGAGCGCCGCAGCCTTGCCGGGCTTGCCGCTGCTGCGGTGGAACGGCCTGATGCGCCCCGGATGGCGCGCGACGATGCTGTCGATGATCTCGCGCGTGCGGTCGGAGGATCGGTCATTGACCGGCATGAGGGTCAGTTTGTCGAACGGGTAGTCCACCTCCAGCAGGGCCTTGAGGGAGTCGGCGATGACCGCCTCCTCGTTGTGCGCGGCGATGAAGACCGTCACCGTTGGCCAGTGGGCGGTGTCGATGTCCACATACGGGTGGCGCTGGGTGCCAAACAGGCGGTTGACGGTGAAGTGATAGTGCCGGACGGTGTAGACGGCGATGAGCAGCACGATCAGTCCGAGCACGATGATGGCGTGGAGCACCCACCGCTGTTCGCGGGACGCCTCCCGTGGGCGCGGCACGGATGCATCCAGCGCATCGGCGCCCGGCGACGCGGCTTCGATCACCTGGCCAACACCGGCGCCCGTTGCGGGTTCGACCCCTGCGGGAGGCGGTGCTGCCCACGTCGTTGCCGGCAGGCTCCAGGCAGCGAGCATGACCACCGCCCAGAGCAGCCGGGCTGTCCGTCCCGCCAGACGGGTCGCGTACGTTACGAGCCGGAGCACTCGCCGAACCACGCCCTCAGCCCACCGCGCGCATCGTCGAAGGCCGCTCTACGAAGATCCCGGCGCCGTCGCCAAGCTCGCTCATCGCCGTCACGGCCTGGCCGAGCAATGCCTGCACGATGCGCTCGCAGGCGCGTCCGTCACCGTAGGGATTGTGGGCATGGGCCATGCGGGCGTATGCGGCGTCGTCGGTGAGCAAACGGCGTGCCGCGGCCACGATGGTATCGGTGTCCGTGCCGACGAGCCGTGCCGTGCCTGCCGCGATGGCCTCGGGGCGCTCGGTGGTGTCACGGGTCACCAGTACCGGCTTGCCCAGCGCCGGCGCCTCCTCCTGGATGCCGCCGGAATCGGTGATGATCAGGCGCGACTTCATCATCAGGTAGACGAAGGGCAGATAGTCCTGGGGTTCGATGAGGTGGACGTTGGGCGTTTTCGACAGGATTGCCCGCACGGGGCGCTGGACCTCGGGATTGAGGTGCACCGGATAAACGATCTGGACGTCGCAATGCTCCTCGCTGATGCGGCGCAGGGCATGGCAGAACTGCTCGAACTTGACGCCGAAATTCTCGCGACGGTGGCCGGTGACCAGGATCAGGCGCCGGTCGGCGCGCAGGAAAGGGAAGAGCGCGGCGGTGCGCCGCTGCAACAGGTCGTTGCTCTCCAGCTTCGCCACCACCTCCAGCAGGGCATCGATGACGGTGTTGCCGGTGAGGACGATCTTCTCCGCGGCGACGTTTTCCCGCAACAGGTTGTCGCGGGACTCTGCCGTGGGCGCGAAGTACCAGGTGCAGAGGGCGTCGGTGACCCGGCGGTTCATCTCTTCCGGCCAGGGGGAGTAGATGTTGCCGGTGCGCAGGCCGGCTTCCACGTGACCCACCGGTATGCGACGGTAGAAGGCAGCCAGGCTCGCGGCCAGGGTGGTGGTGGTGTCGCCGTGCACCAGCACGATGTCCGGGAGGAACTCGTCGAATACCTTGTCCAGCCTGGACAGGATGGATGTGGTGATGCCGGTCAGGCTTTGTCGGCTGCGCATCAGGTCCAGGTCGAAATCCGGGGTGATCTCGAACAGGCTGAGCACCTGGTCCAGCATTTCCCGGTGCTGGGCGGTGACGCAGACGCGGGATTCGAATTCCGGCCGCTCGTCGAGCAGACGGACGAGATGGGCGAGCTTGATCGCCTCCGGGCGCGTGCCCAGAACGGTGAGTACCTTCTTCAATCTGACCTCCAGGCCGTTGGGTCGGCTGTTTGTATTTTGACCGTCTGTCCGCAGACTGACCGTGATGTGTCTTGCGGAACGATGCAGGAGCTGTCGCGCCATCGTGTCCCGGGTCTGACGCCCGGTCGGCAGACGGCCGACGCATTATACCGCGTGGAACGCGTCGACAACGTGTCTGCATGGCGCATGGCGGAATATTTTGACAAGGAAAGTAACGATTTGGGCTGCGTTGCGGGGCTGTTTCGCGCCCCGGTCCGTTCCCCGGAAACGCTGGCCAGGCGCGGAGGGCAGCGATATTCATCGTGGCGGCTCGGGCCGATGGACGGCCTCTGGCGGCTCGTTCGGCAACGCCCATCGCATAATGCCTGATGGGTGAATGGCGCCCCTTTGCGGGAGCCTACTTCGGCTCGATGTGGTCGAGCAGGAGTTGGACCCGGGCGAGGCCCTGGTACTCGTCGATGGCGGGGCGATAGACGGCACGGATGAGGGCGGGTGCCGGGTCGGTGTGTCCGAAGCGGATGGCCTCGAAGCGCTGGCTGCCGCGGCGCAGCACCAGGCGCAGATGCCGTTCCTTGACCAGGCGCTGGTTTTCCACGGCGAACTCGTCGGCGAACAGGGGGGCCGGAAAGGCCTGTCCCCACACTTCGCGCTCGATCATCCGCAGCGTCTCCAGTCCCAGGTAGCCGGTCTCCAGGGTGCCGTCGGTCTCCAGGGTGCGCGCGGCGTCCGCCGGTTCGAGCACCTCGGCCACGGTGGCGGCGAAAGCGGCGCGGAACGGCTCGAGATCGGCCTCGCGGATGGTCAGCCCGGCCGCGGCGGCGTGCCCGCCGAAGCGCAGGATCAGGCCGGGATGGCGCTTGGTGACCAGGTCCAGGACGTCACGCAGATGCACGCCGCGAATGGACCGGCCCGAGCCCTTGAGTTCGCCGTCGCCGCTGCGGCCGAAGGCGATGGTGGGGCGGTGCAGACGATCCTTCACCCGGGAGGCGAGCAGGCCCACGACGCCCTGGTGCCAGGTGGGGTCGAACAGGGTGACGCCCATGTCCCGCTCAGGGTCGATGGATTCAAGGAGGGCGGCGGCCTGCTCCTGCATGTCCGCCTCCATGCCGCGGCGCTCGCGGTTGAGGGCGTCGAGTTCGGCGGCGATGTTGCGCGCGCGGGCGTCGTCGTCGGTGATCAGCGCCTCGATGCCCCGGCCCATGTCGGCGAGCCGGCCGGCGGCGTTGAGGCGCGGCCCCACGGTGAAGCCGAGGTCGAACGCCCCCGCCTGGACGGGATCGCGACCGGCAATGTGAAACAGCGCCCGCACGCCGGCCTGCATCTGGCTGGCGCGCATGCGCGCCAGCCCCTGGGCGACGAGGATGCGGTTGTTGTAGTCCAGGCGCACCACGTCGGCCACGGTACCCAGGGCCACCAGGTCGAGGAGCTGCGCCAACTGCGGCTCCGGCCGGGCGGCGAAGCTGCCGCGGCGGCGCAGTTCGGCGCGCAGCGCCAGCATGACGTAGAACATCACCCCCACGCCCGCCAGGTTCTTGCTCGGAAAGCGGCAGCCGGGCTGGTTCGGATTGACGATGACATCGGCCCGGGGCAACTCGTCCCCCGGCAGGTGGTGGTCGGTGATGAGCGTCCCGATGCCGGCATGACGGGCGGCCTCAATGCCCTCCAGGCTGGCGATGCCGTTGTCCACCGTGATGATCATGTCCGGCTTCTGCCGTGCCGCCAGTTCGACGATGGGGGGCGTGAGGCCGTAGCCGTAGTCGAAGCGGTTGGGCACGAGGTAGGTCACCTCCGCTCCCATCTGCCGCAGCGCGCGCATTCCCACGGCGCAGGCGGTGGCGCCGTCGCAATCGTAGTCGGCGACGATGAGCAGGCGCCGGCGCGCGCGAATCGCGTCGGCCAGCATGGCGGCGGCCTCGGCGGCGCCGGTGAGCAGGGCGGGATCGAGCAGTCCGGCGAGGCGGTAGTCCACCTCGGCGCGGCTGCGCACGCCCCGGGCGGCGTAGAGCCGCGCCAGCAGCGGATGCACACCCGCGCCTTCGAGGCGGAACGCCGCACCCGGCGGGACCGGGCGGGTGACGATGCGCGTCACGTTTCGTCCGGCGGTGACTTGCCGCGGGAAGATGGTGGCGGCATCAGGCGGGCCAGTGGCAGCGGCCGCGTCCAGAGCTTCCACAGATCGCGGCGCGCCAGGCTCAGTTCGCACGCGGCCTCGTCGCCGAGCCCGGTGACCGACAGGCGGCTCACGCGGCCCGCGCGCAGGGCCTGCAGCGCCGGCGCGATCCACTGCCGTTCCAGCCGTTCGAGCGCAGAGCGCCAGGCGGGAATGTCCAGGTAATGGGCGGGCCGCGCGCCGGCCGATGCCACGATCAGCGTGCGTGCGGCCGCGCCGCAGTTCTGGAGGGAGAAGCGATCCGCGAACGCCTGGCAGGTGATGCCGGATGCGGCCGCCAGGCCCCGCGCCAGCGGATCGTCGGCGATGACGGCATCGTCGCCGGCGCGCGTCCGCGCCAGTTCGCCTGCGCCCCAGAACCACAGGCTGTTGATGGCATGCCGGCCCGCCGCCTCGCGCTCCCGATTGACCGGATGGCTGTGCAGCAGCATCTGCGCCTCGTTGAAGTGACCGTGCCATCTGCGTCCATCGGGCCCCGTCGGAAGGAAGGCATCGATGCGCCGGCCGATCACCTGGCTGGGCGGATGGGCGAGGAAAGTGCAGGGCGTGTGCAGCCGCAGGTACCAGCGCGCAGGATGGGGCGCGACGAACGTGCCCAACTCCGCGAAGTGGGCATTGAGCGCGGCGACGAGGGCGCGGGCCTCGTCCGCCGTGACCTGGAGTTCGGACTCGTCGGCCAGCACGAGCACGTTGCGGGCAAAGCGCAGGGTCACCGGATCGGCGGCCACCCAGGTACCGTCGCGGTCCGGCGCACTTCCCTCGTCCTCTCCGGCGAGGCGCAGGGCGGCGTAGGGCGCCGTCGCGCCATTCATGCCGAAACGTGCCGCCAGCCAAGATTCGAGACCCCCCCCGCGATGCCAGCGCAGGCGGCCGCGACCGCAAAGGAGGGAGAGCGCCGGCAGGGCGAGGCCGCGGGTGGCCTCGTCGCGGGAGTCGTGCGGCCACAACAGGCCGGGCACGACGAGGTGGACTTGCATGGGAAGCTTTTCCGCGGCGGGGCGGCTGAGTGTAGCATAGCGCCCGCCATGACCTATGAACTGCTCATCGGGCTGCGTTACACCCGCGCCAAGCGTCGTACCCGCTTCATTTCATTCATCTCCGTCATCTCCGTGCTGGGCATGGCGCTGGGGGTGGCGGCGCTGATCGTGGTGCTGTCGGTGATGAACGGCTTCCAGACGGAACTGCGCAGCCGCATCCTCGGCGTGGCGTCCCACGTGCAGATCTCGTCGTTCAACGGCGAGTTGTCCGACTGGCCGGCGGTGGCCAGGGCGGCCTCGGGGCAGCCGGGGGTGCGCGCTGCGGCGCCCTACATCTCTGCACAGGGCATGCTGGCCTACGAGCAGACGGTGCGCGGGACGCTGGTGCGCGGTGTGCTGCCGGAAGCGGAGGAAACGGTGGCGGAATTCAACCGCTACATGCGCGGCGGCTCCCTGGGCGTGCTGCGGCCGGGGGAGTTCGGCATCGTGCTGGGGGTGGAACTGGCTCACGCCCTGCAGGTGTCCGTGGGCGACAAGGTGACGCTGATCGCGCCCCAGGGCCTGATCACCCCCGCCGCGGTGCTGCCGCGGCTCAAGCAGTTCCGGGTTGTGGGGATCTTCGAGGCGGGAATGTACGAGTATGACTCCGGCCTGTCCCTCATCCACCTGGCCGACGCGCAGGCCCTGTACCGCATGGAAGACCGGGTGAGCGGCGTGCGCCTCAAGCTCGACGACCTGTTCGCCGCGCCGCGGGTGTCCCGGGAACTGCTGCCACGCCTGGGCGCCGACGTGCAGATCAGCGACTGGACGCGCAGCCACGCCAATTTCTTCCGCGCCGTGGCGCTGGAGAAACGCATGATGTTCCTCATCCTGCTGCTCATCGTGGCTGTGGCAGCGTTCAACATCGTGTCCACGCTGATCATGGCGGTGACCGACAAGGAGGCGGACATCGCCATCCTGCGCACCCTGGGGGCGTCGCCGGCCAGCATCATGTCCATCTTCATCACCCAGGGCACGCTCATTGCCATGGCCGGATTGCTGCTGGGCGTGGGCGGTGGCCTGCTGCTGGCGTTCAATCTCGAGACCGCGGTGCCGGCGCTGGAGCGGCTGCTGGGCGTGCAGTTGTGGACCAAGGAAGTCTACTTCATCAGCGAACTGCCGTCCGAAGTCCATTGGGACGACGTGGGCATCATCGTCGTGGTGTCCTTCGTGCTGTCGCTGCTGTCCACGCTCTATCCGAGCTGGCGGGCGGCGCGCACCAACCCGGCGGAGGCGTTGCGCTATGAATGAGGCGGCGACCGCGTCCGGGCCGGTGCTGTCGTGCTCGGGGCTGCGCAAGGTCTTTCGCCAGGGCCAGGTCGAGGTGCCGGTGCTGCTGGGCATCGACCTGGCGGTGGCGCGGGGCGAGCGGGTGGCCATCGTCGGTGCCTCGGGTTCCGGCAAGAGCACCTTGCTGCATCTGCTGGGCGGGCTCGATGCGCCTAGCGCCGGCGAGGTGCGGTTGCTGGGGCGCCGCTTCGACGAGCTCTCCGACGGCGAACGCGGTCGGCTGCGCAACCGCTCCCTGGGCTTCGTATATCAGTTCCACCACCTGCTGCCCGAGTTTTCGGCACTGGAGAACGTGGCCATGCCGCTGTTCATCCGCCGCATGGACAGGGGCGAGGCGCAGGAAAGGGCCGCGGCGCGGCTGCGCGAGGTGGGGCTCGGGCATCGCCTGAGCCATCGCCCCGGGGAACTCTCGGGTGGTGAGCGCCAGCGGGCGGCCATTGCCCGGGCGCTGGTGACGGAGCCCGCCTGCGTGCTGGCCGACGAGCCCACCGGCAACCTGGATCGCCATACCGCCGGGGCGGTGTTCGACCTCACCCTGGAACTGAGCGAGCGCCTGGGAACCAGTTTCGTCATCGTCACCCACGATCCACATCTTGCGGCCCGCGTCCACCGCATCCTCCACCTGGAAGACGGCGTGCTGGCGGGGGCGCCAGCGGGCCGGGACTGAGCCGCCGCGAAGGCTGCGCGACTGCCCGGCCGGTGGACGCCGGCATCAGTCCGCGGGCAGGAGCGCGGACGCGAGTTCCTGGCGTCCCGCCGGCGAAACCATGGCGATGAGCGTATGGCCGGGGTGCAGCACGAAACCGTGGTCGGGATTGAACACCCAGTCCTTGTCGGCGCGCACCGCCAGCAGTACGAAATTGGTTCCCCGCAGGTTCAGTTCGACCAGTCGGCGCGGCTGGAAGGACGATGGCACACGCACCTCCTCGATCCTGAGCTTGTGTTCGGTGCGCAGCATCTCCTCCAGGAAACTGACCACGCTGGGGCGCACCATCATCGACGCGATGCGCATGCCGCCGGTGAAATCCGGCGACACCACGGCGTTGGCCCCCGCCTTGCGCATCTTGGCCGAATTGCGCAACTCGTGGCAGCGCGCCACCACACGCACCTTGGGATTGAGCTGGCGGGCCGTGAGGGTGATCATGAGATTGCGGCTGTCGTCGCCGGTGACGGCGAACACGCCCACCGCGTCGGCGATGTCGGCGCGCAGCAGCATGTCGTCGTCGGAGGCGTCGCCGTGGAGATAGAGCAGGCCCGGGGTCTTCTCCTTGTGGGTCTCGAGGGTGTCGAGGTTCTCGTCGATGGCCACGAAGTGGCGGCCCGTGGCCTCCAGTTCCGCGGCCACGTTCAGGCCGACGCGACCGAATCCGCAGATGATGTAGTGGCCATAAAGCTTGCGGATTGCCGTTTCCATGCGCCGTCTCCTCAGAGCTTCGTTCAGGTCGGTCTCAAGAAAGAACACGGTGATGCTTGAGAAGGTGAAGGTCAGCAGGCCGAAACCCAGCACGGCCAGGCCCGAGACGAAGATCCGCCCGCCAGGCGAGTGATCGAGGCTGACGATTTCCCCATATCCCACCGTGGTGACGGTGATCGCCGTCATGTAGAAGCAGTCGCTGAGGGAGTGCCGGCCCTCGCCGATGTAGCACAGCCCCGCCGTGCCGAGCGCCAGCAGCAGCCCCAGCAGCGCCAGCGCCCACAGTATGCGCACGATGACCCGCGGCAGGGGCCGGCGGGCCGAAGATTTCGGGCGGTCAGGCGTCCGGGCCATGGCGTCTGGCCCGGCGGCGATGCCAGGCGCGGACCAGGTAGAGGCGCCAGGCGCCCCGCATCACCCCGTAGCCTGCCACCGCCAGCAACAGGGCAAGCAGCACCAGCCCCAGCGCCAGCGGTCTGCCCTGGCTGGCCATCCACTCCATCAGCCCCGTGACCCAGGGCACCAGCCCTTCCGCTCCCCATTCCGGAGGGTGGGTGAACTGACCTTCGGTCCGCAATACCAGCTTGCCGAGTCCGAAGGCGATGACATATAAGGGAACGATGGTGAACGGATTGGTATAGAGGGTGGTGAGCAGCGACAGCGGCAGATTGACCCGGAAGATCACCGCAAGGATGGTGGCGCCCAGCATCTGGAACGGACCGGGGATGAGCCCGCAGAACAGCCCTACCGCCACCGCGCCTGCCGCGGAACGGCGGTTGAGGTGCCACAGCCGGGGATGCAGGAGCGTATCGCCGAACGGCGCCAGCCAACGGTTGGAACGTATGGACCCGTGGTCGGGAAGGTATTGCCGGAGGTGCTTGCGCATGCGCTCGGGAAGGCAGGGGCGTGACCGATTCTAGCCGAAGGCCGGGCGGCGGCGAAGCAGATCGAATGGCGAGCGCGGCCGGGCCGCGCGCCGATGGAGGCGCAGGAGGCAGGCCCGCGCCGCTGGGCGCCATGCTGCCGATGGTCATCGCCTTCGCGTTTGGCGTCTGGCTATGCCAGCTTCAGCCGCTGCTGCCGCAGGTCGAGGTGCTGCCATGGGCGGCGGCGGGCGGCGCGCTGGTGCTGCTCGGGTCCGTGGCACTGCCGCACGCGGGCGGTGCCCGGGCCGCTTCCGTCGGACGCATCGGCGCGGTGGTCGCGGCCTTCCTGCTTGGATTCACGTGGGCCGCATGGCGGGCCGAGTTGCGTCTCGCAGACGAACTCCCGGCGGAAAACGAGGGCCGCGACATCGTGGTGACCGGCCTGGTGGCGAGCCTGCCGCAGGCGCTGGAGCGGGGGGTGCGCTTCGATTTCGAGGTGGAGCAGGCGCAGGAGCGGGTGCCGCGGCGCCTCTCGGTGGCGTGGTACCGCGGCTGGCGCGACGCCGAACTGCATGCCGCCGAGGAGGTGCATGCGGGCGAGCGCTGGCAACTCACCCTGCGCCTCAAACGCCCCCACGGCTACGTCAATCCCCACGGCCTGGACTGGGAGGGGTGGCTGCTGGAGCGCGGGATTCGCGCGGCCGGCTACGTGCGCAGCACGGCCCTGGCCGTGCCGAACCAGCGGCTCGATGCCCTGGTGTGGCGACCCGGGCTGCTGGTGGAGCGGCTGCGGGAGAGCGTGCGCGGCCGGTTCGAAGCCGCCCTGCCGGAGCACGACTACGCGGGCGTTCTGGTGGCGCTGGCGGTGGGCGACCAGCGCGCGGTGCCGTCGCAGCAGTGGCAGGTGTTCAGCCGTACCGGCGTCACCCATCTGATGAGCATCTCGGGTCTGCACGTCACCATGGTGGCGGGGCTGATCCATGCACTGGTGGGCTGGGCGTGGCGGCGCTCGCGGCTGGCCCTGCGCCTGCCGGCCCAGAAGGCCGCGGCGGTGGGCGGCTGGGTCGGCGCTTTGCTGTACTGCCTGCTGGCCGGATTCGCCGTGCCGGCGCAGCGCACGCTGTACATGATTTCGGTGGTGGCGCTGGCGCTGTGGCTGGACCGCGTCAGCGCGGCGCGGCATGTGCTCGCCCTGGCGCTGCTGGTGGTGCTGGTGCTTGACCCCTGGGCGGTGTTGGCGGCCGGCTTCTGGCTGTCCTTCGGTGCGGTGGCGGTGCTCCTGCTGGTGGACAGCGGGCGGGTGGGCCGCGGCGGCGTCATGCGCCAGTGGCTGCGCAGCCAGTGGGCGGTGACGGTGGGCCTGCTGCCCGTGCTGCTGGCACTGTTCCAGCAGTTCTCGATGGTGTCGCCCATTGCCAACGCCGTGGCGATTCCGCTGGTGAGCCTGGTGGTGACGCCGCTGGCGCTGCTGGCCGTGGCGCTGCCGGTGCCGTGGCTGCTGGAGCTGGCCCATGGCTTCATGGCGGCGCTCATGGGGATGCTGGAATGGCTGGCGGACTTGCCGCTGGCGGTGTGGCAGCAGCCGGTCCCGCCCGCGTGGGCGGTGGCGCTTGGCATCACGGGCGCCGCGGTGCTGCTGCTGCCGCGCGGCGTGCCGGGAAAATGGACGGCGGCGGCGATGCTGCTGCCGCTGGTGGCGGTGGCGCCGCCGCGGCCGTCCGAGGGCGAGGCGCGCGTCACGGTGCTGGACGTGGGGCAGGGTCTGGCGGCGCACGTGCAGACCCGCACCCACGATCTGCTGTTCGACGCCGGGCCGCAATACTCCCGGGAATCGGACAGCGGTACGCGCATCGTCCTGCCCTACCTGCGCGCGATGGGGGTCACCCGCCTGGATACCCTGGTGCTGACGCACGAGGACACCGACCACGTGGGCGGCGCCGCCTCGGTCCTGAAGGGGGTGCCGGTGGCGGAAGTGATGAGTTCCCTGGGCTTGACCCATGCCCTGGTGGAGACCGCGCCGGCAGCGACGCGCTGCCTCGCCGGGTCCGGCTGGGACTGGGACGGGGTGGGCTTTGAAGTGCTCCATCCCGGGCCGGAGGCCTATGCCTCGGGCAAGGTGCGGCGCAATGATCTGAGTTGCGTGTTGCGGATCACGGCCGGAGGGCGTGCGCTGCTGCTCACTTCCGACATCGAGGCCGATGGGGAAGCCGCCCTGCTGGCGCGCAGCGACGGCGCCTTGCCCAGCACGTTCCTGGTGGTGCCGCACCACGGCAGCCGCAGTTCATCCACCGTGGCCTTCGTGGAGGCGGTGGGTGCGCGCACGGCCATTTTTCCCGTGGGCTACCGCAGCAGGTTTCGACATCCCCATCCATTGGTGATGGAGCGCTATTCCCGGTCCGGGGCACGCCTGCTGCGCACGGATCTGGACGGCGCCGTGGCGGTGACGCTAGGGGGTCTTCCCCCGCGCAGCTTCCGACGCCATGGGCAGCGGCCTCGCGATGCTAGACTGGGTTTCTTGCCGACCCTGTCTTGCGCCATGAATCCATTTCGAAGCCTGCAACGCCTCCTCCTGCCGCTCGGACTACGGACGACCGGCATGCATCAGCGCCGCCTGCTGTGCATGGCTCCGGGGGGCTTGCATCACATGGCCTACACGGAGTGGGGTGATCCCGACAATCCGCGCGTGCTGGTCTGTGTCCACGGCCTCACGCGCAATGGGCGCGACTTCGACTTCCTGGCGCAGGCACTGGCGCAACACTACCGCGTGGTATGTCCGGATGTCGCGGGGCGGGGCCGCAGCGACTGGCTGAAGGTCTCGGCCGACTATGCCCTGCCCGTCTACGTCAACGACATGATCACGCTGCTGGCGCGCATCGGGGCCGAGGAGGTGGATTGGGTCGGCACCTCCATGGGGGGGCTGATCGGCATGCTCATTGCCAGTCAGCCGCTGTCGCCCATACGCCGGCTGGTGCTCAACGATGTGGGGCCGGTGATCCCCGCGGTGGCCCTGCGGCGCATCGCCGAGTATGTCGGCAATTCGCCGCGCTTCGACACCCTGGAGGCGGCGGAGAAGTATCTGCGCCTCGTGGGCGCACCCTTCGCGCCGCTCGACGACCGGCAATGCCGCCATCTCACCGAGCACTCCGTTCGGGCGGATGGCGAGCGCAGCCTGCGGCTGCGCTACGACCCGGCCATCGGCGATCCCTTCCGCAGCGCCATCGTCGCGGACGTGGATCTGTGGCCGGTGTTCGACGCGATCCGCTGCCCGACACTGGTGATCCGCGGTGAGCATTCCGACCTGCTGTGCCACGAAACGGCCATGGCGATGGGCGCGAGAGGGCCGCAGCCGAGGGTGGTGCAGATCCCCGGAATTGGCCATGCACCGATGCTGATGGATGCCGGGCAGATCGGCATCGTGGGCGAGTTCCTGACGGCCGCGTGAGGAAAGCGAACCGCCCGGCGGCGCGGGGAGAGCGCCCGCGGGGCGGTGCCATGATTCCTGACGCGACCGCCTCTTCATGACCACAACAAGGAGGAGACCCATGGCAGTAGGCAACATGCGCACACCGCGCCGTGACTTCCTGAAGGCAGCGGCCGCGGGAGCCGGTCTTGCAGCCGCTGCCAGCGTGCTGCCCACCCGGCTGGCCACGGCTCAGCCGGCGAAGCTGAGGGTCGGCCTGATGCTGCCGTATACGGGGACCTACGCCCAACTCGGCGTGGCCATCACCAACGGCCTCAAGCTGGTCATCCAGGAGCGGGGCGGCAGGCTGGGGGGGCGGGAGATCGAGTTCTACACGGTGGATGACGAATCCAACCCGGCGAAAGCTCCGGAAAATGCCAACAAGCTGGTGCAGCGCGACAAGGTGGACGTGCTCATCGGCACCGTGCATTCCGGTGTGGCCATGGGCATGGCGAAGGTGGCGCGGGAGACGGGCGTGCTGACCATCATCCCCAATGCCGGCGCCGATGCCCTGACGGGCGCGCTGTGCGCCCCCAATGTGTTCCGCACGTCGTTTTCCAACTGGCAGCCCACCTATCCCATCGGCAAGGTCATGGTGGAGCGCGGCCACAGGACGGCGGCGTACATCACGTGGAAGTACGCGGCGGGCGAGGAGTCCCTGGCGGCCTTCCGCGAGGGTTTCACCAAGGCGGGAGGCAAGGTGTTGAAGGAGCTGTTCGTGCCCTTCCCGAACGTGGAATTCCAGGCGCTGCTGACGGAAATCGCCTCGATTCGGCCCGATGCGGTGGCCTGCTTCTTCGCCGGCGGCGGGGCGGCGAAATTCCTCACCGACTACGCCGCGGCCGGTCTGCGCGACAAGATTCCCCTGTATGGCTCCGGTTTTCTCACCGACGGCGTGCTGGAGGCCGTGAGCGGCGTGGCGCAGGGCATCGAAACCACCCTGCACTACGGCGACGGCCTCGAGACGCCGCGCAACCAGCAGTTCCGCCTGGCCTACGCCAAGGCCTTCAAGCAGCAGCCGGACGTCTATGCCGTGCAAGGCTACGATACCGGCCTGCTTCTGGCGGCAGGGCTGGAGGCGGTGAAGGGGGACGTTGGCAGCATGCAGGGCGTCATCAAGGCCATGGAGTCGGCCAGGATCGATAGTCCGCGGGGGCCGTTCACGATGTCCAGGGCCCACAACCCGGTGATGGACATTTATCTGCGCAAGGTGGTGGGCAAGGAAAACCGGGTCACGGGGATCGCCCACAAGGCACTTGCGGATCCCGGCCGGGGCTGCAAACTGGCCTGATCCGCGGAGTCGGCGTCTCCACTGGCCCGGCTGAAGGCCACCATGACGGCGGCAGGTGTTCCGCCGCCGTTTTCAATTCGTGATTCCTCCGCGGCGCCACCGCGGCTGAGGACGCAGGCGTGGCCCGCCCCAGGCCCATCCTTCGGGTGCCGCCGATTTCCGCTGCTGAGCTGCTGCCCGGCAGGGCGAGGGATGGTCCGCTGCCCCGTGTCTTTCGTCCTGTTCCGTGCCCATACCGCGTGGTCGGCGACTCGGCGGCAACACTTGGCCTCGTTGGCAGGGTGACGATCGACATTCAGGCGGCGCGCGCGAGCGCGGCGATGAAGTGCCTGGCGGACCATCGACTCTGCGTGGGCTCGGGCGATGCTGTGTTCCTGCATGGGTGATTACGCACGTGCAAGCATCGACGGCATCCTTCGCCCGCGTCCGCAACAAAGTACATGGTTCCCTCAATGGCCCGGCAAAATTATACAGTACGCGTGTAAACAGGCCATACGCATCATCAGAAAGCAATATGATTGCATGGACTCTGCTTCTCCATCTTGTGAAGAAGTGGAACTATCCGCTATAAAACCAACGCCTTAACGGCGGCGCGCGAAGTGGATCTGGGAACGGTTGTGACATTCCATAATCAGGAACTATTTCATTGCAGGCGCTTGCGAGGTATGCGCTAATGTTGTGCGTGACCACGGCCGTTAAACGGGAATAGGCACGGCGGTCAAGAAACGAGCGGGAACGGTTGCGTCCGGTGGGCGCGCCGTATCCGGCCGCAGTGATGTGCCACCAACATTGGCTAGAGAAAAGGGGAAACAGGATGTTCGTCGATACCAGGACGCTGGATGAGGGCGCGTTGATCGAGAAGACCGTCTGCGTGGTGGGCGCAGGGGTGGCGGGCATCACGCTGGCGCTGGAGTTGGAGCGGGCGGGAATCGACGCCTGCATACTCGAAAGCGGGGGATTCGAGCCCGACGAGGCCACCATGGACCTCAATCGCGGCCTCAGCACCGGCATTCCGTACCAGTTTGCCGACGGTTGCCGCAGCCGGTATCTGGGGGGCAGCAGCAATTGCTGGGGCGGCTGGAACCGGCCGTTCGAGGAAATCGACTTTCGCCAGCGCCAATGGGTACCCGACAGCGGCTGGCCCATTTCCCGGGATGACTTGCTCGCCTACTACGAACGGGCCCATCCCTTGTTGCAACTCGGCCCCAACCAATGGGATCCGGATTTCTGGGAGCGGGCCATCAACAAGCACACGGTTCGCCGCGTGCCGCTCACCAGCGGCCAGGTGCAGGACATCATTTTCCAGTTCAGTCCGCCCACCCGGCTTGGCGCCGAATACCGCTCGCAACTGGAGCGCGCGCGCAATGTGCAGGTCTTTCTCCACGCCAACGTCGTGGACATCGAGACCGACCCTGCGGCCACGACCGTCACAAGACTGAAGGTGCGCACGCTGTCGGGACGAACCGTGTGGGCGAAGGCGAAGCAGTTCATCCTTGCCGCAGGTGGGATCGAGAACATCCGCCTGCTGCTCAACGCCAACAGCGTGCAGACCGCCGGTCTGGGCAACGGCCATGATCAGGTTGGGCGCTTCTACCTGGAACACCCGCGGCTATTGTCGGGGAAGGTGCGGTTCCGCAAGGAGTGGGTGGACAACATGCTCTACGACTGCCGCTTCCACGCCCTCAACCCCTCGGTATCGGCCCACGGCGTGAGCTTTGGCGGCCATTTCGTGCTCAGCCCGCAAGTGCAGGAGCGCGAAGGCATCCTCAACGCCCAGACGTGGTTCCACTCGCTCTTCCCCGGAGAGGGGACGGAAGCCTCCAAAGCCCTGATGCGCGTGAAGCTGCGCGCCACGGGCGCCCATCAGCCGGGGTTCACCTGGGCCGGCGACATCGCCAGGCTGCTCGGCCATCCCATCGACACCTTCGGATTTGCCCTCACGCGCCTGTTCCACATCTCGTCCTGGGTCACGGGGGTGAAGTTCCAGACCATCGTCGAGCCGGCGCCGGACCCCGACAGCCGCGTGACGCTGGCGGACGAACGCGATGCGCTGGGCCTGCGGCGCGTGTTGGTGGATTGGCGCCTGGGGGCGCAGGTGCGCCGCACCTTCGATCGCAACTGGGCCATCCTTGCCGAAGAATTGAAGATGAACCGTGTGGCCGATGTGGAACTCGATCCGACCATCGAGGACAAGGAGTGGCCGGAGCCCGAGCGGGGCTTGCGCCACCACATGCGTTCCGGCCATGTGATGGTCGCGCAGCAGGACAGCGGTTGGCCGCGTCACCCGGAATGGAGCTGGCACCACATGGGCGGCACGCGCATGCACGAGTCGCCGCGCGACGGCGTGGTAGACCGCGATCTCAAGGTCCATGGCATGAGCAACCTGCACCTCACCGGGAGTTCCGTGTTCCCCACCGCGGCTGCGAATTTCCCCACCATGACGATTACCGCACTCACATGCCGGCTTGCCGATCGTCTCGCCAAACAGCTTTCGGAACCGGAACTTGAAGTGGGCAGCAGTGCGCAGCCCATGGCGATGCCTGCATGAAGGGTCGCACAGGCTCCGGCGGCATTTCGCCTGGCGTCGCGTAGCCGTGTCGTGCCGGCGGGCATCGCGCACCTACCGCACCAACTGATTCATCTCGATGATGGGCATCAGTACCGCCAGCACGATCACCATTACCACGCCGCCCATGATCAGGATGAGCGCCGGCTCCACCAGGGCGGTGAGCACCGACAGCCGCGCGGCGACCTCGGATTCCTGCTGACGGGCGGCGGTGGACAGCGTGTGGTCCAGCCGCCCGGTGGCTTCGCCGCTGGCGATGAGATGCACCAGCATCGGCGGAAAGCCGCCGGCACGCTTGAGGGCGGCCGCCAGGCTCGCGCCTTCGCGCACCTGCTGTGTCGCGGCCTCCACGGCACGCTGCATGGGCAGGTTTCCCGTCAAGCCGGCCCCCGTTTCCAGTGATCGCAGCATGGGTACGCCGCTACCCGCAAGAATGGACATGGCGCTGGAAAACCTCGCCGTGGCGATGGCGCGCATCAGGCCGCCGGCCACCGGCAGACGCAGCAACAGCCCTTGCCAGCGCATGCGGAATGCCTCCTGGCGAAGTGCCCGGCGCAGCATCAAGCCGGCGCCGACGCCCCCGGCCAGCCACATCCACCACGTGGCGCGCAGGAAATCGCTCACGACGATGAGCCCGCGGGTGAGTAGCGGCAGAGCCTGCCGCGTCTGCGTGAACACGGACACCACCTGGGGCACGACGTAAGTCAGCAGTGCCGCAATGACCGCGAAGGCCACCACCGTGACGATGGCCGGATAGATCATGGCGGTGATCACCTTCTGGCGCAGGGCGTGGCGCGCCTCCATGTAGTCCGCCAGCTTGAGCATGACCTGGCTGATCTGCCCCGACTGCTCCCCGGCCATGACCAGTGTGGCGTAGATGTCGGGAAAGACCCGCGGAAAGCGCCGCATCGCACTGGCCAGGCTGTGCCCCGCCATCACCTCGGATCGGACTCCCGCGAGCACCGCCTTTTCCCGCGCCGTCTCGCCTTGCTCGATGAGGGCGTTCAGGGCCTGCTCGATGGTCATGCCGGCGCCGAGAAGCGTGGCGAACTGGCGCGTGAGCAGTGCCAGGGCGGTCGCACCGATGCCGCCACGCAGGCGCGGCAGCACACCGCCGGCCGCATCGTGATCGGCCGGGCGGTTCACCGGCTCCACGGCCACCGGAACCAGATTCTGCTCGCGCAGCCGCACCCGCACCTGCTTGGCGGAGTCGGATTCCAGCATGCCGGAGGTGGCCTTGCCGGAAGCGTCCAGGGCCTTGTAGCGGAAGGCGGTCATTCAGGGCTTGCGGCTCATCGTGGCGCGGGGCAGAGCCCTACTCGCGGGTGACGCGCAGGATTTCTTCCACCGTCGTCTCCCCGGCGGCGACCCAGCGCATGCCATCCTGGCGCAGGGTCTTCATGCCCTGCTGCAGGGCGCGCTCGCGCAGGGCCTGTTCGCCGGCACCGGCGTGGATGAGCTGGCGCAATCCGTCATCCAGGCGCAGCAGCTCGTAGATGCCACTGCGGCCGCGGTAGCCCGTCTGGTTGCAGGCGGGGCAGGCGCCGGCATGGTGGATCACCGCCGGAGCACCCTGGCCGTTGAACAGCGCCGCCTCCGAAGCATCGGCAGCGGCGGGGCGCCGGCAGAAGGGGCACAACCGACGCGCCAGCCGCTGCGCCACCACGCCGATGAGGCTGGAGGCCAGCAGGAAGGGCTCGATGCCCATGTCCAGCAGGCGGGTCACGGAGCTCACGGCGTCGTTGGTGTGCAGGGTGGCCAGCACCAGATGGCCGGTGAGGCTGGCCTGGATGGCGATCTGCGCCGTTTCCAGGTCGCGTATCTCGCCGATCATGATCACGTCCGGGTCCTGGCGCAGGATGGCGCGCAGCGCCTTGGCAAAGCTCAGGTCGATGCGGGCATTGACCTGGGTCTGGCCGATGCCGTGGATCAGGTACTCGATGGGATCCTCCACGGTCATGACGTTGAGCGTGGTGGTGTCGATCTGTTCCAGCGCGGCGTAGAGCGTCGTGGTCTTGCCCGAGCCGGTGGGGCCGGTGACGAGAATGATGCCGTGGGGCTGGCGGATGAGGGCGCGGAACTCCTCCAGCGTGGTGGAACCCATGCCCAGTCGGGTGAGGTCCAGCCGTCCCGCCTCCTTGTCCAGCAGGCGCAGCACCACGCGCTCGCCGTGGCCGGTGGGCAGGGTGGACACGCGCACATCCACCGGCTTGCCGGCCAGCTTGAGGGTGATGCGCCCGTCCTGGGGCAGGCGTTTCTCGGCGATGTCCAGGCTGGCCATGATCTTGATGCGCGAGACCATCGCAGCGTGCAACGCGCGGCTGGTGTCGAACACGTCGCGCAGCATGCCGTCGATGCGGAAGCGCGTCACCGAGCGCGCCTCGAAGGGCTCGATGTGCATGTCCGAGGCGCCTTCCTTCAGCGCCCGCATGAACAGCGCGTTGATGACGCGGATGATGGGTGCATCGTCGTCGGCGTCCAGCAGTTCCTCGATGCGCGGCAGTTCCTGGGCGAGGCGGGAAAGATCGATGTCCTGTTCCAGTTCCAGCGCCAGGCGTTCACCGGATTCGCCCTGGGCGTAGGTCTCGGAGAGGCGGCGGGCGAAATCCTCCTCGTCGATGACCTCCACCGCCAGGGCCACGCCAAGCACGCGCCGGATCTCGGAGATCGCCTCCAGGCTGGCGTTGCGCCGCACCAGCAGGCGGGCCTCGCGCTCGTCGCGGGCGGCGAGCAGCACGCCGTGGCTGCGGGCGAAGGCAAAGGGCAGGTGGGAGGCGGATTCGAGCCGGGAGGCCACGGGCGGGTTCGTCTCGCGTTGTCCGGTCGAGCGTGCCGGCGGACGCCGTCAAGCCGGGCGCTGGACGTTGGAGCCGCGCCCCTCGCCGGACGGAGAGAGCGGCGCGGAGGGTGCAGGCGGCACACCCGGCGGCGCGGGCAGCGGCGAGACCGGTGGCCAGGTGGGCACGGGATAGTCCGGCAGCAGCGGGTGGGGCCGCGGCTGGTTGCGGTACTGCTCGCCCATGAGGAAATTGTAGCGGTCGTAGGAGGCGCGCTGCACCGCGGGGCCGTCGCGCAGGATCTGCGGGCGCAGGAACACCATGAGGTTGGTCTTGACCGAGCGCCGGTTTTCGTAGCGGAACAGATGGCCCAGCACCGGGATGTCCCCAAGTAGTGGCACCTGCTCCACGCCATTGTCGCGGCGGTCTTCGATCAGCCCGCCCAGGGCGATGATCAGGCCGTCCTCCACCTCCACCAGCGACTCGATGGAGCGCTTGTTGGTGATGATGCCCGCGGTATTGGTGCGGTCCTGCACCGACGACACCTCCTGGAAGATCTTCATCTTGATGGCGCCGCCCTCGGAGACGGTGGGGCGGATGCGCAGCGTCAGGCCGATGTCCTTGCGCTCGATGGTCTGGAAGGGCACGAGCGTGGCGGCGGTGGCCCCGGGCGTGACGTACTGGCCGGTGATGAACGGCACGTTCTGGCCGATGACGATCTTGGCCTCCTCGTTGTCCATCGTGATGAGGTTGGGCGTGGACAGGATGTTGGCGTTGGCGTTGGTCTCCAGTGCGCGCGCCAGCATGCCCAGGTTGGCGATGGTGCCGATGCCGGGAATGTTGATCTGGCCGCGCACGATGCCGATGGTCAGGCCCTTGCCGATGGTTCCGGGGCTCTGCGCGCTGGCGATGATGTTCGTCCCGGAATCGCCGAACACCGAGCCACCCATGGGCCCGCGCCCGGCCCCGGCCACGGTGTTCTGCAGGTTGAGCCACTGGATGCCGAATTCCGCCGCCTTGTCGGAGGAGACTTCGAGTATCAGCGCCTCGACGAAGACCTGGACGCGCTTGGTATCCAGACGTTCGATCACCGCGCGCAGGGCGTTGAACTCCGGTTCCGGCGCGTTGATGATGAGCGAATTGGTGGCCGGGTCGGCCAGCACTGCCCCGTGGCCGATGCCTTCCGCGCTCGAGCGGCCCCCTTGCAACCCCGCGGGGGGGGCGCCCCCGCCCGCAGGGGAGCCCGCGGCGCCCTCGACACCGCCGGCATTCTGGGAGGCGTTCGCCAGCGAGCCGCGCAGCACCTCCGCCACCTTGATGGCATCGGCGTTGCGCAGGTGGATCACGCGCAGGTTGCCCGCGACGCCGTTGTTGTGGGGCTGGTCCAACTGGGCGATGAGCCGGCGCACCCGCCCGATCTTCGACGGGTTTTCGCCGCGGATGATGATGCTGTTGGTGCGTGTGTCGGCCACGATGCTCACGCGCTGGCCGGGATCTCCCGGGGCGGCGCCCTGGGCGCTCCCGCCGGGCTGTTCGTAGAGCAGGCGCAGGACGGTTTGCGCGACCTCGGCGGCCGTGGCGTTGTACAGGCGCACCACCTGAGGGTCGCCGGTGCCCGGCTGGTCGATGGACTCGATGATCCTGCCGATGCGCTGGACGTTGTCGGCGTAGTCCGTCACCACCAGGGTATTGTTGTTGGCGTAGGCGGCGACGGTGTTGTTGGGCGAGATGAGCGGACGCAGCACCGGCACCAGCATGGCTGCCGATTCGTGCCTGAGCGCGAACACCTGGGTGACGATGCGGTTGGAATCGGTGGTCCGTGCGCCGCGGTCGCGCTGGGTGGGCACGGAGTGGAGTTTTGCGTCGGCCTCGGGCAGGATCTGCACGATCCCGCTGGACTCCACCGCCGTAAAGCCCTGCAGGCGCAGCGCGGCGAGGAAGATCTCGAACACCTGGGAGCGGGGAACCGGGGTGGGGGTGGTGATGTTGATCGTGCCCTTGACCCGCGGATCGATGAGGAAATTCTTGCCGGTGATCTGGCCGACTGCCTTGATGACCGGCTCGATCTCCGCGCCGACGAAGTTGAGGGTCACGTTCTCCTCGGCGGTGCGTGCCAGCGGTGCCGAAAGGCCCAGGAGGATCGCCACGGTGCATCGGGCCAGCCACAGCGCGGCCGAACCCCATGGCGGGACACGCGGGATGCGGCGGTTCGGGCTCACGGGTCCGGTCACGTGGAATTCCAGGATAATGTCGCCGGGCGACGAATTGCAACGGATTGCGACGACGCGGCAGATCATAACACTCCGCCCCGGCTTGCCATTTCGGCAGAAAGGGGACGAAAGACGTGCCAATTCGGCTTCTTTCCCGAGGTAGCGGGTGTTAGTCTGAACGTCATCATGAGGATCGTTGTGCTTCCCCGCAAGTCGGGCACGTGGTTGACCTACCTGCTGCTGTTCCTGGCGCTGGCGATTAGCGTCGCCTACTGGGTCTGGCGACTGGTGGCGCCGCTGGAGGCCCCGGGGGCCATTTCAGGCGCTGCCGCAGCCGGCGGCAGTCCTGTGGCGTTGGCGGACGCGGTGGGCGCTGCGGCGGTTTTTGGCAGGCGTCCGGACGCCGAGGCGATCGAAGACGGTGGCGTTTCCGACCTGAAGCTTTTCGGCGTGCATGCGGCGGGTGCCCGCGACAGCTTCGCCATCTTCGTGTCCGACGCCGGCGAGTCGCTTCCCGCGGTGGTCGGACATGAGGTCAGGCCGGGGCTGATCCTGGACGAAGTGCTGGCGGACCAGGCGGTGCTGCGCAGCGGCGCTCGCCGGATCGTGGTGCGGCTGGAGGAGGGGGCGCGGGAAGATGTGGCCGGGACGGAGTCCGCGGCCATGGCACGAGGCGTTCCGCAGCCGCGCCGCAGCGCGCCGGACCAGTTTGGGGGCGCGGCCCGGGACGGCAATGAAGGCGGGGATGCGGAGCAGGCTTCGGCGGCCACTCCCCCGCAGGGGCAATGAACCCGGAGTCGGGCCAGGCGGGTGAAGCCGGGGCGTCTGTCGACCGCGAAGGGTGGCAGACGGGAATTCGGGACACGGGGGATTGAGCATGGCACGGGTGCAGGGACAGGGAGTCCGGGCGTGGCGGGTGCCGGGGCAGCAGCGGGGCTTCACGCTCATCGAGATCATGGTGGTGGTGGTGATCCTGGGGGTGCTGGCGGCGCTGGTGGTGCCCAGGATCATGAGCCGACCGGACGAAGCGAGGGGCATCGCCGCGAAGCAGGACATCAGCACCATCCTGCAGGCGCTCAAGCTCTACCGCCTCGACAACCAGCGCTATCCCACCACTGAGCAGGGCCTGCAGGCGCTGGTTACCGCGCCGTCTGCGGCCCCGGTGCCGCGCAACTGGAAGGCCGGCGGCTATCTTGAACGCTTGCCCAAGGATCCGTGGGGTAGTCCCTATCACTATCTCAACCCCGGGGTGAGGGGCGAGATCGATGTGTTCAGCTACGGCGCCGACAACCAGCCTGGTGGCACCGGCATTGATGCCGACATCGGGTCCTGGGATCTCTAGCGGCGTGCGCTCGCCTGATGCGCCGCCATGATGACCAGGCTACGGAGAAGGGCGATGCGCCCGATGTCTGCCGGGGGGGCGCCAAGCGGGAGGCGCTTGCCCCTTTCCCCGCGGTTGCGGGCTGGCGCGAGGGGTTTCACCCTTGTCGAGGTGGTCGTCGTGCTGGTGATTCTGGCGGTGGCCATGACGGCTGCTTCCTTCAGCATGCGCATCAACGATGAACGGACGCTGCGCCAGGAGTCCGAACGGCTGGCGCTGCTGCTGGAGCTGGGCATGCGGCAGGCGCGTCTGGGGGGCGACGACCTGGCCTGGTCCTGCAACGACCGCGGTTACGCGTTCTGGAAGGCCGGGGCGGCGGGTCAGTGGGAGGCCCTGCCGGGTGACGCGCAGTTGCGGCCGCGGGAGTTGCCAGGATCGCTGCGCCTTGCAGCCCGCACCGCGGACGGCAGGCCGCTGGCCGGCAGCCGGCGCTACCCGTTGCGCGTGGGCGGCATGGGCCGCCTGCACGTGGAATTGCGCGACGACACGTCCACGGCCTCCATCGAGGCCAGTCCGGTGGTGGGAAAGGTCGAACTGACCTATGGCCGCCGGCAGGGCTGAAGCGATTGCGGCATGGCGCGGCTTCACCCTGGTGGAGGTGCTGGTGGCGCTGTCCATCCTGGCCGTGGCGTTGTTGGCGGCGTCCCGCGCCAGCGGCCTGACCGTCACGGCCTCGGCGGACCATCGTGACCGCCTGTTGGCCAACTGGGTGGCGGACAACCGGCTGAACGACCACCAGGCGCGCGATTCATGGGCCGCGCCAGGGGAGTATGGCGGCAGCGAGCGTCAGGCGGGTCTGGAGTTCCAGTGGCGCGAGCAGGTCAGTGCCACGCCCAACCCCCGTTTCCGGCGCGTGGAGGTGACCGTTCGCCGTGCCGCCGCGGGCGAGCGTGTCCTTGCCACCCGGGTGGGGTTCCTGGTGCGCCGCGAGGGGCAGCCGTGAGTCCGTTGCCCGACACCGGCGGGCGCGGCGCGGGCTGGCGGGGGCGCCGGGCCGGCATGGCGGGCCTGACGCTGGTGGAACTGCTGGTGGCCATCACCATTCTGGCCGTGATGGCAGCGTTTTCCTTTCGGGGTCTGACCGAGATCCTGGATACGGAGGCGCGGCTGGCGGTGCAGAACCGCCAGTGGCGCGATGTGGCGAGGTTCTTCGAAGTTTTCGAGGGGGATCTGAGACAGGCGCTGGCACGGCCGGTGCGCGCTGGCGACGGCCGCGAGCTTGCGGCCTGGGAGTTCGGTGCCACGGCTGGCACCGGGAGTGCTACGGATCTGTGGATGACCCGGACCACGCCCGGGACGGATGGCGCGGGCGGTGCTCCGGTTCGGGTGGGCTATCGCCTGCGCGATGGGCATCTGGAGCGGCTGAGCTACACGACCGCGGATCTTGCGCCGGACAGTCGGCCGGAGATGGACACTTTTCCGGGGCAGGTGACCGAGTTCCGGCTGCGGGGCATGGACCTCGGGCAGGTGTGGAGCGAACGCTGGCCCCCCCAGGCCGGAGATCCCGGTGCCCTCGCGCAGTTGCCGAGGGCGGTGGAGGTGACGCTTGTGGTTCCGGACCTTGGCACCATCGTGCGCCGGTTTTCATGGTGACGGGCGTGGCGGTCCGCGAACGGGGTGTGGCCGTGGTGATGGCGCTGGTGACCGTGGCGCTCGCCGCCACTGCGGCGGCCACCATGCTTTACCGTGCGCACGTCTGGGCGCGCGATCTGGAACTGACCGCCGACGCGGCCCAGGCCCGCCAGAGCGCGGTGGCGGCGGTGGCGCGGGCGGCGGAGGCATTGCGCGACGACGGCAGCCGCACCACCGTGGACCACGCTCGAAGCGCCTGGAACGCTCCCCTGTCTCCGGGGCTGGTGGAGGGGGGCGTCGTGGAGGCGCGCATCGTCGAGCAGCAGGGGCTCTTCAACCTCAACAACCTCTTGCGCCACGGCAGCGTGGATTCCGCGGCAGTGGCCCGCTATCGCACGCTGCTCACGCTGTTGCGGCTGCCGGTCGAACTCGCGGACAGTCTCACGGACTGGATGGATGCGGACATTGCCAAGGTCTCCCGATTCGGGGCCGAGGATGAGGATTACCTGCGGCTATCCCCCCCCTACCGGGCGGCCAATCGTCCCCTCGCCCGGCTTGGGGAACTGGCGCGGGTCAAGGGTTATACGGACGAAGTGGTGGCGGTGCTTGGCCCCTTTGTGACGGTGTTGCCGGACGGGACGGCAGTCAACGTCAACACGGCACCCGCCGAGGTGCTGGCGGCGGTGATCGACGGGCTGACGCTGGTCGAGGCGCGTACCGCCGTGGCACAGCGCAATCCGGCTTACTACAAGGACGTGGCGGATTTCCGCGCTCGTCTGCCGAGGGCGGCGGAACTGAAGGCGGGAGAAGGTCTGGTCACCGTCACCAGCAGCCATTTCCGCGTCACGGCCCTGGTGCGGCGCAACGATGTCCGGGTGCGCACGGAGGCACTGTTGTACCGGGCGCAGCGCGAATCGTGGCCGGTGACGGTGGCCCAGACCATGGACTGAAGGCGGCGTCTGGCCTCGGCAGCCCGTCAAGGGCGCGGGTCGACTCAAAGCCCGGGGAGGGAAGGGCTGCATGTCCATTGGAAGGGCCGTTGTACGTTTGTTGTCACTGAGGACGGAAACGGAGGCAGTACTTGGCGCATCTGCTGTTGTTGCTGAATGAAGACGCGGCGCGCAGCGGCGTATTCACGTGGGCGCTGCGTGATGGCGCGCGTGTGCTGCGGCGCGGCCAGGGCACGGCTTCGGATCTGCCCCACGGCGAGGGTGTGGTGGGCGTGATTGCCGCCGATTGCCTGTCGGTGATGCGCCGCCGCGTGCCTGGCGGGCGGGCCGCGCTGCAGGTGGGGGTGCTGGGTTACGCCCTGGAAGACGGCCTGCTTGAGGAGCCCGACGATACCCACGTGCTGCGACTGGGGGAGGACGCCGAGGGGCGGACCCTTGCCGTGGTGGTGGCGCGCCCGCTCCTCGCCACGCTCATCGGGGCACTGTCTGCGGCGGGACGGACGCTGGCCCGGATCGTGGCCGAGACCAGTCTGGCGGCTGTGAAGCCCGGCCGCTGGACTGTGCTGGCCGCCGCGGATGGTGGATGGTTGTTCACGGCGCTGGGCTATCCGGTCAGCGTCGACATTCCACCGGATGGGTCGGCGCCCACGGTGCTGCGCATCGCGCTGGCCGAGGCGGGCACCGGGCGCCCCGACGGAATCGACGTCTGGCTGCGCGACGCCGGCGCGCATCCCCGGGTCGCGCGGTGGGCAGTGGAACTGGGACTGGAGGTCGTGACGGCCGGTTCGTGGGACTGGGCCATGGGGGACTGGTCCGTCGCTCCGGACTTGCGGGTGGGTGATCTGCGTCCGCGCCCGGGCTGGCAGGAGCGCATGCGTGCTTTGCGGGTGCCTCTGGCGGTGCTGGGCCTGGTCGGCGTTGTCCATCTGCTGGGGGTACTGGGCCTGCTGGGCGTCCGCAGCCTGGAGGAGCGGGATCTGCGCAACGAGGCGGTGGCGTTGTTCCGGGAAGCGTTTCCCGAGGCTACTGCGGTGGTGGACCCGGTGCTGCAGATGCGGCGACAGATGGGTGGGCTGCTGCGGGCAGCGGGGGAGGCGGGAGCGGAGGATTTCCTCGCGCTGCTGGGGCGGTGCTCCCCGGTCTTGGCGCAGTTGCCGCCACAGGCCCTGCGCGGGCTGGAGTACCGCCAGGGGCGGCTCAGCCTGGTATTGGGGCTGCCGGAGGCGGCGACCGGGGATCTGCGCGGACGCCTCGAAGCGCTGGGGTTGTCCGTGGGATTGGAGACGACGGGAGACCCAGCCACCGCGCTGCGGCTGAACGTCGGGCTGCGGAGCTGACATGGCCGACGAGTCTCTGAGGCAGAAGCTGCGTTCTTCCTGGGCCGCGTGCAGCGCCCGGGAGAGGGTAGCCCTCACCGCAGGCGCAGGCGTGCTGGCGGCCATGCTGGTGGTCGGCGCGGTGTGGCTGCCGGCCCTCGAGGCGCTGTCGCGCATCGAGGGCCGTCTTCCTGGTTTGCGTGCCCAGGTCGAGGAGATGCGCAGCCGCAAGTCCGAGGTTGCGCGCCTGAAGGCCATCGCCAGGCCGGCGCCGATGGACGCGGGACAACTGCGGACGGCGATCGGGGAGTCCGCCCGGGCGCGCGGGGTGGAACTCGGGGAGGGCGCGGTGGAATCCCTGGGCAACGGCGAGGTGCGGCTCAACCTGTCGGGCGTGTGGTTCGATGCCTGGGTGGGTTGGCTGGCCGAGCTGCAGGCGACGCGGCGCATCCATGTCGATTCCTGCAAGGTCGAGGCGCTGGCCGATCCCGGTCAGGTGCGGGTGGAAGCCGTGCTGCGCCAGCCGGAGACGGATTAGGGCCGGCTTTCCGCGGTGACCTGATTTAGGAGCCCTTGGGCGTGGGGCCTGACGCGGCTTCCGGCTGAGGGCGGGAAGCCTTCGACTGCCCGGGCAAGGAGCGCGGCGCTGGTCGAGCTGCTTCACCCCCTGATTTCCTGCCATTCAGAGCAAGGGACACCGTGATCGTGTCCCCGACTGCGCCGGTGCGCCTTCGCGCCGGATCGGAACATGCCCAAGCGGGCGCGCACTCCCCTAAGCCCGTCTAATCCTAGAGACGTAGATTTCTGCGCGGTTAGAATCAGTCGAGATTGAGACCCGATGCAGATGTCAATGTGTGTCGGGTCGCCACGCCCGCTGCTTCAAACGGTTGTGTGCAGCGGGCGCAATTCACATCCGCCGCGTGGATGCCAGTGCGGTGGCAGCGCGCGCCGGATGGTGCACATCAAAGCGCAAGAACAGAGGAGAGTCAGATGATCGGGAAGCTTGAACGATGGGTGCGCCTTGCCACGGTGTCCGCGGCATTGTTGCTGATGGCGCTGGCCGGTCCTGCCAGGGCGCAGAGTGCGGACACCCTCGCGCTGCTCGTGCCTGATGGCATGCCCGTCACGGACGTGCGCGTGGCGGCGTGGTTCGACGCCGCCAGCGAGGAGGGCTTTCGTCTGCAGGCCATCACGGATTCACAGTTCATGCAGATGGGCTCGGGTGCGCTGCAGTACCGGGGACTGATCTTGCCGGATCAGTTGCACTACGTGGCCAGCGATGCACTGGTCACGGCAATCCAGAGCTATGTCAGCCAGGGTGGCAAGGCCACGCTGGTGTATGACTCCGGCGCCCTGAACGACGGCGGGTGTTTCCCCATCCCGAAAGCGCGTTTCAGCGCCATGGCGGGTGTGGATTACGTGCTTTACGATGAACTGCGCGACTTGATGGTCGGCCTGGGGCCGATCACGGGGCTGGAGGGGCAGTTGCGCAAGTTCCAGGTGCCGCCGGGCAAGTCCATGCTGTACGGCACCACGACCACGACGGGGAGCACGACGACGGCCCGCACGACGTCCACCACCGCCACCACGACCAGTACCACGACCAAGGGGGTGCTGTCCTCGGTCAGCCTGTCGTCCGGGGAAGCGCTCTACCTCCCCGCCAGCACCACGAACCCCGGCGGACTCAAGGGCTATGACCACTCGCAGTTCTTCAAGGTCAAGACTGAAACCGTGACCGGTGGCGCCACCACGACCAGTTCGCGGACCACGCTGAACGCTACGACGACGGTGGATCTGAAAACGGCGAAGAAAGCGCCGAAGGTGAGCGCTACCACCACGGTGAAACTCGGCACCACCAGCGGCGGGACGACCACCAAGAGTCTGTCCACACTGGCGACTACGACAGCGGCCACGGGAGCAACCCACGCCGTCTCGGGTTACGGATACGGCGTGCTCATCTATCCGAGCTACGTCACCCGCGGCACCTTTGCCGGCACGGCGCTGCTTGCCTCACCAACCTTCGGCCTGACGGCGGGACGCAATGCTGTCGGCAGCGGCGAGGTGCTGTTCGTGAACACGCCGCTGTCGGCCCTCAAGGGACAGACCGACGGCATGCTGATGCACGGCTTCATGCGCTATTTCGGCGATGAAATGCTGAAGCTGCCGCGCCTGGCCAATCACCCCAACGGCGTCGGCGGCCTGACTTTCAACTGGCACCTGGATGCCCAGGAGGCCCTTCAGCCCATGCAGCAACTCAAGACGCTGGGCGTGTGGAAGCATGGTCCGTTTTCCATGCACATGACCGCCGGTCCGGACACCATCACCTTCGGCGACAAGCTGGGTTTCGATCTGCCCAACAACCCGACGGCCCAGAAATTCCTCAAGGATTTCGACAAGGCCGGCCACCAGGTGGGCAACCATGGCGGCTGGATCCACGACTACTATGGCTACAACGTGTCGGAGACCAACCAGGCGGAGTTCCAGCAGTATCTGGTGCTGAACCGACAGGCGGTGGACGGGACCGTGGGGCATGCGACGCGGGAGTATTCGGCGCCACAGGGCAACAACCCCCAATGGGCGGTGGACTGGCTGGAAGCCCAGGGAGTGGTGGGGTACTACTTCCTCGGCCACACCGGCATGGGTCCCACGCGCACCTACCGCGACGGCGCCTTGCGCAACCCCAACATGTGGGCCTTCCCCATCACGCCCTTCGGACCCTACGCCACTTTCGAGGAGTTCCAGGAGTTGGGCGTGCCGAAGCAGGACGTCACCAACTGGTATACCCAGCTCATCGATTTCAGCGTCGCCTACCGCACCAGCCGGGAGATCTACGCCCATCCTCCGGGGGCCATCGACTGGTCCGACGTGCTGCTCTCGATGCTGAACTACGCCAAGACAAAGCGATCCGCCGGGCAGTTCAAGTGGTACACGATGGCGGCGCTGGCGGATTTCGGTACCAAGCGGCGCAGCGTGACCTGGACCGTGACCCAGACCGCTGCCGGGGCCAAGCAGTTTGACGCCAGCCATCCCACCAGCCTGGCGACCATGTCCTGGCTTCTGCCCAAGGCGGGCTTCGCGCAGCCCAAGGTCAACAGCGGGTCGGCCACGGTGAGCGGTGACCAGACGCACTGGCGGGTGGTGGCCAAGTCCGGCACGGCCCTGCGATTCACCGCATCGCCACTCTGATCGTCCTTTCCGCAGTGGGGCGCCGGTCCGCCTGGTCCGGGCCCCACCCGTGACGGGTCGGGAGCACGAGGGATCGGGAGTTCCATCCCGGATCCGGTTCCTGGATGGAGCTTGGGCCGGAGGCTCCGGGAATCACCGGAAAGCGCATTCCGCCACGATACAATGCCGAGCGGCGAGTGTTCCTCGTCTGTTTGGCCCGCGTCTGCCACAGTGGCCGCGGGACGCGCTGATTCGTATTCTTCCGGATGGTTCGCCCAATGGACATCGACTACCTGCACGTGGGGCCTCCACAGGCCGGCGAGGCTGTGGCTGTCGCTCCGGGCGTGATGTGGCTGCGGATGCCCCTGCCTTTTGCGCTGAATCACGTGAATCTCTGGCTGTTAAGGGATGGCGGCGGATGGACGGCCGTGGACACGGGCATTTCTCTGCCTGCGGTGCAGGATGCCTGGCGCGGGGTACTGGCGGGCCCCGCCGAGGGGCTGAATCTGCGGCGCCAGATCGTGACCCATTGCCATCCGGACCACATCGGGCTCGCCTGGTGGCTGGAACGCGAGCATGGAGCGCCACTGTGGATCACCGCCGGCGAATACATGATGGCAAGCCTGATCCGCGCAAATCTGGCGGGGTTCTCGGCGGCGGCCACACTGGAGATGTTTGCGCGCCACGGGCTGGCAGGGCCCGGGTACGAGGGCCTGGCGCGGCTCGGCGGCGCCTATGCCCGGGGCGTGCCGGCGCTACCGGATACGTTCGTGCGGTTGCGCGACGGCGAGTGCCTTCGCATCGGCGACAACGACTGGACGGTGATGGTGGGTTACGGACACAGCGTGGAGCACGCCGCACTCCATTGCCGGACGCTTGGAGTGCTGATTTCCGGGGACATGCTGTTGCCGCGGATCTCCACGAACGTGCCGGTATGGCCGATCAATCCCGCCGATGACATGCTCGGGCAGTTCCTGGAATCCATCGAGCGCTTCCTCGACTTGCCGGGCGACACGCTGGTGCTGCCGTCCCATGGGCTGCCCTTTCGTGGCATCGGTACCCGGGTGGAGGCCTTGAGGGCGCACCACCGCGCCCGCTGCGAGGAACTGCTGGGGGCATGCGCCAAGCCGAAAACAGCCGCCGAGTTGCTGCCGGTGCTCTTTCAGCGTGAAATAGACGACCCCCACCAGGTGCGCTTCGCGATGGGCGAGGCAATTGCCCACCTGGTGTTTCTGGAGCGGCGGGGGAAGGTCGGCAGGATTGAAGAGGCGGGCATCATGCGCTGGGCACGCCGTGCTGAGGCGGACTGACGACACATGGAAGAGAAGTACCCTACGAGCGCCCTTCGCTGGGGGTCCGGGGGGAGGCGTTCGACCGGAGTACTTCAGTAAGCCTTGGAGTCACTGACCACAGCCGTTGACCTGGGCCCAGCCCGTGATGCCTGGTTTGACCTTGTGCCGGATCATGTAGCCCTTGATCAGCCGCCGGTAGGTTTCGTTGTGGGCGACGGCATGGGGACGCGGCCCGACGATGCTCATGCGGCCCTGCAGCACGTTGAAGAACTGGGGCAGTTCATCGAGGGACGTGCGCCGGATGAGCGCGCCGAAGGCGGTCACGCGCGGGTCGTTGCGCTGGGCCTGGGGCATGTCGAATCCATCCTCGCACACCGACATGGAACGGAACTTGTAGACGATGATTTCCTTTCCATCCAGCCCGTAGCGACGTTGCTTGAACAACACCGGGCCCGGGGAACTGCGCTTTACCCCGATGGCGATGGCGAGCATTACTGGCGAAATCAGGATCAGGATCAGTATCGACAGCACGATGTCGCTGGCGCGCTTGATGAGACCGTTGACGCCGGTGAAGGGCGTCTCGCACACCGCCACCACAGGCATGCCGCTGACGTTGTCAACGCGCGCCTGGATCAGGTCGGTCATGAAGATGTCGGGGACGAAGTAGATCGAGGAGGTCGTGTCGCGCAGGTCGTCGAGCAATTGCAGGATGCGTGGCTGCGAGGCCATCGGCAGTGCCAGATAGATGATGTCCACCCCGCGGGCCTTGACGAACTGGCCGAGCTGGTTCATCGGCCCGAGGATGGCGTTGTCGTGGGTATCGCCGGCACGCACCTTTACCCGGTCGTCGAAGAAGCCGATCACCCGTACGCCCAGGAAGGGGTTGGCACGGATCTGCTCCGCCAGCTTCTGCCCATGTTCGTTGGCGCCAACCACCACCGCAGTCCGCTGGTTGTTGACGGCCAGACGCGGAATGACTTCCCGCATGATGTGGTGGCCGGCGAGCAACGTAACCGGGGCAGCCGCAAACCATGTCACCAGGACATAGCGCGGGAAGGCATCAAGATATCCACTCACGTAGCCGAAAAAGATCAGGACGCTGAAAAGCAGGAGCCATCCTGAGATGAGATCCCGATACATCTCGGCGGTGGAGGAGCCCAACTGGGACTTGCCCGGAAAGGCGAGCAGCACCACGATCGCCCAGAGGGTCAGGTAGGGGGCGGAAAACGGCTCCCCGTAGTGGGCCATGACTGCCGCCAGCGAAGCCACAAGGAGTATCGGATCAAGAAGATACCCGACAAGCGTTGTGAGGCTGAGACGGACTTTCAGGAGGTTCTGCTGTTGGTCTAGCGCCGCAAACATTTTTGCACCTGCTAAGTTTCCGTTTTAATATATCAGCGGCCATTTCCAAGCATGAAGGTATTATTTCACGTCCGCCATCTGTGGCGACTGTTCAAAAACCTCTTTGATTTTTAAAGAACTTCTATCATGAGAACTCGCCTGATGAAAAAGGGGTACTTCCTCCTCGGTTCGGTTCTTGGACTGGGGCTCGGTGTTGTGGGTAGCAATGCGCAGGCCGGCGAGGGTGATCCGTTCTCCTTCACCATCGGCCAGTCGTTTACCTACGACGACAACATTCTCCGGCGTCCTGACGGTGACACCAGCGTCAGATTCGGATCTGACGCCCGTTCGGACATTGTCAGCCGGACCTACGCGCAGTTCCACGCCGACATCCCGGTGAGTCTCCAGAAGTTCCTGGTGGATCTGGATCTCAGCCACTACATGTTCAACAGGTATTCGGCCCTTGACCACGATGCGTATTCTGCGAGCGGCAAGTGGCTGTGGCAGGCGGGACGAAACTGGCGCGGCGACCTGGTGCTCCAGCATGCCCAGTCGCAGACCGGCTTCGAGGATCTCACGGTATCCCTGAAGAACAAGAGTACCGCCGAGCGCCTCATGGCGTCTGCAAACTACTGGTGGCATCCAGATTGGGCGGTGGGCGCCGGCGCGGGCTACCTGACGACCGAGAACTCAAACACTGCGATGACGGGCTCGGACAATCGAAGCACCTATGTTGATTTCGGGGTTATTCACAAGCGTCCCACGGGCAACGAGTTCGAGGCCCGGTACCGGCATACGGATACGACCTATCCCAACAAGGGTTTGTTTGGTGGAGCGCCGGTGGACAACAGCTTCACCCAGGACGACCTGCGCATGGTGCTGCGCGCATGGCGTCTTACCGGGGCGAGCGTGCTGGACGGCTACGTCGGCTACTATCGACGCAATTACTCCGACTTCACCGCGCGGGACTTTTCTGCGCCGATGTTCAAGCTGGGCCTCGGCTGGAGCCCGGATCCCCGCTGGCTGATCAATACCTCGATTCGCAAGGAGGTGACGACGATTGATGACGTCAACCCGGGATCGGTGGACACGAAGGCGTTGGCGATTGCGTTAAGTTGGCTTCCGACGGCCAAGATCGGCGTGGATGGCGGCCTCGAGTATGCGATTCGTGACTACGAGGGCGATCTCGCCACCTCGGTTGCCGGCGCCCCCCGCCGTGAAGACAAGGTCCGCACGGCGCGCCTGGGCGCGGTGTACAAGCAATCGCGGGCCTTGCAGTTCAATGTTTCCATGAGGCATGAGAGGCGCAATTCCAATATCGCGGGCGTCCCCTACAAGGCCAATGCCGCGACTGCGGGAGTGCAATTCACCTTCTGAGCGGTATTTGTTCTCTGGCGCCCTTTCTCGGTGCAACGGCAGAGGGGTGGCGCCCTTCGGACAGCAAGCCCGCCACGACGGCGCCGCGCAAGCGCCCCTTCGTGGCGGGTTGCGTTTTTTCGCGGAAGAATTCCGCATCAGGGTGTCGTGACGACGCCGATGTCAGAAGCGCGGGCCGGTTGCGCGACGGTGGCGCCGCCCGATTTAGGGCGTTTCGGCGTTCGGTGCGGCGCTGTCGTCAAATGCAAAATGGCTCTAGCCGGGCCGATTTCCGGGATCTGCGCTGCGTTGTCTTCCGCCTGGTGCCTCGAAGGACGCCGGGGTGGGAACTATGTCACGGCAACGATCCACCGAAAGAATTAGAGTTTGCGCCAGCCTGGGATGTGGCGGCTGACAGCGCGTGTTATGCCCGCGTTGGATCTCGTCATGAAATGTTTGTATCGTTATACGTTGTCAAACTGCACGGGGGGAACAACCGATGGCGGCCAATATTCGATTTGTGAAGTATCTTGCAGCCTTGATGCTGTTCGTCGCGAGCATGTTTCCGGGACTCGCCGGTGCGCAGGGCGGCGGGGAGTACGTGCTGGGTGCGGGCGATATCGTGAAGATCTCCGTCTTCCAGAATCCGGATCTGATGGTGGAAACCCGTGTGTCGGAGGCGGGCACCATAACCTTCCCGCTGGTGGGTTCGGTTCAGGTGGGTTCGCTGTCCATTTCCGCCGCCGAGCAGCGCATTGCGAAGGCGTTGCGCGATGGCAAGTTCGTGCTCCAGCCGCAGGTCAACATCCTGGTAACCCAGATGCGTGGCAGCCAGGTTGCCGTGCTGGGCCAGGTGACCCGGCCCGGGCGCTATCCGCTGGAAATGGTCAACATGAAGGTGACCGATGCGCTGGCGCTGGCGGGGGGCATCATCCCGACGGGTGCGGACATGGTGGTGGTGGTGGGTAGCCGCAACGGCAAGCCATACCGCAAGGAAGTGGACTTGCCGTCGCTGTTCCAGTCGGGCGATACGGCCGACAACAATGCGGTGATCGGCGGCGACATCCTGTACGTTCATCGTGCCCCCATGTTCTACATCTACGGGGAAGTCCAGCGTGCCGGAGCCTATCGGGTAGAGCGCGGCATGACCGTGATGCAGGCGCTCGCCACCGGCGGAGGGGTGACCCAGCGCGGGACGGAGAAGGGGTTGAGGCTTCATCGGCGCGCCAAGGACGGGGCGCTGCAGAGCATGGAACCCAAGATGGACGACAAGGTGGCGGCCGATGACGTGCTGTACGTGCGCGAAAGCCTGTTCTGATCCGGGACTTCCGGAAAAAAGGGTTCCGAGATGACTTTCTGGCAATACCTTCTCGTGCTTAAGGCACGATACAAGCTCGTGCTCTACACGATGCTGGCGACGGTCGGACTGACGATGCTGGTCAGTCTGCTGATGCCCAAGACCTACACCTCGACTGCCGGGGTGCTCATCGACGTAAAGGGCTCGGACACACTGGCCGGCACTGCGCTGGGTGCGAGCATGCCGCCGCAGGTTCTTCAAGGGTACATGGCGACCCAGATCGAAGTCATTACCAGTGAGAAGGCCACCAGGAAGGTCATCAAGGCGCTGAGGCTCGAAGAGGATGAGGATCTGCGCGAGAAGTGGCTGAAGGGCACCAAGGAGCGTGTCAGTTTCGAAGATTGGCTGAGCGAAGGCCTGCGCAAGAATCTCGAGGTCAAGCCCTCGCGCGACAGCAACGTGATCAATATCGCCTACTCCGGCAAGGATGCGAAGCAGGTGGCCGCAGTCGCCAACGCCTTTTCCCATGCCTACCTGGAAACGGATCTGGATCTCAAGGTGGAGCCCGCCAAGCAGTCTCATGCATGGTTCGATGAGCGCACCAAGGCGATCCGGCAGCGTCTGGATCAGGCCCAGGGTCGTTTGTCCGCGTATCAGAAGGAGCGGGGGATCATTGCCACGGACGAGAAGGTGGATATCGAGACGGCACGACTGAACGAGTTGTCCACGCAGTTGACCATGGTCCAAGGACTGGCGGCGGAGTCCCAATCCAAGAGCAGTACCGGTGGCGTGCTTCCCGAAGTGGTGCAGAGCCCGCTGATTCAGACCCTCAAGACGGATCTGGCGCGCCAGAGCGCAAAACTCAACGAAATGAGCGGTCAGCTGGGGCCGAACCATCCCCAGTACCAGCGAATGGAAGCGGAGGTGCGCTCGCTTCGTGATCGTCTCAATGCGGAGATGGGGCAGATCGCTGGCAGCGTGGGCACCAGCAATCGCGTCACCCAGCAACGCGAGGCGCAGATCCGCGCGGCGCTGGAAGCGCAGAAGGAAAAGGTGCTCAAACTCAAGCAGCAGCGCGAGGAGTCCTCCGGAATGCTCCGGGAACTGGAAACGGCGAAGAAGGAGTACGAGGTTGTCACGCAGCGCTTGTCGCAGACGCGCCTGGAGAGTCTGCTTGGGCAGACGAACCTCACGGTCCTCAATCCTGCCGTGGTTCCCCTGTTGCCCTCGGTTCCGAAGCTTCAACTCAACCTGATTCTGTCGATATTCTTCGGGACGGTATTCGGCGTTGCCGCTGCCTTCCTGCTGGAGCAGTCGGATCGACGGATCAGGGATCCCGACGACATGGCGGAAGTGATCGATTTGCCGGTACTTGCGGTGGTGAGCAGCGGCAGTTCCGGCACCCCGGGTTTGGTCACGCTTCCGGGGAGCGAAAATAACCTACCGAGGCTGCCCGGGGCGAATGCCTCCGCCGCAGGATAGCAGGCGCTACGCACATGGATGACAACAACTCGAGTCTGATCCCGTCGATGGATGGCATGCCGGCGGCCAACGTTCCGGCGCGTTATCTGGGTGCCATTCTCATCGACTCGGGCAAGCTGACGCATGAAGAGGCCGAGCGCGTGCTGGCCGTCCAGCGCGAGAAGGGTTTGCGTTTCGGCGAAGCGGCGATGGATCTCGGCTTCGTCAGGCAGACCGACCTGGAATATGCGCTTGCCCGGCAGTTCGACTATCCGTACCTGCTTCCCGGCGAGAGCGACATCAGTCCGGAGATCGTGTCGGCCTACCAGCCGTTCAGTCCGCAGGTAGAGGCGGTGCGGGCACTGCGTATGCAGTTGTCCCAGCGTTGGTTTGATGCCGAGCAGGGCGGGGGGCGGGCGCTGGCGGTGGTGAGTCCCGGACACGGCGAGGGGCGCAGCTACATATCCGCAAACCTCGCGGTGGCCTATGCTCAGTTGGGCGAACGTACCCTGCTCATGGACGCCAATATGCGCAACCCTCGCCAGCATGAGCTTTTTGGTCTGGACAATCGCAATGGGCTGTCCGCGATACTTGCCGGTCGTGGCGTGCAGGAGTCCATCCAGCAGGTTCCGTCGTTTCCCAACCTTCAGGTCATCACGGGAGGGGCGTTGCCACCCAATCCGCAGGAACTGCTCCTGCGACCGTTCTTCCTGACTTTCCTGGACGCGCTCAGCAAGAACTTCCGGGTGATCATCATTGACACCCCGGCGGGCGAGAAGTACGCGGATGGGCAGGCCATCGCGCGGGCTGCGGGAGGGGCGCTGATGGTGATTCGCAAGAATCTGTCGCGGGTCAAGTCGGTGAACTCCTACGTGTCGCGTCTGACGGGTGCCAAGGTCAGCGTCGTGGGCAGTCTGATGAATGATTTTTGACCGCAGGCGACGTGGCGCGCAAGCCACGTCCCCTGCGGCGGTACGCTCGGGCGCATGCGTAGGCCTGCGGACGCAATCTCCTGAAACCCTTGGGGAATCATGACTAAAGTTGCTTTGATCACCGGCGTGACCGGTCAGGATGGCGCCTATCTGGCGGAGTTTCTGTTGAACAAGGGCTATGAGGTCCATGGGCTGAAACGGCGCACGTCACTATTCAACACCGACCGGATCGACCATCTCTATCAGGATCCGCACGTTCGTGACCGCCGGTTCATTCTCCACTACGGGGACATGACGGACTCAAGCAGCCTGGTTCGTGTGCTGCAGATGGTGCGTCCGGATGAGATCTACAATCTCGCCGCCCAGAGCCACGTCGCCGTGTCGTTCGAAGAACCGGAATACACGGCGAATTCCGATGCCCTGGGCGCACTGCGCATTCTCGAGGCGGTCCGGATTCTCGGCCTGGAGAAGAAGTCCCGCTTCTACCAGGCGTCCACCTCCGAGCTTTACGGGCTGGTGCAGGAAGTCCCCCAGAAGGAGACGACGCCGTTTTATCCGCGCAGTCCCTATGCCGTGGCGAAGCTCTACGCGTACTGGATCACGATCAATTACCGTGAGGCCTACGGAATCTACGCATGCAACGGAATTCTGTTCAATCATGAATCCCCGATGCGCGGCGAAACCTTCGTGACACGCAAGATTACCCGCGCCCTGGCGCGCATCCGCCTCGGACTGCAGGACTGCCTTTTTCTTGGCAACCTCAACGCCAAGCGTGACTGGGGCCATGCGCGTGACTATGTCGAGATGCAATGGCTGATGCTGCAGCAGGAAAAGCCCGAGGACTTTGTCATCGCCACCGGACGCCAGTCCAGCGTGCGCGAGTTCGTGGACCATGCAGCCAGGGAACTGGGCATACGGTTGCGGTGGGAGGGCGAGGGGGTCGAAGAGACCGGCACCATTGTCGAACTTGAGGGTGTGGACCAAGGGCCGAAAGTGGGCCAGACCGTGGTTCGTGTGGACCCGCGTTACTTCCGTCCAACCGAGGTCGAGACCTTGCTGGGTGACCCAGGCAAGGCGAAGGAGAAACTCGGCTGGGAGCCGCGCACGAGCTTCGCGGAACTGGTGCAGGAAATGATTCGCGAAGACTTCAAGGCGGCGCAGCGCGACGCCCTGGTGAAGCAACACGGCTTCGCGGCCTACGATTACAACGAGTGAGAGCAGGCCCGGCATGGCTGGAATTACTCGGGAATCGAAAATCTACGTCGCGGGCCATCGTGGCATGGTGGGATCCGCGCTCGTTCGCAATTTGCGTACGCGCGGCTACACCAATCTCATTACGCGGGACAGGGCTGACCTGGATCTGCTCGACCAGCCCGCGGTGCGCGAATTCATGCGGTCCGAAAAGCCGGCGTTCGTGTTCCTCGCGGCGGCGAAAGTCGGCGGAATCCAGGCGAACAACGTCCGTCGTGCGGATTTCATCCACGACAATCTGGTGATCGAGACCAACGTGATCCGGGGGGCATTCGATGCCGGGGTCGGCGGCCTGATGTTCCTGGGGTCGAGTTGCATCTATCCCCGGGATTGTCCCCAGCCCATTCGGGAAGAGTACCTGCTGACGGGCCCGCTCGAACAGACCAATGAGCCCTACGCCATCGCCAAGATCGCTGGCATCAAGCTCTGCGAGTCGTTCAACCGGCAGTACGGTACTGCCTACCTCAGCGTAATGCCTACCAACCTCTACGGTCCGAACGACAACTACGATCTGGAGAACAGCCACGTGCTGCCTGCCCTGATCCGCAAGGCGCACGATCTGAAAATGGCAGGCGGAGGGAAACTGCGGGTGTGGGGCTCGGGCAATCCGCGACGCGAATTTCTGCATGTCGACGACATGGCCGACGCCTGCGTCTTCCTGATGGAGAAGGGCGTCGGTGACGGGCTATTTAACGTTGGAACCGGGCGGGACGTCACCATCAGGGAACTCGCCGAAACGATCATGCGAGTCGTAGGTGCCGAGGGGGAGATCGTGTTTGATGCCTCGAAACCGGATGGCACGCCGCGCAAGCTCCTTGATGTGTCTCGGCTGGGTGCCCTCGGATGGGTCGCGCGCATCGGGCTCGAGGAGGGGATCCGGAGCACTTACCACTCCTTTCTTGAAGGCGCAGTACGTTCCCACTGAACGTCGCGCAGCCTCGATCGTAAAGCCGGAGACAACCCATGTTACAGACATACGGACTTCCTGGCGCCGGATGGCGGGCAGAACATGGCCTGCGTGGTGCGGTATCGGGCTGAACTGATGGGTTTGAGCGTAAGCCTGATTGCGGGTGTTACCCTTGCCATTGCGGCTCTTCTGGTTTTCGGAATGGCCCTGGGAAGGCACAAGGAGTTGTTCCTGCTTCTGCTTGGCGTACTGGTTTTCTTCCCTGATCAGACAAGTTGGGGCGCGGACGCAGTAGCTCCCGTATTCAATATCTACTCCAAAGGGTCAGGGTTACTGACCTACTTTTCATTTACCACGGTCTATCTGTGGGGCCTGTATTTTCTTGTACTCTTCCACGCGATCTTTCGACGCGAACAACTGCCCTATTGCAATATCCGGAGATTTCTCTGGGCGTTCAATCTGCTGCTGTGCGGACACGTCATTGCCGGTACGGTGCTCAATGCGCCGTTACTCGAAACACTCTCCGGCAAAGGGGTGATCAACATCTTCCACATGAGCGTACTGTTGTTGCTCGCATTGCGCGTTATTCAGGACGAGAAGGATCTTGACCGGTTGACGGACTTTCTCCTGATCTGCGCGCTCCTGCGCGGTGGCTGGGGGCTGGTGCGGTTCGCGTTCTTCGGGGGCGATCCGGTCAACGTCTATAGCAACGTGGAAGACTTTGCCGTCAAGATTACTTTCTATGACATTACGGACAGCCTCGTGGCCTGTGTGGCTGCCTTTTTCGCGGCATCCAGGTTGTCCACGGGTTGGGGCGAGCTCGGCGCGGCCCGCAAGGCTTTTTATTCTGCGCTGATAGCAGTGGGACTCGCGGTCATTGTCTTTTCGTCGAGGCGAAACGCCTGGATTGGACTGACGCTCGCCGGGTTCTATTTCATCCTCAGCCAACCGGCGAGGCAGAGACTGTTGTCGGTTGGAGTGCTGGCGGCGGTTGGTGGGGGGGTTGTGGGATACGTGGCGCAAGAGCGTCTGGGGACGTTGGGCGGAGGCGGCCTGGGTTCGCTGGTCTACGACATCACCCGTGGGGGTGCGGTAAGCCTTTACGGGGGACGTTTCCAGGAGATTGCCCAGGCGTTCGAGACGATTCGCAACCATCCGATTCTCGGTGTCGGGACATGGGGTGAATTTGCCGGTTACGGCATTGACTATCACCAAGGCTCCTATGGATTCGTGCATTCCGGCTTCGTGCATGTATTGCTTAAGACCGGCCTTGTCGGTCTTGCGATATTCCTCGGGATACTTGTAGGCTTCGCGTCTTTCGTCTTGCGGCGTCGTTCCGCGATCGATCCCGCGTATCGCCCGCTGTTTGATGCTGCTTTTGGCGGGTTTCTTTTCCTGTTGCCCAGCCTGAGCGTGGCGACACCGGTAATCGAGTATCGGACCATGCTCATGCTGGGAATGGTTCTCTCGCTGCCTTATTGTGCGCACTGGGTCCAGCAGCGGTCGCGCGCGCAAAACATGAGAGAGCCATGCCCAGTCGTGTCCTGAAGAATTCCATCGCAAACGTCCTGGGGTCGTTTGCGCCCTCCGTCCTTCAGATCGTCACCCTCCCCTTCATCGTCCGCACGCTTGGCGAAGCCCAGTATGGCGTATATACGATGGTTATGGCGATCGTCGGATATTTCGTCTTTCTCGACCCGAACTTTGGTGCCGGAATCGTCAAGTACCTTGCGGAGTTCGAGTCGCTCGGCAAGAAGCGTGAAGTCGGCGAGGTGATATCGCTTGGTTTGCTGGCCTATTTTGGCATCGGCACCTCGGGAGCGGTACTGATCTTCTTCCTTGCTGAATCCGTCGTGACCGGGCTGTTTTCTGTACCCCCGGAATTGGAGGCATCGGCCGTCACCGCTACGCGCATAGCCGCCGCGGGGTTCTTCTTCAGTCAATTGCAGGTGCTCCTCAAGAACATCCCGCAGGCACTTGGACACTACCCCATTACCGCGGGAGTCGAGGTGCTGGAAGGCATCCTGATGCCTTCGCTGTCGGTACTGGTGCTCTGGCTTGGCTATGGCCTGCTGGGGATCGTTGTGGTGCGTGTAGTGCTCAATGTCATGAATGTGACATTGCTTGCGGTGGCGGTTCGCAGGCTGCTTCCTGACGTGAAGTTTGTCCGTCCATCCGGCGGGATGGCGAAAAGAGTGGGGAGTTTCAGCGGCTTCGCATACTTCGCGACCCTGGCGGCGGTGGTGTACTACCAGGCCGACAAGCTGATCATCAGCGCGATGGCGGGCGTGGTGGCCTTGGCGTATTACGTGGTTCCGTTCAATCTGGCGTCGCGAGTAATGGGCCTGTCGTTTCGCATGGCCTCGGTGATCTATCCTGAGGCCAGCCGGCTGGGTGCACTCAACCAGCTGGGGACATTGAAGGAAATTTACTATTCTGCGGCGCGTTACATCTTCTTCATTAACTCCTACTTCCTGATTGCCGTGGTGCTGTTCGGATACGAGATCCTCTATTACTGGATGGGCCCCGAGTTCGCGGAGCAGGGCGCGCTGGTAATGGTGTTCATCGTTACCGCCTGTCTGGTGGACTCCATGACCAACATTCCGGCGCTGGTCAACGATGGCCTGGGCCACCCGAAGGTGACAGGGATGTTCTCGCTTGGGCGGGCTGTGCTTGGCCTTGCGCTTATCGCAGTTGGTACCAAGCTGTACGGTATCCAGGGCGCAGCGGTGGCGCATCTCGCAACCTTTCTGGTGTATTCGCTCAGCGTTCTGGTGTTCGTACACGGACGGACGGTCCCCTTCAGCTTTGGGGAGATGATGAAGGGTGCATTCGGCCCGGTAATTGTGCCAGTGGCGGTGCTGTGTTCGGTATTCTGGGCCGTGAAGCCGGAGGGCTTGTTGAGCCTCGGCGCGTCCTTGGCATTGGGCAGCGCGATATTGGCGCTGTGGACAGTGTATGGCGCGGCCTTCATTCTCAAGCCGTCTCACCGGGCCGCGCTCGTGACGCAATTCCTGGCGAAGGTGAAGGGGCAAAGGCAGACTTCGTCCTGAGTGAGCCTTTCCAGGCCATTGAAAGTCTCTGCCATTTCTAGCCCACTGAACAGCGAACCTCGCCTTGCGTAATTGATCGAACCCGAGTCTGCCCAGGATTGTGCAGGTGCGGGGGGCGACGCGTTTGTGGGTGGGCGCGTATGTCGGCGTTGCAGGAGCATGACGGCGGCGCTTGCACGGCGAATCCCGCCTTGGCCTCCGTTGTGGTTCAGTGGGCGTGGCTTCGACCCGTAAATTCCAGAATCCGATCCAGGGGAGCAGCAAGGTGTTGAACACTTACGGTAGCGGTGTTTCGCTGGTCATGGGTACGGTCGGGCGCGAGGACGACGTCCGGCGCTTCATCCTGTCGGCTGCTGCCCAGACCTGGAAGGACATCGAACTGATCATCGTCGATCAGAATTCCGACGAACGTCTTGCGCCGTTCGTTCACGAAGGGCGCGAACTGGGCCTCGACATCGTTCATCTGCGCCATTCGCCGCCAAATCTGTCCGCTGCCCGCAACCGGGGAATTGCGGCAGCCACGCGGGGGGTCATCGCTTTTCCGGACGACGACTGCTGGTATGACCCGGGAGTCATCGAGCGGGTGACACAGGCTTTTGGAGAGAACGGTACCTGCGCTGGCGTAGTGGCCCGCTGGCACGAGGAGGATCCGGTCGGTCGCCCGGCCCACGATTTCGATCTGTCGCTGTGGCGTGGATTCAAGGGGGGTACGGCAAGTTCGATCACGCTGTTTCTTCGGCGTGACCTTTTCGAGAGCCTCGGTGGCTTTGACGAGCGGCTCGGCGTGTCGCGCTGGTTCGGGGCAGGGGAGGAAACGGATTTCGTGCTCCGGGCGCTGCATGCGGGATACAGATTCAGATACTGCCCCGACGCCTTGGTGCATCACGCCTTTTCGCCACGACCGGTGGGTCGGCTCGGCGAGGCATGCGCCCGTGCCCGCTCCCGCGAGCGGGGAATCGGCGCCCTCTATGCCAAGCATCGTCTGGACAGCTCGGTCATCGCCCGAGGATTCGTGGCGCCTTTGGCCAAGAATCTCATGCCGCCGCGCAGCCTGCGCAACATGGCCATCGGCGCGGCCGTCAGCCTGGGGCGGATCGAGGGTTATCTGCGCTGGTGCCGCGTGGAGCACCAGGTGCGAGGAGGGGTTTTGCGATGACGGGCGGGACGGGGCGGATCGTTCGCGGGCTTCTCCTGGCCGCCGTGACGTTGCTTGGTGCGGGGTGCGGTGTCGATGCCGCGGACGACAACGGCGGTCTGCATGGGCGTCAAGTGCCCGCGTCTTACTTCGGAATGCATGTTCATCGCGTCGGGGCAAGCGGGGGAGAGTATCCGCCGACGCCTTGGCCGGGACGCAAGTTTGGCGCGTGGCGCCTTTGGGACGCGGATGTGGCCTGGTTCCAGCTTGAGGCCGCGAAGGGAAAGTGGGATTTCGGCAGGCTGGACCGGTACGTTGACCTGGCTCGCCAGGACGGCATCCAGATTGTGATGCCCCTGGGGCTGACACCGACGTGGGCCTCGGCGAGGCCGAAGGAACACTCGCCATACCAGATGGGCGCTGCAGCCGAGCCGAGGGACATGGAGGATTGGCGCGCCTACGTCCGGACGGTCGGGGAGCGCTACAAGGGAAGGATCCACATCTACGAGGTGTGGAACGAGGTCAACGAGGAGATGTTCTTCACCGGGTCCATGGAGGCCTTGGTGGCATTGACGCGCGAGGCCGCGTCGGTGCTCAAGAAGATTGATCCGGATATCCGTGTCGTCTCGCCTTCGATGGTCGGCGCGGGTCGCAGCCTTGAGTGGCTCGATCGCTTCTTTGCCGCGGGTGGCGGCGACTACGTGGATATCGTCGGCTACCACTTCTATGTGCCCAACGACCGGCCCGAGGCCATGCTTCCACTGATTCGGGATGCACGCGCACGCATGCGCCGGCACGGCCAGGGACAGAAGCCGCTATGGAACACGGAAACCGGCTGGTGGATCGAAAACCTCGACGGCACGCCGGATCCGCCAGGGATGGATCGCACCTGGCGCAGGCTGGACCAGCCCACGGCTGCGGCCTACCTTGTGCGCGCCATGCTCGTCGGTTTGGCCGGGGGGCTGGAGGGCTTCCACTGGTACTCATGGGACAACGGGGGCATGGGCATGGTCGAGCCGAAGTCCAAGAAGGAGCGCCCAGCCGTGGGGGCGCTTCAGCGGACGATGGCCTGGCTGAGCGGAACGCGCTTGCTGGGCTGCGAGACAACCGGGCGCGTCTGGTCCTGCGGCTTCGAGGACGGGCAGGGCCGGCTGGTGAAAGCCGTGTGGGCGCCTTCGGGCACGCGCGAAGCGTACCAGGTACCGGAGGGCTGGCATAACGTGGATGCGATTCTTGCCGACGGCGCCAGCGCCAAGCCCGGTTCTCCTGCCGGCGTCTGGGACGTCGGCGCCATGCCACTGTTTTTGCGTGGCACCGTCGGATTGCAGGCGGCGGGCGCCGGGTCAGCAAAATGAACGGAACGAATGTAGTCAGGGCAATCCGGACGTATTCGGCCACCTTCGCCGACGGGATGCCGACGTGGCGATGACCTGCGAATTCAGCCAGGCGGGGTTGCGTGCATTCCTGTATGCGATGTGCCACGGCAAGGCTCACGCGCGCGGCGACAATTGCCCCTGCGCGCCGCGCGGGGGTGTGGCCAGGCCTAAGGGCTTGGTGGTGTGGGCTGCCTGGGGCATGGTGGTCAGCGAAGCCCGTGCCGGCGGTCTTCCCGCGTTGCCAAGATCCCCGCAGCACGCTTCTTAGACCGCCGCCATGCGCATCCTCATCGTCCACAATGCCTACCAGCAGCGCGGCGGCGAAGACTCAGTCGTCGAGGCGGAACTCGCAATGTTGCGCGAGCGTGGGCATGAGGTGGAACTGTTCGGGCGGGACAATCGCGCCATCGAAACCATGTCGCGCCTGGCACTGGCGGTATCCACCGTCTGGTCGGCGCACAGCCACCGGGACTTTGCACAGCGGCTCGAAAGCGTCCGTCCCGATGTCGTGCATGTGCACAACACCTTTCCGCTGATCTCTCCAGCGGTCATCTGGGCGGCGCACGCGCGCCGCATCCCGGTCGTCCATACCCTGCACAACTTCAGGCTGCTGTGTCCGCAAGCGATGTTCCTGAGAAACGACCAGGTCTGCGAGTCGTGCCTGGGGCGCGCACCCGTCACGGCGGTGGCGCGCGGCTGTTATCGGGACTCTCGGGTTCAGACCGGGGTGCTCGCGGCAATGTTGATGACGCACCGCGGCGTCGGTACCTTTCGTAACCGGGTGGCGCGCTACATCGCACTCACGGAGTTCTCCCGCAAGAAGTTCATCGCGGGAGGGTTTGCGCCGGATCGCGTGGTGGTGAAAGGCAATTTCGTCGATGTGCCCGCCTTTGAGGAAGGCGAGCGCAGTGGCCCGCTGTTCGTTGGACGGCTCTCGGCGGAGAAGGGTATTTCGGTGCTGGCCAAGGCGCTGAAGCTGGATTCGGCCTTGCGGATGTGCGTTATCGGTGACGGTCCGGAGCGTGAGCAACTGCCGGGCACCGGGCAAGTCGAAGCGAAAGGGGTGTTGCCGCAAGCCGCAACCCTGCGGCGGATGCAAGGTGCCGAGTGCCTCGTGCTTCCAAGCATCTGCTACGAGAACTTTCCGCGCACCCTGGTGGAAGCGTATGCCTGCGGGTTGCCGGTCATCGCCAGTCGCAGCGGAGCGCTCGAGGAACTCGTGGACCACGGTCGCACGGGATTGCTCTTTTCTCCCGGCTCCGCGGAGGAATTGGCCGGGGTTCTGGCGTGGGCGAGGGACAATCCGCACGCACTGCGTGAAATGGGTCGCAACGCCCGGGCCGAGTACGAGCGAAAATACACCTGCGAGAACAACTATCTGCGGCTGATGGCGATCTATCAGGACGCAATTGTGGCGACAGGCTTGGAGAAAAATGGAAGCCGTGCTCACTGAAGGACAACGCCGGGGAGCAGTGATCCTGAGCTCCCACATCGACGCGATAACCTGGGACGAGGCCGTAGACCGCCTACAGGCATTGGGGCAGGCGCGACGGTCTTCGTATGTGTGCATCTGCAATGTGCATTCGGTGGTGACGGCCTGGCAGGACCCGGCGTTCCGCCGCGTCCTCAACGAAGCCGAGATGGCCACGCCGGACGGAGCCCCCGTGGCTTGGGCGCTGCGTATCCTCGGCTTTGCGGGGCAGCAGCGCATAAACGGCCCCGATCTGATGTGGAGGTTCTGCGGCGAAGCCGCCCGGGACGGCACTGGAATATTCCTGTACGGGAGCACCGAGGGTACCCTCGCGCGGCTGCGTGCCAGGCTCGAAGCCGAGTTTCCCGGCCTGCGGGTCTCCGGCACCTATTCCCCGCCATTTCGCAAACTCAGCGCCGAGGAGGATGCCCAGGTGGTCGAGATGATCAACCGCTCCGGAGCCGGAGTGGTATTCGTGGGGCTAGGGTGCCCGAAACAGGAAACCTGGATGGCAGACCATTACGGGCAGGTTCGTGCGGTGATGGTGGGTGTTGGCGCGGCGTTCGACTATTTTGCGGGTACGGTGCAGCGGGCGCCGATCTGGATGCAGCGTGGCGGGATGGAATGGATCCACAGGTTGGCCAGCGAGCCGCGGCGATTGTGGAAGCGCTATCTCGTGACCAACACCTTGTTCCTGGCCGGATTTGCCGGGCAGATCCTGCGCCAGATGTTCGGCGGACGGGGCTTGTGACGGTGGCGGCGCAAGATTGGGGAAACAGGCGATCAGTGGCGGGGGTGCCAGGCAGATGAAAGTGCTCGTGGTGGGTGGCGCCGGCTACATCGGCGCGCATATGGTGGATACCCTGGTTCAGGCCGGACATGAGGTATCCACGCTTGACAATTTCTCCACCGGGCATCGCGAAGCAGTGTTGGGTGGCGACATCATTGAGGGCGATCTGGCTGACCGCGATGGGCTGCGCAAGCTGTTTAGCGTGCGCCGGTTGGATGCGGTCATGCACTTCGCGGCCTCGGCGCTGGTTGGCGAATCGGTGGCCAACCCGGCGCTGTATTACCGCAACAACGTCTCCAATACGCTGAATCTCCTCGAGGCCATGGTCGAGGCGGGGGTCAGGAACTTCGTGTTTTCTTCCACCGCCGCCGTCTTTGGCGAACCGGAGTCGCTGCCCATTGACGAGGCCCATCCGAAACATCCCATCAATCCTTACGGCCGGACCAAGCGCATGGTCGAGGAGATGCTGGGCGATTTCGACGCCGCCTACGGCCTGCGGTCGGTATCGCTGCGTTACTTCAATGCGGCTGGCGCTGATCCCGCCGCACGCATTGGCGAGCGTCACGACCCCGAGACGCACCTCATTCCCCTGGTTCTGCAGGCTGCCTCGGGGCGGCGGGCCTGCGTGCGCGTGTTCGGGCGCGACTACGACACTCGGGATGGCACCTGCGTGCGTGATTACATCCACGTGCTTGATCTGTGTCAGGCCCACCTTCTGGCACTCGACCACCTCCGGCGGGGTGGGGAGAGCACTGCACTGAATCTGGGCAACGGTGACGGTTACTCGGTGCAGGAAGTCATCGATGTGGCGCGGCGGGTATCTGACCGTCCCATCCGGGTGGAGGATGCCGATCGGCGTGCGGGAGATCCCGCGCGTCTGGTTGCCGATGCGAGCGCCGCCCGCCGGGTGCTGGGATGGGCACCGCGCTTCGGCGATCTTGAGACTATCGTTACCCACGCCTGGAACTGGGAGCTCGGCCAGGCGGGTGTGGCCTGAACGGCCGTGAGGCGCGGGCCGTTGTCGCGGCACGTGCGTAGCGCTTCCATTGCGAAGTCAGAGGGCGGCAGACGTCGCCGCGTCACAACAAACACCGAGCAGAGGGCTGTCATGAACATTCAACCGGTTATTCTCTGCGGGGGCTCCGGCACCCGGTTGTGGCCCCTGTCCCGGGACCAGTATCCCAAGCAGTTGCTGTCGCTGACCGGGCAGCAGACCATGCTCCAGGCCACCGCTTCCCGCCTCGATGGGGCCACGCTTCCGGCGGGTAGCAGCGTGCTGCCCCCGATCCTCGTCAGCAACGAGGACTATCGCTTCATCACCGCGGAACAGCTACGCCAGAACGGTCAGCGCAGCGCGGCCATCGTGCTCGAGCCGGTGGGCCGCAACACGGCACCTGCGCTCACGCTCGCCGCGTTGAGTGCTACGTCTGCGGGAGGCGACCCGGTGCTGCTGGTCATGCCCGCGGATCATGTCATCCGCGACACGTCGGCCTTTTGCGCGGCTGCCTTCGATGGCGCCAGGCTCGCCGAAGAGGGACGGTTCGTGACATTCGGGATCACGCCGTCTGCGCCGGAGACCGGTTACGGCTACATCCGTTGCGGCAAGCCCCTGGACGGGCAGGGGCGGGATGTGTTCGAGATCGCCAGCTTCGTCGAGAAGCCCGATCTGCCGACCGCGAAACGCTATCTGGCATCCGGGGAGTACTTCTGGAACAGCGGCATCTTCATGATGAAGGCCTCGCGCTGGATCGAGGAGATCCACCGTTTCCGGCCAGACATCGCGGACTCGTGCGGCAGCGCGATTGCTACCTGCAGGCGCGATAGCGATTTCCTGCGGGTGGACAAGGCGGCGTTCGAGTCATGCCCTTCAGATTCCATCGATTATGCCGTTATGGAAAAAGTGGATTCGGCGGTGGTGATCCCCGTGGACGCGGGATGGTCGGACGTGGGGGCGTGGGACGCGCTGTGGCAGATCGGTGACAAGGACGATGGCGGCAACGTGACCAAGGGCGACGTGCTGCTGCACGACACCCGGGATACGCTGGCCATTTCGGAAAGCCGCCTCGTGGCATGTGTGGGGCTGCGCGACGTGGTGGTGGTCGAGACACCTGACGCCGTCATGGTGGCGCACAAGGACCGTACCCAGGACGTGCGGCAGATCGTCAATCGCCTCAAACGGGAGGGGCGGGCGGAATCGGCGGCGCATCGAAAGATCCACCGGCCATGGGGATACTATGACAGCATCGACAATGGCGAGCGTTTCCAGGTGAAGCGCATCGTCGTCAAGCCGGGTGCGACCCTGTCGCTGCAGATGCACCACCACCGTGCCGAGCACTGGGTCGTCGTGCGCGGAACGGCGCGTGTAACCCGGGGTGATGAGGTCTTTCTGCTGGGCGAGAACCAGTCCACCTACATTCCCCTGGGAGTCAGGCATCGCCTGGAGAATCCGGGGAAGCTGCCGCTGGAGATCGTGGAGGTCCAGTCCGGAGCCTACCTGGGAGAAGACGACATCGTGCGCTTCGCCGATACCTACGGACGGGACTGAAAGGCGCGCAACGGAGGGCGTCCTGCCATCGGGCCGGCGCGTCCCGGCCCGCCGCGCGGGCGCTTGTTGAATGGAATCAAGGGGAGCTTCAAATGTTCATTGATACCCGCCAACTGGACGAAGGCAGCCGGATCGAGGCGCAGGTTTGCATCATCGGCGGTGGAACCGCCGGAATTGCAATGGCCCTGGAACTGGACAAGCAGGGCATCGACACGTGTGTGCTGGAAAGCGGAGGCTTTGACGCCGACGACGAGACCCGCGACCTCTATCGGGGAGACAGCGTCGGCTTGCCCTACCACTATGCGGACGGGTGCCGTAGCAGGTTCCTCGGCGGCAGTACCAACTGCTGGGGCGGATGGTGTCGTCCCTTCGATGAGCACGACTTCAGCCGGCGGGACTGGGTGGCAAACAGCGGGTGGCCGTTCGGCAAGGATGAGCTGCTGCCTTACTACGAACGCGCCAACCCGCTCTTCAAGATCGGGCCCAACAATTACGACACCGAATTCTGGACCAGGGCCATCGGCCGCCGGGACGTGCGCAAGATACCCCTGCCGACGGGCAAGTTCATCGACGCCATTTCGCAGTTCAGCCCGCCCGCCCGCTTTGGCAAGCTCTACCGGGACGACCTGGAGCGTTCCCGCAAGGTTCGGGTCTATCTCTACGCCAACGTGGTGGACATTGAAACCGATGGCCATGCCGGCACGGTGACCCGACTGCGGCTCAGAACATTGACGGGGCGTTCGGCAACCGCCACCGCGAGGATATTCGTGCTCGCCGGTGGCGGCATCGAGAATGCCCGCCTGCTGTTGTCGTCCAACAAGGCTCAGGCCGCCGGCCTGGGCAACGGCCACGATCTGGTCGGGCGATACTTCATGGATCACCCGCGGGTGATTTCCGGCGATGTCCGCTTCACCGACCAGTGGGCGCGCAACAAGCTGTATGACGTGAAGTTCAGCTACCAGAACCACGTCGTGGCCGCCTTCGGCACCTGCGTCACCGCCCAGTTCATTCCCACAGAGAAGGCGCAGCGCGAGGAGGGGCTCCGCAATGCCCAGGTGTGTTTTGTGTCCACCTTCCCCGGCGAGTACTCGCCGGCGGCTGATGCACTCATCCGCATCAAGCAGATGCTGGAGAAGAAGGACCAGCCCGGGTTCAGTTTCACCCGCGACATGCTCACGCTCATGGCCAACCCGCTGGACTCCGCCGGTTTCGTGATGGCGCGCCTGTTCCAGCCCCGGGCGCTGATCAAGGGTGTGCGCATGCAGGCCATCGTGGAGCCGGTTCCCGACCCCAACAGCCGCGTCACGCTGTCCGACCGGTGCGACGCACTGGGGATGCGGCGGGCCAGCGTGGCGTGGCGCCTGGACGACCAGGTCAAGCGCACCTT
>JACQYB010000018.1 GCA_016208415.1 Betaproteobacteria bacterium | reverse complement strand
GGTGAGGAAATGCACCACCGTGGCGAGGAAGTTGTAGGGGTTGGGGGGGCAGCCGGGGATGGTCACCACCGGCTTGTCGATGATCTTGTTCACCCCGCTCGCCCCGGTGGGATTGGGGTCGGTGGAGGGCATGCCGCCCCAGGAGGCGCAGGAGCCGATGGCGATCACCGCCGCAGCATCGGCGGCGCATTCGCGCGTCAGATCGATGGCCGTCTGGCCGCCGACCTTGCAGTAGATGCCGTTTTCCCTGGTCGGGATGGCGCCTTCCACCACCAGCAAGTACTTGCCCTTGTTGGCCGCCATGGCGGACTTGCGCGCCGCTTCCACCTGGTGGCCGGCGGCGGCGAACAGCGTCTCGTGGTAGTCGAGCGAGATGACGTCGAGGATCAGCCTTTCCAGCGTCGGATGCTCGGCACGCAGCAGGGACTCGGTGCAGCCGGTGCATTCCTGGAAGTGCAGCCAGATGACCGATGGGCGCTTGTGCGCCTCCATGGCCTGCTGCACCGCCGCCTCCGCTCCCTTGGGCAGCCCCAGGGTGGTGGCCAGCGTGGCGCAGAACTGCAGAAAGCCGCGTCGGCTCAGACCCAGTCGTTCATCGACCGGGCGGACGCCGATGGACCCGGTGACGGTGTTGTGGCCCGTTTCCATGATCTCCCCCCAAGGCGTGTGCGGAAGGCGAGATCTCGCCCCCTGCCCGGAAAACATACAAGAACCGTGCCGGAGTGAAAAATCGTTAAATTACAGTTCCCTGATATTGCCGCAGTATGCCGAACCCGACATGCCCGCAGCCGGCAAAGGAGGGAAAGCGGAAACACGCTTTCCACTCGTCCGCGGGTCGCCCCCTTCGTTCACTTTGCGATAGATCAAGGCCTTGCTGAGTCACGGCGAAGCTCCGGCCCGCATCACATGGAAAGCATGATGGAACAACTCTTTCCGCTTTCGTTGACGCAGGTCAACACTTGGCGCCCAGGAACTCCTCCACGAGACGGTTGAAAACCTCCGCCTGCTCGACGCAGCACAGGTGGGAGGCGGATTCGATGACCTCCAGCCGCGCCCCCGGGATGGCCTGCGCGATCACCCGCGCCATGTCCGGCGGGGTGCCGGCATCCTGGGCGCCGGCGATGACCAGCGTCGGATTCGCAATGACGCCCAGTCGAGCCGTGGTGTCGATGGCTGCGATGGCATGGCCCCAGCCGCAGTAGCCGGCGGGCGGGGTGGCGCGGATGAGGGCGCCGATGCGTGCCATCACCTCGGGGTGGGCGGCGCGGTAGGGGGCCGTGAACCAGCGCTCCAGGGTGGGCGCCACCATGGGCTCCATGCCCTGCTCCGCCACCACGTGGATGCGCTCCGGCCACATCGCCCGCGCCTCCGGGGGATAGCTGCTGGTGGTGCTGGCCAGCACCAGGCTCGCCACCCGCTGCGGCGCCGCCAGCGCCAGGTGCTGCCCAAGCATGCCGCCCATGGACAGACCCAGGAAGTGGGTGCGCGCCACCCCCAGCCCGTCCATCAGGCCCAGCACGTCGGCGGTGAGCATGTCGAAGTCGTAGGCGCCGCCGGGCGCCGAACTGCCGCCGTGGCCGCGCGAATCGAAGCGCAGCACGGTGAAGTGCGGCGCCAGCGCCGCCACCTGTTCGTCCCACAGGGAGAGGTCGCAACCCAGGGCATGGGACAGAACCAGCCACGGGCCGGAGCCCGTGACCGCGTAGCGGATGTCGATGCCGCTGGCGTGGATCGTGTGCATGGTCGTCGTCCCCCGTTGCCGTTGCGCTCCGCCCATGGTAGGACGCCTGGCGCGGCGGCGGAAGCAGGCTTCGGAACCGGCCCGCAGGGCATGCAGGATCACTTGACGGGGGTCAATGCGCAAGGGTCGCTGCGGGCAAACACTTGCTTGTTACAAAGTGTGGCGGGTCACCCCCGCCCCCCTCGAACAACGATGAACCTCACGAACCCGCTCCCGCCATGAACGACAAGCCCAGGCCGCCCTTCGTCCCGGTCAGTATCGAAAATGCCCTGCGGGTGAATCGCCCGCAACTCGGCGCCGAGGCGCCCATCGCCCTCTACCGCCTGCTGCGCCTGGTGGTGATGGAGGATCTCTTCGGCCGTGCCGCCTCGGCGCCGGCCTACCTTGCCGGCAAGCAACTCGGCGCCTCCCTAGGGCTGAAGGACCTGGACCAGTTCCTCAAGCTGTGCCACGACCTGAAGATCGGCCGCATCAGCGTGGAGGTGCGCGAATCCGGCGTCATCCACGTGGACGTGCACGAGTGCGTCACCTGCTCCGGCATGGAGCCCGTGGGAAGGCCGCTGTGCGCCTTCGAGGGCGGGCTCATCGCGGGGGTGGTGGGCAGCATCCACGGCGTCAAGGCCCAGGCCCGCGAGGTCACCTGCATCGGCGGCCTGGGCGACGAGACCTGCGGCTTCGACATCAAGCTGGGGCCGTAGCGACGCGCCCTGCGCCGAGTTGTGGCGACGTGGCGGGATCGGTCGAAGCGGATCGGAGCGGATCAGCGCCCCCTGATCGTGTACCTGCCGTCGGCGAAGCTCACGTCGGCATCCAGGAAGTACGCCTGGATCTTGCCGTCGAGCAGCTTGACGGTATCGTAGGCCTCGCCCGAACGTGCGCCGGTCGAGCAGGTGAATACGATCGGCTTGTCCTTCGGCAAGCTGGCGAGCTTCTTCTCGAGATCGTTGATCGGGATGTTGGCGGCACCGGGGAAGGTGCCCTTCTTCACATCCTTGTCGTCGCGCACGTCGATGATGGCGATCTGCGACGGATTTTCCCTGAGGATGCGCTCGAAGGAAGCGACGCTGATGCTGCCCTTCTCCTTGCCCGGTTCGATGGCGCTGGCGGCGGCCACCGGCGCGGCACCAGGCGCCGGCGCCGCGGCGCCCGGGGTGGCACCGACGCCCATGGCGGCCAGCCAGGCCGGATGACCTTCGGGATAAACGAAGACGTTCCTGTAACCCAGCGCCCTGGCCTTGACCGCGGACTTCGAAGACAGGTCGCACTTCAGGCCGCCGCAGAAGAACACGAGCATCTTGTTCCGGTCGGCAGGCAGCTTGTCGGTCATCTTGTCGAACTTGCCGTCCGAGATGTTGACCGCTCCCGGTATGGTGCCCTTCTCGAAGGTGCGTTCGGGGCGCGAATCGATCAGCATGAAATCCGCCTTGTCGTCGATCAGCTTCCTGAGGTGGGCCTGGCTGATCGCCACCAGTTCGCCCTTCGCTTCCCAGTCGGGCTGGCCGCCAGCATAGACCTTGACGTTGGTGTAGCCCAGCGCCTCGGCCTTGAAGGCCGACTTGTGCGACAGGTCGCATTCGAAGCCCTGGCAGTAGAAGATGACGAGAGCGCCCCGGTCGGCCGGCAGCCTGTCGACGTGCTTGTCGAACTGCGTTTCCGGAATGTTGATCGCGGTGGGGATGTGACCGATGTCGTAGCGACGGGCGGCAGGACGCGAATCGACCAGCAATGCGGCCTTGTCGTCCTTGGGCAAATCGGCATGCGGCTTGACGAAGTCGAACTCCACGATGTGTCTGTACCAGCCCTCCCTGGACTGGACGGCTGCAGATTGAGCCAGGACTTCCGGAGTGTGGAAAAACAGCGCAATGGACAGCGCGGCAACGGAATTGACGATCACAAGTAACTTCAAGGCATGGGCCTCCTTGAGTCGGTGAAGAGGGGCGCCGAGGCACTGAATACCCAATGCCCTGGCGGGAGAGGGCGCCGAGGCCCGAGTACCCGATGTCCCGGCGCCCAAGCTGGGCGATCTCGCATCAGCGGCAGCGACGAATGTCCCTTCCTCAGAACTGGTAGCTGATCTGGAGGTTGAGCAGGTTCTGCTTGAGCTCGATGGTGTTGAAGGGCGCCACGTTTGAAGTCACGCTGTTCTTGAAGGCATGCACGTAGGAGACGGAACCCGTCGCCTTGTCGCTGAACTTGCGCGACAGCCCCAGCGTCAGGTGCTTCTCCACCACCGCCAGCGAGCCGAGGTTGCTATTCACGTCCTCCGGGCCGATGGGCGACTTGCCGTAGTTGAGGCCCACGCGCACCTGCGTCTTGTCGCCGATGTCCTTCTGCACGGCGAATGCGAACACGGTCTGGTCGCTCCAGCCGAAATTGAGGGCGGCGGGAATCGGTCCAGCATAGCCGGCGGGACGCCCCATCGATACTGTGTTGAGCACATCGCCGAACCAGATCTTCTTGATGTCGCCCTCGACCAGGAGGCCGGGCATGGGCCGCCAGGCCAGGCCGAGCGCAAGTGTTTGCGGCGCGTCCATGCCCATCGTGAACTTGCCGGCGGCGGTGTTCCACTCGAAATCGTTCATCTTCTGCTTGCTTGACCACGCCGCACCCATCTGGAGCGCAGGGTTGAGCTTCCACACCATCCCGGCGCTCACGCCCCAGCCGAACACCTGGTTCTGCGGCAGCGTGTAGGCCGGATTCGACAACGCCAGGCTCTGGTAGTTGAGATTCACCGTTGCGCCGATGGCCAGCCGGTCATTGACGCGATAGGCGAAACCGGGCGAGACCTTGAAGAACTGTTTGGTGGTCACCACCGCCTGGTTGCCGGGAGCGGCGGCGGTGTCGGCGAAATCGACGCCCATGCCCGACTGGCCGCCCATGCCCATGCCCAGGGTCAGCCGCTCATTGATGCGGAATGCCGCCGCTCCGGCGGGCATCATGTAGAGATCGGAATCGCTGTCCATGCCGTTGACGCGTCGCGGCGGATTGAAGAAGCCGAGACCCAGGTCGAAGCGCACGTCCTTGATGTCGAGTTCCGCCATGCCGGCGGGGTTGACGAGCACGGTGGTGGCATCCTGCGGTGCGGCCACGATGGCGCCGGCCATGCCGTTCTGGATGGCCGACAGGCCGAGCATGTGATCGCCGTTGGTTGCCGCGGCATAGGGCGCGGCGATGCCGAGCACAACCGCTGCGGCAGTTCGAGTATTCCTGATGACGGTCATTTCTCTACTCCTTTTCGTGACACGACAGGGTGGGGACATTGACCCCACGTTCGCGTGAAATGGGGAGGTGCGCGGGCGACATTCGTCGCGCCGCTTTACGCAAGTTGCTCGCCAAGTCACTCACCGACGATGTACTTGGACGTCCCCTTGTCGAAACGGAAAAGCGCGTGGCACGTCGCGCAGCCCTTCAGCACGTTGCCCATCTCGGCACCGGCGCTGATGAAGTCCTTCTTCATCGCCATGTCGGCCACACGCTCCAGTCCCTTTTCGACCAGTTCGTTGATGCCCGGGAGCGCGCCGAGCGAATCGACGTTGATCTGATTGAGCTGGACATAAGCCAGCAAGTGACCCTTCGGCCAGCGGTGCGCGGAAGCCCGCAGTGCACAATCGGCGGCCATCTCGCCGTTTTCCACCATCAACATGGTGGTCACGCACTGGGTATCGCTGAGAAGCTCCATCATGACCTGCCGCGCCGTGGCGTCTTCGCTGAACCGGGTGTGCTTGCTCGTCATCTTCTTGAACTGCTCCAGGAATTCCGGCGACAGCTTTCCGACTGCCTCCATGAATTCCTTGGACATCTTGTATTTCTTGGGCGTATCCGCCGACGTTTTCTCCACGCTGGGGTACTTGGGGGCATCGGCGTACGCGGTGCCGACGGCGCTTGCCCCGAAGACAGCCATGGCGACAACGGCAGCGACCAGCGGGTTTTTCCTCGACATGTGACCTCTCCCTTTGGACAAAAGACATGAGTGCAGCAAATGCTTCGGCCGATCCGATTCCGCTTGTGATACTTTTTTGCGAACACCGGTGCGGATACACGACCGCAGTGTGGGGCGAGGGGATTTCCGGCGTGTTGCGGGGATGGGGTGGTTGTTACAGCTTGTTACAGGGGATGAGGGGCATCATGACCAGCGCTCGTAGCCGCATACTCGTCGTGGACGACGACGAGGGCCTGCGCGAACTGCTGGTGCGCTATCTCTCGGACAACGGTTTTGACGTCACGGCGGTGGCCGAGGGCAGCGCGATGAGGCACCACCTCGCCACCCATCCCGTCGACCTGATCCTGCTCGACGTCATGCTGCCCGGCGAGGATGGCCTGACGCTGGCGCGGGCGCTCAGCGCCGAGGGATCGCCGGCCATCATCATGCTTTCGGCGCGCGGCGAAGAGGTTGATCGCATCGTCGGCCTCGAAGTCGGTGCCGACGACTACCTGCCCAAGCCCTTCAGTCACCGCGAGTTGTTGGCGCGCGTGGGCGCCGTGCTGAGGCGGCGGCGCACGCCGGCCGTGCCGGGGCGTTTCCGCCACTTCGGCCCCTTCGAGGTCGATCTGGAAGCGCACCGCCTGACGCGCAACGGGGCGCAAGTCGAGCTGTCGGGCGCGGAGTTCGCCCTGCTCAAGGTGCTGCTGGACCACCCCGACCGGGTGCTCAGCCGCGACGCCCTGGTGGACCTGCTCAAGGGCTACGAGCGCGCGCCCTTCGACCGCATGGTGGACGTGCGCGTCACGCGGCTACGCCGCAAGATCGAGGCCGATCCCGGCCACCCGGTCTATCTGCGCACCATCTGGGGCGAGGGATACCTGTTCGCGCCGGGCGGCACGCGCTCCGGATGATGGCGGCGCGCTGGCCATTCAGGGCGCCGCGTTCGCTGTTCGGCCGTACCGCGGCGGTCATCGCGCTGGTTTCGCTGGCCTTCCAGGTGTTCATGCTCGCGGTCATCGGCTATTTAGCGCTCATCCCCCTCGGCCGGGACGCCACCGGCGATTTCGCCGCGCTGATGCTGGACGCCGCGCAGTCGTGGCACGCCACGCCGCCGGCCGAGCGGGCGCCACTGCAGGAACGCCTCGGCCGCCGCCATCGCCTGCAGGTGCAGGAGCCGCCCGCGCAGGTGTCCGATTTCCCGCGTCTGCTGCCCTATTTCCATTTCCTCGAAGCGGCGCTGAGTGCGCGCAGCGGGCAGGCGATCGCCTTGCGCCGGGCCCATGGCGCGGATGGCGAAAGCTGGTACTGCGCGGACCTTCCGACCGCCGGCGCGCCCGTGCGCGTCGGCTTTCCGGCCAGCCGGGTCGCCGTGCAGCCCTCCCTGGCCCTGCTGATCATCCTGGCCGTGGGCGCCGTGGTGGCGCTGATCACCTCGGCATGGCTGGCGCACTGGCTGACCACCCCCCTGCGGCGCTTGGCGGCGGCCACCCAGCACATCGGCCAGGGCCGGCGGCCGGCTGCGCTGGCGGAGACCGGCCCCACCGAACTGGCCACCCTGGCGCGCCAGTTCAACCGCATGGGCGAGCAGGTCGAGGAACTGCTCGCCAACCGCACCACCCTGCTGGCGGGCATTTCCCACGACCTGCGCTCGCCGCTGGCGCGCATCCGGCTCGCCTTGGGCATGCTCTCGGAGAAGCCGGAGCGCGACCTGCTGGAGCGCGTCATGCGCGACGTGGATGGCATGAATGACCTGATCGCCCGCTGCCTGGAGGTGAGCCGCGACTTCGCCGAGAAGGACTCCACCGATCTGAATCTGTGCGACCTGCTCGCCGCCATCGTTGGGGAACATGCCGGCGCCGGCACCGAAATCCGCGGCCACAAGGGTCCGGACTGCCGCCTTCGGGTGCGACCGCTGGCGCTGCGGCGCATCCTGTCCAATCTGGTGGACAACGCCGCCCGCTACGGTGCCGGCCAGCCCGTCGACATCGAATACCGCATCGCCGGGGACGCGGTGGAGATCTGCGTCCTGGATCGCGGCCCGGGCATACCGGAGGACGAACGCGAGGCGGTCTTCCGCCCCTTCCATCGGCTGGAACCCTCACGCAGCAGCCGCACCGGCGGCAGCGGGCTGGGGCTTGCCATCGTGCGCCAGATCGCCGTGACCAACGGCTGGTCGGTGACGCTGAACCCACGGCCGGGGGGCGGCACCTGCGCCTGTGTCCGCATCCCTGCGGAGGAAGCGGCAGACCCGCGGGCCCCGCCAGGCTAAAGTCCTGCGCCCCCGCGCCGAAGACCGGACATACGTCTTCCGGGGAAGATCATGGCGCTTCCGTTTCATCGCAGGGTCCAGCTCGTGCTGGTCGGTATCGTGGCGGCCGTGCTGCTGTCGGCTGCCACGGCGGACTTTTTCATCCTGCGCAAGGAATTGCGCCAGGAAACCGCGGCGCGTCTTGCCCGCCACGAACATGTGCTGAAGGCGCAGATCGCCAGCGATGCCGAAGGGCTCGGCCGGGCGCTGGCCGGCCTGACCCGCATCGAGGCGCTGGTGGCCGCGCTGGAGGCGCGCGACCGGGACGCGCTGGCCGCACTGGCCAAGCCCGTGTTTGCCGACCTCAAGTCGGCCCACGGCATCACCCACTTCTACTTCCTGGAGGCGGACGGCAAGACCCTGTTCCGCGCCCACAAGCCCGAGCAGTTCGGCGACCCCACCACGCGCAACAGCTTCCGCATGGCGGCAGCCGGCGGCAAGCTGGCGGTGAGCCTGGACATGGGCAAGAACTTCTTTTCCCTGCGCGCGGTGCAGCCGATCTTGCGCAACGGCAAGCTCGTCGGCTACATGGAGGCGGCGCAGGAAATCGACCACGTGTTCGCGCGCCTGCGCGACATCACCGGCGACGAGGTCAGCCTGTTGCTGAGCGACGCCTACCAGAAGGCGAAGAACAGCAAGCTCGGCGGTGCGCGCCTGGGTGAGTTTGCGGTCCTGGAGGCGACGGCCCCCGAAGCCGTCAAGACGCTGGCCGGCGCGGCCGACCTGGCGCCCGGCCTGCAGCAGGCAAGCGCGCTGTTCGCGGGCGGACAGGCGGCATGGATCACGCCGTTCAAGGACGGCGCCGGCGATGTGGCCGGCGTGCTGGTGTTCCAGACCGATCTCGGCCGCGCCATGCAGGGCGTGTGGGCCAACCTGGCCATCAAGCTGCTGCCGCTCGCCCTGCCCCTGCTGGCAGGCTTCGCGCTGCTGTACTGGTTCGCCGGACAACTGCTGGCCACCCTGGGCGGTGACCCGGCCTATGCCCGCCAGGCCGCGGCCGCGGTGGCCAGCGGCGACCTCACGAGCGAGATCCACACCGGGCCGGGCGACAGCACCAGCATGCTCGCCACCCTGCGCGACATGCAGCGCCGCCTGCGCGCCACGGTGCGCGAGATCCGCACCTCCAGCGACCAACTGGCGCTGGATGCCCGAAGGCTCGCCAGCGTGTCGGCGCGTACGGCCGACAGCGCCGGTACGCAGAGCGGCGCCGCCGGCTCCATGGCCGCCACGGTGGAGGAGATCACCACCAGCATCGGCATGGTGGCCTACAACGCCCAGCAGGCGCGCCAGGCCACCAGCGACTCGGATCGGCTGTCGCAGGAAGGCAGCGGAGTGATCCGCGAGGCGATCGACGAAATCTCCCACATCGCCGCCACGGTGCGCGATTCCGCCGGCTCCATCCAGGCGCTGGCGGGGCAGTCCGAACGCATCTCGGAGATCGTGCGCACCATCCACGACATCGCCGACCAGACCAACCTGCTGGCACTAAACGCCGCCATCGAGGCGGCCCGGGCCGGCGAACAGGGGCGGGGCTTCGCCGTGGTGGCCGACGAGGTGCGCAAGCTCGCCGAGCGCACCACCGCCTCGACCCGGGAGATCGGCGACGTGATCGGCAGCATCCAGGGCAGCACGCGGCAGGCGCTGGCCAGCATGGAACAGCAGTTGCGGGAGGTGGAGGACGGCGTGGCGCTGGCGAGCAAGGCCGGCGCGTCCATCGAAGGCATCCAGGCCGGGTCGCGGCGCGTCATGGAGGTGGTGGCCGACATCTCCGCCGCCCTGGACGAGCAGCGGGCGGCGAGCCGCAACATCGCCGACAGCGTGGAGCGCGTGGCCGCCATGTCGGAGCAAACGACCGGCTCCGTACGCGAAACCGCGGAGGCCTCGACCAAGCTCAGCCGGCTTGCGGAGGCGCTGGCCACCTCGGTGCATTACTTCAAGGTCTGAAGCGCGGCGGCCCCGCGCCGCAACGGCGCGAAACGCATCGTGAAGATGCCGAAGGGCCACGCTATGGCGGCGGTTCCTGCTCCAGGGTGGGGCCTGCGGCAACGAACCGGGCGAATGGCAGCGCGCGGCACAGGACGGAATGATGTCCCGCGTTGTGGGGACGAAGTCGATAGGCGCGCATCGTCTACCTGTAGCCCAAGCCAGGCCGGCGCGCAGGCACCGATCCTAAAGCAGGCCGACGGCCAACCCGCCGCCGATGACCACCATCATTGCCGCGACCGTCAATTCGACGAAGCACAGCGTGACCTTCTTCAGCAGCCTTTTCCCGAGCCATGCGCCGAGAAAGGCGCAGAGCGTCGCAACAAGCACCAGGCCACCACCATCCCCTTGCAGGATCGCCCAGCCGCCGGCCTGGAAGCTCGCGCCATAGACGCCCAGGCGCACCGTGTCGACCAGCACCGCGCAGGCGGCGCCGGTGCCCACGAAGGCCTCCTTCGACAGTCCGGCCCTGATGAGGAAGGCCGAGCGCAGCGCGCCCTGATTGCCGGAGAGTCCGCCGAAGAAGCCGGAGAGCAGGCCGCCCAGCGGCAGCCAGCGCGGCGGGAAGGCGAGCCGGGCGAAGCGCGGCGACAGTTCCAGCAGCGCGAAGCCGACGATCAGCAGGCCGATGGCCGCCTTGACCGGCGTGATCTCGTGCGCCCGGCCGGCGAGTTCGTAGCCGGCAATGGCGGGCATGGCCGCGAACAGTGCCAATAGACTTGCGCCGGCAATGGCCGCCAGCGCCGCCGGCAGGCCGAAGCGGGCCACGATGCGCCAGTCGGCCTCGCGGCCGACCAGCCCGATCTTGAACAGGTTGTTGGCCAGATGCACCACGGCCGTCATCGCCACGGCCATGGGCACCGGAAAGAACAGCGCGAACACCGGCGTCAGGATGGTGCCCAGCCCGAAGCCGGAAAACAGCGTCAGGCCGGAAGCGACGAGGGCGGCGAGGCAGACGACGAGAAAGTCCATGGCGGGTCGAGCTCGTTACGGGGTGTCGGCGCGGGCCGTCGATCCGGCCGCATCGGCGGGCCAGTGTATCCGAATGCTCGTGCCGTTCGGGCTGGCATCGGCGAACGTCAGACGCCAGCGCAGACGTTCGGCGGTGAGCACCGTCAGGTAGTCGGTCATGCCCTGCTCGTACCATGTCTTCGACCTGGTGTCGCACCCCTTCCGACGTGCCGTTTTCGAAGCGCCACCGCGCAGGTCGCATGAATATGCTATGTTCAGACGAGCCCAGAGGGTGCCACCGCCAGGCGCAAGACTTATCAAGATGAAAATCATCGGTCGATTCAAGGAACGCCCTTTGTCGTTCCATGCCAGGAGCGATCTGCTCAGGGAAGGGGCGACCTTCAATACCGAGTTGCAGAAGCTCCAGTCTTCGTTTCGCTTCCCGCGCGGGGTGTATCGCTACAAGTCTCACGAGGACGCCGACCGCCACTGGATGGAGTGCGTCGTCGCCACCGTCGTTGCCATTCGGGAGGCGCGCGGTGGCCAAGGATGACGAGGTCTATGCGCGGCCGGCGACCATCGACGATTTGAAGACAGTCATCAACTCGTTCAACGAGCACGGTGTCGATTACCTGCTGATCGGAGGATACGCGCTCTTCGCTCACGGCTATTACCGCGCGACGACGGACATCGATGTCCTCGTTCCAGCCACCGTGGAGGAGGGTGAGAAGCTCAAGCGCGCCCTGCTGGTGCTTCCACAGCACGTCGCGGCGGACCTGGATATCCAGTGGTTCAGCGAAGGCGAAACAATTCGCGTCGCCGACGAATTCGTCGTCGACGTGTTGTTCAACGCCTGCGGCGAGACTTATGAGACGCTCGCAAAGTACCTCGAAATCGTGAATCTGGATGGCATTCCCTTGCGCACCGTTTCCCTCGAAGGACTCTTGCGCACAAAACAGACCGTCCGCCAGAAAGACGTGACTGACCGAATCGTGCTGGAGCGTGCAATCGAGGAGTTGGCTCGCCGACCTGGCGGGGGGTAGAACCAGTCGGACCTTTCGTCCCGGCGGCATCCCCGCCGCCGACTGGCTGTCCGCCTAAGCCGTACTCGCGCAGGATGCGGACTTCAAGTGAAGCCCGCATTCCTTCGTGGCGGGGCTTTCCCACCACCACCGTCCGGCGCGGATGTCCTCGCCGGGCTGGACGGCGCGCGTGCACGGCGCGCAGCCGATGCTGGGATAGTGGCGCTCGTGCAGCGCGTTGTAGGGCACGCCCTTGGCGTGGATGTAGGCCCAGACCTCCGCCTCGCTCCAGTCGGCCAGCGGGTTGACCTTGACGAGGTCGAATGCCGCGTCGAAGCTCACCGGCCCGATGCGTTCGCGCGTCGGCGATTGCGCGGCGCGCAGGCCGGTGACCCAGGCCTTCTTGCCGGCGAGCGCGCGCTTCAGCGGATCGACGTTATGAGCCCACCCCGAAGACGCAACTTCGCTGCGTCCTTGAACGGGCTCCCGAACAAGCGCAGTCAGGCCTGATTCATTTTGGCGATTTCAAGATCGATGAAAGCTTTCGTCAGTTCGGCCAGTTGCCGATAGAAATCGCATTCGGCGGAAGCCCTTACCGCCGCGGTGAAGGGCTCTATCCAGCGGCCCAGGTGTTGGGACAGAAAACGTCTCCTGAGATCGATCACCGAGTTCAACTTATCGGCATCCTCCTGAAGCCGCGCTTCGTTCTCGCGGAAAATCAGCAGATACAGGAATTCCAGCTCGACGGCGACGTGATCGGGCAATTCCCGGAATTCCTCGTCTATGTCGAAGCCGCCTTCCCTGTATAAATCGAGGACCGCCAGGGTGCTGTCCCCCATCACGGTTTTCTCGCCTTCCAGCCAGACCGATCCGTAGGGCTTGGCCAGGATATGTGAAGGGCCCAGGAAGAGCCGCGTGTAATCGAGCAGCAACCTTTCGGGTTCAGTGCTTCGAAATTCTTCGCCAAGCTTCCGCGCGCAGGGCACCAGATCGGCATGCACCAGCGAGACCGCATCGAGCAGGGACGTGAACATGCCCTCTTCCTCGAACGCGGGCTCGGGCTGGTAATAGCAGGCGGCCAGGTAGCGGCACGCATCTTCGCGCGCCACGGCGGCACGCATTTCCGATTCCGTCATTTCGGTTCCCATCAAGAAAAGAGGCAGGGGAAGCCCCCTGCCTCGTCATTCTAAAACCACAGAGGTCAGGCTCTGGGACTGAACTTGTGGATGTAGAACACGTTGGGCTTCGTTCCCTTGTCCTCCTTGAGCCGGAAGAACTTTTCGGACGCGAGTATCTTGGCGATTTCGGACTTGGCATCCTTCTGGTCACCGAAGATGCGCGCCTTGGACGGGCAGGCCTCGACGCAGGCCGGTTGCAGCCCGTTGCTGACGCGGTGGTGGCAAAAGGTGCATTTCTCGACCACGCCTCGCGCACGAACCGCATGCAGGTTTTCCGAGGGGTAGTCATTCAGGTTGGGAACGGCCGCCCCGGCCGCCTTGGCCGTTGCGGCACCCGAGGACGTACAGCCGGGAATCATTTCCGTCTTGTCCTCCCATCGCGGCTGGGACGGAAGTCGCTTGTGATTGAAACTGATCACGCTGTAGGTTTCGCCGGTGAGGCTCGTATCGTCCAGCAAGGGCACGCTGTACGGGCAGGATTGCTGGCACGCCTTGCAGCCCGTGCAGATTTCGTCATTGATCGCCGTAAAGCCTTCCGGCGTCTTGAAGATGGCGGTCGGGCTGACGGGACACTTGGGTATGCAGGCCGGCTCGTCGCAGTGATTGCAGAGCACCGGCATCGCAAAGTGCGTCGTGTTGGGGAACGTCCCTTCCGTCTTGGTCAGGAAATCCGCCCAGTTGTGGCTCTGCCCGTTTCCACGATCCCGAGTGTTGTTTTCGGCCTTGCAGGCGATGGCGCAGGCTCCGCAGCCGACGCACTTCCGCAGGTCGATGACCATACCGAATTTTGGCATCATTTATCTCCTTGAGTTCATGCGCGCGGGAATCAGACCTTTTGCACCCTGACGCCGGTGAATCCACCATTGCGCGCCGTTGCACCACTCAAGCGGTCATAGTCGTCGACGAGGATCTCGTTGTTGTTGCCCCCGAACGGTTGCGCCTTGGCGTAATCCTTCGAAGCAATGCGACCATAGGCCCAGTGGCCCTGGCCGAAGGCCTTGGTCACCGTGCCCGGACGAATGCCTTCCCACAGCTTGACCTGGGTCACGATCGAGCCGGCCATCGAGGAGACCTTGACCGTGTCGCCCGTCTTCAGCCCCAGTTTGGCGCCGTCGACCGGGTTCATCTTGAGCACGTCGCCCCAGGACACGTCGCCGGCATCCACCTTCTTGAACTCCTGATACCAGGTCAGGTTGGCGGATCGGCCCTCGCGATTCAGGCGCGATTTGCAGTCGACGAACTCGAACGGATACTCCTCGTAACTGCCGTGACGCTTGGGCGGCTCGTAGTGCGGAACGAAGGCCAGGTCGCCCTGTGCAACGTAGCCGGAGACCTTGAGCACGTCGTCGGCGGTGGTCTGGTGCTTGGTCGCGTGCTCCGACAGCGCCTTCTTGAGGGTTTCGCTGTAGAACTCGAACTTCTTGGTCGCGGTCTTGAAGTTGCCGCCCCACCCCTTCTTGAACTTGTACTGCTCGGTGTTGTAGATGCCCCGCTTCCTGAATTCCGCCCAACCGGCGATCTTGTCGCCCTTGAGCGGCTCCTTGGGCATCCACATCGGCGCGCTGGAGATCCTGGCCTGGATTTCGCCAAATTCCATCGCGTTGGTGGGCGTCTTGCCGGTTTCCGGGTCCTTGAATTCGTTCGCGTAGTAATCGAAGAGATTCGGGAACCCACGGGCCTTGAGCTTTTCGGCCAGTAGCCAGCAAACCTCGGTTTCCTCCTGCTTCACGTCCCACAGCCGCTTGCACGCCGGCTGCTGGATGGACGCAAAACCATGGGTCAATCCGTTATTGGAAATGACGGAAAGTCCCTCGCTGACATTCAGCGTCGAGGGCAGCACCACGTCGGCGAACTGCGTCATTTCGGAGGCATTGGTGACCATGTGGACGAAGAACGGCACTCGCGCCAATGCCTTGTCCCAACGCGCCGGATCGGTGCAGGAGAAGTTGAAGTTGGACCAGGAGCTGATGAACACCTTGACCGCTTCCGGGTCCTTCAGCATGCCGTTGGCGACGTTGTTGGTCACCACGCCGCTGCCGGGCTTGGCCCCCATCATGGCCGGCATGTCCTTCTCGCCGCGGCCGTCGAGCTTCTTGCCCTTGCCGTACTTCTTGGCGGTTTCGTCCAGGTAGGCGTCGCGCTTGGCAAAGGAGCCGATCGGCGGACTGGTGGTTTGCAGCACGCCGCCTTCGACATCGATCGATCCGAGCAGACCGTTCAGGGCATGCACGGCCATCGAGGCATAAGTGCCGCGCGGATTCATGCCCACGCCGGGGCCCATCCAGACGCATACCTTCGGGGCCGCCTTGGCCATGATCCGGGCGACGCGCAGGGTCTGGGCCGCCGGGATCAGGGTTTCCTTCTCGGCCCATTCCGGTGTCTTGTCCTTCAGTTCGATGTTCCACCACTTCACCAGTCCGTGGGTTTCCTTTTCCACGAAGGCCGCTTCATCCACCGTCGAACCGGCCACGAACAGGTTCTTGCCTTCCTTGAAGTCGCCGACGAATTCCTTGCTCCAGAGTCCCTCGACCAGGATCACATGGGCCATGGCGCTGGCCAGCGCCCCGTCGGTTCCCGGTTTGATCGGCAGCCATTCATGCGACTTCGCGGCCGCGATCGACAGGCGCGGATCGACCGTGATCAAGCTGCCGCGCGCGATGATTTCGCCGAGATGGGCGGTGGCCGCCGGCACCATCCGGTTCGACGAAACCGGATCGCAACCCCAGGCCACCACGCACTGGGTGCGCGCCAGGTCGTAATCGCGGTAGCCGAAAAAGCCCTGGGTCATGCCGGGCCCCATCTTCTCCGCTTCGGCGCAAATGGAACTGTGCGAAAAATAGTTCGGCGTACCGTAGATGGCCGGGAGCGCCCCATACAGAATCGCCTGGGATGTCGAGGAATAACGGCCGCGCATATAAGTCAGCTTGTGCGGCTCGCCGTTCTTGCGCAGCTCGATCATCCTGTCGGCGACCATGTCGAGCGCCTCGTCCCAACTGATGGGCACGAACTTCGGATCGATGCCGCGCCCCTTCTGCGGGTTGGTGCGCTTCATGGGCACCTTGATGCGGTCCGGATCGTAGGTCTGCTGCGGAATCAGGTGACCCCTCGGGCAGACATAGCCGCCATTTGCCTTGCTGGCCTGATTGCCGCGCACCCGGACCGCGCGGCCGTTTTGCGTGAAGATTTCGATGGCGCACCAGGCCGTGCAGCCCTGGCAGGTGCTCGCCACCCACTCGCCCTTGGCGGGGGTCGCCGGTTCGGCGTCGCGGATCACGATGGCGCTGGTCTTGGGCGCGGCGCGTTTCTTTGTTGCGGCGCCCAGCCCCTCCACCATCAGCAGGCCGATGGTCGCGGCCGACCCCTGAATGAATGCCCGTCTCGTCAGTTTCATGAAAATACCCTTTCCATCTTTCCATGCGCGATCGCCCGGATCTGCCCACCGAAGCCGTTACCTCCCACGGTGGGCAGATGCCCTCGAATCATCGCGTCACTTCTGGAATTGCAGAATGAGCGGCTCCTGCACGTAGGCATGCCGGACCTGGGCATTGTCAAAGAAGCCCAGGCCGAAGGCATAACCCTTGCCTAAGTCATCGAAATTGATATCGAACTTCGATCCGGTGACCAGTTTCCGTGCGATTTCAACCGTCCACTTGCCCTTTTCCCATTTGGCGCCGACCGAGATGTCGCCACGGTCCCCCGCGAACGGGGCGATCAGGATGGAAGCGACCTCATCGCCGGCCTTGAACTTCGAATCGTCGAAGGGCGCCTTGTCCTCGGCCTTCAGCCAATAGGTTCCACCCTTGTTGGCGGCCTTGCCGTCCTTGTTCATGAACTCGGGCTTGCCGTTGACGAGCTTGATGTCCTCGTAGCCTCCGCCGGCCTTGGGATCCGACTTGCGACCGGCTTCCTTGGCCGTTTTGGGATTGAAGCGCGTGTGATCGAGATACTGGTCGTCCATCTGGCCGATCACGCCGCCGCGCACGAATTTCATGTGCCACATGTCGCCCAGTTCCCCCTCTTCCTCGGTGTACTTGTTGCCGTAGGGCTTGCCCGGCTCGCCGCTGTGACAGGCGGTCGTGCAGGAGAACTTGTCGCTGAAGCCGAAGATGCTGTCGTTGATGTTCCAGATGACCGCCAGCTTGTCTTCATAGTACTTGTTGTTGTCGCCGCCCTTGTCTTCCGGGTCCTTCAGTTTTTCCCACTTGCCGTCGGCCTTCTTGACGTAGGGGCTGCGCCGCACGGAGTAAGTCGGATCTTCGTAGGTGACCAGCATGTAGAGCATGTCCGCCGTATAGACGACCTGCAGGGTGCCGGAGGTATTGCCCTTGCCGTCCTTGAAGTTCGTGCCCTTGATCGCCTTGAAGTTCAGGACCGGGGCACCCTTCCAGGCGGCGTCGTCCGCGACGCCATCCAGCTTGGGCGCTGCCGCGGCCTTGGCTGCGGCAACGGGAACCGGCTTGTGGGGCTTGGGCTTCTCCTTCTTCTCCTGCGCAAGTGCACCCGCACTCGTCAGTACACCCGCACTCGCCACGGCGGCAACGACCGCCAGAGAGATGGATTTCTTGATGAGATTCATGGTGTTCCTCCTTGGATAAATCCGTCCGAAAAAACCGTCAGTGCTCATGCCAGCCGGTGATCATGGTCCCGAACATGCTGGTGGCCGTCTTGCCGGTTGTGCCGAGATAGATGTGGGCGATCATGAACAGCACGATCGCGGCGCCCGTCAGGTAATGGACGATCGCGACGGGCAGCAGGCCGTCGAAACCGAACAGGCGGTCGGGCGCAAGCTGCGGAAACTGGAAGATCAGCCCGGAGAGCAGCATCACGGGCATGATCATGTACATGATCACCCAGTAGCTAATGGCCTGGAGGGCGTTGAAGTTCTGCTCCTCCGACACCCGGTAGGGATGCGGCTCGCCCTTGAAGATGCCCCAGAGATACCACTTCCCCTGCACCTTGCAGCGTTCGAGCACGCCGGGGGGCTTGGGCACGTACTGCCACCAGTTGCCGCTGACGATGTTGGCGATGACGAACAGCCCATAGACGGCAACCAGGGAGAAGCCGGCGATGTCGTGGATGCGCGCGGCCAGCGAGAACTCCACCAGCGGCAGCTTAGGGTCGGCGAAATGCAGGCTGATGCCCGTGACGACCAGCGTGATGATCAGCAGCACGTTGGTCCAGTGCCAGACGCGGATCCACAACGGCAGCAGGTAGATGCGTTCGCTCATTTGGCTTGCTCCTTGTTGCCCTTGCGGCGCAGCGCCGCGACGATGCGGATGGCGCCGTGCGCCAGCATGCCGGCCAGCGTCAGGATCACCAGGCCGATGACGATGCCGTCGAGCACCGGATGGCGGGTGGCGCCGATGACGTAGGAGTTGGAGAGGATGACGCTGTTGGTGAAGCCCAGCCGCTGCTGCTCGTCCTTGGCCATGTGGCGGTAGAGCCGGACCTTGAGCGTGCTGTTGGCCGAGTGGCAGGTCACGCACTTCTTCTCGGCCTTTTCCTTGTCGAGGATCTCGTGCGAGAGCATCTTCTTGGCGGCCACCTCCGGTGTGTGGCATTCGACACAGCGCACTGCGTTCCAATGCAGCTTCGTGTTGGGCAGCCAGTCGTGAATGGTGTCGATGTCGGGACGCTTGCGTTTCACGCCCGGTGTCTTTTCGCCATCGGGGGCGAACTTGGCGAAGGTGAGATCGGAGTTGTGGCATTCCAGGCAGCCGTGGTTGTCCTGGGCAACGATCTTGTGAGGGTCCTTGAGCCTGAGCGCCACGATGTTTTCATGCGCGTTGTGGCAGGTGTTGCAGGTGAACTTCTCCTTCAGACCCTCGTTCTTGGCATGCACCGAGGCGTTGAACTGCGGCTCCAGGCGCATCACCTTGGCGGCGTGGCACTCGGTGCAGGGGGCCGTCTCGTTCTTGCCGACTTCAGCGTGCGGGTAGGGGTCGTAGTGATTGCCGGCGTGGCACTGCCGGCAGTCCATGACACCGTGGTCGGCGGGGTTGAACAGCGCGGGTTCGAGACGCGAATCCTTGAGCTTGTTCGCCAGATCCAGGTCGGCCTTGGGCGGGTTCTTGATCCCCGCGGCGCTGTGGCACGCGAAGCAGGCTTCGTTGGCCTTGCGGTTCTTCTCGATGGTGGCGGTATCGATCGGGGCGGCTTCCGTGCCGGCGCGCGACGCAGGCGCCCAGACAGACCCCGCCAGTACGAGAACCAGAACGGTGAAACCCTGACGCCAGTACGCAAACACGTTAGCCCCCTCGGAATGCACTGTCTGTCGGGGAGGCAGCAATCCTCATGCCATCGGGTGGACTCGTGGAATCTCTGGGGTCTTGCCGCTTTCGATGGCAAAAAAGGAATCACAAACTGTCACTGAATGACGACAACTGTCGTCATTCAGTGGCAACGCCCCATCGTTTCATGCGCACATAGAGGTTCTGACGCGGGATGCCGGAGAGGCGGGCCGCCTCCGAGACATTGCCGGCGGCAGCGTCGAGCAGGCTGCGCAGGTATTCGCGTTCGAACCGGGCGCGGGCGTCTTCGTAGGCAATAGCCGGGGCGGGCATTTGCGATGCAGGAAACGCCAGGGATGCTTCCGGCGCGCATTCCGTTCGCGAGTCGCAGGATGAGCACAGATGAACCATGTCGACGGGGCCGCCGGGGTTCAGGGCCACGGCCCGCTCGATGCAGTGCTGGAGCTGGCGCACGTTGCCCGGCCAAGGGCAGCCTTCGAGCGTCTGCACGGCCGCCGGCGTCAGCGGCCCGCAGGTCTTGCCGAACTTGGCGTTGAAGTGCTCGAGGAAATGGGCGGCCAGGCGGATGACGTCGCCGTCGCGCTCGCGCAGGGGCGGCAGCCGCACCACGATCACGTTGATGCGGTAGTACAGATCCTCCCGGAAGCGCCCCGCCCTGACCTCGCCGGCCAGCGGCCGGTTGGTGGCGCAAATCAGGCGGAAGTCCGTGTGGCGCGGCTCCGTGCTGCCGATGCGCGTGCATTGATGGTCCTGCAGCACGCGCAACAGGCTGCTTTGCAGCTTGGGGCTCATGTCGGCGATTTCGTCGAGGAACAGGTTGCCGCCGTGGGCCTTCTCGAAGTAGCCGGGGGTGGCGGCGGTGGCGCCGGTGAATGCCCCTTTTTCGTAGCCGAACAGCAGGCTTTCCAGCAAGGTCTCCGGCAGCCCGCCGCAGTTGACCTCCAGGAAGGGTTTGGCGGAACGCGGACTCCAGGCGTGGATCAGCTTGGCGACCATGTCTTTGCCGGTGCCGCTTTCGCCCTCCAGCAGCACGGTCGTGTCGAGCCCGGCCACTTGGCGCACCTGTGCGAGCATGTGTTCCATGGCGGGCGACTGGCCGATGATCGCCGGAGCTCCCTCCCCGGCGCCGAGGCGCGCACGCAGGCCGTCGATCTCGCGATAGGCGCGGTCGAGTTCGAGCGCCTTGCCGATCACGGCTTCGAGGGACTCCAGGTCGTCGAAGGGCTTGGTCAGGTAGTCGAACACGCCTTCACGCACCGCGGCCACCGCATCGCGGACATCGGCGAAGCCGGTCATGAGAATCGAAACCAGTTTCGGGCGCCGCGTACGGAACTCGCGCAGCAGCTCGATGCCGTTGTCCGCCGGCAGCCGCTGGTCCATCAGCACCAGGTTGAAATCCTCGGCGGCAAACGCCTGCCGCGCCTGCGCGCCGTCCTCGGCCAGATGGACCTCGGCCGTCCTGGACATCAGCCGCTGGATGAGCGTGCGGGTGTAACGGTCGTCGTCGACGACCAGGAGCTTGGGCAACATGGCGCGGTCTTTCCTACGCAACATCTGGAAACCACATTGCAAATCGCGTGCCACCGCCCGGCTGGTTGGCGGCGGTCACGTGCCCGTCGTGCAGCAGCGCCACGTGCTGCACCACCGGCAGGCCGAGGCCGGTACCGTCGCTGCGCGTGGTGAAGAAGGGCACGAAGATCCTGTCCATGACGTCCGCGGCAATTCCGCTGCCATGGTCGGTCACCGACAGAGTCCAGCCCGGCGCGCCGTTGCCCGGCTCCGCCTCGCGTTCCAGGCTGATGAGGATGGCGCTGTTGCCCACGGTCGCCTGGGCGGCGTTGAGCAACAGGTTGAAGAGGGCATGACGCACCAGGATGCGATCGATGCACAGCACCACCGGCACCTCCGGCATGCTGATCTCCACCGGAAGGTGCCGGCTCTCGGTCTGGCGAAACAGCAGCACCGTCTCGTCGATGAGCGGTCCCATGGGCGTCGGCTTGCTGTCGAAGCAGGCGACCTTGGAGAACTCCAGCATGCGATGGAGGAAGGCATGGCAGTCCTCGCCGGCGCTGCGGATGTCGGCGAGCAGTTCACGGGTGCGAACCGGATCGTCGGCTTCCCGGTCTGCGAGCTGCGCCATGTTCACCACGCCCACCAGGGGATTGTTGAGCTGGTGCGCAATGCCGCCCACCATCGTGCCCAGGGCGGAGAGCTTCTCCACCTGCAGCATGCGCTGGTGCTCGGTATTCAGGCGCAGCAGCTTGTGTTCGAGTTCGTGCTGGCGCTGGTAATCGCGCTCCACCCGGTCCAGGGAGAAGTAGAAAAGGCCCAGCACGCTGGCGCCGGCGACCGCGCACAGCACGGTGACGGCGATGATGGACCAGAGGAAGGTGGACTCCAGCGCCGTGATGTCGCGAATCACGACCAGACCGCCAATGCGCCGCCCCCCGGCGTCGTCCAGCGGCAGCATGGCCAGGTGCAGGGCACGACCCTGGTCCTCCACCTCCACGGCGCGACCCGACCGCAGGTCTTCGACCACCTGCCCCGTCAGCGCCGCCGGCACCTCCTTCAACGTCTGGGCCATGGCCGCGAAGGCCCCGAAGCGCTCCCAGTCACCCGTCCGGTTCTTGCGCGCCAGGCCCTGCCGCCACTGCTGCGCCGACAGGAAACGCTTGTCCACCAGCACCAGCAGATCCACCGAAAGGCTGTCGCGAATCTCCTCCACCAGCACTTCGATTTCCTCGCCGATCTCGAGGTAGCCGAGGACATCGGCGCCTCGCTTCCACGGCGCCACCAGCCGCAGCGTGAGGGTGCCCAGCGGTCCCAGTTCGAGTCCGTGCGCCGCTTCCCCCTTGTCCCGCGCCTGGCGCATGGTGCTGCGGGGGATCACGTCGCCGAACTCGTGCGGGCTGTGCAGGCGGAGGATATTCACCAGGTCCGGGCCGGTGAAGTAGAAGTGGGTGATGCGGTGGTCGGTGCTCAGGCTGCGGAATACCGGCCCGGCTTCAGCCAGCAGCGCCCTGCGGTCGCCGGCCGCGAACGCCGTCTCCACCACCCGGTTGGTCATCATGGCGCGCAGCACGGCCTGCATCAGGTTGGCGTCGCGCTCGAGCTTCTGTTCGAAGAGCTTGGACACGGCGGCCGCGCGTTCGGCAAGATCGCGGTCGCGAATGCTGACTTCGAGAAGATAGGTGGTCGCGGCAAAGGCCCCCAGGATGAAGGCGAGCACGATGGCGAAGGGACCGATGAAGGTCGCCTTGACACGCCGGGGCTTTCTCGAGGGAGAAGCGGATTTCACGCACCGGAGTTTGCACTGGCGTCCTTCGGCTCGCAAGCCGGCCCGCGGCCGGAGCCTGCACGCCCGATCTCCCTCGCCGCGGGGTGGGTGCGGGCGCCCCGAGCGCGCCGGACATTGGCCTCCAGCCGCGGCGTGCTTCATAATTGCGCTCGTTCCCGGCTCCCTTGGGATGCCGGCCGCAAGTGCGACACAACGACAGCCGTGCGCCTTCGACGCGAACGGCATGCAGCAGCCAACACCGGATCGAATCCCCGCCCATGAATGCCGGGCCGCGCAGACTGCTCTTCATCGACGCCCTGAAGGCGATCGCTTCGCAACTCATCGTCCTGCACCACCTGGCCTTCTACGGCCCGATGTCGGACACCGTGGCCGAACTGGCGCCGCGCCTGGTCGGCTGGCTGAGCGACTACGGGCGCGTGGCGGTGCAGGCCTTCCTCGTCATCGGCGGCTTCCTCGCCGCCAGGAGCCTGGCGCCGCTGGGGGAACTGCGCCCCGGCAATCCCCTGCTGCGGGTCTGGCACCGCTACACGAAACTGGTGGTGCCCTATGCCGCGGCGCTGGCGGTGGGCATTGCCGGCGCCGCCATTGCCCGCGCCTGGATGCACCACGACTCCATTCCCGACGTGCCGACGCTGGCGCAGTTCGGCGCCCACCTGCTGTTCCTGCATGACGTGCTCGACCACGAGGCCTTGTCCGCGGGCGTGTGGTACGTGGCCATCGACTTCCAGTTGTTCTCGCTCATGGTGGCCATCCTGTGGCTGGCGCGGATGGCTGGCGCACGGTCCGGCGGTTTGCCCGTGCTGGGTCCGGCGGTGGTCATGGCTCTGGCGCTGGCCTCGCTGTTCCATTTCAACCGCGACGCGGCGTGGGACGACTGGGCGCTGTATTTCTTCGGCTCCTACGGCCTGGGCGCGGCAGCCTACTGGGCGTCGGAACGCCGGCGTTCGGCCGCCTGGATGGTGGTCATGGCCGCCGTGGTGGGCGCCGCCCTCGTGGTGGACTTCCGCCTGCGCATCGCCGTGGCACTGTCCCTGGCCCTCACCCTGGCGTTCAGCCGGCGCACCGGACTGCTGGAGCAATGGCCCCGGGCGCGCCCGCTGGCCTTCCTCGGGCGCATCTCCTATTCCGTCTTCCTGGTCCATTTCCCGGTGTGCCTGATGGTCAACGCTGCCTTCTACCGGCTGGCGCCCGACGACCCGTTGATCAACGCCGTGGGCATGCTCACCGCCTGGGGCGCGAGCGTGGGTGCAGGAGCATTGTTGTACCGCTTCGTGGAAGGCCGCATGCCGCAGTGGCTGGCCATGATTGCGGCGCTGCGCTCGCCGATGCGCAGCGCCGGAGGCTGAGCAGCCGATGGAATGGGCACTGCCAACCCGTGTCCGGCCTGGCGCCCGGTCCTGAGCGGCGCAAGCTGCGTTCCGACTTCCCAACCGCTGCTCGCCAGCCCGTAGGGCGATGTAACATTACGCAATCACGGACCCCCGCGCGCTGATGCCATGACAAAGTTTGACCGGATCACGGCAAGTCCCACCATTCTCAACGGCCAGGCGACCATTCGAGGCATGCGCCTGACGGTCAAGCGCGTTGTTGAGGCCGTTGCGCTGTACCCCGATCGCGGGGAGCTATTCCGGGAGTACCCGGAACTCGAGCCCGAAGACGTGCGGCAGGCGCTGGAATTCGCTGCCCAAAGCCTGGACGACCGCGTTTTCGATCTCGCGTCCGCGTGAAGCCGCTGCTGCTTGACCAGGGTCTGCCGCGTTCGGCTGCGCAGTTGTTGCGCGTCGCTGGGTGGGATGCTGTGCACGTGGGCGAGGTCGGAATGGCGCAGTCCGAGGATGCGGAAATCCTCGCCGTCGCGCGCAGGCAGGGAAGGTCAGTCATCACGCTCGACGCCGACTTCCACACGCTGCTGGCCATTTCCGGGCTGGCGTCGCCTTCGGTGGTGCGCATTCGCATCGAAGGACTCAAGGCCGCAGCGCTCGCGGACCTCATCCGGCGGGTCTGGGCAAGGGCGGAGACCGAACTTGAGGCGGGCGCCGCCGTCACGGTAACGGAGACCAGCGTACGCGTACGGCTCCTGCCCATCCCGGACAGGTAGGCGCCTTAGGCCTCCAGCAACCGCTTCAACGCTTCCTCGAAATACACGCACGGCACGCCGGATCGCGAACCGGCCTTCGAATCGGCGACGATGCGGCAATCCCGATCTGACGCTCGTCGCCACTGGCCATGTGGTCGGCGTCATCCTGATGGCGCTGTTCCTCATCACCCACATCCACCTAATCACCGCCGGTGCAACCCTGAGCTCGCATCTCAAGCCGATGATCACCGGCTGCCAAGAAGGCCGCTGAACCAGCGCCGAGAGCCATGAAAAATCCCCGCCGCGGCGGGGATTTCTTTGCCGTCTCACCGGCGCCGCCTATCGCCTGTCGGCGTCGAGGCTGCGGCTTTCCGGCAATCCCTGCAGATGGGTCAGGACGTCGATCAGTAATTGCAGGTCGAGTTCGCGCAGGGCCGGCATCTTCTCGTCGGGATGGCCGTTCATCATCTTGTGCAGGCTTTCCCACGGGTTCGCCCGGGCGACGCGGCCGAGCGGCTGCGTGGTGATGATGCGCTGGCCTTGGCTGCCATGGCAGGCGGCGCAGATGGTGCCGAAGTACGGCGCGCCCCGGCCGGCGTCGCCGCGGGCGCGGCCGCTCGCGCGGTCGATGGCGGCATCCATGTCCACCTGCCCGAGGCTGACGAAGTTCGCCAGGTCATGGAGGTCGCGTTCCTTCAGCACGGCGTCGAAGCGGTGCGTCGCATCGCGCAGGATGGCCGCGATCCGCGCCGGCGCGGCGCCGGCCACGCCGCGGATGCCCTTGGTGCCGGTGGCGTGTCTGCCGCCGCCGTAGGCGCCGTCCTTGCCCCGGTAGTCCCAGCCGTGGCATTCCTTGCAGCGCCAGGTCAGCGCCACATCGCCGGCGAAGTGCGCGCTTGCAGGGTAGGCCGGATGCGGCAGCGACTGACGCCGCGCGCCGGCCTCGGCTTGCCAGTCGTCGTACAGCCGGCCGCCGTGCACGATCGAGGCGGACAGGTTCTCGCCCGGCAGCGTTTGCAGACAGGTCAGCCTGCGCGCCGAGAACTCCGCGCCCAAGGCGCGCAGGGCCGGCATGTTGCGGTCGGGATGGCCGTTGAAAATGACGTGCAGCACCTCGTGGGGCCGTTGCCGCGCCGTCTCGCCCAGCGGCGCGATCTCGCGCAGCTTGCGGCCGTCCGGGCCATGGCAGCCGCCGCAGATCGTGACGAAATACTTCTCATGCGCGGCAGCCGGCGCCGGGGAACGCCGCGCCGCCGCGATCACGCTCTGCATGTCGACCTGGCCGTGGCTGACGAAGTTGGCCAGGTCATGCAGGTCCTGTTCGCCCATGAGTTCGCCGTAACGGTGCGTGGCATCCTTGAGCACGGCGACGATGGCGGCGGGAGTGTCGTCCTGGCGGCCGCGAATGCCGGCGATACCGTGGTTGCCCCGATAGTCCCAGCCGTGGCATTCCTTGCAGCGCCAGCTATCGGCGGCGAGCATGTCGTTGCGCCGGGCGGTGAAGATCGGGTGCAGTCCTGCGGGCGGTCGTTCCTTGAGTTCGCGGCTCCAGTGATCGTACAGCCGACCGCCGCGCACGATCGAGGCCGCGTCGTCAGCGCTCGCCAGCAGCGGCACCATGCCTCCCAGCGATGCCGTCAGGACGGCCAGCACGAAGCGTTTCATGTCAGTCGTCCCGTTCCACGAAGGGCTTCTTGTGCGCGATGCCCTTGTGGCATTCGATGCAGGGCGTGTCCTTCTTCATGGCCTCCTCCATCTTTTCGCCCGCGCGCTGTCCCTGCTTCGCGAAATGCATGGTGCCGTAGGCATGGCAGTTGCGGCATTCACGCGAGTTGTTCTCGGTCATTTCCTTCCAGACGCGCTCGGCCATCTCGAGACGGCGCGCCTCGAACTTCTCGGGCGTGCTTACCGTGCCGACCAGCTTGTGATAGATCTCGTTCGAGGCCTTGATCTTGCGGATCAGTTTGTGCGTCCAGTCCTTCGGCACATGACAGTCCGAGCAGATCGCCCGCACGCCGGACGGGTTCTTGTAATGCACGCTCTGCTGGTATTCCTGGTAGACGAGCTGCTCCATCTCGTGGCAGGAAACGCAGAATTCCAGCGTGTTGGTGTATTCCATGGCGGTATTGAAACCACCCCAGAAGATGATGCCGGCCACGCCGCCGGCGAGCAGCGTGTAGCCGGCGTGCGCCGGACGGCGCAGCCAGGCGAGGAGTTTTTTCAGCATGGGGGTCATGCGCAGTCCAGGAAGCAAGAACCGTGGGCGCGCCTGGGCGCCCACGGTCAGCCGCCGAAGCGGCGCCCGCTTACTGCTTGGGCAGTTGCGGCAGGTAGCTGACGATGTCGACGGCGATCTGCGGGTCGAGCGCGCGCAGGGCGGGCATGCCTTCGCCGGGTTGGCCGTTCATGACCTTGTGCAGCATTTCGACGGCGTTGTCGGCGACAGACCCGATCGGCGGGGCATCCTTGACCTTCTTGCCGTCCTTGCCGTGGCAGCCGGCGCACAGCGTATTGAAATACACCTCGCCCTTGGCGGCGTTACCCTTGGCCTTCTTGTCGGCGACATACTTGGCGGTGTCGATCTGGCCCTTGCTGACGAACAGCGCCAGGTCGTTCATGTCCTGCGCCGAAAGCTGCTTGTCGGTGTAACCGTGCTGCGCGTCCTTCAGGATGGCGACGATGGCGGCAGGATCCTTGCCGGCGGCGCCATTGATACCCTTGATGCCGGTGGCGTGGCCGCCGCTGGCATAGGCGCCGTCCTTGCCCTTGTAGTCCCAGCCGTGGCATTCCTTGCAGCGCCAGGAAGCGTCCTTGCCATACTTGCCGCCCTTGTGCGGATAGCTGGCGTGATCCGTGTCCGGTTTGGCGGTGTTGTTTTCCTTGAAGTGCTTGTCGTAGAGCCGTCCGCCGCGGGCGATGGCCGATTCGGTCTCGGCTGCGGTAACCGAAGAGCTGGCGGTCAGGCCGAGCAGCCCGGTAAACAGGCCGATGGCCAATGGACGGAATGTGCGCTTGCTCCAAGACGTCATGACGATCTTCCTCAGTGAGAAATTCCTTGCGCAGATTCTCCACCTCCGTGCCCGTTCCGCCACGGACGCATGGCGCGACACATCGGGACTTTGGTCTGATCGGGGCAACTTTCTGGAGTAGCTTGCCCGCTCCGGCGCGCTGCTGGACGTCCAGATCGACCTCAACCCGCGCAAGGTCAGGTTCCGTCTAGCCTGGACTTCTTGCCCCAAGCACGAGCCTGGATTTGTCGTAAGCTTGCGGGCATCGAATGGAACTGCCCCCATGCTGAAATACTTGCCCGCGCGCCGTCATGCCGGAGCCCTCATCGTGGTCGCCGGCCTGGCGATGGCCCCGGGGGCTGTCCAGGCCGGAGCGGATGGCCTTGAATGGGGCCTCGGCTACAAGGCCGACCTGATCTCCCGGCTCGACGGCGCCCGCCGTCTCCAGGGCCTCGATCACCTGGAACTCACCCTGAGCGTGGACGGCGACAAGGCGCTCGGCTGGCCGGGAACCTCCGCTTACGTGCAGGTCATCAGCAACCACGGCGGCAAGCCGGCGCTGCACCATGACCGCCTGCCGCACGGCCTGGACAACATCGAGACCCCTTACGGCGCCAACACCACCAAGGTCTTCCAGGCCTGGGTGCAATGGGCCGATGGCACGGGGCGCTGGTCGACACGCGCGGGGCTGCTGGATCTCAACGCCGAGTTCTACGTCACCGAAACCTCGGCAATGTTCATCCACCCGACCTTCGGCATGGCGGCGGAGATCGCGGGCACCGGCAAGAACGGCCCATCTTCCTTTCCCACCACGTCGGTGGGACTGCGGCTGAAGCTGCGGCCATCCGAACACGCCTACCTGCAGGTGATCGGCCTGGACGGCGTCCCCGGCGACCCGGGCAACCCCCGGGGCACCCACATCCAGTTCAACCGCGGCGACGGCGTGTTGTGGGTGACCGAGGCGGGCATGGCCCGCCCCGCGGGCGCGTTGGGGCTGTTCAAGTACGCCGTCGGGGCGTGGCGCTACACCAACCGCTTCGCCGACCTGGTCGACACCGACGCCGCCGGCGACCCGTCCATGCGCGTGACCTGGGGCGCCTACGTCCTCGCCGAAAGCGAGCTTTGGCGCCGGGACGAGCGCTCGCTGGCCGGCTTCCTGCGACTTGGCCGCAGCGACGGCAACACCAACCCCTTCGACCGTGCCCTCGGCGCCGGCGTGGTGTGGAGCGGCCTGTTGCAGGCGCCGGACGAGGACGGGCAGGCGGACCAGCTCGGACTGGCCCTGGCCGTCGAGCGCAATGGCGCCAAGTACCGGGCAGCGAGCGGCAATCCCCTGGTTTACGAGAAATCGCTGGAACTCGGCTATCGCTTCCGCGTTGCCCGCGGGCTGCATCTGCAGCCTTTCGTGCAATACCTCATCGGCCACGGCGCCGAATCGGCGCAGGACCGCGCCTGGTACGGCGGCGTAAGGCTGCAGGTTGCGATATAGGCAAAAGGCAACCGCCGCTTCAGGCCGGGAAAAGGGTCCGGAGGGCCGCTCAGGATGCGCCGCCCGCCCCCGCCAGCACCAGTTCCATGCTTTGCGCCGCGGCCGCAAGCCCGAAGGCGGCCGTGACGCACACCGACGAGCCGTAGCCCGCGCAACTCAGGGCAAAGGCGCCTTCCGGGGCCACCGGCGCCAGGCGCCCCGCCGCACCGTCAGACCCCGTCCCGGGCGCACAGACCGCCTCCTCGCCCGACGGCCGCCTCGCCGCCTCCTCGGAATACACGCAGGGCACGCCGAAGGGCTCGCGGGCGTGGTGGGGAAAGCCGTGCTCCCGGCGCAGGGCGGCGCGCACCCGCGCCAGCAGCGGATCGTGGGTGCTGCGCGCCAGGTCGGCCACACGGATGCGGGTGGGGTCGGTGCGCCCGCCGGCGCCGCCCACGGTCACCAGCGCCATGCCCCGCCCGCGGCAGTAGCCGATGAGGGCAATCTTGGCGCGGGCGGAATCGATGCAATCCACCACCGCATCGAAGCCCTGGCCGAGGATGTCGGCCTGGTTTTCCGGGGCGACGAACTCCTCGATCTGCGTCACCACGCAGCCGGGATGGATGGCGTGGATGCGACCCGCCATGGCCGCCACCTTGGCCTTGCCCAGTTCCCCGTCGAGGGCGTGCACCTGACGGTTGATGTTGGACTCGGCCACGTGGTCGAGATCGACCAGCGTGAGCGCGCCCACCCCGCTGCGCGCCAGCGCCTCCGCCGCCCACGAGCCCACGCCGCCGATGCCGACGACGCAGACGTGGGCGCGGCGCAGCCGCTCAGCGGCCGCGACACCGTAGAGGCGGCGGATGCCGCCGAAGCGGCGCTCGTAGTCGGTGTCGTCGGGGGCATTCATGGCACGGAGTTTACCCGCCCGCGGGTGGGCGTGCCCCGCGAGCCGCAGGAGCATCCCGGCCGTCGCCTGCCGCAGCGGGCGACGCCGCGCTCGCAGGCGGCGCCGTCCTGGTCTATGCTGGACACGTGCGCCGCACCGCGCGGCCCTGACGGCGGCGCTGCCGGACTGACGCGGCGCGCCGCCGGCCAACCCACCACAAACCGGGAGCAGACCATGGATCGCATCTATTTCGCCCGCGGCTGCCGCGGCGCCCTGCCGGCGCGGCTGCAACTCGGGCTGGCCACCCAGGGCTACTACACCGGGCGCGTGGACGGCGCCTTCGGCGGCGGCACCGAGCGCGCCGTCCTGGGCTTCCAGGCCGACCGCGGCCTGGCGCGCACCGGAGCCGTGGATGCCGCCACCTGGAGCGGCGCCACCTCCAGCCCCATCCCCGAGGTGAGCGAGCGCGCGCTCGGCCTCACCGCTGCCTTCGAGGGCCACGGCTATTCCATCGTCGCCGGCAATTTCGACGGCGCCTGGCTCACCTGGGGCATCATCGGCTTCACGCTGAAGCATGGCGAGGTGCAGAAAATCATCCTCCAGGCCTGGGCCGAGTCGCCGCAAACGGTGCGCGACGCCTTCGGCCCCGTCACGGCCCAACTGGTGGACCTGATGGCGCGCAACAACGCCGCCGAACTGCAGCGCTGGGCCAATTCCATCAGCGTGCCGCCGCAGCGCTACGTGGTAACCGAGCCTTGGCGCAGCGGCTTCCAGCGCCTGGGCGAGAGCCCGCTGGTCCAGCGCATCCAGAACCAGCGCGTGTTCGACGCCTACTACACCCCCTGCCTGGCCACCGCGCAGAAGTACGGCCTCGCCACCGAACTGGGCATCGCCCTGGCCTTCGACATCCACGTGCAGAACGGCAGCGTCAAGCCCGCTGCCCACCGGGCCGTGGTGGCGAAGCTGGGCCAGGGCTGGCTGGCCGCTCCCGAGCCGGCACGGCGGGCGGCCATCGGCCGCGCCGTGGCCGACACGGCCCTGCCCGCCTGGCGCAACGATGTACGCACCCGCAAGCTGACCCTGGCCACGGGCGAAGGCAGTGTGCATGGCGAGGCATTCCGCGTGGCGAACTGGGGGCTGGGCGAATATCCCGCCGCGGCACCGCCGGAGGAGCAAGCGCCGGCCCCGCGGCGCGCGCGCGGGACGGCGAAGCCCCGCAACCTGAGGGCCACGCCGCGCGACAAGGTCCGCAAGCCGGCGGAACTCGTGCAACCCGCGTCAGCCGCCGAACCGGTCCAGGCTGCCGAGCTTCCCCTGACGGCCGTGCCCGCGAAGACATCCAGAACCAGGAAGGCCACCAAGCCCGCGCCGCAGTCCACGTAGGCCGGGCGCGGCCCGGAAGTCCGTTCCACCGGGTCATGGCGGCGGCCCCCCTACGCTGCGACGTGGTGAGCCTTACGCTGCGAAGTGGCGGAGGGGGGCGGGGTGAGAGTGCAGGCAAGGCCCACGGATGCGAATTCCGCTCCTCACCTTGAGATCTGGAATCACCTCTACCGCGGCAAGCTGGTCGCCACCAGTTCGCCCAGCGTACCGGCCGCACCATGTTGCAGACACGCAGCACGTCGCCCCGGGGGCGCTCGCCCAGCGCCCGTCGGAGCGGGAGCTGATCCTTTCCATCTACGGCGTGGGTTTGTGTCCGGGCCCTGGCCGCGTGCCCCTGCCTCTTGATCCGCCTTCGTAGCCACCGGCGCGCGCCTGCTTCCTGCTTCGCCATCCATTACCATCCGGTCTGCCGCGAAGAGCGAAGGCCGATTGCCTTGTCGCGCCGGCTGGCATCCTGCCCCGGAGAATGGCCATGACACCCGCGACTCCCGAACGTCGCCAGCCTGACCGCAACGGCTTCGCGATATGCGCCCGGCTCACCCCCGCCCTCCTCCTGGCTGCGGTGCTCGTAGCCGTTTCGCTGCTCACCCGCATCGTGCTGCTCCTGCGAACCGACACGCCACCGCCTTCGGGTCCGGGTGCCCTGGCCCAGGTCTTCAGCCGGGGCCTGTATTTCGACCTCGTGGCGGCGGACTATTTCGTGACGCCGTTCCTGATGTGGCTGGCGCTGGTGCCGAACCGGCTTGCGGCCACGCGCCTGCATCGCATCCTGGTGCTGCTGGGCTTTGCGGGCACGGTCTATGGCCTGACGGTCGTCGCGGTGGCGGAATGGCTGTTCTGGGAGGAGTTCGGCGCACGCTTCAACTTCATCGCGGTGGACTACCTGCTCTACACCCAGGAGGTGATCGGAAACATTCGCCAGAGCTATCCGGTCGGCCGCATTTTCGCCGCGCTCGCCCTGCCCGCCCTGCTGGTGACATGGCGGATGGGTCGGCGCCTGCTGCGCTCGGCCGGTGCGCCCCTGCCGTTGCGCGCAAGAGTCGCGGCCCTGGCGGCACACGCGCTGCTGGTGGCCGCCGCGTTCGGCTTCGCCGACAGCGACCAGAAGGATTTCTCCGCCAGCGACGTCGCCAACGAACTGGCCGGCAACGGCATCTACGAGTTCTTCGCCGCCAACTACCGCAACGAACTCAACTTCGAGAAGTTCTACGCCACGCTGCCGCCGGACGAGGCGCTGGCCCAGGCGAAGCGGGCGGTGGATGCCGCCGGCGAGTGGCTGGACCGTCCGCACGGGACCTTCGAAAGGCATGTCGGCGGATCACCATCGCCACGGCGCCTGAACGTGGTCCTGGTGAGCATCGAGAGCATGGGCGCGGAATTCCTCGATGCCTACGGCAACGGCAAGGGACTCACGCCCAACCTCGACAGGCTTGCGCGCGAGAGCCTGTGGTTCAGCAACGCCTACGCCACCGGCAATCGCACGGTGCGCGGGCTGGAAGCCCTGGCGCTGGCCTTGCCGCCGACACCGGGCCAGTCGATCGTACGCCGGCCGAAAAACGAGCGGCTGTTCTCGCTCGGCAGCGTGTTCGAGGACATGGGCTACGACACGCTCTTTGCCTACGGCGGCTACGGCTATTTCGACAACATGAACGCCTTCTTCGCCCGCAATGACTATCGTGCCGTCGACCGCACCGACATCCCGCGGGAGAAGGTCGTCTTCGAAAACATCTGGGGCGTGGCCGACGAGATCCTGTTCGACTTCGTGCTGGACGAACTGGACCGTCAGCAACAGGCGGAGGGTGCGAGGCCCTTCTTCGTGCACATCATGACCACCAGCAATCACCGCCCCTATTCCTATCCGGCCGGGCGTATCGACATCCCGTCGGGCTCCGGGCGCGACGGTGCGGTCAGGTATGCGGACTGGGCCATCGGCCACCTGCTCGACGAGGCGCGCAAACGGCGCTGGTTTGACGATACGCTGTTCGTGATCACCGCCGATCACGGCGCCAGTGCGCGGGGCACCATCGACATCCCGGTGGACAAGTACCGCATCCCGGTCTTTTTCTACGCCCCGCAACATATTGAGCAGCGGCGCGTGAAGCGCCTCATGTCGCAGATCGATATCGCCCCGACCCTGCTGGGCCTGCTCGGCGCCCCCTACTACAGCAAGTTCTTTGGCCGCGACCTGCTGCACGCGCCGCCGGCCGGTGACCGCGCGTTCGTGGCCAACTACCAGACGCTGGGGTACCTGCGCGACGGGAAGATGGTCGTCCTGCAGCCGCACCGCAAGGTGAGTGTTTTCGAGGTGGACGCCGACGGGCACCGCGGGGCCCCGGCCGAAGACCCAACCCTGGCGCGCGAGGCGATCGCCCTCTACCAAGCCGCTTCCATCGTGTTCAAGAGCGGCCGCTACCGGGACGAGGAGCAACTCGCCCCGGCGACGACGCGATGAGATGGCATTCGGGCGAGTGCCTACTTGCACAAGTCTTGCTACATTCGAGCGGCC
>JACQYB010000063.1 GCA_016208415.1 Betaproteobacteria bacterium | reverse complement strand
ATCGCTGCGGTTTGCGCCTCGCGCTCGGCGCCCCAGGCCGCTCTCGGTGCTGACGCAGACTTATGCAAGTAGGCACTAGGTTTCGCGGCAGAGCGGGCCGGTGCCGGGATCGTGCAGGCTCTCGGCAATCACCGACACCAGGGCGTTGATCTCGTCGGTGTCGAAGTGCTCCAGCAGCCGGCGCGCCAGCGGCCCGGGCAGGCGCACCACGCAGGGACGGCCGTCCGGCAGGGTGACGGTGACGCCGGCCACCTGCTTGCTGCGCAGGTCCGGCTGGGCTTCCGCCAGCAGCAGTTGCTCGTCCATCAGCGACTCGTACTGCCCGTCCACCAGCTCCGCCACGGCGTCCGTCAAGTCGTCGGGCAGTTCCACCACCGAGCCTTCGATCTGGTCGGCGCGCACCCGGGTCTCGATGCCCAGACCGGACACGAACTGGAGAAAACGAGCGCGCAGACCGTCGTCGAAGAAGATGTAGTCGATGCTCATGGTCGCGCTGGCTCCTCGGCGTGGATGGTCTGCGGCGGACTATCGCCCGCCACGGGCGTGGGGGATGCGGCGGATGCGGATCGGACTACGGTTCGCGAACGACGGGTTTCCACATCACGGCGATGATGCCGAGCCTGGTGCTGAAGGCCTTGGCGTGCATGCCCCGCACCGACACGCGCTTGCCCCCGCCGGGCACGGCGGCCAGGACCAGTTCCGTGAGTTCCTCGTCCGTCAGGGTCGTGGCCCCGGCGGAGTGCCACATCCGCACGCCGCCGCAGGCGTCGCGGTCGATGAGCAGGGTCTTGTCCGACCGCGCGCCGGGGATGGAAATGATCACGCCGTCCCGGGATTCGAAGGCGCGGGCCGGGCCCGCCGACGTCGCCACGCTGTCGCCGCCTTCCGGCCGGGCGCTCACCTCCAGGGTCTGGGCCTCGTCGTCGGAGAGTTGGGTCTCGCCCTCGGAATGCCAGACCTTGTAGGCACCGCCCGGCACCACCTGGATCAGGAGGGTGTGGTCGGCGGCCTGGGCGGAGAGGACGGCCGCCCAGGCGACGATTGCCGCGACGACGTTTCTGGCGAGGCGCATGGCGTTCCTTCCGATAGCTGTGGTGGCGACCGGGTGGTGGCCATGACGCCCCCCCGCTTCTCGCCCGAAGTGAAAGTATGGCCTCTTTCCCCACGGAAATGGATCGGGCAGCCGCAGAGATCATGCGGTTTCGAGCCTGACCGTCCGACAGGCCGCCAGGACGGTTGCGTTGCGCGACGTTTCGCCCGCCGGAATCCTGCCCATCGAAGCCCACTACAACCGCCTCGACGTTCGCCGCGTACACCTCCTTGAAGTGGGTCGTTCGGCCCACGTCTTCAACCGAGGAGAAGAGCAATGGGCGAGCAGATCCTTTTCCACCGGCGCGGCGAACAGCCTGCTTATCGGGTCGTGGGCGAGACCATCACCGGCGTGGCGGAGGCACCCCACACGGGCGGCGCGTTTTCGCTGTTCGAGGTGGCAACTCCCGCCCATGCTGGCGCGCCCCTGCACCAGCACCCCCACGCGGAATTCCTCTACCTGCTGGCAGGCCGGCTGGAACTGGTCACCCGCGAGGGCCGCCAGCCCGTGGCGCCGGGGGATTTCGTGCGCGTTCCCGGCAACACGCCCCACGCCTTCCACAATCCGGGAGACGTGCCCGCCCGCGCCCTGGAAATCGCCGCCCCGTCCGGCGTCGAGCGCTTCTTCGCCGACCTCGACCGCAGCTTCGGCGACCAGCCGCCGGAGCCGGCAGCGCTGATGGAGATCGTCGAGCGCCACGGGGTGGCGCTGGCGTGAATTGACTGTAACGGCCGGACCCAAAAGCAGGACGTCCGCGCGGAATGATCCTGCGTGTCTTCGAAGGATGGGTGTGATCACCGCGATCACTTGATTTAACCGGCGGGCTCAATAATCAAGTGCAACACCCTACGCTGCCGAGGGGTAAGGTGTTGCGATGGGAACGAACTACGAGCAACCGAGTGCTGAGGAGCGAGCGGCGATCGCCGAAATCGGCGCGTGGGCGGCGACAGACATAAGCCTCCCGATCCGCGGATCGGAATGAACGGCCGCACATCCTTGCAGTTGTTCGAGCCAAGCCGCGGCCCAGACCCTTCCGGAGCGACGCAGCCGCCGCAAACCGCTTCCCCGGGTTACTTTCCGCCGCTGCAGCCGGGGGCGGCGCCGAGCGCGTCAAGCCTTGAGGCATGGTCCGGGTGGCAGGCGTGGTGCTGAATCAGGATCGCCCGGAAGTCATTGACGTTGGTGAGCGTCGGCCCGGTGACGACGGCGTCGCCGAGGGCCTGGAAGAAGCCGTGGCCGTCGTTGGCGGCCAGGCTCCCGGCGGGGTTGATGCCTTTCGCCCGGGCCCGCGCCAGGGTGTCCGGAGCGAGACAGGCGCCGGCGATCTCCTCCACGCCATCGACGCCGTCGGTATCGCCGGCGATGGCGTAGACGCCGGGCACGCCGTCGAGCGCCACCGCCAGCGAGAGCAGGAACTCCACATTGCGCCCGCCGCGCCCGCGCCCGCGCACGGTCACCGTGGTCTCGCCGCCGGACAGAAGCACGCACGGCGCGGCGAACGGCTGGCCGTACCGCGCCACCTGCTGGGCGATGGCGGCCATGACCTTGCCGACGTCGCGCGCCTCGCCCTCGATGCGCTCGCCCAGGATGTGGGCGGCGATGCCGGCATCGCGCGCGAGCCGGGCGGCGGCTTCGAGCGCCACTTGCGGCGTCGCGATGATGCGGATCTCGGCGCCGGCCAGGCGCGGATCGCCCGGCTTGATGCTCTCGCCCTCGCCGCTTTCGAGCACGGCGCGCACCCGCGCACACACGTCGATGCCGTAGCGGTCGATGATCGCCAGGGCGTCGGCGCAGGTGGTCGGGTCGGCCACCGTCGGTCCGGAGGCGATGTCGATGGGGTCGTCGCCGGGCACGTCCGAGATCAGCAGCGTCACCACCCGGGCCGGGTGGGCCGCCGCCGCCAGGCGCCCGCCCTTGAGCGCCGACAGGTGCCGGCGCACGCAGTTCATCTCGGAGATGGTGGCGCCGCTGGCGAGCAGGGCCTCGTTCACCGCCTGCTTGTCTTCCAGGGTGAGCCCTGGTGCCGGCGCGGCCAGCAGCGCCGAGCCGCCGCCGGAGATCAGGCACAGCACCATGTCATCCGCCGTGAGCCCGGATACGGCATCGCGCATGCGCCGCGCGGCTTCGATGCCGGCGGCGTCGGGAACGGGGTGCGCCGCCTCGACGATCTCGATGCGGCTACAGGCCACGCCGTAGCCGTAGCGCGTGACCACCAGCCCTTCGAGCGGCCCCTGCCAGTGCTCCTCCACGGCGCGCGCCATGGCCGCCGAGGCCTTGCCGGCGCCGACGACGATGAGGCGCCCGGCCGGCGGTTGCGGCAGGTGGGGCGGCAGGCAGCGCGCCGGCTGGGCGGAGGCGATCGCGGCCTCGAACAGCCCACGCAGGAAGGCGGCCACCCGGTGAGGTTCGGTGAAATCGAGGTCCATGGCCGGCTCAGCGTACCTTGATTTCCGTTCTCATGCGCGAAGCCGCGCGGCGCATCTTCGGGTCGGAGTCGCGCGCCATTTCCAGGCGCTTCGGTTTGCGCAGCGGCACACTGCTCGTCATCGCTACCCCTCATCGTTGGCCGAACCGTCACGGAGAATGGCTCCCGCATGGCTGCCGATCACGATCACGCGCATGCCGGACGAGGCACCAGGGAGTATGCTCAGGCGGCACGCCCGAGGTGACATCCCGCGGGTCGAAGGCATCGAGCCGCAAGAAGCACCACTCAAAGGAAGGATGCCCGTGCGAACTTCATATCCTGGCGAAGGGCCGCGCGCATTGCACGTTGCGTGTGTTCCATCTGCCCGGGCCGGATCGTAAACCGCTAATACAGGAAGCATGTCCATGACCGATCAAGTCCCTCAGGTAGGCGCCCCGGATCCCGAACTCAACACCTCGCCCATCTTCGACGAGTACGAGGAGATGTCCCCTGACCTGGAAATCGAGGCCGGCGCCTGCTACTTCAACAATGTGTCCTACCCGATCGGCACCTACCTCCGCAGTGGCAGCGAACTGCTGCATTGCGAGGAACGGGGCGTCTGGGTACGGAAGGGCGAGATGCGCCCCGACTGACCCGCGCGCGGGCGAGTCGCGGCCCCCAAGGGCGCCATGGCGAGTGCTGGCCGCACACTGCGGCCGGCGACGCGCATCCGGAGTGTCTCCCGTTGCGAACCTCTGGCCGAAGGCGGCGTTACGCCGATTCCTGGCGGGTCAGCACCTCCATCAGGGCGGCGATCAGGCGGGCTTTCAATTCACGCCAGGTTTCGCGTCCGGACGAAACCTGCTTCTGGTTGATCTCCAGTTCGATTCCCGCATAGGCCGTCGCCGGGAAACACCTTCTCAGGTAGGCGGTGAAGCCGTCCGATCGGCCGCTGTAGGGGTAGTTGCGGCGCACGCGCAGCTCCTGGGCCGATGACTTCAGGGCTCCCTGCGAGAGCCGGGCGAGGGCGGCCTCGGCCGGGCGCGCGGGGTCGTAGAGCAGGCCGACGTCGGCCTGGCGCACCTGGCCGTTCAGTACCGGGGTGAAGCTGTGGGTGGACACGTGCACCACCCGCCGCCCATCGGCCACCGCCCCGCGGATGTGGCGTTCCACCCGCGTCCGGTAGGGCATGTAGTGGCGGGCCAGGATCTCCCGGCGCAGCGCCCGGGGGGCGCCGCGGGTGGCTTCGCCATAAAGGCGCGGATGCCCGATGGAGCGGTTCAGGTCGATGACCAGTCGGCTCACGGTGGCGTAGTACAGGGGAGCATCCAGGGCCCGGGCCAGGTCCCGCGCCAGGGTGAGGGCGCCCGGGTCCCAGCCGCGGTGCGTGGCGAGCAGTTCCTCATGCCCGGCGAACAGGGCCCGGTACGCTTCCGGCACACGGTTGCCACCGTGTTCGCAGGTGATGAGGTAGTGGTTGCGCGGCGCGCTCATTCCTTCACCCCTCGAACGGGCAGCCCCTGTCGAGGCAGTCGCACAGGGAGCGGTAGATCTCTTCCTGGCGGGCGCGCGGGCATTGCGGACCGGCCGCGCGCAGGATGCGGCGGGCCAGCGGGCCGCGCTCCAGAATCACGCCCAGGGCTTCGCTCCAGGCCGGCCGCGGCGCCGGTTCCCGCGCCCAACCGTCCTCGATGAGCCGGCGCCACACCTCGCCCGCGCGGCACGGAGCGGCGGGCAGGCCGAGAAGACCCAGGTAGGCGGGATCTTCGACCGGCGTCTCATCGGCGTCGCGCAGGCAGGCGCGCAGCAGTGCGGCCAGGGTTTCCGTGGGCCAGGCCTGCTGGGCGGCCAGGCCGGCACCACCGCCGCCTTCCCCCGCCCGGTAGAGCCGGTGCGCGGCGGCGGCCACGGCGGCGGCCACTGCCAGGTCGGCGCCGGGGTGTTCCTGCATGTCCAGGAGCCGTATCTCCAGGGCCATGCGCTCGAAGCGGGGGATGGCGCCGCGGGCGTTGAGCCATTCGTGGCGCAGGGTGCCTTCCGGGTCCAGGGGGGCGATGGCCCGATACATGGGTTCGAGGACGCCCTCCCGGTATTCGGCCTGGCTGGAGACGGTGTCCGGAATCACCCTGCCCTGGGTGGCGGGCACCCGCGCCTGATGGGTGAGATAGGCGTCCAGGCGGCTATCCATCTGGCCGGTGGCGCTGCCCCGGGCGATGGGAGAACTGGCCGCCAGGGCCGGCAGGAGGGGCAGCAGCAGGCGCACGGCCGCGTGCAGGCGGGCGAATTCCGCATCATCGGCGAAGGGCAGGTTCAGGTGCACGCTCTGGATGTTGGCGAAGCCCTGCTGGCGGCAGCCGAAGATGCGGTCGTAGGCCCGGTAGATGTCGGCGTGGCCGTGGGACCAGAGCCGGCATTCGCGGGCCGGGTCCATCCAGGGATGCATGCCGGTGGGCATGAGCCGGGCGCCCGACGATTCCAGGCGCCGGTTGATGGCGCGCACTTCGGCCTGGAAATCGGCGGCCAGGGGCGCCAGGTCCGGCGCCGGGCCGAGGTTCTTGATCTCGACGAGATGCGCGGTGAGTTCGTTGGACCAGCCCAGGCGGCCACGCGGCAGCTCGTTGACCACCCTGCCCCGCGCATCCCGCAGCAGGGCGTCGGCCATGGGCCGCACCGCGAGGGTGAGGCGGTCCACGATCATGTATTCCAGTTCCACCCCGTAGCCGGAGAAGGCGCGCCTCGGCTTCACTGCGGCCCTCCATGCGCCGTGCCATGCTTGCGCGCCTCGATGCGGCGCAGGAACACCGCCATCACCTCCCGGTACAGCGCGTCCTTCAGCACCCCGTCCTCGTTGCCGGCATCGACGTTGGGGTTGTCGTTGATCTCGATGATGGCCAGGCGCCCGCCGCTCTGCTTGATGTCCACCCCGTAGAAGCCGTCGCCGATCAGGTTGGCCGCCCGCAGCCCCAGCCTCACCACCTCCGGCGGCGCCTCGTCCGCGGCGACCGCCACCGTCGGACCCTCCACGTAGCCCCGCCTGCCGACGCCGTGCTTGACGATCTGCCAGTGGCCGGGGGCCATGTAGTAGCGGCACACGAACAGCACCCGCCGGTCCAGCACGCCCACGCGCCAGTCGAACTCGGTGGGCAGCCATTCCTGGGCGATGATCAGCTCGGACTTCTCCAGCAGGGCGCCGACCCTGGCCAGCAACTCGTCCTCGGCCTGCGCCTTGGTCACGCCCACGGAGAAGGAGCTGTCCGGCTGCTTGAGCACGCAGGGCAGCCCCAGCTCGGGGACGATGCGCGCCACGTTGTCGCGGTGCACCAGCAGCGTCCTGGGGGTGGGCAGGTTGTGGCGTGCCAGCACCTCGGCCAGGTAGACCTTGTTGTTGCACTTGAGGATGGAATCCGGGTCGTCGATCACCACCAGGCCCTCGGCCTCGGCGCGGCGCGAGAAGCGGTAGGTGTAGTGGTCGGCGAAGGTGGTGTCGCGGATGAACAGGGCGTCGAACTCGGCCAGGCGGCCGAAGTCCGCCCGCGTGATGAGCCTGGGCTCCAGCCCCACGGCCAGGGCCGCCTTCTCGAACTTGCGCATCGCCCGCGGGTTGGAGGGCGGCTCCGGGTCGGCCGGGTCATGCAGGATGGCCAGGTCGTAGCGCGTGGCCACACGCCTGCGCACGGCCGGCCGGCGACCGGAGAAGTACTCCGTGGCGGCCTCGACGACGAACTCCATGTGCTGGGGCGGGATATCGCTGGCGGCGATGGGCCGCACGCCCATCAACTGCCACTGTTCGCCCTGGCGCTCGAACTGGGCGCGCAGCAGGGGCGCCTGGATCAGGTTGAAGAGCTGGCGGCTCAGTCGCCCATGACGGCTGGCGACGTTGCGGCCGAAGTAGATGGACAGCTCGAAGCGCTCCGAGCGGATGGGCGCCAGGGAACGCTGGATGGCCTCGTCCAGGTCCTGGGTGAGCAGGCGCACCAGGCCGCGCGAGTGCAGGTCCTCCAGGGTGTGCGTGCGCGGCAGGGGCTTGTGGCCGCGCGCCTCGGCGAGCAGCGAGACGTAGTAGCCCAGGGTCTGGTAGCGGTAGGACTTGCACAGGTTGAACACCCGGGCGCCGCGATCCTCGCCCCAGGCCGGCTCGGTGAGGTAGGCGCGCGCCGGGACCACCGTCACGCCGGGGATGTCCAGCGGCCAGTCGCGCACGCCATCGACCACGATCAGGACCTTCATGGCGCCGGCCCCGCCGCGCGCGGCTGGATCACCAGCAGGTTGGCGTCGTGGGTGACGATGCCCAGCAGCACCGCCCCCACCACCCGGTCGATGCTCATCCAGTATTCGTGCGACGGCCCGTAGGGGTGCGGCCCGTAGGGGTCGGCCACCAGCACGCTGCGGTTGCGGCGGTCGTAGCCCGCCAGCACCACGAAGTGCCCGCCGGGCACGCCGCGCACGTCGTCCGGGGCGTCGTGCGGGCCGTATTCGCGGGCGGTGCGGTACAGGTAGGTGGAGGACAGGCCGGTCAGGATGGGCTGGCCGCGGCGCAGGATGCCGCGGATCAGGCCGCGGGTGAGATCGGCGAAGCGCAGCCGCCCGCCCAGGGCGAGGAAATCCAGATAGCCCTCCGTGGCGTGCTGCAGCCGGTGGTCCGTCTTGGCCTGCCGCTGGCGTTGCAGGCGTTCGGCGATGTCCACCCCGGCGGCGAACCAGGTGGGGTCGAACACCATCAGGTTGTAGGTGTAGATGGTGGCCCGGTAGCCGCGGCGCAGGGCGTCGCTGGCCAGGAACACGGCAAAGGTGCCGCCCCCCTGCTCCAGCTTGCGGCTGCGGGCGATGACCGCCTCCAGCGGCTCGTCCTCCCCCCAGTAGCGGTAGATGGCGTGCAGGCAGGTGGGACCGCAACTGGTCTCGTCCGGTTGCGGCAGCATCCGCACCGGCAGGCTCAGCGTGTTGGGCAGCATGGCGACATCCCCGCAGCGGTGTTCTCCCGATCATTATGATCAAGGCGGGTCGCGGGGCAATGGGGCGGGGAATCGATGCGGCCGGGAATCCGACCGATTACGCGGGCGCCTCCCCGGGCGGATGGCGCTGCCAGATCAGGCGGCCATCCCGCCACACCTCCCGCACCCGGTGGAAGGGGATGCCGTGCGCCACCCCCTCCTCGTCGACCAGATCGAAGAAGCCGGGGTTGTCGGCGTCCCAGGCGATCTCGCGCACATCGGCATGCAGCACCTTGCCCGCCACCCGATCCCAGTAGCCGATGACGAAGCGGCTCCCGGCATAGCCCGCGTCCCAGCGGATGCGCGCGAGCAGTTCGTGGATGGGGATCATCCTGACGGGCATGTCGATCATCTCACCACGAATGATGAACGTTCGGGCGTAACGAAGAGCTGGACGATCCGTCCGAAGTCCTCGTCGCTGATCGAGTCGAACAAGATGAGAGAGCGACATCAGCTCATCGAACATCTCATGGAACTTCCGGTCCCCTTCCGGGTTGGCGTCGGCGAGGCAATCGGCCAGGGCATTGCATTGCGCCAAGAGGTTCCTGTGTTGGTTGTCGATGGCCTCGTTTTCCACGCTGAGGCTCGGATCCCATTGCACTCGGCTCGACGTTCCCTGCCTATCCCCTGTCTGGAAAACACTACCTAGTGCCTACTTGCATAAGTCTGCGTCAGCACCGAGAGCGGCCTGGGGCGCCGAGCGCGCAGCACCGAGAGCGGCCTGGGGCGCCGAGCGCGAGGCGCAAACCGCAGCGATGCCCGGTGGCATCGCGAGGATTTGCAACGCTGCGCTCGGCGATGCCAGGCCGCTCGAATGTAGCAAGACTTGTGCAAGTAGGCACTAGAACCCGAGCGACTCGACGATGGCAACCAGGTCGGCGAAGCTGGCCGGTTCGAGCTTCTTCGCCAGCGCATCCTTGTCCAGGCCGTCGCACTCGAACGTGGTCATCTGCACTTCCAGGGGCAGTTCCCGGATCTCCAACGGCGACATGAAGCCGATGTTGCAGATGTGGGCAATGCATTGGCGTTCCGGCGCCGTCAGGTCCAGGCCGTGGTACCTCATGATTTCCAGGTAACGCTCCGCCGTGCGGTTGAGCTTGCCGCTCACCTCCATGGTGTTCTTCTGGCCGTCGGTGAGGATTGCCAGCGGCGGCCCGAAAAAGACGCTGGTCTTGCCGACGCACCGCGTCCGCTCCTCCGGCGTAAATGCGGGCGCGATCCCACCGGGACCGCGCCCTTCCTGACCTTCCCGATCGGATGTCACAACGCAATCACCAAGGCGCTCAATGGGCAATCGGATGCAGCTTCTCATGCTTGCCGTCCTTCATGCCCATGGGCAGTTGGGGCGGCGGCTCCGGCTGAAGCTGGACGAAGCCCTTGTTGCGTGCGCCGTCCTGCACGTTGTGCGGGTTGTGGCATTCCGTGCAGGTAAACCAGCGTTTCTTGCCCGTGCTGGCCCACTCGCCGATGCGCTTGCCGTGGATGCCATCGCGCCAGTCGCGCAGCTTGTCGCCATGGCATTTGCCGCACAGCAACTGCGGCTGGTCAAAGCTGATGGGGTCGCCATAGTGGTCGACGAGCTTGTTGCGCTGGGTCGTGTGGTGGCAATCGAGGCACCAGATGCGGCCGCGGCCGTGCTGCAGATCCTTGACCTCGGGCAGCAGGCCCTCCATGGTCGGGATCGGCACCGCCTTCTTGTCCTTCGGCAGTTTCGGCGGACTGAACGCGGGCCCGACGCCGTTGTGGCAGGCCGTTCCGCACATCGGCAGGATGGCAAGCTTCTCGGAACGCGGCTTGACGAGCGCGTGGCCCTCCGGGATCTTGTCCAGCAACGGCATCTTGCCCATGGGTACGGTGCCGTCGAAGGGGTCGCCGTACCAGAGCGCCGCGCCCGTCGTGGGCGAGCACTTGACGTTGGGCCAGCCGGGCTGGATCTCGCGCTGGGTGATTTCCGAAGCGCCCTTGCGGCTTTCGAAGCAGACGACCGGTTCCTTCGCCGCTTCCGCGGGTGCCGCTTGCGCCGCTTCCTCTTTCGCCGGTTCGGTCGTCTTTTCCGCAGCAACGGCGGCGTAATACGCGCCGACGCAGAACGCGAGAACCAACGTGTAGGTGGCTAGTTTATTCATGATCGTCGCCTCACTTGGCCGCGACGGCCTGGCCGCCGAACTTGATCTCGCCCTGCAGGATGCCGATGGCGCCCTTCAGCAGGATGGTCAGGATGAAGAAGCCGAACGCCCAGATGCCAAGCGTCATCAGCCACTCGACAAAGGTCGGGTAGTACTCGCTGACCTCGCCGATCGGACTCGGAATGAAGCCGGGAACGATCAGTCCCATGCCCTTCTCGATCCAGATGCCGGCGAAGGCCATGACGCAGGGGATCGGCAGCAGCTTCATGTTGTTGCGGATGGCCGGGATCAGGAACAGCACGAACGAGACGACCATGAGGACCACGGCGCTCCAGAACCAGGGCACCAGGCTGGTGAGGCCGTGCAAGCCGAACATCAGGTAGTAGAGCCCGTTGGCGTGCTCGGTGCGGGCATACAGCTCGACCACGACTTCCGACATCGTCAGGAAGATGGCGATGCCCAGGCACCAGGTGACGATGGTCGCCAGCAGCTTGATCGCGCTGTCCTCGATCCACATCGTGGTGTTCTTGCGGACGATCAGGAAGGCCAGGATGATCAGCGCGGGGCCCGCCGCGAACGCCGTCGTGATGAAGCGGATCGGCATCATGCTGTGGAACCACATCGGACGGGCGGGCATCGTCGAAATCAGGAAGGCCGTGACGGTGTGGATGGAAAGTGCCCAGACGATCGAGATGTACACCAGCGGCATGAAGAACGCCTTGTTGATCTTGCCGCCCGTGTATTTCACCCACAGGTAGTAGAAACCGACGATGAAGTTCAGGATCAGGTAGCCGGTCAGCACCATCACGTCCCACCCCAGCATCGACGAGAAACTGTAGATGCCGATGATCGGGATCATGTGCCACAGCCGGTCGGGCCGCCCCATGTGGGCGAAGACGAACATCATCACCATGATCACCGCCGTGATCGCCAGCATCTCGCCCAGCACGGTGACCTTGTGCATGCCCTCGTGGTGGTACACGTAGGCCGGGAAGACGATGGTCACCGCCCCGGCGGCCACGCCGACCAGGAACACCAGGTTGGCGAAGTAGAGGCCGTCGTGGATCTGGCTGGTCATGCCCGTGACGATCAGGCCATCGGTGTTCTGCAGGTAAAACACATACATCATGCCGACGATGAGGACCGCGAGCGATCCCATCCAGGCGTAGAACTTCGTGCCGCCCTTGAGGACGTAACGCGTGTAGTCGGAAGCGAAACTGATCAGTTGCACGGCCGGCTCCTCAATCGTAGAAGTAGAAGAATTTGGGGAAGGTGTTGAGCTCCGCCTTGAGGCGGAACACGTTCTTCCGGGCGAGGATCAGGCTCACTTCGCTTTCCGGGTCGAGCAGGTTGCCGAACTTGCGGGCGCCGACAGGGCACACCTCGACGCAGGCCGGGTAGCGTCCCTGGCGGGTGCGCTGCAGGCACCAGTGGCACTTCTCGACGACGCCGCGCATGCGCGGGCGGTTGCCCAGATAGTGGGTCACCGGATTCATCTCCTCCTTGGGCAGGACGGGATTGGCGACGTTGATGCGGCGCGCCCAGTAGGGGCAGGCGCCCATGCACATGCGGCAGCCGATGCACCAGTTGTAGTCGATCACCACCGGGCCGTCGGCCTCGCGGTAGGTCGTGCGCACCGGGCAGACCTTGACACAGGGCGGCTTTTCGCACTGCATGCAGGCGATCGGCATGTAGGTGGCGTCCTTTTCCGGAACGGCCTCGGGTTCATAGTGATACTGGCCTTCGAGAACCTGCCCGGCCGGTGTATAGGCATTGCCCCCCACCTGGATGCCCAACCCTTCCGGATAGCCGTGATCCATCTTCTCCTTCGAGAATTCGCCGCGCTCCATCCGCAGCACCTGAATCCACTCGATGCGCTCGCCGGGCCGGGTGCCGCGCGTCTGGTTGTTCTCGGCGACGCAGGCCTTGACGCAGCGGCGGCAGCCGATGCACTTGCGTACATTCAGGGCATAGCCCATGAGCACGCCGGGCTGGGCCTCGGTGGTGTCGACCGTGACCGTTTTGCCGTATTCCGCGGAATAGCGCTTCTCGAGCCGGATGCGTGCCTCGTTCTTCTCCTCCGGCGTCATCAGGCGGTAGTTCTTCTGGAAGTGCTCGGCCCACTCGATGGCCGCCCTGGCGTCGCTGGAGTGGCTCATCAGCGCCGCCGTGCCCATTAGCGACGACAGGCTCAACATGCCGCCGCCCCTGAGGAAGTCGCGCCGCGATGTCTTCAGCACTGCCTTCGAAGGATCGGCCGAAGCCGGCGGGGCAGAGTTCTCGGGAACTTCCGCCTTGCCCTGAACGGCAGGGGACTTATCGTTGACGGCCACAGTGGTCCTCCTATAGGGAAATCAATAGCCTGAAGCTACGCAGATCGCGGGAAGCCTGGATTCATGCAATTTTCTGTTTCTTGGACGTTTGGCTGTTTGATTGCCGTCAATCCCCGAGGCTCATGCGCAAGGCAGCCACGGCTCAAACCCCTGCTCTGCGCACAAATCTCAGCGGCCAGCCTTCAACATGCGGCGCAGTTCCGGCAGCGCCCGGGTGTTGAGCACGTCGGCCGCCGCCAGCCAGCCGCGCCGCGCCTGGCCGATGCCCAGCCGCAGGTTGGCGAAATCCTCGCGGCTGTGGGCGTCGGAGTTGATGGCCACCAGCACGCCTTCGTCCTTCGCCATCAGGCAGTGGGTGTCGAGCAGGTCCAGCCGGTCGGGGTGGGCGTTCAGTTCCAGGAAGCAGCCGCGGGCGCGGGCGTGCCGGACGATGCGCAGCATGTCCGCGTCGTAGGGCGCGCGGGCGTCGATGAGGCGGCCGGTGGGGTGGGCCAGCAGCGTGAAGTGGGGGTTGTCCATGGCGCGCAGGATGCGCTCGGTCTGCTTCGCGCGCGTCAGGTCGAAGCGGCTGTGCACCGCGCCGATGACGAGATCCAGCCGGGCGAGCGCGGAATCGGGCAGGTCCAGGCTGCCGTCCTCCAGGATGTCCACCTCGATGCCCTTGAGCAGCACGATGCCGGTCAGCGTCGCGTTCAGGCGGTCGATCTCCTCGCACTGCTCCGCCAGCCGCCTCGGGTCCAGGCCGTGGGCCATGGCCAGCCGCCGCGAGTGCTCGGTGATGGCGAGGTAGGACAGGCCCTGCGCCCGGGCCGCCAGGGCCATCTCCTCCAGCGTGTGGTGGCCGTCGGTGGCCCGGGTGTGCGCGTGCAGGTCGCCGCGCAGGTCGGCCAGTTCCACCAGCACGGGCAGGCGGCCGGCGCGGGCGGCGGCGATCTCGCCGCGGTCCTCGCGCAGTTCGGGTGCGATCCAGGGCAGGCCCAGGGCGGCGTAGACCGACGCCTCGGTCTCGCCGGCGATGCGGCTGCGGCCGCGGAAGACGCCGTATTCGTTGAGCTTCAGCCCCCGCTCCCGGGCCAGCCGGCGCAGGGCGATGTTGTGCGCCTTCGAACCGGTGAAATAGCACAGCGCCGCGCCGCAGGCTGCCTCCTCGACGGCGCGCAGATCCACCTGCAGGCCGCTCCGCAGCACCACGCTGGCGCGCGTCGGCCCCTGGGAGAGCACCTCGGCGACCTCGTCGTAGCCTTTGAGGCGCGCCATGACGTCGCTGCCCGCGCGGGCGGTGACGAGGATGTCCAGATCGCCCACCGTCTCGCGCATGCGCCGGAAACTGCCGGCCACCTCGACGCGTCCCACGCCGCGCGCCGCGGCCAGCCAGGCGACCAGCGACGCGGCGTACTGGGCGGCGGTGGCGAGCTTGATGCGCCGCGCCTTGGACAGGTGCGCCTCCACCGCCTGCAGGATGTTCGCCTCGGTCTTCTCGCCGAAGCCCGGCAGGCTGCGGATGCGCCCGTCGCGGGCGGCGCGCGCGAGCTGTTCCGCGGTCTGCACGTCGAGGTCGTGCCACAGGCTGCGCACCCGCTTGGGCCCCAGGCCCGGCACGTGCAGCAGCTCGGTGATCGCCGGCGGCAGCTCGGCGTGCAGCCGTTCCAGGGCGCGGCATGTGCCGGTGGCGACGATCTCGCGCATCTTGGCCGACAGGTCGTCGCCGATGCCCGGCAGCCCGGTCAGGTCCTCGCCGCGTTCGACCATGGCCCGCACCTCGCGCCCCAGCTCGCCGACGATGCGCGCCGCATTGCGGTAGGCGCGGATGCGGAACGGGTTGGCCTGCTGGATCTCCAGCAGGTCGGCGATCTCGGCGAAGATCGCGGCGATGTCGGCGTTGTGGATGGGCATGGGCTGCTCCTCGGGAGCTCGCCCCGATCAGGGGCAGCGCGTGGGGCCGGCCGTCGGGACAGCCGTCGCAGCGCGGACGTCCATATCGAATCCGGATGCGTACCCACCCGCCCGGCCCTCCAGTACCCACTGCCTGACAAAAATCAAGACACCCCCGTCGCAGAACATCAGAATGGTACCCGTGCCACCCATACCCGGGGTGGCCATGGCGCGCACCCGGCATACTGGAACGGGAGATACCGATGCTGTCTTTCGAAGACTGTCTCGCCCTGTCGGAACTGACCGAGGAGGAAATCCTGGCCATCGCCGAGCACGAGCACGTTTCGGAAATGGCGGCGCTGGAAATGGGCCACTACCTGGTGCAAACGCCGGACGGACAGATGCGCATCAGGGCGATGATGGCGGATGACATGGAGGCCGCGCGCGGGCGCGGTGACGTCAGGCACGCCGCCGCACTGAAGCTCGTGCTGCGGGATTTTCTCGCCCACCACGCCGCTACGCCGCAAGCCGGGGATTGTGCGCAGCGGTCGATCGCGCCGCCACACACGCCCCGCGCCGCCCAGCGGGCACTGGAGCGGCTCAGCCCTTTCGAACTGAAGGACCGGCTGATCGCCCTGGCCGCCGACCATGCCCGCGCGAGTGCATCGCAAATGCTCAACGCCGGACGGGGCAACCCCAACTGGCTTGCCACCACGCCGCGCGAGGCGTTCTTCACGTTGGGCCGGTTCGCCCTGGAAGAGTCGCGCCACGCCTGGGAGGAGCGCGACCTTGGCGGCATGGCGCGCAAGGGCGGCATCGCCCGGCGTCTCGAAGCCTTCCTGCAAGGCCAGGCCGGCGATGGCGCCCGCTTGCTGCAAGGCGCCCTGGACTACGGCGTGGCGAGCCACGGCTTCGATCCCGATGAATGGGCCCACGAACTCGCCGACGCGGTGCTCGGTGACCAGTACCCCTACCCGGTAAGGATGCTCCCCGGCATCGAGGCGATCGTGCATGACTACCTCGCGAAGGCCCTGTGCGGCGGCGAGTCTCCCCCCGGCCGATACGATCTGTTCGCCACCGAAGGCGCCACCGCTGCGGTGGGCTACGTGTTCGACGCCCTGGTCGACAATTCGCTGCTCAAGCGCGGCGACCGGGTGGCGCTGGCGGTGCCGATCTTCTGTCCCTACCTGGAGATCCCCCGGCTCGGCCGTTACGGCTTCGACGTGGTGGAAATCTGCGCCAGCGAGCGGCGCCCGGACGGCACGCATGCGTGGCAGTATCCCGACGCGCAGATCGCCAGGCTGGCGGACCGTTCCATCAAGGCGCTGTTCGTCGTCAACCCGAGCAACCCGCCGTCCGTGGCGATCCGGCCGGCCTCCATGAATCGCCTGGTCGAGGTGGTGCGCAGCTCGAACCCGGACCTGATGATCGTCACCGACGACGTGTACGCCACCTTCGTGCCGGGATTCCGCTCGCTGCTTGCGGCGCTGCCCCGCAACACCATCGGCATCTACTCGTTCTCGAAGTATTTCGGCTGCACCGGCTGGCGTCTCGGCGTGGTCGCCATCCACGAAGACAACGTCTTCGACCGGCGGATCGCCGCCCTTGCGCGCAACGAGCGGCGCCGTGCCGATGCCCGTTACGCGAAGCTCACCGTGGCGCCGGAGCGCATGAAATTCATCGACCGCATGGTCGCGGACAGCCGCCGGGTCGCACTGAACCATACCGCCGGGCTGTCCACGCCCCAACAGGTGCAGATGGCGCTGTTCGCCCTGTTCGCGCTCCTCGACCAGGACGATCGCTACCAGAGCCTGACGCGAGACATCGTCCGGCGCCGCCTGGAGGCGCTGTGGGCGGGCCTGGGGCTCACCCTGCCGGACGACCCCGATCGCGCCGGCTACTACTGCGAGCTCGACCTGATGGTCTGGGCGGAAACACACTACGGCGCGGCGTTCGCGAAGTTCCTGAAGGACAACCACGAACCCGTCGACCTGGTGTTCCGCCTGGCCGAACACTCGTCCATCGTGCTGCTGCCCGGCGGCGGGTTCGGCGCCCCGGAGTGGTCCCTGCGGGTATCCCTCGCCAATCTGCCGGAGGAGGCCTATGGCCAGATCGGCGAGAATCTGCGTCGCGCCGCCCAGTCCTATCACGAAGAGTGGCTCGCCTCGCAGGCACGGGCGGCGCAACACAGTTGAGACCAGCATCCCGACCGCCGGACACGGCATGCTGACCGTTCCGAACATCATCACCCTGCTGCGGGTGCTGCTCGTTCCGGTCATCGTCTTCCTGGTCGTCGAGCGCGACTACGGGGCGGCCCTGGCGGTGTTCCTCCTGTCGGCGCTGAGCGACCTGCTCGACGGCGTCATCGCGCGGCGCTTCAACCGCATGTCCCAATTCGGAGCCGTGCTCGATCCGCTCGCGGACAAACTGACCATGCTGGCGGCGGTCATCGTGCTCACGTGGCAGGGCCTCCTGCCCCTGTGGCTCGCCACGGCCATCGTGGTGCGCGACGTGGTGATCGTGGGCGGCGCGGCTGCCTACCGTCTGCTGTTCGGCCGGGTCGAAATGGCGCCCACCGGGCTTTCGAAACTGAACACCTTCCTGGAATTCGCCCTGGTCTGCATGGTGCTCGCCGCGGCCGCGGGCTACACGGCGGTCAGCCCCGGGCTGGCGCCCGCCTTCGTGCTGGTATTGCTCACCGTGACGGCTTCCGGCCTGCACTACGTCTGGCAATGGAGCCGCATGGCAGCGCGCCAGGCCCGGCGCAGGGAGTGATCCCGGCCGCGCGATGCGCGAATTTGGACAAGCACGGGCTGGACGACGACGCGGTGACGGTTCGGGAGAGCCCCTATCGCCTCGACGTGGAAAGTGTGCGAGTCAAGTCAAGCTTGCCCTCGTGAAGCATCTGCGTCTTCGCAGCCATCGGGCTACTCCTTCTCAAACCCCTGACTCGTGAATTTCAGCGTCCGGGCATTCTCGGTCACGGCACGAACCACGTTGTCCGGTGCACCTTCGGGGATCTCGGCTTCCACCTCGATGGTGACGGTGACCTTGGCACCCATCAAACCAGCCAGATGAGCAATCACCTCCTCGGCAATCTTGCCGGCGTCGCGGCCGACGCGGGTGGCGTCGAGCGTGGCGGTGCCGTGGAAGCGTTTGGGTTTGGCCGCTGCCGGCGGCGTGCCCGGCGTTCCACCAGAGCCGGTGCCATCGCCCGCGCCGCTGCCGGTTCCTGTTCCACCACCCGTACCCGCGCCAGTCCCCTTGCCGGTCGGCTCCGGTTCCTTTCGCTCTGCATCGATCTGCTTGCTCGCCACTTCCGGCTTGACCACGAGTCCCGGCGAATGCGCATCGGACAGCAGCACCATCGTCCCGCCGCGCAAGCCGTTGTAGCGCCCTGCGGCCTCGTCGAAACTGTCGGCAAAACCAAAGCTGTCCTGCGACCAGGTGAGCAGGTTCAGTCCGTCGCTGATCGCACGCAGCAGCACACCCGAATCCTTCAGGCGCGGCAGGTAGAGGTAGCGTGCGAAATCCTCCGCCAGTTGCTTCACCGAGACATGGTTCTTGGGGTCACCGCGCCACAACGGAATCTTGTCCATTTCGAGACGTAAGACCGTACCGCTCATAGCCACGTAGAGATGCTCCGGACGCAGCTTCTTGCTGGCGCGGGTGGCCAGCGCATCGGTGCCCGACAGGCGCAGCGCCTCCCAGGTCACGGCGGCCTGCGGCGTGGTCTGCACCGGCACCAGGAGCCACTGGTAGGTTTCGGGCAGCCGTGCGATCACGGCACTCTCGGCCGCGGTCTTCTGGGTCTCGGCCTGAGTCACCTGAAAGGGCGACAGGTTGAGGTTCTTCTGTTCATCCAGAATCGACTGCCACGCCAGAACCTTCCGCGCCGCCTCGTCCAGGTCTTGCAGGCGGGTCTTGTCCGCGGCCAGAAACACCAGCGTGTTGCGATACAGGCGCGGCGTGTTGCCCCGGTTTTCCAGAATGGTCTTGGCCGCCAGTTCGGCCGGGTTGCCGGCTTCCTTGCTGTACGGATGCGCGGTGCCCAGCACCACCAGGCGCGCATCCAGATCGTCCGGCACGTCGGAGCCGCTGCCTGGCATCGGGTGGATGCGGTTGAAATCGCCTTTGCTTTCCAGATCCTTCTTCAGGCGCTTTTCCAGTTCGGCCACCACTTTGTCCGGCTCGCGCTTCAATTGCTCGGCGCGATCCTCCGCCAGCTTGGTCACCGTCGGCTGGGTCGAATACCAGTAGTGCGCTCCGTCCTGATAGAGGTAGGTTGCCGCCCCCGCCATGCGGCGCAGCGCGTCGCCAAACACCGCCGGCGATTCGCCGGGCATCACGCAGCCCAGCTTCACGCGCCGGTCTTCGATGCCCTTGTGCGCGGCCGCCGTGGTCGGTGCGGAACCCATGTAGATGGCCCGCGCCACGCGGCGGCAGGCGGAGAACTTGCCGAGGTTGGGCAGTTCGCTGTCGAGCTTCAGCGGCAAGGAGTTCGGCCCGTCGACATCCTTCTCGATCACCGGCACCCAGTTGTCCGAGAGGTAGCGGGTCAGTTCGGACTGCACGCGCGGGTCGTCGATCGCCAAATTGCCGGGCAGGATGAGCGGATTGCGGTCGCCGCGCTCCCACAGGCTGTGGATCACCGCCGCCATCAGGCGAAGCACGCCGCGCGTGCGCTGGAATTTCACCAGGGTCGACCAGTCCGTGTAGAGCCGGTCGAAGATTTCCGGGTGGATCGGGTAGGCCGCCTTGATGCGCTGCTCGTAATCGGCATCGCGCGTCTCGGGTGGAAACTCGGCCTGCTGGGTGCGGTAGAAATCGGCAAAGGCGCGCGCCACCACGTCGCGCTGTTTGAACTGCTCGGGATCGGCCATCGGCTGGAACAGGCGGCGGCGCACGATCTCGAAACCTTCCTCGGCGCTGGCCGGGCGCCACGACGATTCCACCCGTCCCACCACGTTGCGCAGCCGGTCCAGCGCCTCGCGCCCGCGCGTGCCGCCCACCTCCTCGTCATTGCCTCGCGTATGCGGCGAGCCGGAGGTATCCGAAGCCGGCAGGCTGATGACCAGCAGGCAGTTCTTCGCCAGCTTGGCCGATTCGGTCAGCACCTGGGCGAAGGTGAATTGGGTCTCGAAGCCGCCGGCCGGCAGGTCACTCTGGTCGTGCAGTTGCCTTGCATAGGCCACCCACTCGTCGATCAGGATCAGGCAGGGGCCGTATTCGTTGAACAGTTCGCGCAGCACATCGCCGGGGCTGGTGGCTTTTTCGTCGTCGGCTTTGATGCGGGCGAAGGCTTTCTTGCCGCCGAGTTGCCAAGCCAGTTCGCCCCAAAGGGTGTACACCTTGGTTCCATCAGGCTTGACGCTGGGGGTGCTTGGAGAAATCTTGTTGCCCACCAGCACCACGCGCCGGGCCGTCGGCACCGTGGTGGCCCCGGCGGCTGACATCACCGCGTCGATGCCAGCCAGTTCGGTCGGTGCGATGCCTGAAAACAGGTGATACAGCGCCAGCATCGAGTGGGTCTTGCCACCACCGAAATTGGTTTGCAACTGCACCACCGGGTCACCACCACTCGCGCCGCCCCCTACCGTGAGACGTCGGACCGCGCCGACCAGCATTGCCTTCAGGCTTTCGGTCAGATAGGTGCGGCGGAAGAATTCCACCGGATCGCGATATTCGGGCGTGCCCTGCCCCATATGCACCTGCCAAAGGTCGGCGGCGAACTCCGCCTGCTGGTAGCGGCCGCTGGCCACGTCGTCGTGCGGCATCACCACTTCGCGCCAGGGCTTGAGGCTGCCCGTCACCCCGCTCTCGATGGCGGTGCCGGCGCTCTTGCGTTTCTCGCCGCGCGCCTGCTCATCGAAGCGCACGCGCAGGAGTTCCGTCTTCACCTTTTCGATTTCGTCGGACTGCGGCGCCGAGATAGCGGTCAGGAGCCGTCCCGCCGAATCCAGAGCGCGGTAGGCGTCGTCGCTGGAGAACGGTTCCTGATGCGCCCATTTGTTGCGCCAGTCGCGGATTTCCGAGACCAGACTGCGTTCGGCAAAGCCCAGCGTCCTGCGGAACACCTCGTTCCATGTCTCCCACATCAGCTTCAGCAGTGCCGCGGCATCCCATTCGACGATGCCCTTGTTGGCGAGGTTGGGGTCATCGACGAAGCCCTTCACCTTCTGCATCGACAGGGCATTGGCGGCGATCGCCGTCTTGATCTCGCGCTCGACGAAGGGTCCAAGGCCGGCCTTCAGAAGTTCCAGCGCCTTGCCGACGCGTTCGTGATTTGTGGTGGCCATGGTGTCCTATTCCGTCCCAAGGGCCGTCTTCAACTGCTCGAGCAGTGGCGGCAGCGCGAGTTCTACCGTATCCCACAGAATGTCCCGGTTGATGTCGAAATACGCGTGCACCAGGCGATTGCGCATGCCGATGATCTGCGGCCACGGCACGGCGGGTAATTCGTCGCGCCCGGCTTCGCCCACCTGGGCTGCAGCCTCGCCGACGATCTCGACGGCACGCGTCAGGGCCAGGCGCAACATCGCGTCGCCCTCCAGATCCTTCCGATGGCGACCGTGGACGAAGGCCAGCGCCTGTTCGGCCGCATCGATCATGTGGCCGACGCGCCAGCGGTCATCCGGCGACATACTGCACCTGCGCTGTGCGAACCACCTCGTCGCGGAAGTAGCGGCTCAAGTCCTGCGGTGTGCGCAGATCGACCTTGCGCCCCCCCAGGGCCTGCGACAAATCGATCTCGATCCGGGCCATATCAAGCAGGGTCGGTCGCGCGTCGGGGAAAAACTCCACCAGCAGATCGACGTCGCTGTCCGGCTTTGCGGTGCCCTTCAGTTGCGAGCCGAACAGGGCCAGACGGCGGATACGGTTCGCCTCGCACAAGCGGGCCAAGGTCGCTTCGTCGAGATTCAGGCTAGGGTGCATGATGTTGTACCCCGATGTGCAGCGAAATGGCGGCGCTCACGAGAACTTGCCCCAGCGCTTCGCCGGCTTCCTGAACATCGCGTACTGATGTTTCAGGCGATCCACGTAGGTCTTGTCCTTGACCATTTCCTCGAACAGGGACAGGAAAAACCCGGCGTGGGGGGATTGCGGATTCAGCGGGTCGAGCATCGGACGGCAAAGCTCATTCACGTCCATCAGGCCGGACCCGGCCCATTCCCGGTAGAACTCCGGTTTCTCCCAGCCATAGCTGATCGTCGCCCAGGCTTTCTCCCCGCTGTGCTGTCCAATCACCTTGATCATGACGCGACGGCAATCGCAGCGGACATCGTCGCAATAGAACTCCAGAAAACCGTATTCGCCGGCGGGAATCTCCCTGCCCGGAGCCACCGTACAGGCGCGCATTTCCTTGAAGGCGAGATCCTTGAAGCGGGTGAAGAAGGCGGTCATCGCCACGTCAGTTGTTCTCCTTGTTGGACGAGTCGGGCCACACTGTGTCTTCATCAGGGTCCAACCCGTCTTTTGCCTGCGCCGGCTCGGAAAGCCGCGCGCCACACCGCGGCGCATCAGTGACTGGTTCGGACTCCGCAGCAACTTCCTGCAAAACTTCACTCGCCCAGGAATTGATGTCGCCGTAGCGCTTGATGAGCTTGCCGTCGCTCAGGCGGAAGAGCATACGGGCCGGCGCATCGTCCACCGAGTTATCGTAGAGATACGTCCGGTCGGCCAGCCGCGCGGCAACGGAACAGTTGGCCAGCGACCGGCCATAGCGGGCGATGATCTTGGCGATCGGCACATCGTGACCGCCTTCCATGACGCGCAGCGCCACTCGCTTGGCGTTGATGGAAGGATCATCCGTGCCGACGAAGAACAGGCGAACGAAGAACCCCGCCGCCTTTGCCCGCTCGATGAACGCGATCTTGTCCGGCATCGACAGCACCGTCTCGAAGGCCAGGCTGCTTCCCTCCCTCAGGCATTGCTCCCGCAGTTCGGCGGCGCGCCCCGCTGCCCGTATGACGGCGTCGGGGGAGTTCCAGTCGCCGAATTCGTCGCGCGCAATGGTGTCGGGGTTGACATAGACACAGCCGCCCATCCACTCATGGCGCAGCAACTGCTCGGTGATCGAGGTCTTGCCCGCGCCGTTGGGGCCGGCGACGACGATCAGGCGAGGTTTCGCCCTCTCGCTCATGCTGGAATCCGGGCGCGATGGGCTGCGGCAATTTCCTCGCGCAGCCGCTGCATCAGTTCCTGGCGCGCCTGCGTGGCCCGTCGCCTTGCCTCGGCGGCCACGGCAGCCATGAGGGATTCGAGCTGCGCGTCGGTCGGCTCGTGCTGGATGTCGTTCAGATCAAAGCGTTCGGTAGGCATGGCCCACTCCTCGAAAGATTCCGGTGGTCATCATACGGACTCAATGAACATGTCGCCCGTGCCCGGCCTTGCTGTTGCCGAGGTCTCCCGCGCCAGCCGCGTGATCTCCGGCCAGCTTTGCACCAGCGCGTTGTAGGCCATGGCCTCATTCGCCCGCTTCTTGCGCTCGCACAGGGTGTAGAGGCGGTAGCACAGTTCGCGGGCGGTTTCACTCTGGCTGCCGAGCTTGGCGACGATGGCCGCCGCGGCGCTTTCGCCGCCGGCTTCGAGCACGCGGATCAGGTGATGCACAATTTCCCAGACGGTGAGGCGCGTGTCGGTGGTCGGGTCCCAGTCGGCGGGGAGTTCGGCGGGTTTCAGCAGACGCACCTTGCCAGCCTTTGATACCAGGATGCCGGCCTCGACCAGGCCGTTCACTGCCGTGTTCTTGGACTTGGAGAGTTGTTCGGCGACGCCGTAATCGCCTTCGGCAAAGCCGGTCTGCTCGAACCAGGTCAGCGCCCAGCGCGAATCGGCGTCGAAGTCGCCCTCCTGCTCGGCCAGCGCCTCGTCGAGGGTCTGGTTGATCAGCGCCAGCGCCTGCCGCACGGTGAGCGGCTGGCCTTCGGCGTCGAGCACGCGGGCAAAGCGCGTATAGACCGCCATGCCGGGGCCGATGGCGGCCTGCGCGAGGTCCACCGGCGCGATGCCTGGGAGCGCGGCCATCCTGGCCGCATTTTCTTGCGGGCTGGAAGCCCGCGCTCCCAGGCCTTGCAAATGCCGCAGCGCCTCGGGCAGTTCGGCCTTGAGTTGGGCAACGAACTCGCGGCGGGTGGCGGTGGGGGCGTTGGCGGAACGCTGGCGGCAGACGCGGACGATGCTTGAAGCCAGCGCGTTGGTGCCGGAACCGATCATGCGGTTGCCGAGTTCAGTGCGCATCGGCCAGGTGCCGGAAATGGCGAAGCCCGCTTCGATCACGGCGGCGAGGAAGGTATCCCAGCCGGTGTTGGTCGTGCCGTCGGCACCATCGCTTTCGGACTGTTTGAAGGCGTAGTAGATGGTGACCGGAAAGGCCGGATGCGCCTGCTCGGCCAGCCGGTGCATGGCCTGGGTCATGCCGTCGAGGAAGAACGTCTCGGCCTTTGCCTTGCTGCCGTGGCGGCAGGGTGTGGCCACCAGTTCCTCGGCCTTGGGCACGGCGAGGGTGGAAAACAGATCGGGGAACACCGGACGCAGCGAACGGCGCAGCCAGACGTAGAAGAAGTCCGACAGGTCAGCGTAGCCGATGTTGTCGTAGTAGGGCGGATCGGTGGAGACGACTCGACCGTTTGAAATATCTTGCTTCGACGCATCTGCTTGAACTCCGAAACCTCTCAACGTGGTAGGCAGGAAATCCAGTGACTTTGCGACCCACTCAATGCTTGGCGTCCATGTTCCAGAGGACATACAGAATGGGTTGCCCTCGCCAAAATCCCAAGTCATTGGAATAGCCTGACGAGCAAAAGTATTCCGAAGCTGGAGCTTCGAAGGACTTGAGTCCCAGGTTGCGATTGATGTGTGCCGGTCCACAACCCTATCAATCGCAAACGCCAAATACACCCCCACCGCCTCCGCATACGCCGTGGCGCCAGTGCCGCCTTCCGCGAGCGGAATCTCATCCTGGGAGCGCGGGCGTCCCGCCCGCTTTTCCTCGCCAAGGTGTGCACTGCTCAAAACCCAATCCTCGGGCCGGGCACACAACCCGGCCTTGACCGGGTTATGTTCGACGTACTCGACGGCGCGATGGAAATGGGTTTCGTCGCGTATCGCCCGGTCGAAGTATTCCTCCAGCCAGAACGCGCCGCTGCGCCCGAGCAACTTGTTGGCTTCCTTGGCCGTGAAGGACTTCCACGAATGGACGATCGAGGACAGGCTGTTGCCGTGCAAGGGCGTGACCAGGACATGAACGTGGTTGGGCATGATGGCCCACGCATGGAGCCGGTATCGTTGCTGGTCGAAGTGCAATACCGCTTCTTCCACCCGCTTGCCGATTCGCGGGTCACGTAGCAGGCATTCGCCATGACCTTCGTCCAGCGCCGCGTCGATGCGCTTGCGCCGTTCGAGTTGCGCCTCGGTTTCGGGCAGGCGGGACAGCTCCTCGCGCCATTGGTCGAGCAGGGCTTGTGGCAGGGTGTCGTGGAGACGGAAGGTGAGGCTTTGGGGGAGTTCGCCGGCCTCCCAATGGGGAAGGTAGCCGCGCGAGTGCCATTCTTTTTGCGGGCGAGACGCCCGCGCTCCCAGGTAATCGCGCTTCACCCGCTCGCGCGCCTCGGTCACCAGATCGGAGAAGCTCGTCAGCGCGACGAGCTGGCGGGGGGTGAAGAGGTCGCCGTAGGTCTTCAGGCCGTAGAGCGGCGGCGAGAACCAGCGCGGGTTTTCCGGCATGGCAACTTCCGGCTTCCACTCCGGCTGCGCGATGAGGGCGATGGCTTCCATTTCCGGCGTCGGCGCCAGATAGACCCGTCCGCGCTCGCCCTCGGCGACGATAGCCATCAGCCGTGCGCCCATGCGCCCGGCGTTGGCCTCGCCGTAGATGTGACCGGAAGGGATCGGCGTACCGGACATCAGGCACTCGAAATTCGCCCCGCGTGCTAGCTTGGTGCCGAGCTTCGCCCCTTCCGCATCCTTCGGCTGGCCCGTCTTCACCGTGAAGCGGTAGCCACCGTTTTCGATCACCGGCTCGACATAGGCTTCCTTGCCCGGTTTGGTACTCAGCATGAACGTAGACGCCAGCGGCACGTCGACATGGGCGAAGGCCGGGTTGGGGCTCTTGACGGTGCGCGCCCACAGCCAGGCGATGACGGTGAGCTGCTGGCCGACGTACTTCTTCAGGTCGGGCCGAGGGTTGGCAGAATCGTCGGCCATGGCCGACGTGACCCCGACCTTGGGGTAGAGGTGACCGATGCGTTCTTCCGCCTCGTCGCGCATCCACTGGCCATAGTGGCGCACGTCTTCGGCCAGGCCCTTGGCCCCGTTCCAGTCGGTGGTCATGGCCTTGCGATCGTCCGCCTGCTGCTGCCATCCCGGATTCACCGGCGGCTTGCCGGCGAAGCGTGGCGGTATTTCGATCATCACCTTGTTGATCAGCACCGCCACCGGGTTCAAGTCGCTGGCATGGCTCTCCAGCCCCAGCCGCTGCGCCTCCAGCGGCAGCGCGCCGCCACCCGCGAACGGATCGTGGAAGGCCGGCAGTTTGTTGCGGTCGAACAACTCCTTCGCACGCGGATGGTCAGCGTTCTCGGCGCAGGCGCGCCGCCAGCTCTGCCAGATCTCATCTCGCGCCGCTTGCAGCACCGTCTCGTTGGTGGTGTTCTCCCACAGCACCAGATCCTCGATGATGCGGAAGAGCCGTTGGCGTTCCAGGTCGGTTAACAAGTCGTCGAGAGTCGGTGCTGGACCTGGTTCCGGGACTGAAAGGTTTGTCCCTTTGGCCTTCTCGGCAAGGGCCCGCGCCTCCTCCCACAGCTTCAGACGGGCCTTGAGGGCGGTCTCTGCCTTTCGGCGCAGCTTCGGATCAGCCCGCAGCACCTCCACGTAGGCCGACGGGTCATCCACCATCTGCGCGAAGATCACCGCCCGCGCCGCCGCCAGCGGACGGCGCGCCCACCAAAGATGCAGCGTAGAGGTGTGGCCGTAGCGGATGGATTTCTCGCGCGCGGCGGCCTTGTTGATGGCTTCGAGCGGCAGGGCGACTTTGATGAGTTTTTTTGGAGTCATTGCGCTATCCATTGCCGGACACATGCGCTCAAGCGCCGAAAGGAGGCATTGGTTTCGGCTTGGGCGAGATCAAACGCCCGCGTGAATTCGAGCTGGTGGACGATGGGATCGTAAGGCCGGGGCATGCGTTCGGAAAGCCAGCCTTTGGCATCGCGGGTGCGCTCCGGATCGGCGGGCGCGATGAGATCGTCGGGCAGGCCCGCGCGGCCGCGCAGGGAATCCGCCGCCGCAATGAACCAGGTTTCGAATTCCCGGTAGGCCAGGAACACGCGCACGCTGACGTCGGCCCGGACTGCGCGAGCGCGACGCAGCAGTTCCGGCCCCAGGATGGCAGGGCAATCGTCTTCGCAGTCCAGAAGGATCAGCACATGCCCTTGGGACTGCGCCGCCTTTGCCGCAGCCAGGGACACTTGACGGCGAAAGTAATCGGAGTCGTTCAGGAACGAGCCGGACTTGACCCGAATCGGCGCGTTCACCCTCACCGGCGTCGACGGATCTGACTGTTGGGCCAGACGGTGGAGCAGCGTAGGTACGGCTTGCACCTCGCCCTGCCCTTCGACGATGGGAACGAAGACAACCATGCTCATCCGCCGTTGAATTCGAACAGCTTGAGCTGCCGCTCGGAGCCGATATCGGCAAGTGCTGCCGGATCGGGCGCGAGCTGGTTTTGGCGCAGCAGTTCTCCCGGCGTGAACAACCTTTCCCTGAGCATTTCCCGGCCTGCCTGGTCGAGCGGGCCGATGCGGGTAAGGCCGGCTTCGTTCTCGACCGCCAGCACGGATTCGGTACCGATATCCGGATTGTCCAGCAGGTCCGGACTATGACTGGTTACGAGAATCTGAACGTGCTGCGAGGCATCGCGCAGTGCAGCAAGCAGCACGCTGGCCGCCGCCGGGTGCAGGGCCATTTCCGGTTCTTCGAGGCCGATCAGCAAAGGCTTGCGTTTGTCAGGCCTTGCGGCGGCGGCTTGGAAAATGGCCAGCAGAATGCCGAAAGCGCGCAGGGTTCCGTCGGACATGGATGAGGCCAGAAAACGCCACGGGTGTTCCTGTCCCTTGACGATCTGCCTGAACTCGATGGTTTCCTGGGAGCCAAGGGTCCTGGGATCGACGGAGGCCACACCGGGAACGATTCGGGATAGGTAGCCGCCAATATGCTCGCGCAACGCCGCGTCGAATTGCTGCAAGACGCTGGCCGCGTTGTCCCCGTCACGCCGCAGGAGATCGCCCGGATCGGGTTTCTGCATCAGTGCGATCTCTCTCGGATTCAGGTTGTAGACCTCGATCCCAGAGAGCGCATCGAACACAGGCCGGAATTCCGGCAGGCCCGATGCCGCGACCAGCAGCAGACGATCCGGCAGGCTGGCCGGCATTTGCGATACCGACGAATCGACGACCCTGCCGGACTTGACGTGGTAGTGGTGAATGCGATCCAGCGCGGAAGCGGAAGCGATGCGGCACTCTTCGTTCTGAACTTCATAGCCTCCGGACGGTTTGGCGCCGACCCGAAAGCTGTAATGGCCGGCACGGCCGTCCGGCAACAAGAAATCCAGGCGAAGCGCAAAATGGTTCGGATGCCCGCCAGATCGGCGCCGCACCTCTTTGAACGTACCTCGGTCGCGCAAGGCGTGATCCAGGGAGGTTCTCAGCGAGTCGGCAACGAAGCGGAGGGCATCCAGGAAGTTGCTCTTGCCGGCGCCATTTGGGCCGACCAGAAACATGAGCGGTTCCAGATCAACTTGACAGGCCGCAATGCTCTTGTAGTTTCTGATGGTAACCCGGCGAATGAACGGCAGATTCATTTGGCGCTCTCCTTGCTGGCGCGGAACGTATTCTGTCGTCCCTCGAAAAGGGCGTCCAGATTCGTGCGCACCTGGACTTCATCAGCCGGCGACAGCGCGCCTAGAGCGCCCCGCACCAGCCGATGGTCGAGGGTGAACAGCTTGAATCGCACCATGGACGGCGCCGGCAGGCCGGCGGCTTTCAGATCCGTAATCGGGCAGTCGAGCGGCCAAGGCGCATTGCCTTGCGAAGTAATCATGGCCATCACCGAATGCCCCGCCGGGATGTTGAAGCTGGCCGCATCGGATAACACCAGCGCGGGGCGATTCTTGGCAGCGTTGCGGTCGGTGAAGGGAAACGGGACGCGCACCACCGTAAAACGCTCAAAGGCCACCGTAGGCTTCCTCGTCGGCGGCGCCGGCCCATTCGGAGAGCGTGCCTTCGACGGCGCGCAGGTATTCGATGTCCAGCGGCTGCACCCGGCGCACCGTCGCCGTTCCATCGGGGCAGACTTCCCAGGCGATCAGGTCGCCGGGGGCGACATGGAGGGCGGCCCGCACGTCCTGCGGGATGGTGGTTTGGCCCTTGGCGGTGATCTTGGCGATGGCAAGCATGGAATCCTCCGGTAAGGAAATCATTACGTCCTTACCATACCGGGCGTGTTCCCGTAAATCAAGGCCGGCCAACAGGCCGGCTTCATCGCGGCGCCCCTGCCCGCGCCAGCAGCTCACTGAAGTCGTAATTGACGCTGGTGACGCCAAAATCTGGCTCGCGACCGAACGGTTGGCGGACGTAATGCACCCGGTGGTTCTCTCCGTCGAGAAACTCGACGATGGCGAGGATGAAGTCGTCCGGCTTGTTGAGCGAATAGAGAATCTCGTTCTTCGTGACGGTGATGGTCGGCGCTCCGGCGATGCGGCCCTTCACTTCGATGAAGCGCAGCCTGCCGGTGCCGGGGATGCGGCTCTCGAGGTCGTAGCCGAGCTTATCCAATTCGCGGTCAGTGGGGTCGAAGCCCAATCTGCGCTCGATGTCCATGACGATGGCGCGAGCGCGCGCCGCGCTGATCCGGGTATCGAGCGGGGCGGCAGATGGGGCATCAGACTCTCCGGTCATGGCCTGGATCAGGCCCATGGGGACGACCAGCAACCCGCCCAGCACCACGGGCGGCAGCGGTGAGATCTGCGCTTCGAGCTTGAGCTCTTCCAGCCGTTTTTGCAGCCGGCCCTGCAGGAGGTCGGCGCGCTTGCGGGCCTCGCCGGAGTTGAGTTTGGCGTTGGGCCTGCCGGCCTGTTCTTGCAGCTTGAGTTCTTCGGCGCGGTGGTCCCAGTAGGTGATTTCCTTGGTCAGCCGATCCTTGACGGCGGCCTCGGTCCTGGCGATGAGTTCGAGCTTGCGGCCGCGCACTTCGGCCAGATGCTCTGGCACGACGTGGGCGATGGCGTAGCCCTGGACCGACTTCTCCAGTTCGCGGGTGATCCATAGGCATTCGGGCCGCGCGAGCAATACGTCGATGTCAGGCTCGCCCGCCGCCAGCGGGCGGAAGTCGAGATAGGGGGCGTAATGCACATGGCGCACGGTGCCCTTGGCACCCATCTCGACGTACATCATGCGTTTGGAGACCACTCGGCGGCTGCCGTCGCGGTTCAGGCTGGCGTCCTGAATGGCGTGTTCGAGATAGAACAGCACGCGCGGGTCGGTGCCGGTGTCTCGCTCATCGACCAGTACGGTGCCGCGCTTCAACAAGTCGCGGTTGCGCTCCAGCGTGAGGTCGATGACGGCATCGAGCACCGGGTGGCCGGGGCAGACGAATGCCGCGGGCGGCTGACCTTGCGGCGCGACCAGATCCTTTTCAAAGGCGATTCGCTCGTAGCGCGGCAGCACCGGTTCGCCGATGCCGATGAGGCGGTCGCGGTTGCGCACCGGGGCCGGCACATTGACGACAGTGACCAGCGCGTCGGGCACGATGCCGCGCAGGGCCGCGTTGGGCTGGAGTTGTTCGAGCTTCATCATCCCTGAGCCTTCTGCTTTCTTGTGGGTGTCCGATTTAGTCCGCCATTGTCCGTCAAACGCCAGCCAAGAACAAAAGGAGTTATGCCAATTCAATGGGTTTGCGGCGAGGGGATGTTCGAGCGTGTTGGGTGCAGTGTGATCTCGGGATCTTCCTCGATGGCATCGACGAACAGACCGATGCCGCCGGCTTCCTTGTGGATTCGTTGTGCCCGGGCAAGCGCATCGACCAGGAGGAGTTCGCCGAGCGCTGCCCTGAAGGCGGTGGTCGACGAATGGACCCCCCTTGATCACCCCCTCCCCCACCCCCATCTACGATCTGCACCCGAAGCGCATGCGCGCCGCGAGGCGGCGCAAGCCGCCGTCCGCCGTCGATGCGGCTCGACGCCCCGCCCGCCGGCACACGCGCAACGCTCGCCCGGTATTGACGTTCAGAAGGAACAAGGAGATCCCATGAAGCTTTGGCCTACGCTGCAGGAAATGTGGTTCGGCGAGGACGCCTCGCGTGCCGGCGGCGGCCATTCCGCCGCGGCGCAGTCCGAGGGCGCGGCCCGGCGCCTGCCGGAGGACGCGCTGATCCTCATTCCCATGCGCAACGCGGTGCTGTTTCCCGGCGTGATGTCGCCCATCACGGTGGGCCGCGCGGCGTCGGTGGCGGCGGCGCAGGAGGCGGTGAAGCGCGAGCTTCCGGTGGGTTTCCTGCTGCAGCGCGATCCGCAGCAAGGCGAGGTCGAGCCCGCCGATCTGCACTGGGTGGGCACGGCGGGGCCCATCGTGCGCTACATCACCGGCCCGGAGGGCACCCATCACCTGGTGGTGCAGGGGCAGTCGCGCTTCCGGGTGCTGGAATTCCTCGAGGGCTGGCCCTTCCTCGTGGCGCGGGTGGCCATGGTCGAGCAGGCGCAGGCGGAGGGCCCGGAGATCGAGGCGCGCTTCCTGCAACTGCGGGAGCAGGCGGTCGAGGCCATCGGGCTGCTGCCGCAAGTGCCCGACGAACTGGCCGACGTGGTGCGTGGCATCGATTCGCCGGGCTCCCTGACCGACATGGTGAGCAACTTCATCGACGTGAAGAACGAGGAGAAGCAGGACATCCTCGAAACCTTCGACCTCGTGCAGCGGCTGGACAAGGTGATGGCCCTGCTGTCCGGGCGCATCGAGGTGCTCAAGCTGTCGAAGCAGATCGGCGAGAAGACGCGCGCCCATTTCGACGAGCGCCAGCGCGAGCACGTGCTGCGCGAGCAGTTGCGCCAGATCCAGAAGGAGCTGGGCGAGGGTGACGACACCGCCGCCGAGGCCGAGGAGCTGCAGCGCGCCATCGACACCGCCGGCATGCCCGAGGAGGTGCTGAAGCACGCCCAGAAGGAGCTGAAGCGCCTGCAGCGCATGGGCGAGGGCGGCGGCGAGTACTCCATGCTGCGCACCTACCTGGAATGGCTGACGGAGCTGCCGTGGAAGCTGGCGCCGCAGCAGCCAATCGACATCGGCGAGGCGCGCCGCGTGCTGGACGAGGACCACTTCGGCCTCACCAAGATCAAGCGCCGCATCCTGGAATACCTGGCGGTGCGCAAGCTCAACCCGGAGGGCAAGAGCCCCATCCTGTGCTTCGCCGGTCCGCCCGGCGTGGGCAAGACCTCGCTCGGCCAGTCCATCGCCCGCGCCACGGGGCGGGTCTTCCAGCGCGTGGCCCTGGGCGGCGTGCACGACGAGGCGGAGGTCCGCGGCCATCGGCGCACCTACATCGGCGCGCTGCCCGGCAACATCATCCAGTCCATGCGCCGCGCCGGCACGACCAACACCGTGCTGATGCTGGACGAGATCGACAAGCTGGGCGCCGGCGGCTTCCACGGCGATCCGGCCAGCGCGCTGCTGGAGGTGCTCGATCCGGAGCAGAACCACAGGTTCCGCGACAACTACCTGGCGGTGGACTTCGACCTCTCAAGGGTGATGTTCATCTGCACCGCCAACGTGCTCGACACCATCCCCGGGCCGCTGCGCGACCGCATGGAGATCATCCAGCTCCCCGGCTACACGGAGGAGGAGAAGATCGAGATCGCACGCCGCTACCTGGTGCGCCGCCAGATCGAGGCCAACGGCCTGAAGCCCGAACAGGCGGGCCTGACGGACGCCGCCCTGGCGGGGATCGTGCGCGACTACACGCGCGAGGCGGGGGTGCGCAACCTGGAGCGCGAGATCGGCGCGACACTGCGCCGCGTGGCGATGCAGGTCGCCGAAGGGCAGGCGCAGAGCGTGACGGTGGATGCGCCGGACCTGCCCGCGATCCTCGGTCCGCAGCGCTTCGAGAACGAACTGGCGCTGCGCACCAGCATGCCCGGCGTGGCCACGGGGCTGGCGTGGACGCCGGTGGGCGGCGACATCCTGTTCATCGAGGCCAGCAAGGTGCCGGGCTCGGGCCGGCTGATCCTCACCGGCCAGCTCGGCGACGTCATGAAAGAGTCTGCCCAGGCGGCGCTGACGCTGGCCAAGACCTGGACCGGCGACGCCCTGGAGAAGCTCGACATCCACGTGCACGTGCCCGCGGGCGCCACGCCCAAGGACGGGCCGAGCGCAGGCGTGGCCATGTTCCTGGCGCTGCTGTCGCTGCTCGCGGGCAAGCCGGTGCGCGCGGACGTGGCCATGACCGGCGAGGTGAGCCTGCGCGGGCTCGTGCTGCCCATCGGCGGGGTCAAGGAAAAGACCCTGGCCGCGCTGCGCGCCGGCATCCGCACGGTGATGCTGCCGCGGCGCAACGAGAAGGACCTGGACGACGTGCCCGCCGAGGCGCGGGAGAAGCTGGAGTTCGTGTGGCTGGACCGGGTCGAGGACGCGGTGCGCTGCGCCATCGGCGACCTGGAGCCGGCGGGCGCCCGCGAGGCGGCCTAGTTCCTGGGCGCCCGGGCCGCCATCAGTTCGATCATCCGGGTGATGATCGCCGGTTCCACGTCGATCCCGGCTTCCAGGCCCGGATTCACGGTGATGGCGATGCCCGGCTGGATGCGTTCCAGGATCCAGGTGAATTCCGCCAGCAGGCCACCGCTGTAGCCGGGAACGTCCTCGAGGAATTCCAGGGCGCGCTCCGGACTGGTGAATACCACCATGACACTGGCGCCTCCTTCGTCCTCGACGACCAGGGGGGTCGCACGGGTGGTGCGCTGGAAGCCCTTGATTCCGCTGTCTTCGTCATCCTTGACGGGGATGAACACCTGCCCCGCCATCAACTCCTGCATGAACTCGTCGCTGCTCAGTTCGCCGCTCATCGCGGCGAGCAGCTTCTGCTCGAGTTCGTTCCTTGCCTCGAAGGGTTCGTCGTGCATGTTCGCATTCCAGGATGGTTGACGCGTCTGACCGGGGCCGCAGCGCGCCCCGGCCATGTCTTCATCGGCAAAGCCCCGGCGTTGGCGTGGAACGCCGCGCCGGTCGGCTGCACCGACGCCAGTATCGGGGCGCACGGCCGGACATTCAAGATGGCCCGTTCGTCGCGCCGGCATGCGCCGGCCGCACGTGTGCCGCGCGGGCATCTTGACGGCCCGCCGTGCAGCCCCCATCTGCCACGATATCTGCCCGATTTCCGCCGGAGAACCCGAATGTCCGATGCCCAGCACATCGTCTGCCCCCACTGCGACGCCGTCAACCGCGTGCCCGCGGCGCGCCTCGCCGACCAGCCCCAATGCGGCCAATGCCACCGTCCGTTGTTCGTCGGCCAACCGCTCGAACTCGAGGGCGCGCGCTTCGCGAAACACCTGGAACGCAACGACGTCCCGCTGCTGGTGGATTTCTGGGCGCCGTGGTGCGGCCCCTGCCGCATGATGGCCCCCGCCTACGCCCAGGCCGCCGGCATGCTCGAACCCCGGGTGCGGCTGGTGAAGGTGAATACCGAGGAAGACCAGGCCCTGGGCGCGCGCTTCGGCATCCGCAGCATCCCCACCCTGGCGCTGTTCCGCGGCGGCCGGGAGATCGCCCGACAGGCCGGATCGATGGGCGCCGCCGACATCGTGCGCTGGGTGCGTTCGCACCTCTGAGCGGGGGCGCCGCGAGGACGGCCTCGCCGCCTTCGTTCCTTGGCCAGGCGCAATGAAACCGCTGCAATTCACCCTCACCTGCCTGGCGCTGTTCGCCGGGGTCGTCATGTTCCAGGACAGCCTTCTGTACTTCCCCGACCGCGCCGCCGTGGCCGACATGGTGTCCCCGGGCCTGCGCGCCTGGCCGACGCCGCAGGATTTTCGCGGCCTGGTGGCGGAGCCGGCCGCACCCGCCCGCGCCACGGCCGTCGTCTTTCATGGCAATGCCGGGCACGCCGGCCACCGCAGCTACTACGCCCAGGCGCTGACGCGGCTGGGGCTGCGGGTGATCCTGGCCGAATACCCGGGTTACGGCCCGCGCGACGGCGAAACGAGCGAACGCAGCCTGGTGGCCGATGCAGACCAGACCGTCGCCCTCGCCCATGGCCGTTATGGCCCGCCCCTGCTGCTGGTCGGAGAATCCCTCGGCGCGGCGGTGGCGACCGCGGTCAGTGCCCGCCAGGGCGACAGCATCGCGGCCATGCTGCTCATCACCCCCTGGGACCGGCTCGAGAACGTCGCCGCGCACCACTATCCCTGGCTGCCGGTGCGGTGGTTCCTGCGCGACCGCTACGACAACACCGCCCACCTGGCGTCGTTCGGTGGCCCGGTGCTGGTGGCGGTGGCCGAGCGCGACAGCATCGTCCCCGCCCGCTTCGGCGTCGCGCTGCACGCGGCGGCGGCGCATCCCAAGCGCCTGGCGGTGATGAAAGGCGCGGACCACAACGACTGGATCGACCACGTGGACGATGCCTGGTGGCGCGAGGCCATCGACTTCCTGCTCGGCGAGTCGCGGCCGTCGCGGTCGCGATGACAGGCGAGACGACCTCGCCTCGCCTCGCAAGCCCGTGGCGGGTTTCGGGAAATCTGTCGGGACACGCTCTCGCCGGCTCTTTCCCGCCAGGGCGTGCTTGACGGCCATGACTCGCATGAATTGCCGTTTCAGTGTCTATCGCTGCCCATCAGGTGGGTGCGCGAGACGCCGGAACTGCTCGTAAGGGCCGGGGAGATCAAGGCACGGCATCGCCTGTCCCTGGCCGACGCCTGGATCGCCGCCTGCGCATCGCTTGCGGGAGCCACATTGGTTCACAAGGATCCGGAATTCGTCGCAATCGGGTTGCCGCAGGAGGCTTTGCCGTGGGAAGAGGGCCGAAGCTGAATGGGCTGGGCTTGTGGAGTGCCGGGTCGATGGCTGCCGGTTGTTCATCAACGGCCCGGCGCGCAACCGCAACGTGCCGCTGGGGAAGTCAGCTTGCGATCACGCTCTTGATGAGAATGTAGCTCGCCACCACCACCAGGAAGCCGCCGAAGCCGCGCTTGAGCGTCTCCGGGGAGAAGGCGTGGGCCAGGCGCGTGCCGGCGAAGCTGCCGGCGATGGTCACGGCGGTAAAGGCGCCCATGGTGCTCCAGTCGATGGCCACGGCGCCCAGGTAGCCGAAAAAGCCGGCGTAGGACTTGGCCGCCACGATGGCCAGCGAGGTGCCGATGGCCAGCTTCATGGGCAGGCCCGAGAGCAGCGCCAGGGCCGGCACGATGAGGAAGCCCCCGCCCACCCCCACCACGCCGGTGAGCACGCCCACCCCCACGCCATGCACGGCGATGGGCTTCCAGCCGACCTCGGCCGGGCGCCCCGGCGGCGGCAGTCCGCCGGCGTAGGCCAGTTTCGGCCTGAGCATCTTCCACGCCGCCGCGTACATGACCATGGCAAACAGGCTGAGCTGCACCGCCACCGGCGTGAGCACGCCGATCTTCGCCCCGGCGAAGGTGCCGACGATGCCGAACAGGCCGAACACCAGCGCCACGCGCAGATCCACGTTGCCGCGCCGCCAGTGGTCCCAGGCCGACAGCGTGGCCGTGACAGCGACGATGCCCAGGCTCATGGCGATGGCCGACTTGGCTTCGATGCCGAGCAGGAACATCAGCGCCGGCAGGGCGATGATGGAACCGCCGCTGCCGAAGAGGCCCAGCACGATGCCCGTGGCCGCACCGGCGAGGATGACGAGAATCAGCACCGCATGCCCCTTTCAGTCGAAACGCCGGCTCCGCGGCTCAGAACACCAGAACCTTGTCGGCCCACAGGGTCCATTCCGTGATCTCGTCCAGGGTGCCGCGGAAGGCGCCGTCGATGAGATCCTTCTCGTGGATGCCGCGGGCGTCCATGCAGTTGCCGCACACTCCCACCTCGCCCCCGGCGCGCTCCACCATGCCGACCATGTCGCCGAGGTTGTAGTAGCCCGGCGGCACCTTCTGCCCGGACTTGGCGCAGGCGCTGGCGTCGCCCATGAGGAACACGCGCACTTCCACCTGGCCTTCGCCCTTCTTCAGGACGTTGCGCGCCAGGCGCAGGGCGTTGTAGCTGCGTTCCGTGCCGTAGGGCGGATCGTTCAGGATGAACAGCATCTTCATGGCGGCCTCCCCTTTAACAGTCTAACAATCGTTGGATTGATTAGAACACTGCGAGAGGCTTGGGTCAAGCAGATCGGCTCTCGCACCAGCGGACATTGGATCGATGGGGTGATCGGCGCCAGCGCAGTGACGCACGGCGACGCTCGAAGGCATGCATGCTGAACCAGCCAGGCGTGCGCATCGCCGAGCCTGCCCGACGAGCGCCTGGCATCAGGGCGGTGGCCATCCGGGCTTGAACGCCGAGGCAGGCTGGAATCTGACCTGTCTGGTCAGAGTCGGGGGCAGCATGCATACGTGGCAGATGCAGGAGGCGAAGGCACGCTTGTCCGAGGTCGTGAAGGAAGCTGAGCAAGCAGGCCCGCAGGAGATCACCTCGCACGGACGATCGGTGGCCGTGGTGCTGTCGCGCGCCGAGTACGACCGGCTTGCCGGCACGGGCGAGTCGCTGGTCGAATTCATGCGCCGCTCGCCCCTTTACGGACAGGAGGATATCGAGTTCCCCCGCGACCAGAGCCTCACCCGCGAGGTGGCGCTTTGAGCTACCTGGTGGACACCAGCGTGCTTTCGGAACTGCGCCGCCGCCAGCCCGATTCCAGGGTGACGGAATGGTTTTCGCGGCGGCCGGCCACCACGCTGTTTCTCAGCGTATTGACCCTGGGCGAGATCCGCAAAGGCGTTGAGGCCCTGCCGGACGGCGAGCGCAGACTCAGGCTGCTGGATTGGCTGGAGGTGGAACTGCCGGCGTTTTTCGCCGGGCGCATCCTGTCTGTGGACGTCGCCGCAGCCCATCGCTGGGGCCGGCTACAGGCGCAGGCCGGACGATCCGTCCCCGCCATCGACAGCCTGCTCGCCGCCACCGCGCTGCATTCCGGCCTGGTGCTGGTGACGCGCAACGTGCGCGACTTCATGTATCCGGGGCTGGAAGTCACCAATCCCTGGGGCGACTGAGCAGGCGTGAAGCCTGCGTTGCGACTGACGACCTGCCCCCGCCGATCTACGACAGGGCGCGCCAAGCGCGGATCAACGCCTCGGCGGCCGCCGCTACCTGCTCCTCGCCCGTGCTCCGCCCTACCGACAGGCGCACCGCGCCGCGCGCCCGGGCGGCATCGACGCCCATCGCCGCCAGCACGCCGCTGACGGCATCGGCCTCCGAATGGCAGGCGGAGCCCACCGAAGCCGCGACCTCGTCGGCCGCCGCCGCGAGCAGGTCCCGCCCGGAAACGCCGGGAAAGGAGACGTGCAGCGTGTTGGGCAGCCGCTGCCCGGGATGGCCGTTGAGCCGCAGCCCGGGCACGCCGGCCTCCAGGCGGCGGTGCAGCGCGTCGCGCAGCGCGGCCAGGCGCGTGGTGGCCTGCGGCAACGCCTCGCGTGCCAGGCGCGCCGCCTCGCCCAGGGCGACGATGTGCGGCACGTTATCGGTGCCCGGCCGCAGGCCATGTTCCTGGTCGGCGCCGAAGAGGATGGGCGCGATCGGCGTGCCGCGCCGCACGTACAGCGCGCCGATGCCCTTGGGGGCCTGGAACTTGTGGCCGGCCAGGGTCAGCAGATCGACGCCGAGGGCCGCCACGTCGAGGGCCAGCTTGCCGGCGGACTGGGCGGCGTCCGTGTGCATCAGGCTGCCGTGGGCGCGGGCCAGGGCCGCGATCGCGGTGACGGGCTGCAGCGTGCCGACCTCGTTGTTGGCGTGCATCACCGAGACCAGCGCCGTGTCCGGCCGCAGGGCCGCGGCGACCGCGGCGGGATCGACCCGCCCGGTGCCATCGACGCCGACGATCGTCACCGCCCAGCCGAGCTGGCGCAGATGCAGCGCCGGCTGCATCACCGCCGGATGCTCCACGGCGCTGACCACGAAGTGCCGCTTTTCGGGCAGGGCGCGGGCCACGCCGAGCAGGGCGAGGTTGTTCGCCTCGGTGGCGCTGCCGGTGAAGACGATCTCCTCGTCGGCCGCGCCGACCAGCGCCGCCACCTGGCCGCGCGCCGTGGCCACCGCCCGCCGCGCCCGCTGGCCGAAGACATGGGACGAGGACGGGTTGCCGAAGTGTTCCTCGATCCACGGCCGCATCGCCGCCGCGACCTCGGGGGCGACGGGCGTCGTGGCGTTCCAGTCGAGGTAGATGGGGGCGTTCATTCCAGCGCCTGGTTCAGGTCGGCGATGAGATCGGCGGCATCTTCCAGGCCGATGGACAGGCGCAGCATGGCGTCCGAAATGCCGCGCCGGGCGCGCTCCTCCGGCGCGAGGCCGTGGTGGGTGCTGGTGCAGGGCTGGGTGACGAGGCTCTCGACGCCGCCCAGGCTCGGGGCGAGGGCGAACAGCTTCAGGCGGTCGGCGACCCGGGTCGCGTCCTCGCCCGTCCCGTTCACCTCGATGGTCAGCATGCCGCCGAAGCCAGCCATGCCTTCGCCGGGCCGTCCCAAGGAGGCATGCGCCCCTCCCGGGGGGGCAGCGAGCGGGGTTTGCGAGCGTGGGGGGCCAACCATCTGCTTCTTCGCCAGCGCGTGGCCGGGGAAATCGGGCAGGCCCGGATGGAGCACGCGGCGGATGCGCGGATGCCGCACCATCGCCTCGGCCACGGCCTGGGCCGTGGCGTTCTGGCGGTACACCCGCACCGGCAGGGTGCGGATGCTGCGCGCCAGCAGCGCGGCGACTTCCGGCGCGATCGTCGTGCCGAGGTTCTTGCGCCAGTTCCACACCGGCGCCAGCAATTCCTTCGCGCCCATCAGCGCGCCGGCGGTAAGGTCCGAGTGGCCGCCGAGGTACTTGGTGCAGGAATGGACGACGCAGTCGGCGCCCAGGGCCAGCGGGTTCTGGTTGACCGGCGTGGCGAAGGTGTTGTCCACCGCCAGCAGAGCTCCATGCGCGTGCGCCATCTTGGCGATGGCGTGGATGTCGAAGATCTCCAGCGTCGGGTTGGTCGGAGTCTCCAGGAATACCAGCCCGGCGCCCTGGGAGAGCAGCTCGTCGAGCTTGCGCAACTCACTGCCGAGCAGGAAGTGGCCGGGAATGCCGAGCAGCGGCAGTTGCGCGGAAATCAGCTCCAGCGTGCCGCCGTAGGCGTCGCCGAGGCAGACGATGCCGCGGCGGCCATGGGTGAGGAACAGGGCCGCCTCCGCCGCCATCCCCGAGCAGAAGGCCCAGGCGGCTTCGGCGCCTTCCAGGGCCGCCAGCTTTCGTTCCAGGCTGGCGATGGTCGGGTTGAGGCCGTAGCGGGTGTACAGGCTGCCCGGCTTGCGGCCGTCGACCACATCGAGCAGCTCGGCGGTGGAGGAGAACCTGAACGTCGTCGTGTTGTAGACCGGCGTGTGCGGCGAGCCGTGGGCGTCGTCGAGTTCGCCGGCGTGGACGCAGCGGGTGGATAAACCTTCAGTCATGACAGCCTCCCCTCAGGATTTGAGCAGTTGTTGGATGGCGGCGACGATCTCCGGGTCGTCGAACTCCCGGCCGCCGACGGCGCGCAACACCAGCCGGCCGTGGCGGTCCACGAGCAGCGTGGTGGGCAGGCCCCTGACCGGCCAGGCGGCCATGGCCCGGGAATCGTGGTCGAACAGCACCGGGAACTCGGTGAGGCCGGCGAAGGAGAACACCGTGTCCGGGTCCTCGCCCACGTTGACGGCCAGCACCTCGAACTCGGCGGGTTTGAACAACCTGCGCACGCGCCCCAGGGAGGGAAACTCCTTGCGGCAGGGCGGGCACCAGGTGGCCCAGAAATTGACCAGCACCACGCGGCCCCGGTATTGCGCCAGATCGACCGGCTTGCCGTCGCTGTCGGGCAGACGCAGGGGCGGCGCCGGCGGCGCACCGGCAACCGCGCTCATGCCCCGGCCCTGCGCGCGCAGGGCCGGGGTCCAGCCCAGGAACGCCATCAGCGCCAATCCCGGGCCGGCGGCCAGAAAGCGGCGGCGCGGGTCGGAATGTTCCCCGAACGGGCGACCGATCGAAGACGCAGCCTCACGCCGCTCAGTCCCGGGCGCAGGCGAGTGGGTCGAGCACGAGTTCATGATTCCCCTTTTCATCACGGTAGCGGGCGACCACGCGGAACGGGCCGGAGGGCGCCGTCTCCAGCGTCGCCATGCCCATGATCCAGTCGCCCGGCTCGAAGCGGTTGTCCGCCTGGAACTGCGCCCAGCGGAAGGCGATGCGCGCCGCCGGGGGCACGCCGGCCTTTGCCCACTCCGCATCCCAGGCTTGCGGCAGGCGCAGCGCGACCCGCCGGCCGTCTGCGCCGATGGCGTGCCAGTCCTCCAGCCGCGTGGTCAGTGCCTGCGCGCCCCCGTTCTGCATGCCGAAGGAAAAGCCGCAGGCCTGGGCGTAGGGCCGGATCGTCGCCTCGGAGAAGCCGCGGGCAGTGTAAAAGGCCGTGCGCGACGCCGTGCCCAGCGCATTGGCGGTCAGCATCACGGCTCCCTGGGTGGCGCGGTGGCGCCACTCGATGTCGCCTTCGGCGCGGGCGCCTAGACTGGCCGCGACCGAGAGCGCCACCACGGCGGCCAGGCGGACGCTGGTCATGCACCATCCCGCGGCAGCGCCGCATGGCTGACGGGCGGATGCGCAGAAGAGTTCACACATGTCGCGTGTTCGGGGCTGGCGCGAAAATTCGGGCCGCGAGGGGCTTCATCGGCCCCCCTGCAGCGACTGCCAGTTCATGGTCACGGCCTTGAAGCCGTCGCGTTCGTCGTTGGCGCCGTTCCATACCGCGAAGGCGATGGGAGTATTGCCGCGCAAGCCGGCCGCGCGCGGCTCGGCCGAGCGCCAGGCGCGGAAGAACGCCACCCGCCACCTGCCGTCGGCATGGCGACCGCTGGCCCTGACGTCCTGCGCCGGCAGACGCGTCAGCGAACCGAAACCGTCGGCCCAGAGATTTTCCGCTGCGTTTTTCGCGGCGTTCCAGTACCAGATGTTGACGTGGCGACCGGCGCCGCCCATGTAAGGCGTCGTTTCAGCCTTGCCGTCGCGCGGGAACTGGACCGCCGCGCCGTCGGCGAAGCGGTGTTGCGTCTTTTCGGCGTCGGCCGCCGGGTCGCTCCATTCGAGGCGGATCGCCAGCCCGGCGGCGGTGGCGAGCGCCCGCACCTCGGCGTTCTGCGTCACGGCCGTGCCGGAAATCGAGGGATGGCCGGGGAAGGCGGTTTCGAGCTTGACGATGCTTGCCGGCGCCGAATTCCAGGCCGGATGGTCGGGGTCGTCGGCGACGCTGGTCGCTGCGCGGACGGCGCGGATCGTGGACGGCTCCTGCGCCGGCGCAAGCGCCGGCAGAAACGCCAGCAGCACGAGCATGTGGCGTGCCGTCACGGCTGACTCCCGAGCCGGTCGAGACGAAACATGTCGCCGTGGCGATAGGCGATCAGCAGGTCCATGAGCTCCGACGCCTCGCCTTTTTCCTTGCGCGCGATCTCGCGCCGCAGGGTGTCGAGCGCCGCCTGCACGCCGGGGCCGAACAGCGACACCAGGTAGTCGGCGGGGATGCGCGGCGTGCCGGTGGGCTTGCCCTCGGCGTCGAAGGTCGCGGTCGACAGCGGCGGCACGTAGTAGACATTGGGCTGGGTGCCGTGCTCGGGATGCAGCGGCAGCGCGACTTTCCACTCGTGCACCAGCCGCCAGGCCGCGCCGGCCTTGTCGTCAAGCCAGGACACATGGCGGGCGCGGCCGACGCACTGATACGCGCAGGCCTGCGGGATGCCCTTCTCGACGCGCGGGTAGCAGAAGATGCATTTCTCCGAACGCCCCGCCAGCGGGTTGAAGTAGATCTTCTTGTAGGGGCAGGCGGCCACACAGTAGCGGTAGCCCCGGCAGCGCGACGGGTCGATGAGCACGATGCCGTCCTCCTCGCGCTTGGAAATCGCCTGGCGCGGGCAGGCGGCCAGGCAGGCGGGCTTGGTGCAGTGGTTGCACAGGCGCGGCAGGTAGAAGAAGTAGCCGTTGGGGAATTCACCCGCGCCCTGGTCTTCCTCCCAGTTCGGTCCCCATTGCATCGGCTGCATCGGGCGCAGCGGCTGTTCGCCTTCCTGGAACAGCGCCGCGTCGTAGTTGAAGTCGGCGGGGATGCCGTAGTCCTCTTCCAGACGCGGCAGCCGGCCGGGCTTTAGCTTGTCGCCGCCGCTGCCGGCCGCGCCGGCGCCACTTTCCCAGCCGCCGCCGGCATTCTCCCAATCGCGCGGATAGCCCTTGCCCGGCTTGCTCTCGACATGGTTCCAGTACATGAACTCGCGGCCGTCGCGGTCGGTCCATTGCGACTTGCAGGCGAGCGTGCAGGTCTGGCAGCCGATGCACTTGTTGAGGTCGATGACCATCGCCAACTGACGGCTGCTCATGCTTTCTCCACATCGACCGCCGACTCGAAGGCGAGCATGTTGCCGTCCCAGTTGGGATTGAATTTCAGGTGGCCCCAGCCATCGACCAGTTCAAAGGGCGAGATCAGGCCGGCCACGGCGTTGTTGAGACCGAGCTTGTGCCGGAACTGGTAGGGCTCCCAGGCGTGGTCCATGACCACCGCGCCCGGCGGCACGGCCGGCATCGGCTTGGCGCGGGCGAAGAACTCGCCGACGTCATTGAACACGCGCACGGCGTCGCCCTCGCCGATGCCCTTGCCGCGCGCATCAAGGGGGTTGAGCCAGATATGCGGCTCGCCGCGTTGCAGGCGCAGCAGCCAGGTGTTGGTGCGCCACTGCGAGTGGATGCCGTGGCGCGCATGCGGCGTCCAGAAGGCGAAGGGGAAACTCGCCGGGCGCAGCGGCGGCAGCGCGGTGGGCGTCGGGCAGCCGGTCTTCAGATAGACCGGGTGATCGACATAGAACTGCTGCCGGCCCGAGAGCGTGGGGTAAGGCTGGCGCAGATAGACGTTGTTCTCGAAGGAATGGAAGGGCCGGTTGGCGTAAAGCGGCGAATTGAAGCCGGCCTCGCGGTTCACCGTCACGAAGCCGTGCTTCATCGCGTCCTCCGGCGTCCACGGCGCGATGGCGGGCACGTTTTTCATCAGCCAGCGCACGACATCCTCGTCGTTCTTCAGCGCGCCGTTATCGGTGAACTCGGCGGGCAGGTTCGCCAGCTCGCGCATCACCGGCCCCGCCTTGTCGCCCGACTGCACCAGGAAGTCGGGATCGGGGATGCGCTCGATGCCGCGCTTCTTCGCCTCGCGCGAGATCGCCTCGGCCAGCGCCAGGCAGATCTCCCATTCCGACTTCGCCTCGCCGATCGCTTTCAGCCCCTTGGGCGGCACGGTGATGTTGCAAAAGCGGTGATAGCCGAGTTCGCCGCGCAGGTCCCAGCTCTCGTACTGGCTCTTGGCGGGCAGCACGTAGTCCGACCACAGCGCCGTGGTGTCCATGCGGTGATTGACGTTCACCAGCAGGTCGAGGGATTCGACAAAGGCCTTGCGGTAGTGCGCCTCCGACTTGTTCCGCTGCAGGAGGTTGTCGGCGAACAGCAGCGCCACGCGCGGCTTGCCGAAATACGCATTGCTGGTCTTGCGGAACTGCGCGCCGAGCGCGGCGAGCCCGGCGGCATCGAAGCCCAGCGCGCTCTTCAGATGGGCGTCGGGATAGTGGCGGCGCATGGTCGCCGCCATGTCGCCGTTCTCCCACTCGGAGAAGAAGCCCGAGGCGAAGCGCGCCGGCTTGGGGCCGGAGAGCGGCCCGATGCCGCCCAGCGACCAGTTGTTCTCGGTGTCCAGCCCGCCGCGCTCGCCGGCGTGCGCGGTCAGGGCGCAGGCCAGCGCCGCCGCCCAGCAGGTCATGGTGCCGGAGACGTACTTGTGCATCGAAAAGCCGATGTTGACGATGGCGATCTCGGCCTTCGCGAGATCGCGCGCCATGCGCTCGACCAGGTCCGGATGCACACCGGTCTGCTCGCGAGTCATCGAAGGCGGGAACTTCGCCGCCTCGGCGCGCGCCCGCTCGAACACCGTGGTGACCTCGATCGGATTGCCGTCGCGGCCCTTGACCTGCCACCGGCCCGCCAGCGCGGGCTTGAGTTTGCCCAGCCGCAAGGACTTCTTGAAGTGCCCCTGCGTGCCGGGCATGGGCTGGACGGAATTGGTCGCCTCGTCCCGGCAATAGAAGACGTCGTCCTTGCCCTTGTCGCGCAGGTCGCGGTGGCGCAGCAGTTCGCCGGTATCGAGGCGCAAGAGGAAGGGCAGGTCGGTCTGCTCGCGCACGAAGGCTTCGTCGATCAGCTGGTCGCGGAACAGCACGTGCAGCAACGACATGGCCAGGAAGCTGTCGGTGCCCGGCTTGACCGGCACCCAGTCGGTGGCGAGCTTGGCCGTGGCGTTGTACTCGGGCGTGACGCACCAGATGCGCGCGCCGTTGTAGCGCGCCTCGTTGAGGTAGTGGGCGTCGGGGATGCGCGTCACCGCCGCGTTGACGCCCCACAGCACGATGGTCTTGGCGGTAAACCAGGCGTCGAGCGAATGGCCGATGGTGGCGATGCCGTAGGCCAGCGAAGCGCCGGTGAACATGTCGCCGACGGCGCTGGCGGGATAGAGCCGCTGCGCGCCGAGCAGCGAACCGAGGCGCAAGGGCCCCGCGCGCCGGCCCTGCGAAAGGATGCCGGTGCCACAGTGGAGCAGCAGCGAGGCGAGGCCGTTTTTCTGGAGCGTGTCGACGACGCGCGCGGCGATGTCGTCGACGGCCTCCTGCCACGTCACCCGCCGCCACTTGCCTTCGCCGCGCCGGCCCATGCGCTTCAGCGGAAAGAGCACCCGGTCCGCCTGGTACGTCTGCTTCGAATGCACGATGCCCTTGTTGCAGCCGCGCGGGTTGGCATCGGGAATCGCGGGGTTGATCTGCGGATAGGCGGCGGCCTGTTCCTCGCGGGTGACGCGGCCGTCCTTGGCGAACACGCGCCAGGCGCAGTTGCCCTGGCAGTTCGAGCAGTGGAAGGCGAAACCCTGCGCATCGCCGCGCGTGGCGAGAAATTCCTTGCGGTAGAAATCTTCCCAGGCGCGCGGCGTATCGCCACGGCTGACTTTGCCGCCCTCGCGCGCAAAGGCCGGCAGCGGCATCAGCGGCCCGCCGAAGGCGAGCGCCAGGCCGCAGTAGGTGGTGCCCTTGAGGAAGGCGCGGCGCTCCATGGTCAGCCTTCCGCCGGGCCGCCCCAAGGAAGGCAGCGCCCCCCTGTGGTGGACAGCGAGCCGGGTTTGCGAGCGTGGGGAGCCATACTTACCTTTCGATCGGCCGCCCCGGATCGGAGGCCCACTCGATCCATGAGCCGGGATAGACCTTCACCTTGTCGTAGCCGGCCAGGGTCAGCGCCGCCAGCAGCCAGGTCGAGCGGCCCAGTCCGGGGTTGCAGTAGGTGACGATTTCCTGATCGGGGTTGATGCCCGCGGCGGCGAGGATCTTCCTCATCTCGTCCGGCGACCTGAAGCTGGCCGATTCGCCCGCGAGCCGTGTCCAGGGGAAGGCCTGCGCGCCCGGGATGTGGCCGCCCTGGCGCGCGCCGCCGGTCTCTTTGCCGGCGAATTCGCCCAGGCCCCGCGCGTCGAGCACCAGCATGCGTCCGGGATCGAGGTCCCGCGTTTTCACCGCCCAGTCGGCGCGCGGCTTCGGCGCGTAGGTGGCCTTGACGAGCTTCGGCACGTCCTGGGTCACCGGCCGTCCTTCCTTCAGCCACTTGCGGAAGCCGCCGTCGAGGATGCGCACCTTCTCGTGTCCCAGGAAGCGCAGGATGTACCACACGGCCGAAGCGGCCCGCCCGTCGCCGCCGTCATAGACGACGATGTCGGCGTCTCGCGTCAGCCCCAGGGCGGCGAATTTCGAGGCGCCGAGCTGGGGGAAGACGGGCAGGCCGGTTTTCGCATTCTCCTCGGCGTCCTCCAGTTCCATGTAGTACAGGTTCGCCGCGCCGGGCAGGTGGGCGCGGGCGAAGTTCTCGGCGTTCTCGGCGTCGATGAGGCGCACCCTGCCGTGCTTCATCTCCGCGGAGAGGCCCTCGCCGCTCACCAGGAAATCGGCGCCCGCCGCCGCGGCAGACCAGAGCAGGGCCAGCCAGATCGTCACGACACGCATCACGTCACTTTCCTGCAACTTGAGATCTCGGTTGAACCGCTTTCAACGCGGAGCGCGCAGAGATACGGAGGCCGCGGAGGAAAAACGAGCATTCACCCATCGGGTAAGTCGGCTCTGCCTCGTAACGCCCTGCGTTCTTTGCGCTCTCTGCGCACTCCGCGTTGAAAGCGGTTTCCATGTTCAATGCCGGCCGATGGCCTGCCGGATGAGCGCTTCCATCTCCGGACCGTCCCACTGCTGCGGCCCGGTCTTGCCGGCGACGAGCCGCCCCTGGCGGTCGAGCAGGTAGGTCACCGGCACGCCCCGGGCGCGGAAAGCGGCGGCCACCTTGCCGTCGTCGTCCATCAGGATGTCGAAGACCGGCGGCCGGCCGCCGAGGAAGCGCGCCACGCCTTGCGTCGAATCGGACACGCTGACCGCCAGCACGGTGAAGTCCCTGCCGCCGAGCTTGCGTTGCAGCCGTTCCAGGGAAGGGAACTCGTCGCGGCAGGGCGGGCACCAACTCGCCCAGAAGTTGAGCAGCACGACCCGGCCGTGATAGTCCTCCGGCCCGCGCGATACGCCGTCGAGCGTGGCCAGATGCCATGACGGAGCACGCAGCGCCACCGGATAGGCTTCCATGCCGGCCCTGCCCGCCCGCTCCGCCTCCGGCAGGGCGGCCGGCACGGGCTGCGCCAGCGCCAGCAGCGCAGCAGCGGCGAGCAGGCGCCCGTGGGTCGCGGAGCGAGCGTTCAGCAGCCAGACCGCGGACACCCCGCTTCGCTGAAGCGCGGACCCGCCATCGGGTCGAGACGCGGCTCCGCCGCCCGGCCGAACCGCGGACCCACCGCCCGGCAGACCGCCCCTCACAGGCAGCCCTTGAAGAACTTCTTCTCGCCGCTGAGCTCCAGCACGTCGAGCTTCACCGGCGCGATCACGCCCGCCTTCAACTCGCCGGTCAGGCGCACCTTCTTCGCGTAGGACTTGTCCACGGCTGCGGCATCCACGGCCCGACCCTCGCCCCAGGCGAAGGCCAGCTTCTCGCCGCTTTCCAGCAGCAGCACGGGCCGATCCACATGGCGCAGCGGGCAATCCGCGACCTGGAACGCCGCCGCGCACGGCTCGCCCACCAGCCAGCCTTCCCATTCGCCGGCGCCGGCGGCGGCCGCGAACAACAGGCCGAACGCCGCCACCGGCAGCTTGGTCGAGAGGCGTGCCATTTCAGTTCTCTGCGGCCTTGATCGAGGTCTTCAGCGTCTCGAAGTCCTTCTTCACCTCCATGAGCCGCCCCTGCTGCTCCTGCCGGGGCGCGCCCTCGATTTCGAGCACGTCGGCGATCATCTGGTAGCTCACCATGCCGTTGAAGTCGCCGCCGTCCTGCGCCAGGAGCTGCCCGCCGTAATAGACGGACGGCGCCTTGGCGCCCGCTCCGGCCTGGCTCACCGGCACCACGACGACGGGAATCTTGTAGATGTTGGAAAGCTCGGCGGCGATCTGGATGTTGTTGTTGCAGCGCACCCCGGGTGGATCGCGGGAAATCAGGGTCAGCACCTTCTGGCCGCCGAGGGCGGTGGGGCCGGGCACCTGGGCCAGCGCCGGACCGGAAGCGGCGGCCAGGCCGGCGATCACGAGCAGGGACAGCAGCGGTGTGGCTTTCATGTCGTCTCCTCCGTCAGGTGGCGGCACGAGCCGCCGGGAAATGTTCTTCTTCAACGGGACGCGGTCGGGACGCGGCCGGCGCGTCGCCAAACTTGTAGCATAGCTTTCAGGTAGCCTGTGCACAGTCGCGGCGCAGGGCATTGCAGTCGCGCTGCAGGGCGGGCCGCCCCGATCCCGCGGCAGCTTCGCAGCACCCTGTACAATCCAACGATGCTTGGATTGATTAGATCATCGCGCGCCCAACAGGTCAAGAGAATAGACGCTCACACCATCGCTCATTAGATTGATGCAATGAATATCCCTCGCCCCACAAAGGATCTGCTGTACGAGCAGGTGGCCCGCATCGGCAAGGCGGCCTCCAGCCCCAAGCGGCTGGAACTGATCGAACTGCTGTGCCAGGGCGAGAAGACCGTCGAGACCCTGGCGCGCCAGGCGGCCATCAGCATGAAGCTCGCCAGCGCCCACCTGCGGGAACTGCGCAGCGCGCGCCTGGTGGACACCGAGCGGCGCGGCAAGAACATCGTCTATCGGCTGGCCGACAAGGCCGTGGCGGACTTCTGGGTCGCCATCCACTTGTTGGCGAAGGAGCGGCTGGTGGAACTGCAGATGGCGCTCGCCCGCATCGCCAGCGAACCCAACGAACTGGTCCCCAGCGACCGCGAAACGCTGATGAAGGCGGCGCGCCGCGGCGAGGTGGTGGTGCTGGACGTGCGGCCGGCGGAGGAATACCTGACCACGCACCTGCCCTTCGCCCGCTCGATTCCGCTGGAGGAGTTGCGCCAGCGTCTGGCCGAACTTCCCAAGGACCGGCCCGTGGTCGCCTACTGTCGCGGCCCCTTTTGCCTGATGGCCCGGGACGCGGTGGAATTGCTCAAGTCCGAGGGCTACTCCGCCGCCCATCTGCGTGAAGGGGTGGCGGAATGGGGGCTGGTGCGGGGCTGAGACAGCCGGCTCTGGCAGGCTGAAAGCCAGTAGCGGTGTGGGTTATGGCCAATTTGTGCAAACTAACGAAATTTTCTTCAATTTGCACGAGTCGGTGGCTACAATGCCACCATGATCCCCCGCGATCTCGCCCCCGTCCTCCAAGAGCGCGCCAACCAATACCCGGTCGTGACGCTCACCGGTCCGCGCCAGAGCGGCAAGACGACGCTGTGCCGCGCCCTGTTCCCGGACAAGCTCTACATCAACCTGGAAGACCCGGATCAGCGCCGCCTGGCCATCGAGGATCCACGGGGCCTGCTGAAGATGGCGGCGGGCGGCGCCATTCTCGACGAGATCCAGCGCGCGCCGGAACTGCCCTCGTACCTGCAGGGCATGGTGGACGACGATCCGACACCCGGGCGCTTCATCCTGACGGGCAGCCAGCAGTTCGAGCTGATGCGGCATGTCACCCAGTCGCTGGCCGGCCGTACGGCTGTGCTGCGCCTGCTGCCGTTCAGCCTGGCCGAGCTGGCGCGCCTTGGCCCGCTGCCGGATGCCGCCGCAGCCATCCATTCCGGCTTCCTGCCGCGCATCCATGATCGCCGGCTCGATCCCCCGGTCGCGCTCGCGGACTATTTCGCCACCTACGTCGAACGCGATCTGCGCGAACTGTCGGCCGTCCATGAACTGCAGCGCTTCGAACGCTTCGTGCGCCTGTGCGCCGGGCGCGTGGGACAGATCCTGAACCTCTCCGGGCTTGCCAGCGACGCCGGCATCTCCCACGCCACGGCCCGGGCGTGGTTCGACCTGCTACAGACCAGCCACATCGTCTTCCCGCTGGCGCCGTGGTTCACCAACACCAACAAGCGCCTGGTGAAGAGCCCGAAGCTCTACTTCCACGACGTGGGGCTGGCGGCCTGGCTGTTGGGCATCCGCACCCCGGAACAGGTGGCGCGCGACCCGCTGTTTGGCGCCCTGTTCGAGAATCTGGTGGTGGCGGACGTGCTCAAGCGTCAATTCAACCGCGGGGAACCGGGCGAGATGTATTTCTTCCGCGATGCCGCCGGCCATGAGGTGGACCTGCTCCTGCCCGTCGGCCGCCAGTGCCATGCCATCGAAATCAAGGCCGGGGCCACGGTCAATGCGGATTACTTCCGCGGCCTGAAGTCCTTTGCGCGCCTCTTCCCGGACGCGGTGGCCGGCGGCAAGGTGATCTACGGCGGAGAGCCGGGGCAGCCGCGCAGCGACTGGCCCGTCATGCCTTGGCGCGATCTGGCGCGGACGGAAGGCTTGAACGCGCTGCCGTAACGAAGCGTATGCACGTATCGCTTTAGCGCAGCTTGCGGGTCCGCTCCGTGACGTCCCGCCACCGTCGCTTGCGTGGCGGAGTCGGGCTCGGTGCCGACGCGCTGAACGGCCCTCATCCGGCCCGCGCACGCCGCAAGGTCTGCGCCGCCCCCTCGAAATCGAACTGCCCGAGTTGCCGGGCGAGCGCCTCGTGGTGCTGGCCCAGGACGCTGCGCAGCAGCGCGGCATGCGTCTGGCGGAAGGCCAGGGCGCGGGTGTCGCTCTCGGCGAGCAGGCTTTCCAGTTCTTTCACCACGGCGCCGGCCGCTTCAGGGGCCACCAGATAGGGCGCAATCGCCTCGGGTGCCTCGGGCCAGGTTTCCATGACGGTGGCAAGCGGCCCGAAGGCCCTGGTGACCTCGCCGATGAGGGCGTCGAGACGGCGTTCGTGCCCGTCGTGGGCTTCCTCGCGCAAGCCGGCTTCCAGCCGCTTCGCCGCCTCGGCCACCGCCCATGCGCCCACGGTGGCGGCCGCGCCCTGCAGGGCGTGGGCGAGCTGCCGGGCGCCGGGCGGGTCATTGTGCGTCTGACAGCGGGTCACCCGGCTCATGTCGTCCCGGTGCAGGTCGACGAACTGGCGCAGCAGCGCCAGGTACTTGTCCGGCTCGCCGCGCAGGGCCGCCACGCTGCGCCGCGGATCCAGGCCGGGCACGCTGCCCAGGGGCGCCAGGGCCTCCGGAAGCGCCGCGCAGGGTTCATCAGGGGTGAGCGCGGCGGCCGCCGTTGCGGAGGATCGCTCCGCCGTGTCGGAGCGTCCCTGCTCCTCCCTGACCGACAGCCATTGCAGCAGGGTGGCGTAGAGGGCCTCCGGATCCACCGGCTTGCCGACAAAGTCGTTCATGCCCGCTTCCAGGCAGGCCCGGCGGTCTTCATCGAAGGCGTTGGCGGTCATGGCCAGGATGGGTTTGTTCGCCCATCCGGGCAGGGCGCGAATGGCGCGGGTGGCTTCCAGGCCGTCCATGTCGGGCATCTGCACGTCCATCAGAATCAGATCGGGGGCATCGCGGGACGCCTTCTCCAGCGCCTTGCGGCCATCCTCGGCGGTATCCACCGAAAGACCCACGGCGTGCAGCAGCTCCAGAGCCACTTCGCGGTTGACCAGGTTGTCTTCCGCCAGCAACACGCGAGCCCCGGCATGGCGTTGGCGCAACTCGGCCTCCGCCTGCCGGCGCGCTTCGCTGAGCTGGGCCGTGCGCTGTGCCACCAGCTCCTCCAGATGGTCGCGGTGGCGGTCCAGTTCCTCACCCAGCCGTTTCTTCTCGGTGACATCCTCCTTCACAGCGACATAGTGGCTGATGCGCCCATCCGGCTGGCAGAGGGGGTGATGAAGGCGAACTCGACGTATTCGCTGCCGTCCTTGCGCTGGTTGATGAACTCGCCCTTCCAGGGCTGGCCGTGGCTGATGGCTTCCCACAGCGCCTGGTGGGTTTCCCTCGGCGTCTTGCCGGAGTGCAGGATGCGCGGGTTCTGACCGATCGCTTCCTCGCGGCTGTAGCCCGTGGCGCGGACGAAGGCCTCGTTCACATATTCGATCTCGGCCTCCAGGTTGGTGATGACGATGCTCTCGGGGCTCTGTTCGACGGCCTGGGCAAGCTTGCGCAACTGCCCCTCGGCCTGCCTGTGTTCGGTGATGTCCTGCGCCGTGCCCACCATGCGGATCGGCCGGCCGTCGGCCGCGCATTCCAGGGTGCCGCGGCCGTTGATGACGCGGATCCGGCCGTCGGGCAGGACGGCGCGGAATTCCAGCTCGCCCGGCTCCTTCCCGGCGCGGGAGTTGAGATAGGTGACGAAGGAAGGCGCCGTGGGCGTGCTCACATCGTAGACCATCACACCGCCCACGCGCTCCAGACCGATGAAGGCATAAGTCTTGGTGCCGAAGGTGCCCAGCACCACGCCCGTCGGGCTGACGATGGGCGTGGACCAACTGGCGCGCAGCCCGTGCGCCAGGGCGAGTTCGCGGTAGTCGACCCACAGCGGGTCGGTTTCGATGTCGGTGACGATCACCTGTTCCTTGTGCCAGGCGGCGGTGCCGCAGGAACCCGCGCCGGGGCCGATGGCCGCGCCGTCGATGGCGCGGTTGTAGGCGTCGGGCAGGCTGGGCGCGGCGCCGTGGCGCACATGCACGCCGTCGGCGTCGAGCAGCAGGATCGAGGCGAGCATGTCGGGCGTCATCGCCTCCACATCCCGCATCAGGCGCTCCAGCACCTCCTTGAGGTCATGCCCGCCGACGATCATCTCCAGCACATGCTGGCCGCAGGTGGTGAGCAGTTCGGCGCGCTTGCGTTCGGTGACTTCGGTGGTCATGCCGCACAGCCCCCTGACTTCGCCGTCAGCCGTGCGCAGCGGGAATTTCACCGACAGGAAGTAGCGCATCCCCGTGGCATCGTTCAGGATCTCCTCGACCTCTTCTGCCTGGTCGGCCGCCAGAACGCGCAGGTCGTTGGCGCGGAAGGTCTCGCCGATGGGTGGCGGGAAGAGCTCCAGGTCCGTGCGCCCGAGCACCTCGTCGCGGCCGAGGCCGGTGACCGTCTCCCACTTCCGGTTGATCAGTTCGTAGCGCCCCTCGCGATCCTTGACGAAGATCAGCGAGCCGCTGTGCTCGATGAGGTCCGCGAGGAAGGCCCGGTTTTCGCCGAGGGCCTCGGTGCGCTCCCGCACGCGCTGTTCCAGTTCCTCGTGGGCGGTGTGCAGCCGCTCCAGCATCCGGCCGAAGGCGTCGGCCAGCCGGCCCACCTCGTCCGGGCCCTCGATGGGCGGCGGCGCCATGATCGCGCCGCTGCCGGCGATGTGCTCGACCGTCGCGCCGAGCCGTTCGAGCGGCGCCACCAGGCGGCGCGCCCCGCGGTAGGCGAACCAGCCCACCAGGGGCAGGAGGATGAAGATGCCGGCCACATGGATCAGCGTCAGCCGGTTGAGCGGGCCCTGGACACGCTGCGCCGGGCTTGCGAGGGTGAGGCGCAACCCCAGTGCATCGAAGGGGGCGCCCAGCCTGAGCGTTCTTTCCACATGAATGTCTTGCTCCTGCGCGGCGCCGGTGCGTGCCAGCGTCCGTTCTCCCGCGCGCAGGTGCAGGTGGAGGCCTTCGCTCAGGTCGGTGCCGGCCGAGCCGAGCAGGGGCACCATCCGGATGAGCGCGGTCAGCGCGCCTTCGATGCTGCGGGTGGGTGGGAAGTGAACGGGCTGCACCAGCTCCAGATAGGCCTCGCCCTGATGCGCGACGATCCGGGCCTGGGGCATTCCGGACGCGAGGGCCTGGCCCACCACGTCCGCAGCGATGGCGATGCCCTGGCCGGCGTCGATGACCGGCGCCCCGCTGAAGTCGTGCAGCGTCAGCGCGATGTCCTGCTTGCCAGGCAGGGCGAGGCGAAAGTCGCGCAGGAAGGGCAGCAGGTAGGCATCACGTCCCTGGGAGTCCACCAGGCCGTTGACGATCAGGGCATTGCGGGACAGTGTCTCCAGCTCCTCGCCCGCCTCGTCGAGGGCGAAATGCAGACGCTCCTCCACCAGCCGGGTTTGCGCCTCCAGATCCTGCCGGATGGAGGCCTCGATCTGGACGCGCAGGGCGGCATAGGACAAGGCGCCGACACCCAGGGCGACGCCCAGAGTGAGAGACAGGGCGAGGAAGGCGACGCGGCTGGCGAAGCTGGTCGCCAGCCAGTCACGTCCGGTCTTAGACCAATGGACGGGGCGCAGGCTCATCGGTCGGCGATTCGGACAATGGCGCCATCCGGGGCATAGCGCGCCATGAAGACGTTCTCCGGACCCAGCGCCTCGTGCCGCTCCGGGGTGAAGGGGCGCAGATAGCGCCGGACCAACCCATCGTAGCCGCTCACCTGCTCCAGGGCATCGCGCACCGCGCGCCGCTCGGTGCCGCCGGCCTTGTCGACGGCGCGCGCGAGGACGTGGATAAGGTCATAGGCGTGCGCCACGCCTACCGGCGAAGGCAGAGCGCGGGCGTCCTTCACCCCGAACATCCGGCTCGCCGCCGCCAGCACCTGTTTCGCCCTGGCGTCGCTGGCGCCGATGAAACTGTAGGTCTGCGCCACGGCGAAGTCCAACTCGTGCAGCGCCGGGCCGGCATCCTGGAAGAAATCGCCGCCGCTCACCCCCCAGTGGCTGACGATGGGCAGGCGTTCCTCCTTGGGCAGTGCCGCCATCCCGCGCACCAGACGGGCGGCTTCGTCGTGGTTGGCGACGAAGGCGACGGCCTGGGCACCCGCTTGCCGCAGGGCCTGGTATTGGCTCAGGAGGCTCTTGTCCGCCCAGTTGAACCACTGGGTGCCGACAACCCGGATCTCGGGATGCGCAGCGACATGAGCCTGCGCCGCCTTGAGGTTGCTGCGCCCCCAACTGGTGTTGAGCAGCAGCAGGCCGACCCGCTTCGCGCCCTGCTTCTGCGCATGGCTCAGCATCACGGGCATGGCCCAACTGTCCTTGAGAGAGAGCCGGAAGACGTAGTTCGGCATGTGTCCGTTGTCGACGATGGCGTCGGCGGCCGCCCAGGGATCGAGCAGGGGCAGCTTGAGTTCGTGGATCAGGGGAATGGCCTCCAGCACCGTCGGGCTGAAACGGCCGCAGAACACGGCCACCAGATCGGGCTGGGCGGCCAGTTCCTTCAGGTTGACGAGGGAACGCGCCGGCAGGCTCCTGTTGTCGCGCTCGATCAGTTTCAGCGGCCGCCCGCCGAGCACGCCGCCCGCCCGGTTGATCTCTTCCATGGCGATCAGCATGCCCATGCGGATGGCCTGGGCGGAGGTGCTGCCGGCGTACTCCAGCTCGGCATCGAGGCCGACATGGACCGGCTTCTTCTCCATCCCCGCGCCGGCGCCCGGGACGATCAGCAGCCCCAGCGACAGGACGAGCCAGGAGGCAAGGCGGGTTGGGAACATCATGGGTCTCCTCGGGGGGGTCAGGCGCCATCGCGGTAGCGCTGGGCGATGGCGACGCATTCCTCGAAGCAGGCGAGGAATGCGTCCGTGACGTCCGGGTCGAAGTGCTGGCCACGTCCGGCGGCGATGATGTCACGCGCCTCGCCGAAGGACAGCGGCGCCTTGTACACCCGCGGCGAGATGAGGGCGTCAAACACGTCGGCCAGGGCCATGAGCCGGGCAGAGACCGGGATGGCGTCGCCAGAAAGGCCGTCCGGGTAACCGCTGCCGTCCCACTTCTCGTGGTGCCGGTGGGCGATCTCCTTGGCCAGCGCCAGGAATTCCACCGGTCGGTCGATGTCCTGTTCGGCCAGTTCGATGGCCTCGCTGCCCAGCCTGGCATGGGTCTTCATGATTTCCCATTCCGCCGGCGTCAGCTTGCCCGGCTTGAGCAGGATGGCGTCGGGAATGCCCACCTTGCCGATGTCGTGCAGCGGGGCGGAACGGGTGAGCAGTTCGATGTAGCGGTGATCGAGGGTGGCGGCAAAGCGCGGGTGGTCCCGCAAGCGGGTGGCGAGCAGGTGCACATAGCCCTGGGTGCGCAGGATGTGGTTGCCGGTCTCCGGGTCGCGGGTCTCGGCCAGATGGGCCAGCGCCCGGATGCTGACGACCTGGGTGAGGTCGTTTTCCGCCATGCGCCGCGCAATCTCCGCTTCCAGGAAGGCGTTATGGTCCTTGAGCCAGTCCCGTGCCTGTTTGGCCTCCAGTTGGGTGCGCACCCGGGCCAGCACCACGGCGGGCTGGATGGGCTTGGTGATGTAGTCGGCGGCGCCCAGTTCAAGGCCCCGCTCCTCGTCCCGGGCGTCGCTCAGGGCGGTGAGGAAGACGACCGGGATGTCGCGGGTGGCGGGGTCCTTGCGCAACTGCGTCAGCACGGCATGGCCGTCCATGTCCGGCATCATCACATCGAGCAGGATCAGGTCCGGCGGGGTCGCACCGGCGGCGATGCGCAGGGCCCGCTCGCCCGAGGTGGCCGCCAGCACCCGGTAGGCGGGCTGCAGGAGATCACTGAGAATCGTCAGATTCTCCGGTGAGAGATGACGACCCCCACGCTGCGCTGCCCCCCGGGGGGGCTCATGCCGCCTTGGGGCGGCCCGGCGGCGGCATGGTGACGACCGTGAGGATGGTCTGCACGGAGGCGTCTGGCATCTCGGTCTCGGGTTCTCCTGGGATCCAGTGCCCGTCGTCGCGCGCTGGAAGGGGTGAAAGCGACCCGTCCCGATGGCGTCGCATGAGTCAAGCATGCACCGACCCACGTCCGCGGACAATAGTGCTTTCGCGTTAGGCGCCGGATCGGTCGGCGCGGCGCGCGCAGGCGCCCACCGCCTGGACGACGAACACCGCCAGAGCCGCGGCGGCCAGCCACGCCGCATCGCGCCATCCCCCGCCCACCGCCAGTCCCGCCGCCACGAAGGCCAGGGCGCGCAGCGCGCCGAAACGGCCGAGCCGCTCGCGCGCCGTGCGGTGCCACGGCGTCTGCACGCCCGGCCGCAGCCACAGCGGCAGGAGCTGGCTGACGGCGCCCGTCACCAGCGGCAGCAGGAAAGCGAGCACGAAGGCGAAGATCGCGTCGCCGCCGGCGAGCCGCCCGCTGGCGTGCCCGGCGCCAAGCAGCAACAGGAGAGTCAGGCCGAACAGGGCCAGGGCCAGGGACGGCGCGGCACCGTGGATGCGGGCCACCGCGGGACGAAAGCGCAGCCACCAGGCGAGGCCCAGGCGTAGCACCGGAACCAGCAGCAGCGCCATGCCGGCGTAGGCCAGCGGCTTGAACCAGGCGGCGCCGGCGGCCACCAGCAGCACGCCGAGGACGGCCGCGGGCAGATCGCGGCGCAGCCGCGCGGCGGCGGCCTCGTCGGGCCGCCCCGCCGCCGTGGGCAGCAGCACCGCCAGCGTGCCCAGGGCGGTGAGGCCGATGAAGCCCAGGGTGTTCAGATGCAGATGGAAGACGCGCAGCGCGCCGCGCTGCTGCGGCCAGGCATCCATGGCCAGGACGGCGCCCAGCGCCAGCGCCAGCAGCAGCACGGCGGCCAGGTACCAGCGCAGGCACGGATGGGGAGCGCCCAGCGTGGCGCGCCCCCGGGCGACGATCCACGTCGCCATCGCCAGGGCGGCCGGCAGCCCCAGCCCCGCACCGCCGTGGATGCCGGCCCTGAAGAAATCCTGCAGCGCGAACGCCGCCGTAGCCAGCAGCCCGGCGGCGAGCGCCACGAAGGGCAGAAGATGCAGCGATGAGGCCGGGGCGCGGCTACGGGTGAGCACCGGCACGAAGTGCATCATGGCGCCGAAAATCAGCGGCATGATGCCGGCGGCAAAGGCCACATGCGCGGTGGCCGCGGCCGCCACCAGGGCGCCAGGCATCAGGACCACCGCAGCCGCGGCGGCCGCGATGGCAATGGCGACGAGGAGGGGCAGCAAGCCGTCAGACCGCGAGCGGCCCGGGGCGCGCCCCCGGGCGCCAAGCCGCCCCAAGCCGGGGGCCGCCCCCCCGGGGGGCAGCGCAGTGTGGGGGCTCACGCCTCCGGCGCCGGGCCGCCCCAAGCCGGGGGCCGCCCCCTCGGGGGGCAGCGCAGCGTGGGGGCTCACTCAAACCGCGCACCAAGCCACCCGGCTGCAACGCGGACCCCTGCCGCCGTCAGGCCTGCTTCTTGACGAAATCGATGACGATCTCGCCCGGCACCCGCTGCACGTAGCGGATTTCGACCTTCTCGCCGTAGCGTGCGCGCAGTTGTTCGAGCAGCGGCAGCGGATCGTGGTCGTTGCAGAAGCGCATGGTCTCGCCGGGGAAGAGGGCGTCCAGCGCGCCGAAGATGGCGGCGTGGCGGAAGCGCTTGGCGATGCCGCGGGCGTCGAAGGGGTAGAGCTGGTCGGCCTGAAGATGCAGATGGGGTTGGGCCATGGGGGGTTCTCCTGTAGGGGGTTGAATCGTTTCGTGGTCGTCCGCCGCCTGGGCAGGCGGAGGCGCAATTCTGCGTATCTGCGCCGATGCCCGCCTTGATTCCCGTCAGGGAGGGGCGAGGAGGAAAGACCCCGGCTGCTCTGGCTGCCGGTCGCAAGCAATCCTGTGGGAGCGGGCTTGCCCGCGATTTCAAACGCGGCAATCGCGGGCAAGCCCGCTCCCACAGCTCATGCCGCCCATGGCTCCGGCCTCACGCCGGCGTGAGCTTGGCCACCGCCAGGGCCAGCCACTTCACGCCCTCGCGGCCGAAGTTGACCTGCACCCGGGCGTCATTGCCCGAGCCCTCCGCCGCAACGATGACGCCCTGGCCGAACCTGGGGTGGCTGACGGTCTGGCCCACGCGCAGGCCCGGTCCACCGCCGCTCACCTGGGCTGCGCCACCGGACACCCCTCCCCCCTGGCGCCCGCCGCCGTTGCCGCCCCGGTTTCCCGCGTAGCCGCCGTAGCTGCCGTAACCGCCGCCGTAGCCGCCCGCCGCGCCGAAGGGCCGCGCCGCGGCCGCGCCGCCGCGCATCTGCGGCGTGAGCCATTTGAGCAGTTGCGGCGGAATCTCATCGAGGAAGCGCGAGCGCAGGCTGTAGCGGACGTGGCCGTGCAGCATGCGGGTCTGGGCGAAGGACAGGTAGAGGCGCCGCTGCGCCCGGGTGATGGCCACGTACATGAGGCGGCGCTCTTCTTCCAGGCCGTCCGGCTGCGTCACCGCGTTCTCGTGAGGAAACAGCCCCTCTTCCACGCCGCTGATGAACACGGCGCCGAATTCGAGGCCCTTGGCGGCATGCACCGTCATGAGCTGCACCGCGGGCTGGGATTCGTCGGCCTGGTGCTCGCCGGCCTCCAGCGCGGCGTGGGTGAGGAAAGCCGAAAGCCCGTCGGCCGAAACATCGGCCGCCGTGCCGGCGTCGCCCGCAGCCGGCGCCCCCCCTGCCACCAAGGCCGCTTGATCAGGCTCCGGCGGCTCCGGCGGCAGCGCATCCCCCTCCTCCGCCACGAACCCCGCGGCGGCATTCACCAGTTCGTCCAGGTTGGCGAGCCGTTCCTGGCCTTCGCGCTCGGTGGCGTAGTGCTGGCGCAGGCCGGACAGCTCCACCACCTGCTCCACCATTTCCGGCAGGGTGAGGCCCTCGCAGGCGGTGCGCAGCCGCGCCAGCAGGGTGATGAAACCGCCCAGCGCCGCGCCCGCCTTGCCGGTCAGGCCGCCGGTCGCGCCGTGGAGGCTGGTTCCCGCCGCCCGCGCCGCGTCGTGCAGCACCTCCAGGGAACGGGCGCCGATGCCGCGGGCGGGAAAATTCACCACCCGCATGAAGGCGGTGTCGTCGTCGGAGTTGGCGATGAGGCGCAGGTAGGCCAGCGCGTGCTTCACCTCCTGGCGCTCGAAGAAGCGCAGTCCGCCATAGACCCGGTAGGCGATGCCGGCGGAGAACAGCGCGTGCTCCAGCACGCGCGACTGGGCGTTGGAGCGGTAGAGCAGGGCGATTTCGCCACGGCTCAGGCCCTCGGCCACGAGGGCGCGGATCTCCTCCACGATCCAGCGCGCCTCCTCATGGTCGCTGGCGGCCTCGAACACGCGCAGGGGCTCGCCGGCGCCGGCCTCGGTCCACAGGTTCTTGCCCAGGCGCGCGGCGTTGTGCCTGATGACGGCATTGGCGGCGTCGAGGATGTTGCCGTGGGAGCGATAGTTCTGCTCCAGGCGGATGACGTTGTCGGCGGCGAACTCGCGCTCGAAGTCGCGCATGTTGCCCACGTCGGCGCCGCGGAAGGCGTAGATGCTCTGGTCGTCGTCGCCCACTGCGAAGAGGCAGGCACCGGCCGCAGCGCCGCTGCCCCCCAAGCCAGGGGCCGCCCCCCCGGGGGGCAGCGCAGCGTGGGGGCGCACGTCCGTGGCGCCCGCCAGCAGCTTGAGCCAGCGGTACTGCAGCGGATTGGTGTCCTGGAATTCATCCACCAGGATGTGGCGGAAGCGCGCCTGGTAATGGCGGCGGATGGGCTCGTTGAACTCCAGCAGCTCGTGGCAGCGCAACAGCAGTTCGGCGAAATCCACCACGCCCTCGCGCTGGCACTGCTCCTCGTAGGCACGGTAGAGATCCACGCGGCGCCGGGTGTAGTCGTCCCACGCCTCCACCGCGCCGGCGCGCAGGCCCGCTTCCTTGCGCGCGTTGATGAAGTGCTGCAACTCCCGCGGCGGAAACTTCTCGTCATCCACGTTCAGCGCCTTGAGCAGGCGCTTGATGGCGGAGAGCTGGTCGGCGGAATCGAGGATCTGGAACAGCGCCGGCAGCCCGGCGTCGTGATGATGGGCGCGCAGCATGCGGTTGCACAGGCCATGGAAGGTGCCGATCCACATGCCGCGGGTATTGATGGGCAGCATCGCCGACAGGCGCGCCAGCATCTCTTTCGCCGCCTTGTTGGTGAAGGTCACCGCCAGGATGCCCGAGGGCGTGGCCTGGCCGGCCTGGAGCAGCCAGGCGATGCGCGTGGTGAGCACTCGCGTCTTGCCGGAGCCCGCCCCGGCCAGGATGAGGGCGTGCCGGCCGGGCAGGGTGACGGCGGCGAGTTGCTGCGGATTGAGGCGGTCGAGCAGCTTGGGCATGGGCGGCAGCGGCATAGGCATAGGCAACACGAAATTATAAACGTCGCCGTACTCCGCCTGCCCGAGTGCTATATTGGCGAAAAATTCAGAATATATAACCCGGATATTTCATAAATTCGCCGTGCCCTCGCTTGTCTTTTGATCCGTCAAGAAATTTTAGTTGCGGCATAACCTGAAGGTTAGCCTCCACTGAAACTTCGTTTTCTTCGCTCGACCGTATGGCCCGATACGGCGCTCGCTCAGAAAATTCCTTGGCAAATCAAAATCCGGCGCGATCATCACGGCAATTCATGAAATATCCGGGATAACAACGACAACGAGGTCGGCCACCATGCAGACGGGACGCGCATTTCTCCTCCTTGCAGCGCTTGCGGTTTATTCCCTCATTCCTTTCGGCGTGCGCCCCGGCCCCGCCCCGGATTCGGTGGCTGCCGTCGACGGCATGCTGCCGAACGATGGCACGGAGGGTCCGGCCAGGTTCGGCGCCAGCGCCGGGCCGCCGCAACCTGTCGGGCGCGGCATCCCGCTCCCCGCTGCAGCCCCGGTTGGGCCTGCGCGTGAGTGTCCCCCACGAGAACCGGCCCGGGCCCCCGGAAGCGCGGGTGGCGTTGCGCTGCCCACCCCGGCGGCGCGCCTGACCCAAGCGCCGCCATCGTAAGCCGCCCCCGGCATGTGGAGGGGCCGGCAGCGATCAAGCGGAAGGTTTAGCCCGCACGGCTGCGGGCTGCACGCCGCGCTCTGAGATGACCCCCCCCACGCTGCGCTGCCCCCCGGGGGGGCTTCATGCCGCCTTGGGGCGGCCCGGCGGCGGCATGGTGGCCGCCGCCTCCCCGCCGGCCGCGCGAACTTCCTCCCCGGCCGCCTGTTTCCCGCGGCAGCGCGCCGCGGCGCCGCCGTGGACGGCGTCCGTCGCAGGCAGCCTACGGCGGCGCCCGCCCCCACGGTATAATTTCGCCTTTCCAGCGCCGCCGAGATTCCCGCCCCATGCAGGAGAAGTACGTCCCCGCCGAGGTCGAGCAGCAGGCCCAGAGCCATTGGGAGCAGACCGACGCCTTCCGCGCCGTGGAAGATCCCACGCGGCCCAAGTATTACTGCCTGTCCATGTTCCCCTACCCGTCGGGCAAGCTGCACATGGGGCACGTGCGCAACTACACCATCGGCGACGTGCTCTCGCGCCACCACCGCATGCGCGGCTACAACGTGCTCCAGCCCATGGGCTGGGACGCCTTCGGCCTGCCGGCGGAAAACGCCGCCATGGCCAACGCCGTGCCGCCGGCGCGCTGGACCTGGGACAACATCGCCTACATGAAGAAGCAGCTCCGCTCGCTGGGTTTCGCCATCGACTGGAGCCGCGAACTGGCCACCTGCCGCCCCGACTACTACAAGTGGAACCAGTGGCTGTTCCTGCGCATGTTGGAGCGCGGCATCGCCTACAGGAAGACCCAGGTGGTGAACTGGGACCCGGTGGACCAGACGGTGCTGGCCAACGAACAGGTGATCGACGGCCGCGGCTGGCGCACCGGCGCGCCGGTGGAAAAGCGCGAGATTCCCGGTTACTACCTCGGCATCACCCGCTACGCCGAGGAACTGCTCGCCGATCTCGACCAGCTTCCCGGCTGGCCGGAGCGCGTGCGCACCATGCAGGCCAACTGGATCGGCAAGAGCTACGGCGTGCGCTTCGCCTTCCCCTACGAACTGGACGGCAAGCGCGAACTGATGTGGGTCTTCACCACCCGCGCCGACACCATCATGGGCGTGACCTTCTGCGCCGTGGCCGCCGAGCATCCCCTGGCCACCCGCGCGGCCCGGGACAACCCCGAGCTGGCCGCCTTCATCGACGAGTGCAGGCACGGCTCGGTGATGGAAGCCGACCTGGCGACCATGGAAAAGAAGGGCATGCCCACGGGCATCTTCGTGGAGCATCCCCTCACCGGCGAAAAGGTGGAAGTGTGGGTCGGCAACTACGTGCTCATGGGTTACGGCGAGGGCGCGGTGATGGCGGTGCCGGCCCACGACGAGCGCGACTTCCACTTCGCGCAGAAGTACGGCCTGCCCATCCGCCAGGTGATCGCGGTGGACGGCGAGACCTTCTCCCTCGATGCCTGGCAGGAGTGGTACGCCGACAAGCAGCGCGGCGCCTGTGTGAATTCCGGCAGGTACGACGGCCTGGCCTACGAGGCCGCGGTGGACGCCATCGGCGCCGACCTGCGGGCCAGGGATCTGGGCGACAGGCAGGTGCAATGGCGCCTGCGCGACTGGGGCGTGTCGCGCCAGCGCTACTGGGGCTGCCCCATCCCGCTCATCCATTGCGAGCGCTGCGGCACCGTGCCGGTGCCCGACGACCAGCTCCCCGTGGTGCTCCCCGAGGACTGCGTGCCCGACGGCACGGGCAATCCGCTCAACCGGCGCGAGGATTTCCTCGCCTGCACCTGCCCGAAGTGCGGCGCCCCGGCGCGGCGCGAAACCGACACCATGGACACCTTCGTGGATTCGTCCTGGTACTACGCCCGCTACTGCGCCCCCGACAACGCCGCCGCCATGGTGGACGCGCGCACCGACTACTGGATGCCGGTGGACCAGTACATCGGCGGCATCGAGCACGCCATCCTGCACCTGCTCTACTCGCGCTTCTGGAGCAAGGTGATGCGCGACCTGGGGCTGGTGTCCTACGGCGAGCCATTCTCGCGCCTGCTCACCCAGGGCATGGTGCTCAACCACATTTTCTCCCGTCGCACCGAGCGCGGCGGCATCCAGTACTTCGCCCCCGACGAGGTGGAACCGAATCGCGACGAGGCCGGCCAGATCCTCGGCGCCACGGCCCGGGCCGACGGCGCAACGGTGGACTACCAGGGCGTGGGCACCATGTCCAAGTCCAAGCGCAACGGCGTGGACCCCCAGGCGCTCATCGAGCAGTACGGCGCCGACACCGCGCGCTTCTTCATGATGTTCGCCAGCCCGCCGGAGCAGACGCTGGAGTGGTCGGATTCCGGCGTGGACGGCAGCTTCCGTTTCATGAAGCGGCTGTGGTCCTTCGGCTGGCGCTACGCCCGGGAGATCCGCCCCCTGCTCGCCGGAGCCGCCCCCCAGGTGCCCGTGGGCCAGCGGCTGGATGCCCCCGCCGCCGCCCTGCGGCGCGAAATCCACACCCACCTGCGCCAGGCCAACTATGACTTCCAGCGCCTGCAGTTCAACACCGTGGCCTCGGCCGCCATGAAGATGCTCAACGCCCTGGAGCGCGCCCAGCCCGGCGCCGACGGCCCCACCCACGCCCGGGTCTGCGCCGAAGGCCTGTCCATCCTGCTGCGCCTGCTCTCCCCCGTCACGCCCCATGCCTGCCACGTGCTGTGGCAGGAGCTGGGTTTCGGCGCCAACATCCTCACCGCCCCCTGGCCGCAACCGCTGGAGGAAGCGCTGGTGCAGGACGAGATCGAACTGGTGCTGCAGATCAACGGCAAGCTGCGCGGCAGCCTGCGCGTGGCCGCCGCGGCCAGTCGCGAGCAGATCGAGCAGGCCGCCCTGGCCAGCGAGCCGGCCAGCCGCCACCTCGAAGGCCGCCCGGCGAAGAAGGTGGTGGTGGTGCCGGGCCGCCTGGTCAATATCGTCGCGTAGCACGTGAGGAGCACAGGGTGAGGAGTGAGGAACATACCGTCGTGCGCGGAGTGATTGCCGCGCTGCTGCTGGTTCTGGCGCTGGCCGGCTGCGGCTTCCAGTTGCGCGGCGCCCAGCCCCTGCCGTTCGAGAGCATCTACCTCGGGCTGCCGGAGTATTCGGAGCTGGGCGCAGCCCTCAAGCGGCGCATCCGCGCGGCCGGGGGCACGCGCATCGCCGAGACGGCCCAGTCGGCCCAGGCGGTGATGGCCGTGGTGGCCGAATCGCGCGAGAAGGTGATCCTCAGCCTCAACGCCGCCGGCAAGGTGCGCGAGTTCCAGTTGCGCTACCGCTTCGTGTTCCGCGTGCACGACGGCAAGGGCCGGGACTTCATCCCGCAGAGCGAGGTCCTGCTGACGCGGGAATTCACCTTCAACGACTCCCAGGTGCTGGCCAAGGAGCAGGAAGAAGCGCTGCTGTTCCGCGACATGCAGGGCGACCTGGTGCAGCAGCTCATGCGGCGCCTGGCGGTGGCGAAGGTGGGCACCGCGGGCTGAACGGCCGCCAAGGCCGCGCGCCCGCAGGCTCCCCGGCCCACGCCCATGACCACCCTCAACCCCTCCGCATTGTCCGCGCACCTGGCGCGGGAGCTTGCCCCGCTCTACGTGCTGCACGGCAACGATCCCCTGCTGCTCACCGAGGCGGCCGATGCCATCCGTGCGGCGGCGCGGGGCCGCGGCCACACCGAGCGCGAGGTGCTGGTGGTACAGACCGGTTTCCGCTGGGACGAGCTTTACCTGGCGGCGGGCAATCTGTCGCTGTTCGGAGCCGCCAAGGTGGTGGACCTGCGCATTCCCGGCGGCAAGCCCGGCACCGACGGCGCGGCCGCGCTGGCGCGCTACTGCCAGCGGCTGCCCGAAGGGGTGGTCACCGTGGTGAGCCTGCCGCAACTGGACTGGAAGGCGCGCAAGGCGGCCTGGTTCGTCGCCCTGGGCAGCGCCGGGGTCACGGTGGAACTCAATGCCCCGCCGCTGGAGCGCCTGCCGGCCTGGATCGCCCAGCGCCTCAAGGCCCAGGGCCAGAGCGCCGGCAGGGAGGCGCTGGCCTTCATGGCTTCCCACGTCGAGGGCAACCTGCTGGCGGCCCACCAGGAGATCCAGAAGCTCGGCCTGCTGTATCCGCCGGGGGAGCTTTCCGCGGCCCAGGTGCAGGATGCGGTGCTGGACGTGGCGCGCTATGATGTGGACCAGCTCGCCCAGGCCATGCTGGCCGCCGACCCCGGCCGCTGCGCGCGACTGCTGGACGGGCTGAAGGCTGAAGGCGTGGCCGCGCCGCTGGTGCTGTGGGTGATGGCCACCCAGGTGCGCACGCTGGCCGGGCTTCGCGCCGGCCTGGACCGGGGCGAAGCGCTGGCGGAGTTGCTGCGGGCGGCACGGGTGTTCGACGAAGCGCGCCGCGTCCTCATCCAGCGCCTGCTTCCCCGCCTGAGCCTGACGCGCCTGCACGACGCCGTCACCCATGCCGCGGCCATCGACCGCATGGTCAAGGGACTGGCCCGCGGCGACGTCTGGGACGAATTCCTGCAGCTCGCGCTGCGCCTCACCGACAAGAGCCCCGCATGAACACCGAAAACCTCGACATCCTCGACACCATGCGCCGTCGCAGCCAATGCCGAGGACGTGGCCGCCGCCCGCGCCGCGGGCCTGGATGCGGCGATGGTGGATCGCCTCACCCTGACGCCGAAGACCATCGCCGCCATGGCCGAGGGGCTGGAGCAGATTGCGCAACTGCCCGACCCGGTGGGCGAGATCGACGACCTGAAGCGCCGCCCTTCGGGCATCCAGGTGGGCCGCATGCGCGTGCCGCTGGGCGTGGTGGGCATCATCTTCGAGTCGCGCCCCAACGTCACGGCGGACGCGGCGGGCCTGTGCCTCAAGTCGGGCAATGCCGCCATCCTGCGCGGCGGCTCCGAGGCCATCCGCAGCAACCGCGCGCTGGCGGCCTGCGTGCAGGAGGGACTGCGCGCCGCCGGGCTGCCGGAGACCGCCGTGCAGGTGGTGGATACCACCGACCGCGCCGCCGTGGGCCATCTCGTGGCCATGCCGGAGTTCGTGGACGTGATCGTGCCGCGCGGGGGCAAGGGGCTGATCGAGCGCATCTCGCGCGAGGCGCGGGTGCCGGTGATCAAGCACCTGGACGGCAACTGCCACGTCTATGTGGATGACGACGCCGACCCGGACAAGGCCCTGGCCATCGTGGACAACGCCAAGACCCAGCGCTACGGCACCTGCAACACCGCCGAGTCGCTGCTGGTGGCCCGCGGCGTGGCGCAAGCGCTGCTGCCGCGCCTGGGCGCCATGCTGGCCGGCAAGGGCGTGGAACTGCGCGCCTGCCCGGAATCGCTGGCCCTGCTGCGCGGCGCCGGCATCGATCCGGCGCGCCTGCGCGAAGCCACCGACGAGGACTGGGCCGCCGAATACCTGGCCCCCATCCTCGCCGTGAAGGTGGTGGCGGGGCTGGACGAGGCCATCGACCACATCAACACCTGGTCGTCGGCCCACACCGAGGCCATCGTCACCGAGAACTACACCCGGGCGCTGCGCTTCCTGCGCGAGGTGGATTCCAGCTCGGTGATGGTCAACGCCTCCACCCGCTTCGCCGACGGCTTCGAGTACGGCCTGGGCGCCGAGATCGGCATCTCCACCGACAAGTTCCACGCCCGCGGCCCGGTGGGGCTGGAAGGCCTCACCAGCCTGAAGTGGATCGTGCTGGGCAACGGCGAGGTGCGGCGGTGACGGGCCACCGGTCAGTTGATTCCTGTGGGAGCGGGCTTGCCCGCGATTGCGGCCGCTGATATCGCGCGCAAGCCCGCTCCCACACCCCCTCGCTCCTTTCGCCCCATCCTTCACGAGCTACAGGCGCGCCGCCGGAACACGGCAAACACGTATCACATCTTCCCCTGCTCGCCGCCAGGCGTTAGCATGGCAATCGAAGGCGCGCGGCGGGGGCGGCGCGGCGCGCCGACACATACAAAGAGCCAGAACGCAATCACGGAGAGAGCCCATGAAATCCCTGCTGTTCGCCCTGCTCATGCTGCCGGGCCTTGCCCTGGCGGCCCCCGGCCCAGAAATCGCCGGCGTCAAGTTTGAAGAGTCCGCGCGTGTCGGCGATGCCGACCTCACCCTCAACGGGGCCGGCGTGCGCAGCCGCTTCCTGGTCAAGGTCTATGCCATGGGCCTGTACCTGGCCGAACGCCAGGGCAATGCCGACGCCGTGCTGCAGCAGAAGGGCGGCAAGCGCGTGCGCATCGTGATGGTGCGCGACATCACCGCCAGGCAACTCGTCGACGCCCTCCACGAGGGTGTCGTGAAGAACACCGCGCCGGCTGAACTGGAAGCCATCAAGCTACGCTTGGCGGAATTCGCCAACGCCATGCTGGAGGTGGGCGAGGCCAAGAGCGGCACCACCGTGCTGCTGGATTACCTGCCCGGCAAGGGCACCCGCGTGATGGTGGGCGGCCAGCAGCGCGGCCGCGACATTCCCGGCGAGGACTTCTACCGCGCCCTGCTCAAGGTGTGGCTGGGCGACAAGCCGGTCCAGGACGACCTCAAGGCGGCACTGCTGGGCAAGGAGTGATGTCCGGCGGCGGTCTCATTCCGATTCGCATTGGAAACGAGACGCGAAGACAAGCCGCAGACAGTGCTGTAGCACGGCAAGGCGCAGTCGACAAAGTATCGGTTCCAATGCGAATCGGATTTACACGACGACAGGAGGAGTCACCATGCCCTACATCCATGCGGGCCGCACGCGACGCTGGCTTCACATCCTGGCCCTGGCCGCCGCCCTGCTCGCCGGCATGCTCGCCACGACGGTGGCGTCGGCGCAGCAGTTCATCAACGTGCTGACCGGCGGCACCAGCGGCGTGTATTACCCGCTGGGCGTGGCCTTGTCGCAGGTCTATGGCCGTGTGATCCCGGGCGCGAAGACCTCGGTACAGGCCACCAAGGCCTCGGTGGAAAACCTCAACCTGTTGCAGACCGGGCGCGGCGAGGTGGCCTTCACCCTGGGCGATTCCCTGTCCGATGCCTGGAAGGGCGATGCCGAGTCCGGCTTCAAGGCGCCGCTGAACAGGCTGCGCGGCCTGGCCGCCATCTACCCCAACTACCTGCAGATCGTGGCCAGCGCCGAGTCGGGCATCAGGTCGCTGGCGGACCTCAAGGGCAAGCGCATCTCCGTGGGCGCACCCAAGTCGGGCACGGAACTCAACGCGCGGGCCATCCTCAAGGCGGCGGGGCTGTCCTATGCCGACTTCTCCAAGGTGGAATACCTGCCCTTCGGCGAGTCGGTGGAACTCATGAAGAACCGCCAGCTCGACGTCACGCTCCAGTCCGCGGGCCTGGGCGTGGCTTCCATCCGCGACCTCGCCACGGCGGTGAAGATCAACGTCGTGGCGATCCCGCCGGAAGTGGTGGCCAGGGTGGGTGATCCCGCCTACCAGGCGGCCGCCATTCCGGCCAATACCTACGAAGGCCAGGGCGCGGACGTTCCCACGGCATCCATCGCCAACTTCCTCGCCACCCACGAGTGCGTGGCCGCCGACACCGCCTATCTGATGGCCAAGGGGCTGTTCGAGAACCTGGACCAGCTCACCGCCGCCCACGCCGCCGCCAAGGCCATCCGGCGCGAAAACGCCGTGCGCGGCATGCCGCTGCCGCTGCATCCCGGGGCCGAGCGCTATTACCGTGAAGCAGGGCTGATCCGGTAGCGGGCGCCGGGGCGGGCCGCGGTCGGCAGTGCAACGTCCGGGCTGGCCCCCTCCCGCCCCGCGGCGCGATCCATGAACGCCCCCACGGTATCGTCGGCCGGAATCCCGCAACGGGAGCGGGACACGCAGGCGCGCATCCTGTTCTACGTCGGCGTCGCCTTCTCCACTTTCCAGATCGTCACCGCGGCCTTCAGCCCGCTGCCCTCCACGGTGGTGCGCGCCATCCACGTGGGCTTCCTGCTGCTCATGACCTTCGGCCTGCTGCAGGGACTCACCGCCCGCGCACGGCCGCAGCCGTGGCTGTCCTGGCCGCTGGGCGTCGCCGGCTTCGTGCTGGCCACCTACCACTGGATCTTCGACGCCGACCTGATCCAGCGCGCCGGCGACCCCACGGCGCTGGACCTGGTGGTGGGCACGGTCACGCTGGTGCTGGTGTTCGAGGCGGCGCGGCGCATCATGGGACCGGCGCTGCCGCTGATCTGCGGGCTGTTCCTGGCCTACGCGCTGTGGGGCAACCACCTGCCGGGCGGCCTGGCGCACCGCGGCTACGACTTCTCGCAGGTGGTGGAGCAGCTCGCCTTCGGCACCGAGGGCATCTACGGCGTGCCGACCTACGTCTCCTCCACCTACATCTTCCTGTTCATCCTCTTCGGCTCCTTCCTGGAGCAGGCGGGCATGATCCGGCTGTTCACGGACTTCGCGCTGGGCACCGTGGGCCACACCCGCGGCGGGCCGGCCAAGGTGGCGGTGATCTCCTCCGGACTCATGGGCACCATCAACGGCTCCGGCGTGGCCAACGTGGTGACCACCGGCCAGTTCACCATCCCGCTGATGAAGAAGTTCGGCTACAAGCCCGAGTTCGCCGGCGGCGTGGAGGCCACCGCCAGCATGGGCGGGCAGATCATGCCGCCGGTGATGGGCGCGGTGGCCTTCATCATGGCCGAGACCATCAACGTGCCCTACGTGGAGATCTGCAAGGCGGCCACCATCCCGGCGCTGCTGTACTTCGCCAGCGCCTTCTGGATGGTGCACCTGGAAGCTGGGCGCATGGGGCTGCTGGGCCTGCCGAAGAGCGAATGTCCCGACGCCTGGGGCGCGCTCACGCGCAACTGGTTCCTGCTGCTGCCGCTGGCCGCCCTGGTGTGGCTGCTGTTCGCCGGCTACACGCCGCTGTTCTCCGGCACCGTGGGGCTGGCCCTCACCGCCGTGCTGATCTTCGGCGCCGCCCTGGCGGTGGGGCTGCGCGGCATGGCCTTGCGGGTGGCGTTCTGGATCGCCCTGGCGCTGCTGTGCTCGGCCTTCCTGCGCTGGGGCATCGTGGCGTTCTTCGTCATCATCGCCGCGCTGGCGGTGGCCTGTGCCTTCGTCGCCGGCGGGCGCCAGATCCTGCGCGTGGCCGTGCAGGCGCTGGCCGACGGCGCCCGCCACGCGCTGCCGGTGGGCGTGGCCTGCGCCCTGGTGGGGGTGATCATCGGCGTGCTGACGCTCACGGGTGCGGCCACCACCTTCGCCAACGCCATCATCCAGCTCGGCCGCGACAGCATGCTGCTGTCACTGCTGCTGACCATGGTGGTGTGCCTGATCCTCGGCATGGGCATCCCCACCATCCCCAACTACATCATCACCTCGTCCCTGGCCGCGCCGGCTCTGCTCGCCCTGGGGGTGCCGCTGGTGGTGAGCCACATGTTCGTCTTCTACTTCGGCATCATGGCCGACCTGACCCCGCCGGTAGCCCTGGCGGCCTTCGCCGCCGCCCCCATCGCCGGCGTATCGGGCATGCGCATCGGCGTGCAGGCGGTGAAGATCGCCATCGCCGGCTTCGTCGTGCCCTACATCGCCATCTATGATCCGGCGCTGATGCTGCAGGGCGACTGGACGGTGCTGTCCGTGGCCTACGTCACGGCCAAGGCGCTCGCGGCCATCGGCCTGTGGGGTATCGCGGTGGTGGGTTTCCTGTGGGGGCCGGTGTCGTGGCCGGCGCGGGTGCTGGCGGGCGCATCCGCCGGCCTGCTGATCGCGGCGGTGCCGCTCACCGACGAACTGGGCATTGCCGGCGCGGCGGCATTCTTCGCCTGGTCCGGCTGGCAGCGGCACGCCGCCGGGGCGGCGTGAGCCGGCGCCCGGGCGGCGTGAACCGCGGCCGCGGCCGGCCGCGCACGCAGCGCAGGGAGCGCTTCCCGTGAGCGGCCTGTGCCTGGCCGCCGGCCTGCTGTCCGCCTCGCTGGCCACGAGCAGCTTCACCCTGGCGTGGACCCATTCGGTGGAAAAGACCGCATGGGAGGAGGACTGGGCCGTCGAAGGCCACCGCCTGGTGCTGCGCGAAGCGCGGGTGCACGGCTCGGGGGCCGGCATGGAGCCGCCGTCCGGCGCCCGCCTCGAAGCCGGCGTCTGGCACTACCGCCCCGCCGTGCCCGCCCAGCCGCGGCTGCGGCTCGCCCACAGCCCCCACGTGCCGCCTCATCTCCTGTGCGTCCAGGGTCGCTGCGCCACCCTTGCCCAACACCTGCCCGGCCTCGACAATACCGCGGTGGTCGAACTGTTCCCCTGCCCATGACCGAGGATTGCCAGGCCGTCGTCGCCGCGCCGGGGTTCGCCCTGGGTGTGCGCTGCACGGGCAGCCACATCACGGAGATCCGCTTCCTGCCCCCGCAGCCGGAGATGCCCGCCACCACGCCCCTGGCCGCCGAGGCGGCAAGCCAGTTGCGCGCCTGGCTCGCCGATCCGGATTTCGCCTTCGACCTGCCCCTGGCCGCCGCCGGCACCGCCTTCCAGAACCGCGTCTGGGGTCAGGTCCTCGCCATCCCGCGCGGTGCCACCCGCAGCTATGGCGAACTCGCCCGGGCGCTCGACAGCGCCCCCCGCGCCGTGGGCCAGGCCTGCGGCGCCAATCCCTACCCGGTGGTGGTGCCCTGCCACCGGGTGGTGGCGGCGGGCGGGACGGGCGGCTTCGCCCACAGCCGGGAAGGGCCGCTGCTCGACATCAAGCACTGGCTGCTGGCCCATTAACGCCGGGTCCCGGGCGCCGCGCCGCCGCCGGCCGCGGTGCCTGCCGCTGTGCCGGCCGCGGTGCCGGCCGCGGGGCCGGCCGCGGTGCCGGGGGGGGTGCCGGGCGCGGTGCCGGGCGCAGTGTCGGCCGCGGTGCCGGCCGCGCCCCCGCCGGCATGACCGCCGGCGCCCAGGGAGCGACGATGAGCGAAGCCGATGGCGCCGCCATCGACGCCTTCGCCGACGCCCTGTGGCTGGAGGATGGGCTGTCGCGCAACACCCTGTCCGCCTATCGCAGCGACCTGGCGGCGCTGGCCGCGTGGCTCGCCACCCGCGGCGGAAACCTGCCCGGCGCCGGGGAAGCGGACCTGGCCAGCTACCTCGGCCCGTTCTCCACCCGAGCCAAGCCGGCCAGCCAGCGCCGGCTCCTTTCCGTGCTGCGCCGCTTCTACGGCCGGCTGGTGCTCACGGGCGCCCGGCCCGACGACCCCACCCGCCGCCTCGTGCCGCCCCCGCCGCCGCAGCGCTTTCCCCGGACGCTGAGCGAAACCCAGGTCGAGGCCCTGCTGGCCGCCCCCGACACCGACACCCCCCTGGGCCTGCGCGACCGCGCGCTGCTGGAAACCCTCTACGCCACCGGCCTGCGCGTTTCCGAACTGGTGGGCCTGCGCCTGTTCGAAGTGAGCTTCGACATGGGCGTGGTGCGGGTGATGGGCAAGGGCGCCAAGGAGCGGCTGGTGCCCCTGGGCGAGGAGGCCATGGACTGGCTGCGCCGCCACCTGGCCGAAGGCCGGCCGGCCTTGCTGGCCGGACGCGCCAGCGACACCATGTTCGTCACCGCCCGCGGCACCGGCCTGACCCGCGGTGGCGCCTGGAAGCTGATCAAGCGCCTGGCCCTGCAGGCCGGCATCGACCCCGCCCGCGTCTCCCCCCACACCCTGCGCCACGCCTTCGCCACCCACCTCCTCAACCACGGCGCCGACCTGCGCGTGGTGCAACTGCTGCTGGGCCACGCCGACATCTCCACCACCCAGATCTACACCCACGTGGCGCGCCAGCGGCTGAAGGAGCTGCATGCGCGGCATCATCCGCGGGGGTGAGGGGGTCCTCTGCCGCGTAACGAGGTGATCACGCGCATCCTGCTCGCGGCGCCAAACATACCGCATATAACGCCCCATCGGGATATCGACGATCCCGCATGAATTGGGTGTGAACATCGCCAACCCGAAGGGTGCGCCGGCGCCGCTTTCCAACAAACACACGATCGCAACACAGGAGACTTGGATGACCATCGTTAGCTTCTACCAGTCGGGCAACATGGAGTCGTCATCAGTTAGGTACGGCAATCCCGTTTCCTACAACGCATCCACGATCCGGCTTAGCGACGGCTACGGGATCCAAGACTACTACGGCAGCTTCACCTACGACAGTGTCGGCAACGTTTACGGCACGCTTACGGGCTCGAACTTCTGGGAAGGTGGTGTCCTTTGGTGGAGCGCATCCGGCGCCAACGCCAATGTGACCACCTTCAACAACTACTTGAGAGTCGGCAACGTACAGGCCGCTCAAGCCACTGTGCTGGCTGGACCGGACACGATCTACGGCTCCGGGCTCAACGACCGGTTGCTGGGCTACAGCGGCGATGACATGCTGCTTGGCTTTGCCGGCGACGACGTCTTGAAAGGCGGCACGGGTGGCGACTGGATTTACGGCAATGACGGCAATGACTACCTGTACGGTGACGAAGCGGGCGACGCTGGCAGCGCCGATTACCTCTGGGGAGGCACAGGTAACGACAGCATCTACGGCCTTGCAGGCAATGACGTCCTGGTGGGTGACATCGGCGGCGAGTCGGGCAATGACACATTGTGGGGTGGCGAAGGCAATGACGCCATGCTCGGCGGCGACCTCGCCGATGTCGGTCACGGCGAGAATGGTTCTTCGGCGGCAACGGCGACGACTCGGGCTATGGAGAAGCCGGAAACGACGTGCTCATCGGCGACATCGACGGCGAGACCGGCAACGACCGGCTGTACGGCGGCTTCGGCAACGACATCTTCGTCGGAGGCGCCGGCGACGACTACCTGGACGACCAGGATCCCCTCGCCAACAACGGCAACGACTGGATGTTCGGCGGCAACGGCAGCGACCAGCTCTATTCCGGCGTGGGCAATGACGTCCTGTACGGCGATCTGTTCGCCGGCGAGAGCGGCAACGACTACCTGGTCGCCGATCCGGGCAACGACATCATCCTGGCCGGCCCGGGGGCCGACACCATCCTGGCCGGCGAGGGCAATGACTGGATTTATGGCCAGGCGGGCGCGGACATCATCTACACGGGGGGCGGGGCCGACCTGCTCATGTACCAGGCCAGCGCCGACGGCGGCGATGTCATCACGGATTTCAGCGGCGCCCTAGCCCAAGTGTGCAACCCAACATCATATTTCGGCGATTTCAAATCGTAACTCTTTGAATTTGTTGGCGGTCGGTTTCAAGAGTGATTTGTAGTGCCATAATAGTTTAGTGTCACCGGTTGTCCCCCTTGATTTTGCGTCCCCCTTGATTTTGCGCTACGCTCCTGCGCATGTTTATCCGCACGACCCAGACGCGCAACAGCGCCTCGGGCGAGACCTACACGACGCACCGGCTGGTCGAGAGTCGGCGCGTCGGCGGCAAGGTTCGCCAGGTCACCCTGCTCAACCTCGGGCGGCATTTCACGCTGGCCAAGGAGCGCTGGCCGCAGTTGTGCGCGCGCATTGAGCAACTGCTCGCCGGGCAGGAGTCCCTGCTCAAGGTTGCCGAGAGCATCGAGCGCCTGGCGCAGCATTGCGTGGCCCGGCTGATCGGCGCCGGAACCTGCGCCCCGGCGGCCACGCCGTCCGACGCTGCGGCCTCGGCGCCGATCTATGCCGAAGTCGATCCCGAGAGTCTGGCGCTGATCCAACCCCGATCGATTGGCGTCGAGCATGTCGCCGTGTCGGCGATGCGCGAGCTCGAATTCGAGCCCCTGCTCGAAACCTTGGGGATCAACGGCGTGATGCGCACGGCGATGGTCGCCTCGATCGTCGCCCGCATGGCGGCGCCGGGGTCGGAGTTGGCCAGCCATCGCTGGCTGACGACGATGAGCGGATTGGGCGATGTGCTCGATGTCGATCTGGCGAGCCTGCCGCTGTCGCGGCTGTACCGCGCGTCCGACGTTTTGATGAAACACAAGGAGACGATCGAGCAGCGGGTGTTTTCCAGCATCGAAACCCTCTTCGGCCTGGAGACGAGCGTCACCCTCTACGATCTGACCAACACCTATTTCGAGGGCGCAGCCGCCGCCAATGCCAAGGCGGCGCGGGGGCGCTCGAAGGAGAAGCGCAGCGATTGTCCGCTCTTGACGCTGGGCCTGGTATGCGACGGCAGCGGTTTCATCCGGCGCTCGCAGGTCTTCGCCGGCAACGCCGTCGAATGTCGGACGCTGGAGACCATGCTGCGCGATCTGGGCGCGCCGCCCGCTGCCCTGGTGATCATGGATCGCGGCATTGCCACGGCGGCCAATCTGGCCTGGCTGAAGGCGCAGGGATATCGGTATCTGGTGGTCAGTCGCGAAACGCAGCGTCGTTTCGATGCCGCATCGGCGATCGCCCTGACTGCGACCAGCGGCGATGCCCTCCGGATCGTCCGGGAAGTGGCCGAGGACGGCGAAGAGGTGCGTCTCTTCTGCCATTCGCCCGGCCGCGCCCTGAAGGAGACGGGGATCATGGAGCGCTTCTGTGGCCGCTTCGAGGCCGGGCTGGCCAAGCTGGCGCAGGGCCTTGCGACGCCACGCGGCGAGAAGCGGGCCGAGCGCATCCAGGAGCGCATCGGCCGTCTGAAGGCCGCGAGCCGTGGCGCCGGCCAGCATTACACGGTGACCCTGCAGACCGATGCCGCAGGCAAGACCGTGACCGCGATCCGCTGGGAGAAGACGCCGGTGGCCGGCACGATGCTCACCGACCCGGGAGTCTATTGCCTGCGCAGCAACGAGATGACCTGGGACGCCGAACGTCTGTGGCGAACCTATGTGAGGCTGACCGACCTTGAGGCGGTGTTCCGCAGCTTGAAAGGGGAACTGGGCCTGCGCCCGATCTTCCACTCGAAGGAGGAACGCAGCGACGGACATCTGTTCATCTCGGTACTGGCCTATCAGTTCGTCCAAATCATCCGCAGGCGACTGAAAGCGAAGGACATCCACCTTTCATGGGCCGAACTGCGCGACATCCTCTCGGTGCAGCGCCGGGTCACCGCCCGATTCACGCAGAAGGACGGCCGCACGCTGCACGTGCGCAAGACTACCCAGCCTGAGCCCGATCTGGCCCGAATCTACGACGCGCTCGCTCTTGACCATTTGCCCGCAGGAACACGGAAACTCATCGCCTGAATCCAACCAATCACGCGAGTGTAGTGCCACTCGCCGAATCCTTGCCGCGTATGTGATTGAGCAATAAGGACGTTCGTCAGGGGGCGGCAAATTTGGGTTAGCAAAACAGTAGTTGGCGTGGATACGGCGAAACGGGTGTTTCAACTGCACTGGATTGAACAGGAAGCCGGAGAGATCGTGAGTCTGCAGCTCAAGCGCGAGAAGTTCCTGGAACACTTTGCTAACCGGGCGCCCTGCCTGATCGGCATGGAAGCGTGTGGCGGCTCTCAGCACTGGGCCAGGAAACTCTCGGCGATGGGTCACCAGGTAAAGCTGATGCCAGCCAAGGCGGTGCATCCCTTCGTCGGAGGCAACAAGAGCGACGTACATGACGCTCGTGCCATCTGGACGGCGGTACAGCAGCCCAATGTCAAAGCGGTCGCGGTTGTCATTGACCGCCGTAATGGAGCCACCGATGATCGGCGTAATGGAGCCAGTTTGAAGAGGTAGAAACGGGCTATTTCGGGGTTCAAGAAGTGGGCGATTTTACCTGTTTTGGCAGGCCCGATTTCGGGGTGGTTGGGG
>JACQYB010000056.1 GCA_016208415.1 Betaproteobacteria bacterium | reverse complement strand
GGGGCGAGCACCCCGGGGCGTTTGAAGTATAGCGCCTGCCGGCGCCGCGATGACGGATCAGTGAGCCGAAGCCGTCGCCGCGCCGATGCCCGTTTCCGAGCGCACGAACTGCGCGGGGAACCGGGCGCGCTCCTTCTTCGCCTGCGCGCTGTTGTCCAGCCTGGACACGATGTAGATCACCAGGAAGGCAGCCGTCATCGAGAACAGGGCGGCCGAGTTGTACGGGAACCAGGCGGAACCCTTCGGGTACTTGAGCACCGCTTCCCACACGCTGGCGGAGCCGATGGTCAGCACCACGGCCATGATCAGGCCCACCGTACCGCCGGCCACCGCGCCCTTGGTGGTGCAGTCCTTCCACAGCACGGACATGAACAGCACCGGGAAGTTGCCCGAGCAGGCGATGGTGAAGGCCAGCATCACCATGTAGGCAACGTTTTCCTTCTCGAAGGCGATGCCCAGGCCTACGGCCACGATGCCGAGGAACACGGTGGTGATCTTGGAGGCGCGCAGTTCCGCGGCGGAATCCACGTTGCCGTGGCGCCACACCGAGGCGTAGAGGTCGTGGGACACCGCCGAGGCGCCGGACAGCGTCAGGCCGGCCACCACCGCCAGGATCGTGGCGAAGGCCACGGCGGAGATGAAGCCGAGGAAGACGTTGCCGCCGACGGCGTTGGCCAGGTGCACCGCCGCCATGTTGCCGCCGCCCTTCAGGCCCTTGGCCAGCTCGCCATCGACGAAGAAAGTGCCCGGATCGGCGACCAGGTTCACGATGGCGCCGAAGCCGATGATGAAGGTCAGGATGTAGAAATAGCCGATCCAGGTCGTCGCCCAGGCCACGGACTTGCGGGCTTCCTTGGCGTTGGGCACCGTGAAGAAGCGCTGCAGGATGTGGGGCAGGCCGGCGGTGCCGAACATCAGCGCCATGCCGACGGAGATCGCCGAGACCGGGTCCTTGATCAGCGCGCCGGGACCCATGATGGCGTCCTTCTTGGCGTGCACTTCCACCGCCTTGGCGAACAGCGCCTCGGGGTTGAAGCCGAACTGCAGCAGCACCGCCAGTGCCATGAAGGTGGCACCGCCCAGCAGCATGCAGGCCTTGATGATCTGCACCCAGGTGGTCGCGGTCATGCCGCCGAACAGCACGTACATCATCATGATCGCGCCCACCAGGATCTCGGCGACGAAGTAGTCGAGGCCGAACAGGATCTTGATGAGCTGACCGGCGCCCACCATCTGCGCAATCATGTAGAAGGCCACCACCACCAGCGAACCGATGGCCGCGAAGGTGCGGGTCGGGGTCTGGGCGAAGCGGTAGGAGGCCACGTCGGCGAAGGTGAACTTGCCGAGGTTGCGCAGGCGCTCGGCCATCAGGAAGGTGATGACCGGCCAGCCCACCAGCCAGCCGATGGAGAAGATCAGGCCGTCGAAGCCGGAGGCGAACACCAGGCCGGAAATCCCCAGGAAGGAAGCCGCCGACATGTAGTCGCCGGCGATGGCCAGGCCGTTCTGGAAGCCGGTGATGCCGCCGCCGGCGGTGTAGAAGTCGGCCGCCGTCTTGGTCCTTGAGGCCGCCCACTTGGTGATCCACAGGGTGGCCGCCACGAAGATTGCGAACATGGCGATGGCCGTCCAGTTGGTGGCCTGCCTGGTCGTCTGGCCGGCATCGGGGCCGGCGGCCATGACGGCCCCGGCAGCCAGCAGCGCGATCAGGCCGACCGGGATGTGTCTTTGCGTGGCTCTCACTTCTGAACCTCCTTGACCACTTCCTCGTTGAGGGCGTCGAATTCCTTGTTGGCGCGGCGGACGTAGAGGGCCGTAAGAATGATGGTGAACAGGATCACACCCACGCCCAGGGGGATGCCGACGCTGGTCACGCCGGCACCGATCTTCTGCGCCAGGAACTCCTTGTCGAAGGCGATCAGCAGGATGTAGCCGTAGTAGGCGAGCATCACCAGCACCGTCATGGTCGAGCTGAAGCTGGCGCGCTTGGAAACCAGTTCCTTGAATTTCGGATGGGACCCGATCCGTACCGCGAGATCTTCTTTCATTTCCTCCTCCAGTAAGGGACGCCTGCGGCGCGGAGCGACCGTCCGGCCGCCTGCCGCCTGCCGCCCGGACGTGCCGCCGCGGCAGGCCCATCCGGAAGAGCCGCGAGGTTACGGGCGGAAACTTACTGACTACTTACGCTGGGATTTCACGCCAGGGGCGGCGCGCTGCCGGCAGGGGGCGGCAGCGCCGCGGGAGGAGACACCCGGGGAAAGCTCACCTCGGCCACGGTGCCCTGGCCCGAAGGGTTGGGCTTCAGGGCCACCCGGGCGCGGTGCAGTTCGGCGATCTCGCGCACGATGGCCAGTCCCAGGCCGCTGCCCTCGGCGCCGCTGCCCAGCACGCGGTAGAAGCGCTCGAACACCAGTTCCCGGTCGGCCTCGGCGATGCCGATGCCGCTGTCTTCGACTTCGAGGACGGCTTCGTGCCCGGCGCACACCCGGGTGGTGACCTTGCCGCCCGGCGGGGTGTACTTGATGGCGTTGTCCACCAGGTTCTTGATCAGCTCGCGCAGCAGCACCGGACTGCCGTCGATGAGCACCGGCCCCGGCGCGGGCTCGAAGCCGAAGTCGATGCGCCGCGCCAGCGCGCGCTGCGCCATGTCGCCGGCCACCTCGCGCAGCAGCGCGTCCAGGTCCAGGGTCTCGAAGCCGTGCACCTTTTCGTAGCTGGCCTCGGCGCGTGCCAGCGAAAGGAGCTGGTTGATGAGGTGGGCGGCGCGGTCGGCGCCCAGGGCGATGCGTCGCACCGCGTCGCGCAGGTGCTCCGGGTCGGTCTCGTCGATGGCCAGGTCGGCCTGCATCTTCAGGCCGGTGAGCGGCGTGCGCATCTGGTGCGCGGCGTTGGCGATGAAGCGCTGCTGGCCGTGCAGGTTTTCTTCGAGCCGCGCCATCATGTCGTTGAAGGCGTCGATCACCGGCACCATCTCCTCCGGCAGGCGGCGCGTGGACACCGGCGAGAGATCCCCGGGCAGGCGCCGCTGGATGCGTTCGGCCAGCCGGTTCAGCGGCGCGATGCCCCGTCCCAGCCCCATGTAGACCAGGATCACCGCCAGCGGGATGATGGCGAACTGGGGCAGGATGACGCCGGCCACGATGTCGTTGGAGAGGTCGGTGCGCTTCTTGCGCGTCTCGGCCACCTGCACCACGGCCAGGCGCTCACCCGGACGCGCCCGGTCCGCCAGGTAGAGCCAGGCCACGCGCACGTCTTCGCCGTAGATGTCGGCATCGCGGAAATGGACCACGTCGGGATGAACGTCGGCGGGCGGCTCCACCCACGGGATGTCCCGGTCCCCTGCCACCAGTTCGCCCCGCTTCCCCAGCACCTGGTAGTACACGGTGTCCTTTTCGTCGGGGTGCAGCAGCGCCCGCGCCGGGTTGGGCGCACGGATGCCGACCTTGTCCTCGCCCACGCGCACCAGCCGCGAGATGGCGCGGACGTTCTCCGCCAGCGCGCGGTCGTAGGGCACGTCGGAGATGGAACTGGCGATGTGGTAGGTGATGGCGATGGAGATCGGCCACACGAACAGCAGCGGCGCGAGCATCCAGTCGAGGATCTCGCCGAAGAGGGAATTCAGCTCGCCCTGGCGCGCGGAATCGGCGGGGGCGCCGCTACGTCCGCGCGTCGGGCTTTTCAAGGCTGTACCCCAGGCCGCGCACGGTCACGATCCTGACGCCGCTGGGGTCGAGCTTCTTGCGCAGCCGGTGAACATAGACCTCGATGGCATTGTTGCTCACCTCCTCGCCCCAACTGCAGAGGTGATCCACCAGTTGCTCCTTGCTCACGAGGCGTCCGGCGCGCAGCAGGAACACCTCCAGCAGGGCCAGTTCGCGGGCCGACAGATCCACCACCTGTCCCGCCATGCGCACGCAGCGCTCGCTCTGGTGATAGGCCAGCGGACCGAACTCGATCTGCGTCGGCATGCCGGTGCCGCGGCGCGTGAGCGCCCGCACCCGCGCCTCCAGTTCGGCCAGCACGAAGGGCTTGCTCAGGTAGTCGTCGGCCCCGGCGTCCAGGCCCCGCACCCGGGCGTCGACGCCGTCCTGCGCCGTCAGGATCAGAACGGGGATGGAGCAGCGGCGCGCGCGCAGGCGCTTCAACACCTCGATGCCGTCGAGGCGCGGCAGCCCCAGGTCGAGGATGAGCAGGTCGAAGGGCTGGCCGACCAGCGCCGTGTCGGCATCGGCCCCGGTCGTCACGTGGTCCACCGCATAGCCGGACTTGCGCAGGGCGCGAATCAGGCCGTCCGCGATGATGGAGTCGTCCTCAGCCAGAAGGATGCGCATGTGACGATTGTCTCGATGGCCCCGCCGGCGCACGCGGGTCTGTAAGTCTGCCGTAAGCAAGGACAACTAGCATCGGGGTTGCTGTTCTCCTTTACTCGGTCCTGGGAGGCAGGCCGGAAGCACCAGTCCCGCCGGCTGGCCTCGGGGAGCGACCCACCCCCCTGCACGGGTTGCTCCCCACCACCTTTTTCCCCCAGCAAGAAATCTTAACACGCACGCGCGTGCCGCTTTCGACCGCCGCGGCGTGCAACCGCGCGCCTGCACCCGAGTTGCCACCGGATACGCAGGGCGTTCCCCCCTCTTGAAATCCGCACCTCGCGCCCCTATTATTAGCACTCGCAAGCGGCGAGTGCTAATACCCGCTTCGGCCCGGTCCATCGCTACCGGGCTCGGTTTTTTGCGGGCCACCGGCCCGCGATCGGCAAACACAGATAACCATTTCAGGAGCTAGTTGATGAAGATCCGTCCCCTGCATGACCGCGTGATCGTCAAGCGCCTCGAGGAAGAGCGCAAGACCGCCTCCGGCATCGTCATTCCCGACTCTGCCGCCGAAAAACCCGACCAGGGCGAAGTGCTCGCGGCGGGCAACGGCAAGATCCTGGACGACGGCAAGGTCCGTCCCATGGCGGTGAAGGTCGGCGACCGCGTTCTGTTCGGCAAGTACGCCGGCCAGACCGTCAAGGTCGAGGGCGAGGAACTGCTCGTCCTGCGCGAAGAAGACATCATGGGCGTCGTCGAAGCCTGAACCCGCACGGAATATTGAAAGGAACGATCCATGGCTGCAAAAGAAGTCAAATTCGGCGATAGCGCCCGTCACCGCATGCTCGCGGGCATGAACATCCTGGCCGACGCGGTCAAGGTGACCCTGGGCCCGAAGGGCCGCAACGTGGTGCTGGAGCGCTCCTTCGGCGCCCCCACCGTGACCAAGGACGGCGTCTCCGTCGCCAAGGAAATCGAACTGAAGGACAAGTTCGAGAACATGGGCGCGCAGATGGTCAAGGAAGTCGCTTCCAAGACCTCTGACGTCGCCGGTGACGGCACCACCACCGCCACTGTGCTGGCCCAGTCCATCGTGCGCGAGGGCATGAAGTTCGTCGCCGCCGGCATGAACCCGATGGACCTCAAGCGCGGCATCGACAAGGCGGTCATCGCCACCGTCGAAGAGCTGAAGAAGCAGTCCCGCCCGTGCACCACCAGCAAGGAAATTGCCCAGGTGGGCGCCATCTCCGCCAACGCCGACTCCGACATCGGCGACATCATCGCCAACGCCATGGAGAAGGTGGGCAAGGCCGGCGTCATCACGGTCGAAGACGGCAAGAGCCTGCAGAACGAACTGGAAGTGGTCGAGGGCATGCAGTTCGACCGCGGCTATCTCTCCCCCTACTTCATCAACAACCCGGACAAGCAGATCGCCGTCCTGGAGAACCCCTTCGTGCTGCTGCACGACAAGAAGATCTCCAACATCCGCGACCTGCTGCCCATCCTGGAGCAGGTGGCCAAGGCCGGCCGGCCGCTGCTGATCGTCGCCGAAGACATCGAGGGCGAGGCCCTGGCCACCCTGGTGGTCAACAACATCCGCGGCATCCTCAAGACCTGCGCCGTCAAGGCCCCGGGCTTCGGTGACCGCCGCAAGGCCATGCTCGAAGACATCGCCATCCTCACCGGCGGCACCGTGATCGCCGAGGAAGTGGGCCTGCAGCTCGAGAAGGCCAGCCTCAAGGACCTGGGCCAGGCCAAGCGCATCGAGGTGGAGAAGGAAAACACCACCCTTATCGACGGCGCCGGCTCCGAAGACAACATCAAGGCGCGCGTGACCCAGATCGACGCCCTGGTCGAGAACGCCACCTCCGACTACGACAAGGAGAAGTTGCAGGAGCGCAAGGCCAAGCTGGCCGGCGGCGTGGCCCTCATCAAGGTCGGTGCCGCCACCGAAGTCGAGATGAAGGAGAAGAAGGCGCGCGTCGAAGACGCCCTGCACGCCACCCGCGCCGCGGTTGAAGAAGGCATCGTGGCCGGCGGCGGTGTCGCGCTGCTGCGCGCCCGCTCCAGCCTGGCCACCCTCAAGGGCGACAACCACGACCAGGACGCCGGCGTGAAGATCGTGCTGCGCGCCATGGAGCAGCCCCTGCGCGAGATCGTCGCCAACGCCGGCGACGAGCCCAGCGTGGTGGTCAACAAGGTGGGCGAGGGCGAGGGCAACTTCGGCTACAACGCCCAGACCGGCGAGTACGGCGACCTGTTCGAGATGGGCGTCATCGACCCCACCAAGGTCACCCGCACCGCGCTGCAGAACGCCGCCTCCGTGGCCGGCCTGATGCTCACCACCGACGCCATGGTGGCCGAGCTGGTCGAAGACAAGCCGGCGGGCATGCCCGGCGGCATGGGTGGCATGGGCGGCATGGGTGGCATGGGCGGCATGGACATGTAAGGTCCGCCGCCGGACGCCCGTCCGGCAAGGTGGCGCACGAGACAGTCGGGCGTCGCCAGTGTTCCAGGGGAAGGCCCCGCTCAGGCGGGGCCTTTTTCGTTGTGGGCAGACGCGATGGCAGCTCGCCGTGTTCGCTCCTCACCCAAGGGACACAGGCAACGCGTCCCGGGTGACTCCTACCACTGCGTGAGCTTCAGGATCGTCATCTGCCGGGCGATGGCCGGGCAGATCAGCATGCGGTCGAACGGGTCCTGATGCAGGTCCGGCAGCTTTTCGAGCAGCAGCGTGTCGGTTTCTGCGAGCGGCAGCGCAGCGTCATTTGGCCCCCGCGGGGAAGGCTGCCCCGGCATGGGGCCGACAGGGACGATGGGCACGGAATCGCGCCTTCGAACCCTCGCTGCGTCCTTCCTCAGGCCCGCCTTTCCAGGCAACGCGAGACGGCTTCAAGGAAACTCTGGGCAAGCGTCAGGGCTTCGAAGACGTCCTCATCGCCGGGCTCCATGACCACATCCGGGTAACGGAACAACGTGGCATAGGGTGTCAGGATGACGGCTCCATCTGCCAGGCCTCCCAACTCCGGCACGGTCGCCTTGGCGAGTCCCACCAGCACGAGCAAGTCGTAAAAGGCGTCTCGCTGGCCGTCAGGCAAGCCTTGATGGCCTTTTCGGCCGCCTGTTGGCAATGGTAAGCGGCCGTGTCGCGATAAGGGGGAACACCTGCGACCAGTCGCCGCGCCGAATCCAGATCGCGTCGGGCCTTCCCCAACCAGGCATCGACCTCGCGACGAGTTTCGTCATCCATGGATCACCCTGCCCTGTTCAAGGACGCGGCGAGTCAGCGACGTGGCGACCTTGCTAAGGCGCTCGGTCTCGGCGCGCGTCTGGACGAGCACGTCACACGGTACGCCGAGCCCCAGCAGTGATCGATAGGCCGCTTGAGCGCGCTTGTGTGGGGGTTGATCCGAGTCCTCCACGATCACGAGAAAGTCCAGATCGCTGTCGGGGGTCGGCGTTCCCCACACATGGGAGCCGAAGAGAATGATCTTCTCCGGATGCAACGCGCCCACCAATCGGACACGGGCCGCCTCGATGCCTGCTGCAATACGAGAAGTGCGCGCTTCTTCCATGTTCGATTTCCCGGCCACCGGTCCAATGCCCACTGCGGATCGGACCCATTCTATCAGCGCTGAATTCCCGGGAAGAACCGCCGCCTTCGCTGCCGAGCCCAGCAGCCTTGCGCCCAACGGTCCTCCCACCACGCCCGTCCTCCCGGTCACTAAAGTTCGCATAGCCCGCCGCCGTAATCTCGACTGGGTCCACACAACAACCGTCTGTGCCGGCAACCGCCGGCGGTCATCATTCCGTGTGCGCGGGGGCGACCCGTGGCGGCGCGGGGAGCACTGAATGGAAGTCGTGATCGTCGACGATACCCCGGTCAACCTCACCCTGATGCAGGCGCTCATCAGCCGCATCGACGGCTGCCGGCCGGTGGTCTTCAGCGACTCGGCGGACGGCCTGCGCTACTGCCTCGACAACGATCCGGACCTGGTCATCGTGGACTACATGATGCCGGCGCCCGACGGCCTGGAGTTCATCTCCAGCCTGCGCCGTGCCCACGGCAAGGCCGAGCTACCCACGCTCATGGTGACGGCCGACCACGAGAAGGAAGTGCGCTACAAGGCGCTGGAATCGGGCGCCACCGACTTCCTCAACAAACCCATCGACCGCATGGAGTTCACCTCCCGCGTCAAGAACATGCTGGCGCTGCGGCGCAGCCACATCGCGCTGTCGAACCGCGCCGCCACCCTGGCGGAGGAAGTGTCCAAGGCCACCGCCGTCATCCTCGAGCGCGAGCGCGAGACCGTCGTGCGCCTGGCCCGCGCCGCCGAGTTCCGCGACCCCGAGACCGGCGCCCACATCCTGCGCATGGCCGGCTACTCGGTGCTCATCGCCCGGGCGCTGGGCATGTCGCCCGAATACCAGGAGACGCTGCTCCAGGCCGCACCCATGCACGACGTGGGCAAGCTGGGCACGCCGGACCACATCCTCCTCAAGCCGGGCAAGCTCACGTCCGAAGAGTTCGAGACCATGAAGCGGCACGCCGCCATCGGCCACGAGATCCTCAAGGACAGCACCTCGCCGGTGCTGCAGATGGCCGCCGTCATCGCCCTGACCCATCACGAGAAGTACGACGGCAGCGGCTATCCGCGTGGGCTGGCCGGCGAGGCCATCCCCCTGGAGGGGCGCATCGTGGCGGTGGCCGACGTGTTCGATGCCCTCACTTCCGAACGGCCCTACAAGGAGGCCTGGGAACTGGGCCGCGCCATCGACTGGCTGCGCGAGCACCGCGGCAGGCACTTCGACCCGAAGTGCGTGGATGCCTTCCTGGACAACCCGCACGCCGTCCAGGAAATCCGCAACCGCTACCAGGACGACTGAACCGCCGTGAAGCCCGCGCCCCCGCAAAGTAGACCTCTCTGACTTCCGTCCGCCCATCGTGAGCCCCACAGACCACGCCCGCCTGTTGCTGGAGCGGATCAGGCCCAGGCGCCTGCCGACCCAGCTCGCCCTGCTGTTTGCCGCCGTGTTCGCGCTGTCCATCGCGGTCTATTCCCTCTACACCATGCGCGAACAGGGCCAGCTCACCCGCCACCTGGTGACGCAGCAGGCCCACTCCATCGCAGCCGCGCTGGCCGCGCCGGTGGGCGAGGCGCTCACGCACGATCCGGCCCGGGTGGAGCGCATCCTGCTCGGTGCCGAGAGCATCCCGGGCATCCTCGCCCTGTCCGTGTCCGACCCGCAGGGCGGATTCGTGGCGCGGGTGGAGCGCGCCGCCGCAGTTCGCCCGCAAGCTGCGCAGACGAAGCCCCCGTGCTCGCGCGGGTGCAGGTTGGCAGCCGCGCGCCCCTGGGCTGGGTCACCGTCGAACTGGACCCCGCGCCCATCTGCCACACCCGCGCCCACATCGCCTTCGACAGCCTGCTGGCCGGCCTGCTCGCCATGATCCTGGCGACGGTGGCGCTGGCGCTGTTCCTGCGCCGGCCCATGGGCGCCCTGCGCCGTGCCGGCGCCTTCGCCGAGCAGATGGACCGCGACTTCGGCGGCGTGCTGCCGCTGGGGCAGGGTCCGGAGGAGATCGACCAGCTCGCCGCGGCGCTCAACTGGACCTCCATCCGCCTGTTCGACCAGCACCACGCGCTGGTCGAGAGCGAGGCGCGCAAGGCGGCCATGTTCCAGGCGGCGCTGGACAGCATCATCACCGTCGATGCCAGCGGCTGTGTGCTGGAGTTCAACCCGGCGGCGGAGGCCACCTTCGGCTACCGCCGCGACGAAACCATCGGCCAGCCGCTGGTCGAGCTGATCATCCCGCCCTCCCTGCGCGAGGCGCACCGCGCCGGGTTCGCCCGCTGCCTGGATACGGGCGGGGGCAACGTGCTGGGCCGGCGCATCGAGGTCACCGGCATGCGCCGCGGCGGCGAGGAATTCCCGGTGGAAGTGGCGGTGATCCAGCTGGACATCGAGGGCCGGCGCATCTTCACGGCCTATCTGCGCGACATCAGCGAGACGCGGCGCGCCCGCGAGGCCCTGGCCGCCAGCGAACAGCGTCACCGCTCCGTGGTGGAGAACCTCTCCGAAGTGGTGTTCCAGACCGACGCCGAGGGCCGCTGGACCTATCTCAACCCGGCGTGGACGGAAGCCACGTCGTACCGCATCGACGAATGCCTCGGCCGGCCGGCGATGGAATTCCTCTTCCAGGAGGACCGCCGCGCCTTCAACGACCATATCCAGGCACTGGCCACGGAGCGAAGCCACGCTGTCCAGACCGAGGTGCGCTTCGTGGCGAAGGACGGCCAGCAGCGCTGGGCGCAGGTCTTCGTGCGCCCGCTGATGGACGGATCGGGCCAGGTCGCGGGCTTCGCCGGTTCGTGCGCGGACATCACCGAGCGCAGGCGCGCCGAGGAGCAGTTGCGCGACCAGTTGCGCTTCGTGCAGGATCTGGTGGAGGTCATCCCCAACCCGCTGTACATGAAGGACACTCAGGGGCGCTACGTCGGCTTCAACAAGGCCTGGGAATCCTTCTTCCACATCTCGCGCCAGGACTGGCTGGGCAAGACCGCCTTTGACGTGCTGCCCGCAGACCAGGCGCACTGGCACCGCGAGCGCGACCAGGCCCTGCTCGCCGGCGGCGGGGTGCAGATGCTGGAGGTGAGGATCACCGACGGCCTGGGCGAGGACCACGAGGTGATGCTCAACAAGGCTGCGTTGTCGCGCGCCGACGGCAGCATCGCCGGCATCATCGGCGTGGTCACCGACATCAGCGAGCGCAAGCGGGCGGAAGACGAACTGCTGCGCGCCAAGGACGCCGCCGAGGCCGCCAACCGGGCCAAGAGCGACTTCCTGGCCAACATGAGCCACGAGATCCGCACGCCGATGAACGCCATCATCGGCATGACCGACCTGGCCATGGACACCGAACTGAGCGGCGAGCAGCGCGAGTACCTGTCGCTGGTGAAGTCCTCCGCCGACGTGCTGCTGACCATCATCAACGAGATCCTGGACTTCTCCAAGATCGAGGCCGTGCAACTGGAGTTCGAGGACATCCCGTTCTCCCTGCGCGACAGCGTGTCGATGGCGGCGAAGACGCTGGCCCAGCGCGCCGCCGACAAGGGGCTGAAACTGGACTGGCACGTGGCCCCCGAAATCGCCGACCCGTTGCGCGGCGACCCGCACCGGCTGCGTCAGGTGCTGATGAACCTGCTGGGCAACGCGGTCAAGTTCACCGAGCGGGGCAAGATTGCCGTGACCGTGGTGGCCCGCTCGGGCACCCCGGGCACGGCCGAACTCGAGTTCGCCATCAGCGATACCGGCATCGGCATCTCGCCGGCCAAGCAGCACCTGATCTTCGATGCCTTCTCCCAGGCCGACACGTCCACCACCCGCCGTTACGGCGGCACCGGACTGGGGCTGGCCATCTGCACCCGCCTGGTGGCACGCATGGGCGGCCGGATGTGGGTGGAGAGCCAGCCGGGCAAGGGCAGCACCTTCCGCTTCACGGCGCGCTTCGGGCTCGCTTCAGCCCCGGAGGTGCAGCGCATCCCCGCCGGTTCGCTGGCGGATGTGGCGGCGCTGCTCGTCGACGACAACGCCCCCCGGCGCCAGCAACTGGCCGAGATGCTCTCCCAGTGGGGCATGAACCCGGTCCCGGTGGGCGGCTTCGAAGGGGCACTGGAAAGCTTCCGGGAAAGCGCGGCCGAGGGCACGCCGTTCCCGCTGGTACTGGTCAACAACAGCATTGGCGACTCCGAGGGCTTCGCGCTCGTGGCGAAGCTGCGCGAACTGCCCCATGGCGCCGAGGCGCGGGTGATCATGCTGGCCTCGGCGGGTGAGCGCGGCGACGGCGCGCGTTGCCGCGAACTGGGCATCCCCGCCTACCTCACCAAGCCCCTGGACCAGTCGGACCTGCACGACGCGCTGACGCTGGCGCTGGGCACCCAGGCCGGCGAGGACGAAGCCCTCATCACCCACCACTCCCTGCGCGAGACGCGCTCGCACATGTCGCTGCTGCTGGTGGAGGACAACGAGGTGAACCAGACCCTGGCACGGCGCATGCTGGAAAAACTCGGCCACCGCGTGACCCTGGCGAAGAATGGCGCCGAGGCCGTGGCGGCAGCGACCCATGAGCACTTCAACGCCATCCTCATGGACGTACAGATGCCATTGATGGGCGGCTTCGAGGCCACCGAGCGCATCCGGCGCATGGAGGCGGCCACGGCCCGGCACACCCCCATCATCGCCATGACCGCCAACGCCATCCACGGCGACCGGGAGAAATGCCTGGACGCCGGCATGGACGACTACGTTTCCAAGCCCGTCCAGCCGCCGGCCCTCAAGGCGGCGCTGTCAAGAATCTCCGCACCCACGGAACCCACGATGAACAAGAACGTCACCACCCGCGCCAGCAACAACGGCCCCGCCTTCGACCGCAAGGCCGTCCTGGAGAACCTGGCCGACGACCTCGGGCTCTTCCTTCAGCTTGCGGAGATCTATCTTGAAGACTATCCGCAGCGCCTCGTCGCCATGCGGGAGTCGATGGACAGCGGCGATCTGGAAGCGGTCTATGCTAGCGCGCACAACGTCAAGGGCGCCGTCACCAATTTTTCCGCCGGGCCGGCCACCGAATGCGCCCTGGCCCTGGAGCGCGCCTGCCGCGCCGGCGACCGGGCCGCAGCGGCCGAGCAGGTGCGCCTTCTGGAAAAGCGCATCGAGGAATTCGCCGCGGCGCTGCGGCGAGAACTGGAGTCCCACACGACGCCGGCGTAGGCGTCGCGCCGGCGGTACGCCGGCCCGTCGCCGATGGCTCGCAACCAGGCCGTTCAGATGACGGGAACCGTGGCCGCCGCGACCTTCAATTCGGCCCGCCGTTCGCGCCACGGCGGGCATGCCTGCGCCACCACCGCCCAGAAACGCGGCGAGTGGTTGAGTTCGACCAGATGCGCAAGCTCGTGGATCACCACGTAGTCGACCAGCGCCAGCGGCAGGTGGATGAGCCTCCAGTTGAGGCGGATGGCGCCGCGCGCGTTGCAGCTTCCCCAGCGGGTGCGCGCCTGCGACAGCCGCAGCGACGCGGGGCTGCATCCCATGGCCGCGGCGTGATGTGCCACCCGTGCCGACAGCAATGCCATGGCCTCGCGCCGCAGGCCACGCCGCAGCAAGGCAGCGGCGTCGCTGCCGGCACGCGGCCGGAGGAGGATGCCCGGCGCCTCGAAATGCACGCGGTTGGCGCCGGGGGCGAGGCTCAGGCGCCAGGGCTGCCCCAGCAAGGGAAGGGACATGCCGTCGGCGATGGCCGTCGGCACCGGCGTCGCGGGGCGTAGCGCCCATTCGTCGAGCTTGCGCAACACCCAGGCGCCGTGGCGTGCGAGCGCCGCCTCCACCTGCGCCAGCCCCATGCGACGGGGCGCGCCCACCCACAGTCCCTGGCCGTCGACGCGCATCCCCACGGTGCGGCGCGCGCTGAACCGCAGGCGATAGTCGACGCTGCGACCCTCCAGGACGATGCGATGCTGCGACGGCGTCCCGAGCGACTGCGCCACGGATCGAACGCGGCTCGCGCCTCAGCGCGAGCCGGGTGCGCCCGGAGTCGGGCGGGCCGTGCCGGAGGCCGCCTTTTTCTCCCGCCGCCCGGCATAGTGGTGGGGAAACAGCCGGCGCATCTCCGCCTCGATCCAGGCCTCGGCGCGGCGGTTGATCTCGTCGGCCGCCAGCCCTGTGGTGTCGATGGCCGGCCCGATGCTGACCGTGATCTCCCCGGGGCGCTTGAGGAAGGCGCGCCGCGCCCAGAACTCCCCGGCGTTGTGCGCGATAGGCACCACCGGCGCGCCGGTGTGGGCCGCCAGCCATGCCCCGCCGACCTTGTAGCGGCGCTTCAGCCCCGGCGCCACGCGCGTGCCCTCGGGGAACACCACCACCCAGAAGCCCTCCGCCAGGCGTTGCCGGCCCTGTTCCACCACCTGGTCCAGGGCCTCCTTGCCGGCGGCGCGGTCGATGGAGATCATGGGCATCTGCGCCAGCCCCCAGCCGAAGAAGGGCACGCGCAACAACTCCTTCTTCAGCACGTAGCAGATCGGCGGCAGGATGCGCTGCAGCGCGATCGTCTCCCATGCCGACTGGTGCTTGGCCAGCACCACCGACGGCCGCGGCGGCAGGTGCTCGGTGCCGATCACCCGGTAGCGGATGCCGACGATGGGGCGTATGAGCCACATGGCCATGGTGGCCCAGCTACTGATGATGCGGTAGCGCGTCATGGCGCCGAAGGGGAAGATCAGGAAGCCCAGCAGGCCATAGGGAACGGTGACCAGCAGCAGGATCGCCATGAGCACGGCGGAGCGCAGGACGATGATCATGGCGCGAGGCTCCCCGCCACCGCGGCCAGGTCGGGGAAGATCCGCGTGCCCGGGGGCAGGTCGGGATCGGTGCGGGTGGCGCCGCCCTTGCCCGTGAGCACGAGGATGGGCTGGGCGCCCGCGGTCACGGCGGCGACCAGGTCGCGCAGGCTGTCACCCACCGCCGGCACGCCGGCAAGACTCATGTTGTAGCGCGCGGCGATGTCGCGCAGCATGCCGGGCTTGGGCTTGCGGCAGGCGCAGCCGGCCTCGGCGGCGTGGGGGCAGAAGAAGATGGAATCGATGCGCCCGCCCGCCCGGGCGACGGCGCGGACCATGCGGTCGTGGATGGCGTTGAGCGTGCCCATGTCGAACAGGCCCCGCCCCACCCCCGACTGGTTGGTGGCGATCACCACCCGCCAGCCGCGCTGGTTGAAGCGGGCGATGGCCTCCAGGCTTCCCGGGATGGGCTTCCACTCTTGCGGCGACTTGATGAACTGGTCGCTGTCGAAGTTGATGACGCCGTCGCGGTCGAGAATGATGAGCTTCATGCCGCGCCCCCCGCACCGCCCGCCGACAGGCGGGAAATGTCCGCCACCTGGTTCATGAGCGCGGCCAGTTGCGTCAGCAGCGCCAGGCGGTTGCACCGGGTGAGCGGCTCGTCGGCCATGACCAGAACGGCGTCGAAGAACGTGTCCACCGGCGCCCGCAGCCCGGCCAGAGCCTTCAGCGCCGCGGTGTAGTCCTCGTTGGCCACGGCGGAATGCACCTCCGGCGCCAGGTCGATCATGCGGTGGAAAAGTTCGCGTTCCGCCGGCTCCTGGAACAGCGCCAGGTCCGGCTCGGCGGGCACCTCTTCGCTGGCCTTGCGCAGGATGTTGACGATGCGCTTGTTGGCCGCCGCCAGCGCCTGGGCCTCGGGCAGGGCGACGAACGCGCGCACCGCCTCGATGCGCGGCACCACGTGGTCGATGCGGGTGGGGCGCTGGCCCACCACGGCCTCCACGCAGTCCTGCGGCTGGCCGGCCTCGCGCAGCCAGTGGCGCAGGCGCTCCAGCATGAAATCGTGCAGCGCCGCGGCGGGATCGGTGGACAGCGCGTCGTCCGGAAATCCGCCGGCGGCGAGCCCGATCAGCTCCACCAGGTCCAGCGGCAGGGGCGTCTCGGCCAGGATGCGCAGCACGCCGAGGGCGGCGCGGCGCAGGCCGAAGGGGTCCTTGTCTCCGGTGGGCACCTGGCCGATGCCGAAGAAGCCCGTCAGCGCATCGAGCTTGTCCGCCAGGGCCACGGCGCAGGCGACGTTACCGTGGGGCAGGGCGTCGCCGGCGAAGCGCGGCCGGTAATGGGCTTCGATGGCGTCGGCCACCACCTGGGTCTCGCCGTCGTGCAGGGCGTAGTAGCGGCCCATGACGCCCTGCAGTTCGGGGAACTCGCCCACCATGTCGCTCACCAGGTCGGCCTTGGCCAGGCGCGCCGCCCGTCCGGCGGCGTGCGCGTCGGCATGCAGGCGGTGGGCGATGGCCGTGGCCAGGCGTTCCAGCCGCCCCACCCGCTGCGCCACGCTGCCCAGGCGGTGGTGATAGACCACGTTTTCCAGCCGCGCCAGGCCATGTTCCAGCTTGCGCTTGCGGTCCTGCTCGAAGAAGAAGCGCGCGTCGGCCAGGCGCGGGCGCACCACGCGCTGGTTGCCGCCGACGATGTGGCGCGGGTCTTCCACCGCCATGTTGCTGACGATGAGGAAGCGGTTGAGCAGCCTGCCCCCGGTGCCGGGCCGCCCCAAGCCGGGGGCCGCCCCTGCGGGGGGCAGCGCAGCGTGGGGGCTCACACCCCCGGTGCCGGGCCGCCCCAAGCCGGGGGCAGCCCCCTCGGGGGGCAGCGAAGCGTGGGGGCTCACACCCTCGGCGTCGAACAGCGGGAAATACTTCTGGTTGAGCTGCATGGTGAGGATCAGGCATTCCTGCGGCACGGCGAGGAACTCGGGCTCGAACTCGCCCACGTACACCGCCGGCCATTCCACCAGCGCCGTGACCTCGTCCAGCAGGTCCTCCGAGGGCCTGAGGCGCGCCTGGAGCCGCGCGGCGGCGTCTTCCAGCATGTTGCGGATCTTCTCGCGGCGATGGCTGAAGCAGGCCATTACCCGCCCCTGCTCCTCCAGTACGCGTTCGTAAGCGTCGGCATCGGGGATGACGATCTCGCCGCCGCAGAGGAAGCGGTGGCCCCTGGTCACATCCCCCGACTCCAGCCCCAGCACCTGGCCCGGAATGACGCGCCCGCCCAGCATCATGATCAGACCATGCACCGGCCGCACGAACTGGTGGTCGGTATCGCCCCAGCGCATGAGCCTGGCGATGGGGAGCTTCTTCAGCGCGCCGTCCACCAGCCCGGCGAGATGGCGTTCCAGCGGCTCGCCGGCCTTGTGCAGGCGGGCGACGAAGTACTCGGCCTTGCCGTCATGGAGGCGTTCGAGCTGCTCGAAGGCCACGCCGGCGGAGCGCATGAAGCCATCCAGCGCCTTCGTCGGCCGCCCTTCGACGTCCACCCCGGAGGCCACGGCGGGGCCCTTGCGCTCGATCACCCGCTCCGGCTGCACCTCCAGCACGTCGTCGAACTGCACCGCCAGCCGCCGCGGCGTGGCGAAGAAGCGTCCGGCCTGGTCGGCGGCGATGAAGCCGGCCTCGGCCAACCCCTTCTGCATCGACTCGCGGAAGGATTCGCCCAGGCGGGCCAGGGATTTCGGCGGCAGTTCCTCGGTGAGGAGTTCCACCAGCAGGGTTTGGCCATTCATTACGCGGCCTCCTTCTGCTGCGCCATCGGAAAGCCCAACGCCTCCCGCGACGCGTGGTAGGCCTGCGCCACCTCCCGCGCCAGGGCCCGCACCCGCCCGATGTAGGCGGCGCGCTCGGTGACCGAGATGGCGCCGCGGGCGTCCAGCAGGTTGAAGCTGTGGGAGCACTTCATCACCATCTCGAAGGCCGGCAGCGGCAGTTGCAGGCCCATGAGGCGCTTGGCCTCGGCCTCGAACTCGCCGAACAGGCGGAACAGCCAGTCCACGTTGGAATGCTCGAAGTTGTAGCGCGACTGTTCCACCTCGTTCTGGTGATAGACGTCGCGGTAGGTCACGCGCCCCGCCGGGCCCTCGGCCCACACCAGGTCGAAGACGTTCTCCACGCCCTGCAGGTACATGGCCAGGCGCTCCAGGCCGTAGGTGATCTCGCCCAGAACCGGCCGGCAGGGCAGCGAGCCCACTTCCTGGAAGTAGGTAAACTGCGTCACCTCCATGCCGTCCAGCCACACTTCCCAGCCCAGGCCCCAGGCGCCCAGGGTGGGCGATTCCCAGTCGTCCTCGACGAAACGGATGTCATGTTCGGCGGGGTTGATGCCCAGCGCCCGCAGCGAGTCGAGATAGAGTTCCTGGATGTCCGCCGGCGAGGGCTTGAGCACCACCTGGTACTGGTAGTAGTGCTGCAGGCGGTTGGGGTTGTCGCCGTAGCGCCCGTCCTTGGGGCGGCGCGAGGGCTGCACGTAGGCGGCATTCCATGGCTCGGGCCCGATGGCGCGCAGGAAGGTGGCGGTATGGAAGGTGCCCGCCCCCACCTCGATGTCGTAGGGCTGCAGCAGCACGCAGCCGCGCTCACCCCAGAAGTTCTGCAGCGTGAGGATCACATCCTGGAAAGTTGGCATGGAAAGGCGCCGGATGGTCGCAAAAGGGGTGATTTTAGCGGGTTTCGGGGGTGGGGAAGGGGTGGCGGCATGGCGGGGTGATGGACCCCGCCATGCCTGACCGGACGAGACCGCGGGACGAACGCCGCGACTGCACGAGTCGGACATGGACGCCGCGGGACTTTTTCGTCGGCCTTGCGATGCGACGGACGATCAGACCATCCGGGAGGGACGACTCGGTGGGGACAGCGTGCCGGTGCGAAGGAAGGAAAGATCCGGAAGCGGCGTCTGCGCATCGGACAGCCGCTTCCCCTGGACGACGTCTGAGGCTCTCTTCGCGAAGGCAAGGCGTATCGGCCGCGACGGTCCCCGTACAATGGACTCAGAGGCATACGCCCGCATGATGCCACTCACCGCGGCACAACATTCCCCACGGCGCCCGGACCCGCTGCCTTCTCCGGGGCCATCCGTGCGAGCCTCAAACGCACAGGCGGTTTTTCGGTGAGGGCCACGAAGACATAACCGCGAGACTTGGGACGCTTCCTCAAGGAGTACGCGCAGAAGGCGAATGCCTTGCTGTGTACGCACGTCGGCGAGATTTCCGCAAGATCGCTGGAACTGAAGAAGCCCTGGATGTCGTCTGCGCTGGAAACGCTCAGCCTGCAATCCGCCTCGCTTGTCGCCTCGGCCCACGAACCGTCCGGTTTCCTGTCCTCCAGGATCCATTCGGAATCGCGCCGCGAGACCCGGAACGCCTTGTTCGTGACCTCGCCTTTGGTGTTCATGACGGCGTAGGTGCCGTGGTCCGCCTCCCCCAGGGGAGCCGCGTCGACAACCTCGCGCCTCACCTCGACCTTTCCGCCGCGAAGGGCTTCGACGAACTTTGCAGCGTCGGCGTCCCCGGGATGACGCCTGTGGTAGTCGTCGAGGTGAATTAACGCCTTCTCCGTATTCCCGAGGGAGAGATGCGCCATGCCGAGGGTGTATGCGGCTTCCGGAACGCCAGCGGCCAGTGCCTTCTCCAGGTACGGGATCGCCTCCTTCGCCCTGTCAGTCCCGGCAAGGAACATCCCGTATCGGTAGTTTCCCCTGGGATGGGACGGAGATGCGGAAAGCAGCCGTTGGAACGTGACCGAAGCCTTCTGTGCGGCTCCGGCAAGATCGAGGTTGTGACCCATGCTGTGCAGCATGCCAAGGCGCACAAGCAGTTCGGGGTTGGCTGCCGGGTCGTTTGCCAGGACTTCGAGCATTCCAGACAACGCGGTCACGTCTCTTGCAGCGCGCTGGCGATCCTCGATGCTGTCGAACCGGGGAGGATAGCGCATGGCGTGGGACGCCAGGTCGCTCAGCATTGCATCCAGATAGGCAACGTCAATGCCGCGCTTCTTCCCCGCCGGCGTTTCGGAAACGACGAGTAGCCGGCCTGGGTCATACTTGCCGTACTCCTTCGCGGAGGCGGCGTGGCTCAATGCCAGGCACAGAACTGCAAGCAGGGCGATCCGCATTGTTGGCCTCCAATCCGGGCTGCTCCGCATGAGCGTCATTGCCGCGCAACAGCGTTTCGGAACAGTGAAGTAGACGTTGCGAGATTATCCCGGGCGATTCGTCCATCGCAGCGGGCAAAGTTCTCAAGTTGCCGACTCGCTGCACGGTGCCCAAATACTCTCCGCACCGGTGCAGCGCTCGCGAAGGGGCGAGCCCCCACCAACGGGTCCCCGTCAGGCACCGCAGACTCCAGATCCCCGATCGCAAAGCCGCATTCTCCCGGCACCCTCGGGTTGGCGCTTACTCCCAGCCCATCGCCTGACGATGGGCCCGCGCGCCGCCGGACGGGCTACAATCCGCCTACCCGATCACCGCCACCAGAAGCCCGCGGAACATGCACACCCCCGTCGAACGCGTCAGTTGCAAGGGCCGCAGCAACTGCTTCGCCTGCAACCTGCGCCAGACCATGGTGTGCGCCGACGTCAGCCTGGAGGATCTGGTGGCCTTCCATGTGCCCATCGACGATCTGGTCTACCCCCCCGGCACGGCGCTGTTCGAGACGGGCGAGCGTGCCGAGGCGGTGTTCTGCATCCGCCACGGGGTGATGAAGCTGGTGCGCCAGGACGCCACCGGCAACCAGTGGATCGTGCGCGTGCTCAAGAAAAACGACGTGGCGGGGCTGGAGTCGGTGTTCTCCGGCGTCAACGAGCACAGCGGCATCGCGGTGAGCGAGGTGCACGCTTGCCGCATTCCCATGGCCCACTTCAAGCTGTTCATCGCCCAGCACGCCGGCCTGCAGCGCCGCCTGCTGGAGACCACCCAGCAGACGCTGCGCGAGATGGACGCCTGGCTGTCGGAGCTGGTCAATGCCAACACCCCGGCGCGGGTGCGGGTGGCGCGGCTGCTGCTGCGCCTGCGCGTGGGCGATGGCGACCGCATCCACCGCTTCAGCCTCAAGGACATGGGCACCATCCTCGGCGTCACGCCCGAGACGGTGAGCCGCGTCATCTCCGATTTCCTCAAGCAGGATTTCCTGATGCACGTCGGCAAGGTGGCCTCGCGCCGCCACTTCCGCGGCGACATCGCGGCGCTGACGAGGATTTCGCAGGAGGGGTAGGCGGACTTCCGCCGATCGGGAGGGCGAACTGATCGGCCCTTGGGCACCCGCCCCGTCTTCCGATAAGCTTGCCCCCCATGGACCCGAATCTCCCGGCCACCGCCCGTGGGCGAGCGCATCGCGCCTGCGCTCTGGTGTCGCTGCTGCTGCTTGGGCTCGCCACGGCGCTGGCCCACGCCGCCGAACCCGCCCCCGTGGCCGCCGCGGCGGACCTCAAGTTCGCCCTCGCCGAGATTGCCGGGCGCTTCCAGCAGGACACCGGACGCGCGGTGAAGCTCTCCTTCGGCTCGTCGGGCAACTTCACCCACCAGATCGAGCAGGGGGCGCCCTTCGAGGTCTTCCTGTCGGCCGACGAGCAGTATGTGTTCCGGCTTGCCGGGCGTGGCCTGACGCGGGATCGCGGCACGCCCTACGCCGTGGGCCGGGTGGTGCTGTTCGCGCCTCATGGCTCGCCGCTCAAGGTGGATGAGGAGATGAAGGATCTCAAGGCCGCGCTGGCCGACGGCCGCGTGCGGCGCTTTGCCATCCCCAACCCGGCCCACGCGCCCTACGGCCGCGCCGCCCGTGCCGCGTTGCAACACGCCGGGGTGTGGGAGCGGCTTCAGCCCCTGCTGGTGCTGGGTGAGAACGCCACCCAGGCCACCCAGTTCGCCGCCTCCGGCTCCAGCCAGGGGGGCATCGTGCCGCTGTCCCTGTCGCGGGCGCCGGAGGTGGCGCGGCTGGGCAGCTTCGCCCTCATCCCGGCGGAGTGGCACGCGGCCGAGCCGCTGCGCCAGCGCATGGTGCTGATGAAGCGGGCCGGCGACACCGCCCGCGCCTTCCACGACTACCTGCAGCAGCCCGCGGCCCGCGACATCTTCGTCCGCCACGGCTTCACGCTGCCGAATGAGGCGGCGCGCTGATGGACTGGGCCGCCATCTCCCTGTCGGCGGAACTGGCGCTGGTCACGCTGCTGGTGTTGCTGCCGGCGGCCGTCCTCGTCGCCCGCTGGCTGGCGGTGACGCCGTGGCGCGGCAAGCCGTGGCTGGAGGGGCTGCTGGCGCTGCCGCTGGTGCTGCCGCCCACGGTCATCGGCTATTACCTGCTGGTGGCCATGGGGGCGCAGTCGCCGCTGGGGCGCGCCTTCGAGGCGCTGGCGGGGCAGACGCTGGCCTTCAGCTTCACCGGGCTGGTCGTAGCCTCGGTGATCTTCAACATCCCGTTCGCGGTGCAGCCCATCCAGCGCGCCTTCGAAGCCATTGCGCCGGACATCCGCGAGGCCGCCCAGTGCTGCGGGCTGACGTTCTGGCAGGCCTTCCGCCGCATCGAGCTGCCCCTGGCCTGGCCGGGCGTGCTGTCGGCCGCGGTCATGACCTTCGCCCACACCCTGGGCGAGTTCGGCGTGGTGCTGATGGTGGGCGGCAACATCCCCGGCGAGACCCAGACCGTGGCCATCGCCATCTACGACAAGGTGCAGTCCTTCGATACCGCCCAGGCGGGCGCCATGTCGCTGCTGCTGCTGGTGATCTCGCTGGTCACCATCGCCGTGAGCTACGGGCTGGTGACGCGGCTCATGCGCCGCCGCCAGCCGGTGTGAGGACGTCCACCTTGCCACCCCGCCCGCCGGCATGTGAACGGCCCCCACGCTACGCTGCCCCCCCGGGGGGCTTCATGCCGCCTTGGGGCGGCCCGGCGGCGGCATGTGAACGGCCCCCACGCTACGCTGCCCCCCGCGGGGGCTTCATGCCGCCTTGGGGCGGCCCGGCCGGGGGGGCCTCACGCCGCCTTGGGGCGGCCCGGCGGCGGCATGTGAACGGCCCCCACGCTACGCTGCCCCCCGGGGGGGCCTCACGCCGCCTTGGGGCGGCCCGGCGGCGGCATGAGCCTCAGCCTCGACCTGCGCCACGACGGCCCGCCGCTGGACTTCCGGGCCGAGATCCCGGAGGGGAGAATCACCGCCCTGGTGGGCCCCTCGGGCAGCGGCAAGACCTCCATCCTGCGGTCCATCGCCGGGCTGCTGCGGCTGCGCTACGCGCGCATCGCGCTGGCCGGCGAGCCCTGGGACGACGACCACATCCACCGCCCCACCCGCAGCCGCCCCATCGGCTTCGTGCCGCAGCACTACGGGCTGTTCCCGCACCTGACGGTGCAGGGCAACGTGGAGACGGCGCTCACCCACCTGGCCGCGGAGCCGCGCCGCGCCCGGGCGCTGGCCTGTATCGCCCTGGCCCACGTGGACGGCCTGGGGGCGCGCTATCCGCGGGAACTCTCCGGCGGGCAGAAGCAGCGCGTGGCCCTGGCCCGGGCCATTGCCCGGGAGCCGCGGGTGCTGCTGCTGGACGAGCCCTTCTCGGCGGTGGACCGCAGCACGCGCAAGCGCCTCTACGTGGAGCTGCGCCGGCTGCACCAGCAACTGGGCGCCACCATCGTGCTGGTCACCCACGACCTGGACGAGGCGGCGCAACTCGCCGCCCATGTCTGCCTGCTGCATCGCGGCCGGCTGCTTCAGGCCGGCCCCACCGGCGAGGTGCTCACCCGCCCCTGCTGCGCGGCGGCGGCGCGCCTGCTCGACATCCCCAACATCTTCGAGGCACAGGTGGAGCCGGGGCAAACGGGGCAAACGCCGCTACTGCGCTGGGGCCCCCACACCCTGCGCGCCGCCGGCCCCCTGCCGGCGGATGCCGCCTCCAGCCTGCGCTGGGCGATATTGCCCAGCAACGTGCTGCTGGCGCGGCCGGACAAGCCCTGGGGCAGCCACCTGGAAAACCCCATCCCGGCGCGGGTGGAGGAGGTCATCCCCCTGGGCGGCGAGGCAGTGGTGTGGCTGCGGCCCGAAGGCATGCCGGAGACGCGCCTGCAGATGCGCGTGACGGACCGCGCCGTGCGCCGCCATGCCGTGGCCGCCGGCCAGGAGATCACGGTCTGCCTGCGCGTGGCGGACGTCATCCTGCTGGGCGCACCGCACAGGAACGCTTGAGCGTGACTGGATGCGCTGGCGCCGCGCCATGAAGGTGCTATGCTCCCCAACGCCACCTGCCCGGCGGCAATTCGGGCCGCCGCGGGCATCAATCAAGGGGAGACTTGCATGAGGATGATCAAGCTCGGTTCGCTGGCGGGAGCGCTGCTCCTGGCCGGCTGCGTCACCAATCCCGTGAAGATGGGCGACGAAGGGGCGAAGACCGTCGCCACCGGCTCGGCGGGCGGCGCCACCGCCGAGAACGCCAACGCCCAACTGGAGCACTGCGACCGCTCGCTGGGCACCCTGGCCGTGGTGGAGAACACCTCGGCGCCGTGGTACTACCAGCTCACCCGCGACTACAAGCTCAATTCCACCGTGCCGGTGATCCGCCTGCTGGTGCAGCAGTCCAACTGCTTCGTCATCGTGGAACGCGGCCGCGCCATGGGCAACATGATGCAGGAGCGGGCGCTGGAGCAGTCCGGCGAGATGCGCGGGGGCAGCAACTTCGGCAAGGGCCAGATGGTGGCGGCGGACTACACCATGACGCCCTCCATGACCTTCAGCAACCAGGACGCCGGCGGCGTGGGCGCGGCGCTGGGCGGCATCTCCCGCAGCCTGGGCGTGCTGGGCGCGGTGGCCGGCAACCTCAAGTTCAAGGAAGCCTCCACCATGCTGACGCTGGTGGATAACCGCTCCGGCGTGCAACTGGCGGCCGCCGAGGGCAGTTCCGCCAAGACCGATTTCGGCGCCTGGGGCAGCATCTTTGGCGGCGGCGCCGGGGCCGGGCTGGGCGGCTACACCAAGACCGCGGAAGGCAAGGTGATCGTGGCGGCCTTCGCCGACGCCTACAACCAGTTGGTCAAGGCGGTGAAGAACTACCGCGCCCAGGAAGTCCAGGGCGGGCTCGGCACCGGCGGCGCGCTGGGCGTGCAGGGCGGAGCCACGCCGGCCTCCAAGGCGCTGGACGCGGACGGCGCCGCACCGGCCAAGAGTTCGACGACCAAGAAGAAGAAGTAGGCACCCCCCCGGCCGCCGCCCGCCCGGGCCGCGGCCGCCTCACCTCTTCCCGCGCACCGCCAGCGCCGCGCAGGCGGCGGCCAAGTGCTTGAGGGTATGGCCCGAGACCAGCCCGCCACTGAGGCGGAACACCTCCTCGTCCTGCAACTCGAACACCTTGGCCAGGGCGTAGGCGCCGACCAGCGCCGCCCAGTTCGGCCCCGCGCGCCCGCCGCGCAGGAACAGCATCCACACCACCAGCCCCATGCCGCCGAACTGCACCACGCCGTAGGGCGCGACGTTGCCCGTCCACCGCCACCAGGCCACCGACAGCGGCCCCAGCACGAGGGCCGCCGCCCCCAGCGCCGTGCCGGCGCGCGGGCTCACCTTCTGCGCCGCCGCCATGCCCAGCACGCCGGGCAAGGGCACCACCATGACGTAGCGGTCCCAGGCCAGGCGGGCATCGTCCGGCGCCAGGTGATACCAGAAGGAGCCCAGGCCGGTGAGCACCAGTCCGGCGAAGAACACGCCGGCAAAGGCGTTCATGGGCGCCGGCCAGACCGCCATGCGCCCCCGGCGCCAGCGCACCAGGCCCCACGCGCCGGCAAGGATGAAGGCCAGGTTGGAGAGGCCGTCCGCGGCGTTGGGCACGCCCAGCCAGGAGCGGGCATCGGCGAAGCGGTGGTAGGTGGGGTCCTGGGGGGTGAAGGGGGCCAGCACGGCAGCGAGCAGCAGCAGGGCCACCAGCAGGGAGAGGATGGTTTCGCGGCGGGTGACGACCCGTCCCCGCGCCTTGGCGCGCCCGCCACAGGTGCCCCCACCCGCCCGGGACGCGAGGTTTCCCGCACTACAGCGCCCGCCCCAGCCGCTTCTCCACCTGCCGCCGTTCCCAGGCCGGTCCCAGCAGCCAGTGGGGCCGGAAGACCCGCGACGCGTGGATCAGCACGCCGAGCCCCCAGCCGCCCATCACCCACAACGCCCACAGGCGCTGGGGCGAAACGACGAGGTTGATGGCCAGCAACGCCAGCACCACGATCACGTACCTGAGCAAATGAAGGTAGAAGCCGCGAAGCCTGCGCACGTGCTCGAACGCCTCCTGCTCCTGCCGCTCGGACAGGGCGTCTGCCGTGGAAGTCATGGTCTGCTCCGGATTCAAGGTTGAAAAGTCGATCTCGAACACCGCAGCAATGGACTTCAACGACTCCACGCTCCCCGGCTGGCCGGCCTCCATGCGCTGGACGGTGCGCACGCTCAGGCCGCCGGCCTCCGCCAGCTGCTGTTGGGACCAGCCCCGCTTGAGGCGCAATTTCTGGATCAGCATTTCGGGCTCCGGTTGCTGCGGTGGGGCGAGAATCGCATGGGGCGGGACGTTTGACCACGACACCGGGGTGACAGGGTCACGACAGCGGCCCGTCATCCGGTCATGCGGCATCTCACCTTCACGTGGCGCAAGACGGGCAGCCTAATCGGTGGGTGATGACCGAACGGGCGGCAAGAACCTGTTCCATGAACTGCCTCGCTGCGATTCAAAAAAGGTGCCTGATCGTGGTCGCTTTCTTGGTCTGCGGCAAGCCTCCATGGAGGCACTCACCATGCCCGGTCCTCGGCGCCCGAGAGGTCCCCGGCACCTACGTCGATGAAGGCAAGGCGGCCAAGCAGCGGCCGGATGGCAAGTTCCTGACTGACCTTCGCTTCCACGACTTACGACACGACGCCACCTCACGCCTGGCGTCGATATCTCCCATGCATGAACTGACGAAGATCACTGGCCATGGAGACCCGCGCACGCTGATACGGTACTGCCACCCGCGCGCCGAGGACCTGGCGAAACGCCTGGCATGAGCCAAGTTCGAATTGCGCCGCCAGCCTGTCGCCAAACAGCGGCAGGCGCAGGCTGTGTCGTAGGCGGCGCAAGGCACTGAACAGTGAGTTGGCGCCAAGGCTTGATACAGGGTCGTCGATCACCACGACTCCTGCACTGCGTGCAGGTTGGTAAGCCATTGCGCATCGTCGATCACGCGGTGGTTGGCGATGCCCGTTCCGGTGAGTGCCAGGCTGGAAAGCGCGTCGTCCCGCGTCACGGCGGTTTGTGAAGTGTCCAGCTGCCCCTCGAACAGCGCCACCACGGCGCGGATGGGTTCGAGCTGGTCATCCTGGTGGGCGTCGAATTGCAGTTTCTAGGGTGCGCAACTGCTCCAGCAAATTCGGCAGGGCGCTTTGTACCGTGTCCCACACCACATCGAGGTTGATGTCGAAATACCCATGGGCGATGCGGTCACGCATCCCGCGCATGCTTCGCCACGGCACTTGCCTGTGCTGGTCGGTGAACTCCGCGTACCCATCCATCACCTTGGTGGCGGCCTCGCCAATAACGATGAGGCTCATGATGACCGCCTGCTGGGTGCGCTTGTCGGCAAGAAAGTCCTCCTTGCTCAAGCCCTCGACAAAGCCGCATGCATCCGTCGCCGCCTGTCGCATGTGATCGAGGTAATCGTCCAGACGGTTCGTGTTCATACCGGCTGCGCTTCGGCCAGCACCTGCAGGCGAAATTTCGGCGGCAGATCGCCCGGCGTCAGCACATCGACTCGCTGTTACGCCCCGAAATAAACGAGGCTCGGCAACCCGAGCTATTTGAGGAGGTAAAACGGGGCGTGTCCCACCAGGAACTGGGAGGGACAGGCGCCGAGTGTTGTTTGGGACGAGGGGCTACGGTTTTGGCGGCGGCGAGA